>NZ_CP014841.1:3312500-3912500 GCF_001641285.1 Dyella thiooxydans
GTCGTAACAAGGTAGCCGTATCGGAAGGTGCGGCTGGATCACCTCCTTTCGAGAAAGGCAGCACTTATCTGCTGCAAGACGTCCACACAAGACACCTGCACATCCGCACGCCACAGGGCGTGCATGGTCATTTCGACCGGAAGCTTTATGGGTCTGTAGCTCAGGTGGTTAGAGCGCACCCCTGATAAGGGTGAGGCCGGTGGTTCGAGTCCTCCCAGACCCACCACCAAGCACCTGGGGCCATAGCTCAGCTGGGAGAGCACCTGCTTTGCAAGCAGGGGGTCGTCGGTTCGATCCCGACTGGCTCCACCAGTTTTGAAACGAGCTTCTGACGGATGTGTAGCGCACACAAAAGATTTGAAACCGACCGGCGTTGAGGCCGGCACGGTGTTCTTTGAAAATGTAAACGAGTGACAAGCGTTTTGGTTCAAACCGAACCGAGATGTGTCGTTGAGGCAAATGTAGCGACGTGTTGTTTGGCGGAATCCCGTTCCTGAGGAGGAAAGGGAGTATGCCCCGAGGCGACTTGGGGTTATATGGTCAAGCGAACTAAGCGTATACGGTGGATGCCTTGGCAGTCAGAGGCGATGAAGGACGTGGCAGCCTGCGAAAAGTGTCGGGGAGCTGGCAACAAGCTTTGATCCGGCAATGTCCGAATGGGGAAACCCACTCCGCAAGGAGTACTGCATGGTGAATACATAGCCATGCAGGGCGAACCCGGGGAACTGAAATATCTAAGTACCCGGAGGAAAAGAAATCAACCGAGATTCCCTCAGTAGCGACGAGCGAACGGGGAGCAGCCCAAAAGCGCACAGTGTTTTAGTCGAAAGGTCTGGAAAGGCCTGCCGTAGACGGTGATAGCCCGGTAGACGAAAGGGCACCGTGCGTGAAATTGAGTAAGGCGGGGCACGAGAAACCCTGTCTGAACATGGGGGGACCATCCTCCAAGGCTAAATACTCCTGACTGACCGATAGCGAACTAGTACCGTGAGGGAAAGGCGAAAAGAACCCCGGAGAGGGGAGTGAAATAGACCCTGAAACCGTATACGTACAAGCAGTGGAAGCCCGCAAGGGTGACTGCGTACCTTTTGTATAATGGGTCAGCGACTTACTGTCAGTGGCGAGCTTAACCGTATAGGGGAGGCGAAGGGAAACCGAGTCTGAATAGGGCGCATAGTCTCTGGCAGTAGACCCGAAACCGAGTGATCTATCCTTGGCCAGGTTGAAGGTGCGGTAACACGCACTGGAGGACCGAACCCACATCTGTTGCAATAGATGGGGATGAGCTGAGGATAGGAGTGAAAGGCTAAACAAACTCGGAGATAGCTGGTTCTCCTCGAAAGCTATTTAGGTAGCGCCTCGGACGAATCTTCCTGGGGGTAGAGCACTGTTATGGCTAGCGGGTCATCGCGACTTAGCAAACCATGGCAAACTCCGAATACCAGGACAGACTATCCGGGAGACACACGGCGGGTGCTAACGTCCGTCGTGAAAAGGGAAACAACCCAGACCCGCAGCTAAGGTCCCAAAGTTAGTGCTAAGTGGAAAACGATGTGGAAAGGCATAGACAGCCAGGAGGTTGGCTTAGAAGCAGCCACCCTTTAAAGAAAGCGTAATAGCTCACTGGTCGAGTCGGTCTGCGCGGAAGATTTAACGGGGCTAAGCACTACACCGAAGCTCGGGGTGCATCGCAAGATGCGCGGTAGAGGAGCGTTCCGTAAGCCTGTGAAGGTGAGTTGAGAAGCTTGCTGGAGGTATCGGAAGTGCGAATGCTGACATGAGTAACGATAATGCGGGTGAAAAGCCCGCACGCCGAAAGCCCAAGGTTTCCTCGCGCAACGTTCATCGGCGCAGGGTGAGTCGGCCCCTAAGGCGAGGCAGAAATGCGTAGTCGATGGGAAGCTGGTTAATATTCCAGCACTTTTCTTAAGTGCGATGTGGGGACGGAGAAAGTTAGGTCTACCGGGCGTTGGTTGTCCCGGGGAAAGGCGGTAGGCATGGATCTTAGGCAAATCCGGGATCCTTTATGCCGAGCACCGAGACGAGTCCTATTGGACGAAGTGACTGATACTACGCTTCCAGGAAAAGCCACTAAGCTTCAGCTTAAGAAAAACCGTACCGTAAACCGACACTGGTAGGCAGGGTGAGAATCCCAAGGCGCTTGAGAGAACTCGGGTGAAGGAACTAGGCAAAATGGCACCGTAACTTCGGGAGAAGGTGCGCCCTCCGGTGTGGTCACGTGCGTGACTGAGCACTAGAGGGTCGCAGTAACCTGGCCGCTGCGACTGTTTATCAAAAACACAGCACTCTGCAAACACGAAAGTGGACGTATAGGGTGTGACGCCTGCCCGGTGCTGGAAGGTTAATTGATGGGGTCAGCCGCAAGGCGAAGCTCTTGATCGAAGCCCCAGTAAACGGCGGCCGTAACTATAACGGTCCTAAGGTAGCGAAATTCCTTGTCGGGTAAGTTCCGACCTGCACGAATGGCGTAACGACAGCGGCGCTGTCTCCACCCGAGACTCAGTGAAATTGAAATCGCTGTGAAGATGCAGCGTTCCCGCGGCAAGACGGAAAGACCCCGTGAACCTTTACTATAGCTTTACACTGAACGTTGAGTTCTTCTGTGTAGGATAGGTGGGAGGCTATGAAACCAGGACGCCAGTCTTGGTGGAGCCATCCTTGAAATACCACCCTGAAGTGCTTGACGTTCTAACCTAGGCCCGTAATCCGGGTCAGGGACCGTGTATGGTGGGTAGTTTGACTGGGGCGGTCTCCTCCCAAAGAGTAACGGAGGAGCACGAAGGTACGCTCAGCGCGGTCGGACATCGCGCACTGTGTGCAAAGGCATAAGCGTGCTTGACTGCGAGATCGACGGATCAAGCAGGTACGAAAGTAGGTCTTAGTGATCCGGTGGTTCTGTATGGAAGGGCCATCGCTCAACGGATAAAAGGTACTCCGGGGATAACAGGCTGATACCGCCCAAGAGTTCATATCGACGGCGGTGTTTGGCACCTCGATGTCGGCTCATCACATCCTGGGGCTGTAGTCGGTCCCAAGGGTATGGCTGTTCGCCATTTAAAGTGGTACGCGAGCTGGGTTCAGAACGTCGTGAGACAGTTCGGTCCCTATCTGTCGTGGGCGTTGGAGATTTGAGGGGGGCTGCTCCTAGTACGAGAGGACCGGAGTGGACGTTCCGCTGGTGTTCGGGTTGTCATGCCAATGGCATTGCCCGGTAGCTATGAACGGAAGCGATAACCGCTGAAAGCATCTAAGCGGGAAGCGCGCCCCAAGATGAGATCTCCCGAGAGCTCGACTCTCCTTAAGGCCCCATCTAGACTAGGTGGTTGATAGGCGCGGTGTGGAAGTGCAGCAATGCATTGAGCTTACGCGTACTAATGAGCCGTGCGGCTTGACCATATAACCCCAAGACGCTTCGCTTCTCTTCAGCGAAACATCTCGATCGGTTCCAAATCGCTTGTCACTCGTTTACCCCTTTAGCCGGTCCGGCGCTCCAAGCGCTGACCGCACCCCTTCCCTGGCGGCTATAGCGCTGTGGCCCCACCCGATCCCATCCCGAACTCGGAAGTGAAACGCAGCCGCGCCGATGGTAGTGTGCATCCGCATGCAAGAGTAGGTCACTGCCAGGGACCTTTTTCAAAAAGCCCCCTCCGTCAGGAGGGGGCTTTTTATTTACGCCCCTTCCGACCAGCAATGCGCTTTTGGGCCATGGTGCCCGGCACCTGCGACGCGAGGCGTGGAATACTCCCGATTCTGTCCACCTTTCGGACATCTCATGTTCGTCCACGTCGATAATCGTCGTCGCACCCGCCTGCACTGGGCGACGCTGCTGCTGGTAAGCGTCTGTGTCGTCTGTTTCGTAAGCCTGGCCCTGATGCGTCCGCCCGAGCGCGTCTCGTGGCTGCTCGACTGGGGAACCATCCCGGCGAACATCTTCGACATCAAGCAGCCCTTCCTTCCCCAGCTGACCGATCCTGCACTGCTGCGGCTGTTCACCGCGTTGTTCATCCATGTCGAGTGGACGCATCTGCTCGGAAACCTGCTGTTCCTTGCCATCTTCGGGCTGCCGGCCGAGCGGTCGATGGGCTCGCTGCGCTTCCTGACCCTTTTCGTTGTCGGCGGTATGGCCTCGAACCTCGTCGGGGCGCTCTCGCTGGCAGGCGTCCTGCGGCCGATCATCGGCTGCAGCGGAGCGGTGTCGGCGGTGCTGGGTGCCTACGTCGCGCTGTTTCCCCGGGCCAGGCTGGGGCTGGTGCTTCCGCTGGGTCTTTACCTGGAATTCGTGCGCGTGCCGGCATTCCTGTTGATCGGCATCTGGGTGCTGCTGCAACTGCTGTTCAGCTATGCCGGCCCGAGCTATGGCGCGGTAGTGTGGTGGACCCACATCGCCGGGTTTCTGTTCGGTTTGCTGTTTGCCCTGTTTTCGCGTGACGCGATCGTGCGCCGTATGCGCCACTGAGTCGGAATCCCATGCGCAACAAGAAGCTCTACAAGATCACTTTCCTGCATCTGGGCAAGTCGTACGAGTTGTATGCGCGGCATGTGGCCACGAGTTCGCTGTGGGGGTTCATCGAAGTTGGTGAGCTGGTGTTCGAGCCTGCTGGGGAGGGACTCCTTGTCGATCCGACCGAGGAACGCCTGCGCGAGGAGTTCGGGGATACCCGCGTATTGCACCTGCCGATGCAGGCGTTGCTCCGCATCGAAGAGGTCGAGCGCAAGGGAAGCATGAGCATCCGCGATGCTGCGGACGGTCAGAAGGTCACGCCGTTCCCCTTGCCGCCGAAGCCGCGTTGACCGCTCCGCCTCAGCGATCCAGCGCGTGGTGTCGGACGAAGCCGCGCAGCAGCCTGCGAGCGTAAGGAGTCGGATTGACCGACGCATAGATCTGCCGTTCATCGCTGCCTTCCCGGCGCATGTCATGCCGCTTGCGATGAATGTACGCGCGCATGATCTCGGCGTTGAATTCGGGATGGAACTGTACGCTCAGCGCGTTCGGGCCGTATCGCAGCAGATGATGAGGATCCCGGGCGGAGCGGGCCAGTACACGGGCGCCGGCGGGGAGTTCGAGTACGCTCTGTTCGTGGGTGGTATGAGCGTGGAAGCGATCCGGCAGTGCACCGGCCACGGGGTCATCGACTGCTTCGGCCAGCCGCTCGATGGGCAAGGTGCCGATCTCGCGTCCCCCAGGCAGGTAACCGACGCGACCACCGAGGGCATGCGCCAGCAACTGATGGCCGTAGCAGACTCCGAACAGCGGCAGTCCACGATCCATCGCGGACCGGATCCACCCGGCGGTCCGCTCACTCCATGCCGCGCGGTCGGTCACCATGCACGCCGAGCCGGTGATGAACGCGCCAGCCACCTCGCCGGGATCGGGGAGCGCCTCTCCGGACACCACGTCGATCTCCCGCACACGTTCGCGCGCCAGGCCCGTGGCCACCCGGAACCACTGCGGAAAATCGCCGTGCCGCGCACGTATCGGGGTGGGCGCGGACCCGGTCCGGATGACAAGTACCGGGGCCTTCATGCGGCAGACGAGGTGTCCGACGGGTCGATCGGCGGGAGCACGGTGAGTACTTCCTTCACCGTGGTCAGGCCCAGCGCCACCTGGTCGGCGGCGGAGATACGCAATGGACGCATGCCCTCGGCCAGCGCCGCGCGGCTGAGACTGGCCAGATCGAGCTGCGGCGAAACCAGGGCGCGCAGCGACCGACCCAGCGACAGCATCTCGTAGATGCCGGTACGCCCCATGAAGCCGGTGTTGCGGCACTCCAGGCAGCCGACCGGACGGTAGACCGTCTCCGGCAGAGGCACGGTCCAGCCGTGAGTGAGGGCGATCCATTCGTCCGGATCCTGCGCGGCCGGTTCCTTGCAGTAGGCGCAGAGCGTGCGCACCAGCCGCTGCGCCACCACGCCGGTGAGTGTGGACTGGATGAGGTAGTGCGGAACACCCAGGTCGAGCAGGCGGGTGATCGCGCTGGGGGCGTCGTTGGTGTGCAGGGTGGACAGCACCAGGTGACCGGTCAGCGATGCCTGCACCGCCATCTGCGCCGTGGGTAGATCGCGGATCTCGCCGATCATGATGATGTCCGGGTCCTGCCGCAGCAGGGTCCGCACGCCGGCGGCGAAGTCCAGGTCGATCGATGCCTGCACCTGCATCTGGTTCAGCTCGGGGCTGACCATTTCGATCGGATCCTCGACCGTGCACACGTTCAGCTCCGGCGTCGCCAGGTGCTTGAGCGTGGAGTACAGCGTGGTGGTCTTGCCCGAACCGGTGGGGCCGGTCACCAGCACGATACCGTGGGGCCGCTCCACCATCGACCGCCAGGTCGATCCCTCCTGTTCCGAAAAGCCGAGCTGCTCGAAACTCTTCGACACGATGTCCGGATCGAAGATGCGCATCACCACCTTCTCGCCGAAGGCGGTCGGCATGGTGGACAGGCGCAGCTCCACTTCACGGCCGGCGGCGGAGCGGGTCTTGATGCGTCCATCCTGGGGTCGGCGCTTTTCCGATACGTCCATGCGACCGAGGATCTTGATACGCGAGGTCACCGCGGTCATCACCGGTGGCGGCAGCTCGAACACCTTGTGCATCACGCCGTCGATACGGAAGCGCAGATTGCCGGCTTCGCGCCGCGGTTCGAGATGGATGTCCGAGGCGCGTTGTTCGAATGCGTACTGCAGCAACCAGTCGACGATGTGCACGACATGGCGGTCGTCGGCACCGACCTCCCCGGTCTTGCCCAGTTCGACCAACTGCTCGAAATTGAGCACGGCCGAGGCGTCGTAGCCACCCGCGCCCTTGGCGTCCTGCGCCAGCTGGATCGAGCGCTGGACGCCGTAGAATTCCTGCAGGTACCGGTGGATGTCCAGTGGATTGGACACCACGCGCAGCACGTCGCGCCGGAGCATGTGCGCCAGATCGCGCGCCCAGCCGGCGTCGAACGGCTCGCAAGTCGCGAACGTGATGGCCTCCGGCGATGCGGCGACCGGCAGGATGCGATGACGCTGCGCATAGGCAAGGCTGACCGTCTGGGTCACCGCCGCCACATTGATGCGCATCGGGTCGATCTTCAGGTAGGGTAGGTCGGCCTGTCGGGCTACCCACTCGGTCAGCGTCTCCAACCCCAGTGGTCGCCCCGGCTCCCGGCGGTTGGGCAACTTGGCCTGCGAGACTACGACCAGCGGATGCAGCTCCACCGTGCTGCGTCCTGCGCGATGGCCCATGCGTACCTGTCGGGCGTCGTCGGCAGCGAGATAGCCATCCACCACCAGGGCGGCGAGCACTTCGTCCAGCTCGAGGCGATGACGCCGGCCGAGCAGCGGAGCACCTTGCGGGGAGGTGGCCATGAAGGGAAGGGAACTCCTGCTGTCCTGGGTGCCGAAAAGCTGGCCGCGATGCGGTCCCGGCTATACTAACGCGCTTTATCCCAGGTCACGGAAAGCCATGTCCGCGCGTACCTTCCAGGACGTCATCCAGACCCTCAACCGCTACTGGGCGGCGCAGGGTTGCGTGTTGTTGCAGCCCCTCGACACCGAGGTCGGCGCCGGCACGTTCCATCCTGCCACCTTCCTGCGCGCACTGGGGCCGGAGCCCTGGGCCGCCGCCTATGTGCAGCCGTCCCGCCGCCCCACCGATGGCCGTTACGGCGAGAACCCCAACCGCCTGCAGCACTACTACCAGTACCAGGTCGTGATGAAGCCGAATCCGGAGAACATCCTGGATCTCTACATCGGCTCGCTGAAGGAACTGGGCCTCGATCCGCTGGTGCACGATCTGCGCTTCGTCGAGGACAACTGGGAGTCGCCGACGCTCGGCGCCTGGGGCCTCGGTTGGGAGGTATGGTTGAACGGCATGGAAGTGACCCAGTTCACCTACTTCCAGCAGGCCGGCGGTCTGGAGTGCCGGCCGGTCACCGGCGAGATCACCTATGGCCTCGAGCGCCTGGCGATGTACCTGCAGAACGTGGACAACGTCTACGACCTGGTCTGGACCGACGGCCCGCGCGGCGTGGTCACCTACGGCGACGTGTTCCACCAGAACGAGGTGGAGCAGAGCACCTACAACTTCGAGCATGCCAACGTGCCCGAGTTGCTGCGCTGGTTCGACGTCTGCGAGTCCACCGCCAACCAGCTGATCGACGCCGGCCTGCCGCTGCCGGCCTACGAGCAGGTGATGAAGGCCAGTCACACCTTCAATCTGCTCGACGCCCGTCGCGCGATCAGCGTGACCGAGCGCCAGCGCTACATCCTGCGTGTGCGCACGCTGGCCCGCGCGGTGGCCGAAGCGTATGTGGCACAGCGCGAGAAGCTCGGATTCCCGGGCCTGAAGAACACCAAGGAGCAGGCTGCATGAGCGCCGCCAAGCCGTTGCTGATCGAACTGGGCACCGAGGAACTGCCGCCGAAGGCGCTGGACGAACTGGCCGCCGCGTTCGCCCGCGGCGTCTGCGATGGACTGGCCCGACGTGGCATCGAGGCCGGCCTGGATGCCGCCCGGGTCTATGCCACACCGCGCCGTCTGGCGGTCTATGTACCGGATGTGGCGTTCGCCCAGCCAGAGCAGGTGATCGAGCGTCGCGGCCCTGCGGTGTCTGCAGGTATCGGCGCGGACGGCCAGCCGGCCAAGGCGCTGCTGGGCTTCGCCCAGTCCTGCGGCGTGGGCGTGGACGCGCTGGAAAAGCTCGAGACCGACAAGGGCGCGTGGTTCGTCTACCGCAGCGTGAAGCCCGGCCAGCTGGTCGCCGACCTGGTGCCGGAGATCGTCGCCGAGGCGCTGAAGGCGCTGCCGATCCCCAAGCCGATGCGCTGGTCCGACCATGACTACAGCTTCGTCCGTCCGGTGCACTGGCTGGTGATGCTGCACGGAACCACCATCATCGACGGCGAGGTGCTCGGCCTGAAGAGCGGGCGCAAGTCGCGCGGCCATCGCTTCATGCATCCGCAGCCGATCCACGTGGTCGACGCGGACAGCTGGGAGGACGCGCTGCTCGCCGCCAAGGTGATCGCCGACCCGGCCGTCCGTCGTGCCCGTATCCGCGATGAAGTGGCCCGCGTTGCCGCGCAGACTGGCGGCGTGCCGCGCCTGGACGACGCGCTGCTGGACGAGATCGCCAACCTCACCGAGTGGCCGGTGGCGATCGCCTGCACCTTCGAGCCGGAATTCCTCGCCGTGCCGCCGGAGGCGCTGGTCACCACGATGGAGGCGAACCAGAAATTCGTCCCGGTGTTCGACGCCGAGGGGCAGCTCACGGAGCACTTCATCGGCATCGCCAACGTCGACAGCCGGGATCCGGCGGAGATCCGCAAGGGCTACGAGCGGGTGATCCGCCCGCGCTTCGCCGACGCCAAGTTCTTCTGGGACGAAGACCTGAAAACGCCGCTGGCCAGCTACCAGGAGGCGCTGAAGAACGTCACCTACCAGCAGTCGCTGGGCAGCCTGTGGGACAAGACCGTACGCGTGGCCGAGCTGGCCCGCGTCATCGCCAGTCGGGTCGGTGTCGATGCCGGTGCCACCACCCGTGCCGCCAGCCTCGCCAAGTGCGATCTGCTGACCCGCATGGTGGGCGAGTTTCCCGAGCTGCAGGGGGTGATGGGCCGTTACTACGCCAGCCGGCAGGGTGAGCCCGAGGCCGTGGCTCTGGCGCTGGACAGCTTTTACCAGCCGCGCTTCGCCGGCGATGCCATCGCTGCGGACGCCGTGGGCCGGGTGATCGCGGTGGCCGAGCGTCTGGACACCCTGGCAGGCATTTTCGCGGTCGGCCTGAAACCCAGCGGAAGCAAGGATCCGTTCGCGCTGCGCCGCGCTGCGCTGGGTCTGGCGCGCACCCTGGTCGAAGCCGGCCTGGAGATCGATCTGGATGCCGCGTTTGCCGAAGCCCTGGAGCTGCTGCCGGACGCTGCCCTGCAGGCAGGCATCAAGCCCGCCAGGGACGGCAGCCAGCGGCAGCTCGACGCCGGACAGCGCCGCGCCGAGCTGCGCCGCGAACTGCATGAGTTCGTGCTCGACCGCCTGCGCGGCTACTACGCCGAGCGAGGCTTCGACGGACAGTCGTTCGAGGCCGTGCTGGCCGTTGCGCCGGCGAGCCTGGCCGACTTCGACCGTCGCCTGCGTGCGCTGGCCGATTTTTCTCGTCGCCCCGAGGCGGGCAGCCTGGCCGCTGCCAACAAGCGCGTGGCCAATCTGTTGCGCAAGCAGGCTGAGGAGTCCGGCGCGGCCGTGGCCCGGGCCGTGGATCCGGCGCGCTTCGAGCTGCCCGCCGAGCGCGCACTCGCCGATGCGCTGGAAGCGGCCGACCGGGACACCCGGGAGGCGTGGGACGCGCGCGACTACGGTCGTGTGCTGGAGCGTCTCGCCCTGCTGCAGGGTCCGGTGGACGCGTTCTTCGACGCCGTGCTGGTGAATGCCGAAGACCCGGCCGTGCGCGCCAATCGCCTGGCCCTGCTCGCCCATCTGAAATCGCAGTTCAGCGCCGTGGCCGACATCGCGCTGCTATAGGCCGGACAGCAGAAGGGCAGCGCCGTCTGGCGCTGCCCTTCCTTCCGGCTGGGATGGAGCGCCTCAAGCCAGCGCGGGGAGATCCTGCCGGTTCCGTTCGGCCAGTGCCTGTTGAAACGCCAACAGCGCATCGGCATCGATGCGGGTGCCTTCCGGCCCGACGATCTCGTAGAGCGCCGCGAGCATCCGCTCCTGCTCGGTCGGGCTCGGTTGCGTACCGGCCAGCGCCAGGTTCGATTGCAGCAGTCGCCGGGCGGCGGCCAGGCGCCGATCGTCACCGTGTCCGTCACTCGCCTGCTGGTGGCTGGCACCGAAGCCCTGTGCGAGCGACGGTTCCCGATTGCGGGTCGGTCCGCTCACTTCAGTCGTCGACTGCTCCTCCGAGGCCTTGCTCACGGCGTCCGGCTGGATTGCGCCTTCGCCGGCGACCAGCCACACCAAGGAGATGCCAAGGGTCTTGGCAAGCGTGACGCAGCGGGCACGCGAGGGGTCGCTGTTGCCGTCGCGCCAACTCCGCACCACGCCCTCGGAGAAGCCGCACATTCGTGCGATTTCGGTGGCGCTGCCGACGCGCTGGATGAGCAGGCGGATGCGCTCGGCGAAGCTGTTGCTGGGATTCGGAACCGGTTCGAGGCGGGGGCTCTCGGAGAGCGAAGGGGGAAGAAGCGATGCGCGGCGAGTGTTCATGATCGTGCCAGGGGTTGGTGACCGCTAGGGGAAGGCGCCGGAACCGAGTCCCGGCACGCCAGCTGAATCTGGACAGCTTTTCAAGCCAGATCGTTCCTTCGAGAAGGACGAGCCGCTGCCATGCAGCCCTCTACAGACAACATCTTGCGGCTTTCCGCTCCCTTTCACCGTCGGTCCCGGGCAGTCACATCCGTGCAGCACGGCATCTTGACTTTTCCCGTCGAGCTTTTTTGGGCTAAGCTTGCCCACTTCCCCCGCGGTGCCTTGCGCGGCGCGAGCGCGCCTGACAGGGCTCGTGCCCGTTTCAAACCGTTCGATGAGGTTCCACGATGCGCAAGGTAATTTGGTCGCTGGTTTCGGTGACGGCGCTGGCACTGGCCGGCTGCAACAGCTCCACCCAATCGCCTCAGGCGAACGGTGGCCCCGCCGACGCCGCTTCGGCTGCGGCTCCGCAGGCGAACAACAAGGTGACCGGCCAGATCACCCTGCGTGAACCGGCACAGCTCTCGCCGCAGGCCAAGCTCGAGGTGAGCCTGGTCGACGTGTCGGCGGCGCCGACCGACGCCAACGGCGATGCGACCGCCGCGGTTCCCAACGCGCCGATCGTCACCAAGACGATCTCGCCGGTCGGGTCGTTCCCGGTCAGCTTCGAGCTGGACTTCGATCCGGCCAAGATCAATCCGAACAACCTGTACGTGGTCAAGGCGCACATGGTGGACGGCGACCGCAACTACGAGATGCCGCTGCAGGCGCCGGTGCTGACCAAGGGCGCCAGCAATCAGGTTTCGATCCAGCTGGTCGCCCAGCAGACCCCGGCCGAAAAGGACCTCGCCGCGTTCGAGGACCTGAAGAAGCAGATCGGCGGCATGAAGATCAAGTCCGGCACCAAGCTGGAGAAGGATGCTTCGCGCGGCTGGCAGGTGTTCCGCCGCGACGGGCAGGTGCAGTTCATCCGCGAGCAGGTCGACTACGGTGACAAGGGCTTCACCGACACCGACTACGCCTACAAGGCGGGCAAGCCGTGGGTGGCGGTGCAGCAGAAGAAGTCCAGCAAGGACGCCAAGACGGGCAGCACCGAGCAGGTGAGCTGGGACGTCGATGGCAAGCCGGTACTGCATCAGGTGCTGAGCGGCGGCAAGACCAGCGATCTGTCCGACAGCGAGGCCGCAAGCCTCAAGAGCCAGGCCGAGAACATCCTCAAGCTCGCCGGCAAGTAAGCCTGCCTCGACATCCGCCTTCCGGGCCACGATTTCCGGCGTGCTCGGAATGGCCGGAAATGAAAAAGCCGTCCGCACTGCGGACGGCTTTTTTGTTGGCCGGAAGGCCGGGTCAGAACGCGACCTTGAACCCCAGGTTCACGCCGGTGTTCTTCTGGGTGCTGTCGCTGAAGCGGCTATTGACCGAAATCCAGCTGCTCACGCTCGGGGTCAGCTGGGCGGACAGGCCGATATCGGCGCTGCCCCAGGTCTTGTCGGGCACGAAGCCAGACAGCGCGAAGGTACCGCCCATGGTGTTCAGGCCGGCCATCACGGTGCGCGGGTCGGCTTTGCTGTCGTGGTTCCAGGCCAGCTCGACGAATGGAGCCATCTGCAGGTCGTTGACCTTCCACGAACCCATCAGGCGCCAGCCCAGCGAGCTGATCAGCGCGTCGCGCTGCTGACGGCCGAAGTACATCGCGGTCGAGTCGCTGCCGTTCTCGCTGTAGCCGTTGACCTTGATGGTCTGCCATTCGACGTGGGCGAATGGACCGGTCTTCAGCGACTGGCCGACGTTGAACCACCAGCCACCCTCGACGCCGCCGCCCAGGTGCGAACCGTCGGCCTTGCCGCTCTCGACGCGGAGGGCGGGACCGATCTGGATGCGCCGCTCGATGTCCTTGAAGTTCGACTGACCGAAGCTGGCAAAGCCGCCGACGTAGCCGCCGCCGTTGGAGTACGTGGCGAACAGCTGGCCGGAGATGTCCTGCAGCTTGTAACCACCGGTATTGCCCCGGAAGTCGGCCTTGTTCTGGCCTAGGCCCAGCGAGACGCCCACGGTGGTGTGGTCGCCGGTACGCACGTCCGCGCCGACGGTCAGGTTGGCGTTGTTGCTGGTGGTCTTGGGCGAGGCGTCGGTCGCGTCGAAGCGCTGGTGACCGTAGTCGAGTGCGGCGAACATGCGCGTGCCGCTGCCCTGGCCGTCGGCCAGCATCTCGTTGCGGATCGCCCGGTACTGCGCAGCGGTCGACGCCAGCGGAGCCTCACCCAGCATCGACACCTGGCCGGGAGCGGCGATTTCGGCCAGTACCACCTGGGAGAGCAGGCGGTGGGCGGCGGTGGTCGGATGCACGCCGTCAGCGAACAGGTAGGTCTGGTCGGTGCCGGCCGCATAGCTGTAGGGCAGGCCGGAGCCTTGCGGACCGCACTGCACGGAACTCGAAGTCAGGCCGCAGGCAGCGTCGGTGACGTTGCTGAAGCCGTACGCACCGGGGTTGGCGATCACCTCGTTGATCAGCCCGTAGGTGTTCACCGGGATGACGTTCAGGCCGCCGGCGCTGAGCTGCGACAGGCCGCTGCTCAGCGTGCTGTTGTAGATCACCGAGAGCTGGGTCGCGCCGGCCGATGCCGCGGCACCGCCGGCCATCGCCGACGGGGTCTTGCCGATGTCCGGCAGGTTGTACACCACCACGTAGCGGCCGCCGGCCGCCTGCAGCTGGCCGAGCAGGCCGAGCTCGGTCTGCGCCGCGGTGGCGGTGCCGGTGACCAGTGCCGTGGTGTCGGTGGTGGTCGCGGTCAGGTAGAAGATGTCGTTGGCGCCGCCCCACACCTGGTACAGCGCATTGGGGTCGGCCTGGCCACCGGTCGCGGTCAGGTACATGCCCAGCTGCTGCGGCAGGGTCGGGATCGGACCGGCCGAGGAGTTGTTGACCAGGCCGGCACCGCCGAAGGCGAAGTTGGTGCCGCCCAGCAGCGAGGCGGTGGTGGGATGACCCAAGCCATCGGCGACCAGCTCGGCAGCGGTCTCGCCCGGGTTGGTGGTGAAGCGTGTGGGCGACGGCGCGCCGAGGGCGAGCGACAGGTTGCCACCGTCGCTGAGGCTGTCGCCGATGATGACGACCTGGCTGAACTGGGTGGCACTGGCAGCCTGGCTGGCCAGCAGACCGGCGACGACGGCGCCGACGAGAAGACGGGTACGGGGCATGTGTTGAAGCTCCTGAAGCCGGGTTGGTTTTGTTATGACCGGGTTACGTTAATCCCTTCCATACCGGAGCGCATGCTGCGTTGCATCGCGCCGGGACGAGCATGTTGGCGGATACGCCGTCATCAGTCGAACAGGTGTTCGACCGCGCCGCCGTTGGTGAGCACGCTGGAAAGATCCGCTAGCGGGACCTGCAGCGCCCCCGTTGGCTGCCTGGCCGGGTCAGGATCGGTGGCAGATGAGGATGTGGCCGGGGGCGGCACTGCGGCCGGCACGGGCACGACCCGGCTGACCGGGATCGCTCCCCGGTGGCCGCCGGCGATCTCCACGAACTTGCAAGCCGTGGCTGCGCCAGCGCGGTCGCGGCGCATGCGCGGATAGCGCGGCTGTCCCGCCAATGCCTAGTTGCCCCGAACATGCAATCGCCTCATGCCGGGAGGACGAGGTCGGGAGGCAAGCCCCTCCGCCAGCGTGATGCCCCCGGCGCACGGCAGGCGGCGTGGGTCGCCTTGCCGATCGGCCCGCCGCAGAAGGCCCTGGCACTCCACCCAGAGCTTCGCAGGCAACCGCACGCCCACTTGCGCAGCGGGTGCAGCGGTCAGCCGATCCGGCTCCCGATGGATGCGGCCCGCACATCCGGCGCGGGCCGTCCTTTCTGTCAGCGCTGCTTGGCGCGCAGCAGCGCGTCGGCGAACGCGCTGTTGATCGGCGGTGCGGCTGGTTTCGGCTGGCCGCCACCGGGGCGGGGGCCGCGGTTGTCGCGGCGGCCATCGCCACCCTGACTGCCCGGCTTGCCGCGGCTCTGGCCCGGCTCGTCGTCCAGCCGCATAGAGAGCCCGATGCGCTGGCGCGGCAGGTCGACCTCCATCACCTTGACCTTGACGATGTCGCCGGCCTTCACCGCATCGCGCGGGTCCTTGACGAAGGTGTGCGACAGCGCGGAGACGTGGACCAGGCCGTCCTGGTGCACGCCGATGTCGACGAAGGCACCGAACGCGGCGACGTTGGTGACGCGGCCTTCCAGGATCATCCCGGGCCTGAGGTCCTTCACGTCCTCCACGCCCTCGGCGAAGCTGGGCGCGACGAACTCGGGGCGCGGATCGCGACCGGGCTTTTCCAGCTCCTTGAGGATGTCGCGCACGGTCGGCACGCCGAACTGCTCGTCGGTGAACTGCTCCGCCTTGAGGCCGCGCAGGAAGCCGGTGTCGCCGATGATGTTGCGTACTTCCCGACCACACTGGGCGATGATCCGCTCGACCACCGGATAGGCTTCCGGGTGCACCGCGCTGGCGTCCAGCGGGTTGTCGCCGCTGGGCACGCGCAGGAAGCCGGCGCACTGCTCGAACGCCTTGTCGCCCAGTCGCGGCACCTTCAGGAGGGCCTTGCGGTTGGGGAACGGGCCGTTGGCGTCGCGGTGTTTGACCACGTTTTCGGCGACCGACGGACTCAGGCCGGCGACGCGAGAGAGCAGGGCGGCCGAGGCGGTGTTCACGTCCACCCCGACCGCGTTCACACAGTCCTCGACGCGGGCGTCCAGCGCGCGCGCCAGCTTCACCTGGTTGACGTCGTGCTGGTACTGGCCGACGCCGATCGCCTTGGGCTCGATCTTCACCAGCTCGGCCAGCGGATCCTGCAGGCGGCGCGCGATGGAGACGGCGCCGCGCAGACTCACATCGAGATCGGGGAATTCCTTGGCGGCGGTCTCGGAGGCCGAGTACACCGAGGCGCCGGCCTCGCTCACCACCACCTTGGAAAGCTTGTGCTCCGGATGGCTCTTGGCCAGCCCCTTGATCAGCTCGCCGGCCAGCTTGTCGGTCTCGCGCGAGGCGGTGCCGTTGCCGATCGCGATCAGGTCCACGCCGTGCTTCTGGCACAGGCGGGCCAGCGCGGCCAGCGACTCGTTCCACTGCCGCCGCGGCTCGTGCGGGTAGATGGTGTCGGTGGCCAGCAGCTTGCCGGTCGGGTCGACCACCGCCACCTTCACGCCGGTGCGGATGCCCGGGTCCAGGCCCATCACGGTCTTGGCGCCGGCCGGTGCGGCCAGCATCAGGTCCTTGAGGTTGTCGCCGAACACGCGGATCGCCTCGTCCTCGGCGCCCTCGCGCACGCGGCCGAAAAGATCGAGGGTGAGATGCAGGTGCAGCTTCACCCGCCAGGTCAGGCGCACCGTCTCGCGCAGCCAGGCGTCGGCGGCGCGGCCGCGATCGAGAATGCCGGCGTGCGCGGCCACGCGGCCCTCGCCCTCGGCGTGACCCTGGTCGGCGTCCAGCGCGGGGGAGAGTTCCAGTTCGATCACGCCCTCGTTGCGCGCGCGCATCAGTGCCAGCAGGCGGTGCGATGGGATCTTGCCGATCGGTTCGACGTGGTCGAAGTAGTCGCGGAACTTGGCGCCCTCGTTCTCCTTGCCTTCGACCACCTTGGCGCGGATCTGGCCCTTGTCCCACAGCCAGTCGCGCAGCTCGCCGACCAGGTGTGCGTCTTCGGCGATCGACTCCATCAGGATGGCGCGTGCGCCGTCGAGTGCGGCACGCACGTCGGCAACGCCTTTCTCCGCATCGACGAAGTCGGCGGCGAAGCTCTCCGGATCACGCGACGGATCCTCGCGAAGGCCGAGCGCCAGCGGCTCCAGGCCGGCCTCGCGGGCGATCTGTGCCTTGGTGCGGCGCTTGGGCTTGTACGGCAGGTAGAGGTCTTCCAGGCGCGCCTTGGTATCGGCCGTCAGCAGTTCGCTCTTCAATGCATCGGTGAGCTTGCCCTGCTCCTCGACGCTGGCGAGGATCGCGGCGCGGCGGTCTTCGAGTTCGCGCAGGTAGCGCAGGCGCTCCTCCAGCAGGCGCAGCTGGGTGTCGTCGAGGCCGCCGGTGGCTTCCTTGCGGTAGCGCGCGATGAACGGCACGGTGGCGCCGCCGTCGAGCAGATCCACGGCCGCGCGGACCTGGTCGGGTTTGGCGGCGATGTCCTGGGCAATGCGATGTTCGATGCTGAGCATGGTCGAGCGGGGTTTCCTTGCAAACGGTGCACCGCGTGGGCGCGAAGCGGCCGCCGATGATAACAAGCGGGCTCGCGCGGTCGGTGCGAGCAGAAAAACGCCGCGGCAAGGCCGCGGCGTGGCTTGTCGCGGTGCCCGGCGTCAGGCGTCGAAACGGCTGCCGGAGGGGCTCTGGTCCCGATGGCGGTCGCTGCGCTGTGCGGCTGCGCGGCCGTTGAGCACCAGCGTACCGGCGATCATGTCGTGCAGCGCCTGTTTGCGCTGCGTCCAGCCGGCCATCATGAAGCCGAAAAACAGGATGATCGCGCTGAGCATCTTGGCCGGATAACGGCCGAGAGCCCGCGGCAGCGAGATGCGCGCGCCGTGAAGATCGGTGACGCGGATGCTCAGCGCCATCTTGCCCAGCGTCGCCTGCCAGCTCGAGCTTTCGCACAGTGCGAAGTAGAGCCACGCAACGACGAAGGTGACCAGGCTGGCCGGCCCGATCGCCCCGTAGAACTGGCTGTAGGCGTGCAGGATCGCCTCGGCGTTGCCGGTCGCACCCTGGATCGCATTGCTCAACTGCTCCTGCGCGGCCTCCGCCCCCATCGCCGTCATGATCAGCTTGTTGGGGATGTAGAGCACCAGCGAATCGACGATGTAGGCCGCGAAGCGTTTCCAGAACCCCGCGTAGTCTTCCAGCGCCACCGTGGTGGCCTGTTCCGGCAGCGGCGCGGCGGAAAACGGCGGGGGCGTGGCGGACGTTGCCTGGTTCAGCTCGTCGGGGAACAGCGAGGCGAGCGGCTGCCAGTCGGCCAGGCCGTCGTACCAGCCCAGGTCGTCACCGGCCACCTGGCCGCTGCGTAGCCACTGACGGACGTCGGCTTCCTTGTAGGGGCCGTGGCGTTCGCCGTTGCGGCCGATCCAGATTTCCATGTGAGCATGCCTCGCGGTGTTTCGAACCGCGTCATGATGCCATGGAGCCGGGTCATGCAGCGCCGACTAGGCCGCCCGGCGCTTCAGGTGCACCAGCAGCAGCGAGATCGCGGCGGGCGTGACACCGCTGATCCGCGCCGCCTGGCCGATCGTCGCCGGCAGCGCGCGCTTGAGCTTGAGCAGCACCTCGGCGGACAGGCCGCGCACCGTGTCGTAGTCGAACCCGTCCGGGATCGCCGTGTGCTCGTGGCGGCGCTGGCGCTCGATCTCCTCGCGCTGGCGCTCGAGATAGCCGGCGTACTTGGTCTGTACCTCGACCTGGGCGGCCACGTGCTCGTGCTCGACGGCGGGACCCAGTTCGGGCACCGAGGCCAGTTTCGCGTAATCCAGCTCGGGGCGGCGCAGGAGGTCCAGCGCGTTGGTCTCGCGGCTGACCGCGATGCCCAGATGCCGCTCGATCGCGGCGCCCAGCGCGTTGTTCGGCGCGGCCCACAGCGCACCGAGCCGCTGCGTTTCGCGCTCTACCGCCTCGCGCTTGGCGCGCAGCGCGTCGAAGCGCACGGCCGGCACCACGCCCAGTGCATGGCCGGTCTCGGACAGGCGCAGATCCGCGTTGTCCTCGCGCAGATGCAGCCGGTATTCGGCGCGCGAGGTGAACATCCGATACGGCTCGAGGGTGCCGTTGGTGGTGAGGTCGTCGATCAGCACGCCGATGTAGGCCTCGTCGCGGCGCGGATACCACGGCGCCTTGCCCTGCGTGGCGAGCGCGGCGTTCAGGCCGGCGACCACGCCCTGCGCGGCCGCTTCCTCGTAGCCGGTGGTGCCGTTGATCTGGCCGGCGAAGTACAGCCCGCCGATGGCTTTGGTCTCCAGCCACGGCTGCAGGCCGCGCGGATCGAAGTAGTCGTATTCGATGGCGTAGCCGGGGCGGGTGATGTGCGCGTTCTCGAAGCCCTTGATCGAGCGCACCAGTTCCAGCTGCACGTCGAACGGCAGCGAGGTGGAGATGCCGTTGGGATAGATCTCGAAAGTATCGAGCCCTTCCGGCTCGATGAATACCTGATGCGAGCCCTTGTCGGCGAAGCGCACCACCTTGTCCTCGATCGACGGGCAGTAGCGCGGGCCGGTGCCTTCGATCTGGCCGCTGTAGAGCGGCGAGCGGTCCAGCGCGCCGCGGATCAGCTCGTGCGTGCGTCCGGAGGTGTGGGTGATCCAGCAGCTGACCTGGCGCGGGTGCTCCTCGCGCGAGCCCAGATAGGAGAACACCGGCGCCGGATCGTCGCCGGGCTGCTCTTCCAGCTCGCTGAAATCGATGCTGCGCAGGTCAATACGGGGCGGCGTGCCGGTCTTCAGGCGATCGGCGGCCACGGGCAGCTCGCGCAGGCGCTGCGCCAGGGTGGTGGCGGGTGGGTCGCCGGCGCGGCCCCCGGCATATTGGGCCGGGCCGATGTGGATCTTGCCGGCCAGGAACGTGCCGGCGGTGAGCACCACGGCCGGGGCGTGGAAGCTCACGCCCATCTGGGTGACCACGCCGGTGATCCGGCCGCCCTCGATGATCAGGTCGTCGACCGCCTGCTGGAACAAGTCCAGATTCGGCTGGGTCTCGACGATCCGGCGGATCGCCGCTTTATATAGAGCGCGGTCCGCCTGGCACCGGGTGGCGCGTACGGCCGGACCCTTGGAGGCATTGAGCGTGCGCCACTGGATGCCGGCGCGGTCGGCGGCCTGCGCCATCGCGCCACCCAGTGCGTCCACCTCCTTGACCAGATGCCCCTTGCCGATGCCGCCGATGGCCGGGTTGCAGCTCATCTGGCCGATCGTCTCGATGTTGTGGCTGAGCAGCAGCGTGCGTGCGCCGGTGCGGGCCGCGGCCAGGGCGGCCTCGGTGCCGGCGTGGCCGCCGCCGACCACGATGACGTCGTAAGGTGTCGGGTGACGCATGGAACTGACCTGCTGGGTCCAAAAGTGGACGCGATAGGGCGGTATGGTACGGCGACCCCGCATCCGGGGTATCGATCCGAGCGACTGGCATGTTTCATGCAAAACGTGCCCCAGCACTTTTCACGGGCAGACGCGGCGCCGCAAGGCGCGCCGAGATGGAACGACAGGGGTTCCATTGCGTGCCGGGAAAAGGAAGCGACGGCGGCGCCTTCGGGCGCCGTCTTTTTTTGTCCCTCCAAAACGCCAAGCCCCGCGCCGGGCGGCGCGGGGCTTGGGTTTAGAGATCTGGCGTCCGGCGGTCTCAGGAACAGGGGGAATCCAGGATGACCGTGTTGCCGGACGCCAGAAACCGGAAATTCGTGGACCGATCTTCGAGTCCGCACTACCGGAGGCGTGGGCCGATGTTGGCCTCGAACGCGTGAACCCGATGTGACTGGAACGGCTTTTTTGGCCGAGTCACGGCAGCTCGTGACGTAGCGCGTCAGTCACGTGATCGGGTACCAAAAAAAGTGTGATCGACGTCACGTGGTTGGCACGCGCGATGCATTTACCCCGACAAGCCAACCAACACCTCAAGGGGGAGTGTCATGGAACTGAGCCTCAACTTCGAACCCGTCTATCAGCAGCATGATCTGTGGATGGAGATCGGTCGCGTCGAACTGGCGATGGAGCAGCTGGCCCGTCGTACCGAGCAGGAGCGGGTCGTGCTGCGTCCGCGCCTGGAATCGCGTCGCCATCGTCTGCTCGAGCAGCTGCAGCAGCTCAGCGCCTGAGGTACCGCTCCCGGCCATCGGCCCGGCGTCGAGTTGCGACTCCGCTCCGCCGATGGTCCAGGACGGGCCCAAGCGCCACGTCCACTGGTTTCAGCGCGACAGCACGCTGGCCACGATCTCCGAAAGATTGCGCGAGAGCCCCGGCCGGCCGGCCAGGTCGGACAGGGCTTGCCGGGCCATCTCGCGCCGGACCGGTTCGAGTCGTTGCCAGCCGTTGAACGCGGTTGCCAGGCGGGCGGCGATCTGCGGGTTGAGTGAGTCCAGCGTCGCCAGCCGCTCGGCCAGCAGCCGGTAACCGGCGCCATCGGCGCGGTGGAAGCCGCTCGGGTTGCCGCTGGCGAACGTGCCCAGCAGTGCGCGGGCGCGGTTGGGATTCTTCAGTGTGAAGGCCGGATCCTGCTCCAGCGCCTGCACGCGGCCGAGTGCGGGTTCGCCGGGGATCTGCGCCTGTACGGCAAACCACTTGTCCATCGCCAGCGGATTGTCCGCGTGGCGCCGGCGGAAGTCGGCCAGGGCGTCGGTCGCTTCCGCGGCACCGCCACGGACGAGCACTCCCAGCGCGGCCAGCCGATCGGTCATGCCGCTGGCCGAGCGGTACTGCGCGTCGGCCAGGGCGTGGGCGGTGTCGACGGCGACCAGGGCCAGCAGCTCCAGCACCCGTCGCTGGAGCCGGCGGCGAGCCTTGCCCGCGGCATCCAGCGCCGGCGGGCCGGGGGCATACAGTTCGCGATAGCGCCGTTCCAGCGCCTCGGCCCCAATCACCCGGCCGAGCCGGCGTTGCATGACCTGGCGAAGCTCATGGATCTGTGCCGGATCCACCGCCTCCTGCCGTTCGGCCAGCTCGATCTCGCCCGGCGGGGTCAGCAGGTCGGCGAGCAGTGCGGCGTCGAGTCCGGGCTCGACGAACAGCTGCCTCAGGGCGCTGCTCCAGGCGTCCAACGCCTCTGCGCCGCCCGTGCGGCAATCATCGAATGCGCGCGCGGCCAGTTGCTGACCGGCCTCCCAGCGGTTGAACCCGTCCGGATCGTGGGTGAGCAGCAGCGCCAGCTCGGCAGGCGCGTAACCGCATTCCAGCAGCACCGGTGCGGAGAACCCGCGCAGCAGCGACGGCACCGGTGCGTGCGGTATCCGTTCGAAGGTGAAGCTCCGTTCGGACGCGTCGAGCACCACCACGGTCTCGGTGCCGCACGCTTCACCGTCCAGGTGCAGCGGCAGCATGTTGCCGTCGCGATCGAACAGGGCGAGCTTCACCGGGATCGGCACGGCGTGCTTGTCCGGCTGCGATGCGGACGGTGGCGTGTGCTGCGACAGGGTGAGCGTGTAGCGCTGCGCGCCCTCGTCGTAGCGGCCACGCGCGCGCAGCCGCGGCGTACCGGACTGGCCGTACCAGGCGAGGTAGGGCATCAGGTCGATGCCGTTTGCCGCGCCGAGCGCGCCGAGGAAATCCTCCAGTGTCGCCGCGCGGCCATCGTTGTCCGCGAAGTAGCGGTCCATGCCGCGGCGGAAACCCTCCGTACCTAGCCGGCCGGCGAGCATGCGCACCAGCTCGGCGCCCTTCTCGTAGACGGTAGCGGTGTAGAAGTTGTTGATCTCGCGGTATTCGGCCGGGCGCACCGGATGCGCCAGCGGGCCGGCATCCTCGGGGAACTGCGCGCGGCGCAGCAGGGCGACGTCCTCGATGCGCTTGAGCGAGGGCGAGTTCATGTCGGCGGAGAACTGCTGCTCGCGGAACACCGTGAGGCCCTCCTTCAGCGACAGCTGGAACCAGTCGCGGCAGGTGACACGGTTGCCGCTCCAGTTGTGGAAATACTCGTGCGCGACCACGGCTTCCACCCCCTTGTACTCGTCGTCGGTGGTGGTGTCCGGGTCTGCCAGAAGGTACTTCGCGTTGAAGATGTTCAGGCCCTTGTTCTCCATCGCGCCCATGTTGAAGTCATGGGTGGCAACGACGTGGAACACGTCCAGGTCGTAGCTGCGGCCGTAGGCCTGCTCGTCCCAACGCATCGAATGCTCCAGCGCGTCCATCGCGTAGTGGCAGCTGTCGATCGCGTTGGCCTCGGACCAGATCACCAGCTTCACCGCGCGGCCTTCGGCGGTGACGTAGTCGCGCTCGATCTTCTCCAGTCGCCCGGCGACCAGCGCGAACAGGTAGCAGGGCTTCGGGTGCGGATCGACGAAGCGGGCCCAGTGGCGGCCGTCCGGCAGCTCGCCGGCGCCGTCGGGATTGCCGCCGGCCAGCAGCACCGGGAAGCGCGCCTTGTCCGCGCGCAGGGTCACCGTGTAACGAGCCAGCACGTCGGGGCGGTCGGGGAAGAAGGTGATGTGACGGAAACCCTCGGCCTCGCACTGGGTCAGCAGGAAGCCGGCCTCGCGGCTGCCGGACAGGTACAGGCCCTCCAGCGCGGTATTGGCGGCCGGCTGCACGCGCACGCGGGTGGTCAGCACGCTGCCGTCGCGCATGCCGCTCACCTCGAGCACGTGGTCGGTGTGGCGCCACCGGCCCGGGTCCAGCGGCGTGCCGTCCACCGCGATCGACAGCAGCTCCAGTCCCTCGCCATCCAGCCGCAGCGGCGCATCGACCTCGCTGCGCAGGGTGAGGTGGGCGGTGACTTCGCTGCTGTCGATGCCGAGATCGAACTCCAGGACGACGTCGCTCACCCGCCAGGCGGGCGGGGTGTAGTCGGCAAGGCGGATCGCTGCGGCAGAGGTTTCAGGACGTGCGGACATGGCGGTGAGGCTGTCTGGGGACCGGTCAGGCTAACATGGCGGACCACTTCCACCGGTTCAAGGCAATGCGCTTCGAAGCCCGTTCCGACGCCCTCGGGGCACACCCGCTCGCGGTGTTGAGCGACACGTTCCGCGGCCGCACCGTGCGGATCGCCCACCATGGCGCCACCGTGCTGTCGATGCAGGTCACGCATGCCGGCCGTGTCGTCGATGTGGCAGATGGCTACCGCGACGAAGCCGAACTGGCCGCCCGCCCCAGCTCGCGCTTCGCGATCATGGCGCCGTTCGCCAATCGCATCGCCGACGCACGCTACCGTTTCGACGGGGTCGAGCACGACCTGCAGCCGGGGGTGCCCGAGGGCGAGCGCGCCGCCCGCCATGGTTTCGTGCGCGGTACCGACTTCGAGCTGGCGCGGCTGCATGCCGACGAGCACATGGCCGAGGCGCGCTTCACCACGCGGATCGCCGCCGACGCGCATCCGGGTTATCCGTTCGCGATCGGGCTGGCGATCCACTACCGGCTCGACGAACGCGGGCTGACGCTGGAGGCGACGATGCGCAACGAGGGCGAACAGCCGGCCCCCTGCTTCTTTGGCTGGCATCCGTATTTTCGTCTCGGCGACACCCCGCTGGACACCTGGGAACTGCAGATTCCCGCGGCCACCACGGTGCTGACCGACGAGCGCTACATCCCGCTTGCCGGCGCTGCGGCCAGGCAGGCGCTCGACGGCCGGTCGGCACTGGATTTCCGTGCGCTGCGCGCGGTCGGCCCGCTGAAGCTCGACAACGCCTACGTCGACCTGGCCGCCGATGCCGACGGGCGGGTCCGCAGCCACCTGCGTGATCCGGCCAGTGGGCTCGGACTGGCGCTGTGGCAGGAGCGCGGCGTGACGCTGGCCTTCAGTGCCGATACGGTCAGCCGCGACGTGCGCCGCTCGCTGGCAGTGGAGCCGATGGAAAGCTGGGCCGACGCGTTCAACCGCCCCGATTGTGCCGACGCGATCCGCCTCGAGCCTGGTGCGCAGCGCAGTTTCCGCTGTGGCGTGGAGTTCGAGACCGCATGAGCCACGACCATCTGCCGGACTTCGACCAGATCCGCGCCGCTGCCGCACGCATCGCGCCGCACGCGGTGGTGACGCCGGTGCTGCGCAGCGATGCGCTCGATACACAGGCCGGTGCCGCGCTGCATTTCAAATGCGAGAACTTCCAGCGTGGCGGCGCCTTCAAGTTCCGCGGCGCCTGCAATGCGGTGTGGTCGCTCACCGACGAGCAAGCGCGCGGCGGCGTGGTCACCCACTCCTCGGGCAACCACGGCACGGCCCTGGCGCTGGCGGCTGCCACGCGCGGCATCCCGGCGCACGTGGTGGTGCCGGAGGGCGCGGTGCAGGCCAAGCTGGCGCTGATCGAACGTGCGGGCGCGGTGCTGCACCGTTGCGCGCCGAACCAGGCCGCCCGCGAGACCACGGCGGCCGAAGTCCAGCGGCGCACCGGTGCGCAACTGGTGCATCCGTACGCCGACGACCGGGTGATGGCCGGACAGGGCACGATCGCGCTGGAACTGCTGGCGCAGGTGCCGGCGCTGGATGCGCTGATCACGCCGGTCGGCGGCGGTGGGCTCGCTTCCGGCGTGGCGATCGCCGCGCACGCGCTGCGCCCGGGCCTGACCTTGTATGGCGCGGAGCCGGTGGGAGCCGATGACGCGGCGCGCTCGCTGGCCGCCGGCGAGCGGGTCGAGAGCGTGCTCCCCGACACCGTGTGCGACGGCCTGCGTGCCTTGGTCGGCCGGGCGAATCTCGCCGCCCTGCGCGATCACACTGTCGAGGTGGTCACGGTCAGCGACGAGGAGACCATCGCCGCCATGCGGCTGCTGTGGCGCGAGCTGCGCATCGTGGTGGAGGTCTCCAGTGCCACCGTGCTGGCCGCGGTGCTCAAGGCACGCGATCGATTTGCCGGCCGGCAGCTCGGCCTGGTGTTGACCGGCGGCAACGTCGACCTGGACGCGTTGCCCTGGTGAGGCCGCTCAGTCGGCGGTGACCGCCTCCGGGACGACCGGGGCGGGGCCGTCACTGTCAGGTGCGGCGGCGTGGGTGGCGTGGTCCACCCGCACCGGCCGGTAGCCCGGACCGAACGAAACCTCGCCCGGCTTCCAGCCGTCCAACGTGCGCACCGCGCCCCAGAAGCGCTTGAAGGCCGCCCAGTGCAGGCCGACCAGGCCGTGGTCGTTGTCCGCATCCACCACCGGGTCGCCGACGCCGGTGGGACGGATCGGCTCGCCGTAAAGCGCGGTGCCGAACAGCACGTCCCAGATCGAGAACACCTGACCGTAGTTGCAGTTGTGCAGGTTCGGCCGGGTCGGGTCCACCCGCATGTGGTGCAGGCGGTGGAAGGTGGGGTCGACGAAGATACGCCCGAACAGCGGGCCGAAGTTCAGCCGCGTGTTGGTGTGCGAGAAGTTCTGCACCAGTTCGCCCAGCAGCATCAGCCAGGCGAAGTCGGTCGGTGCCACGCCGATCGCCAGGCCGACCACGGCGAGGATCATCGACTGGATGAAGCCATCCACCAGGCTGCCGCGGTCGTTGGTCCAGCAGCTCATCTGCCGCGTGCTGTGGTGCATCGAGTGCAGCGCCCACCACCACGGCAGCGCGTGCTGCACGCGGTGCATGGTGTAGTACACCAGGTCGTAGATCACGTAGTAGACGAGGAACAGCGCCAGCGGGTGGTGGTCCAGTACGGGGAACCAGTGGGTGATGCCGAGGATCGAGTCGCGACTGGAGGTGTCCGGCCCGCTCGATACGCCGCCGAAGTAGTTGGCGATCGGCGTCAGCACCAGGTAGGAGAACAGCGGGAAGATCCCGATCAGCATCCACAGCGTGTACTGGAAGTCGACCTTGGTCAGCTTGCGGTCGCTCCAGCGCTCGGCCGGCCAGAAGGTTTCCAGCGGGCGGAACAGGCAGGCGATGATCGCCACCTGCACCACCGCGATCATCAGCGATTCGGCGATCTCGCGCGGGTCGCCGGCCAGCTTGTCGATGTGCAGCGACTGCAGCAGCGGCAGCACGCCGTGCTGCGAGAAGGCGTCGACCAGGGCGGTCCAGGCGTGGGCGGGAGAAAACATCGAGCGTGGCTCCGGCAGGAGACTACGTAGCCTGCCACGAAAGTCTTTCCCACGGGTTTCGGACGAGGCGCTACAGTGCTCGCCGATTCCTTGCGGAGCAAGCCATGCAACGTTGTCCGTGGGCCGGTGACGATCCCCTGATGTGCGAGTACCACGACCACGAGTGGGGTACGCCGCTGCACGATGACCGCGCGCTGTTCGAGTTCCTCTGCCTGGAGGGCGCGCAGGCCGGCTTGTCGTGGCGCACGGTGCTGGCCAAGCGCGAACGCTACCGCGAGGTCTTCCACGACTTCGAGATCGAGCGCGCGGCGGCGATGACCGACCGCCAGCTCGAAAAGCTGCTGGCCGACCCCGGCATCATCCGCAACCGGTTGAAGGTGTCTTCGGTGCGCGACAACGCGAAGGCCGCGCTGGCGGCGATCGACGAGCACGGCAGCCTGGATACGTATTTCTGGTCGTTCGTCGACGGTCGGCCGATCCGCAACGCCTGGCGCAGTCCGACGGAAGTCCCGGCCACCACGCCGCTGTCCGACCGCATGAGCAAGGCGTTGAAGAAGCGCGGCTTCCGCTTCGTCGGCAGCACCATCTGCTATGCCTTCATGCAGGCCACCGGCATGGTCGACGATCACCTGGTCGACTGCTTCCGGCACGGCGTGGACGCACGCTAGTCGCGCGTCCCGGCGCGCGCGCGGTGCGCCGGGTGGTCGTGGTCTTCGTGCAGCAGTCGCCGGCTCACGCCGTTGGTCCAGCCGAAGCCGTCCTGCAGCGGATACTCGCCGCCGCCACCGCCATGGGCGCCATCGGCTTCGTGCACCAGCACGTACTTTTCCACCAGCTTGCACTCGCGCTGGTACAGGCTGCCGACGGTGTGCAGCCAGCGCGAGGCGATCTCGCGGGCGAGCTCCTCCTTGCCATTCAGGGCGAAGCCGCGGATCGCCAGCCATTGCAGCGGCGCCCAGCCGTTGGGGCGATCCCACTGCTGGCCGCTCTCGTCCTCGCTGGTGGCCACGCCGCCCTGCACCAGCAGGCGGTCGCGTACCGTCGCGGCGACCGCGGCGGCCTGCGCTGGCGCAGCGGCGCCGACGAACAGCGGGGCGGTGGTCGCAGCGGTCAGCCGCGGGCTGGCCCGGTCTTGCCGCCAGTCGTAGTCGACGTAGTGCTGCCGCTGCGTATCCCACAGCCAGCGGTCCATCGCCACCTGTCGCTCGCGGGCGCGCGCCGCGAAATCGGCCGCGAGGTCGGATCGACCGTCGAGCGCCGACAGTCGGGCGATCTCGCTCTCCAGCTTGTACAGCAGACTGTTGAGATCCACCGGCAGCATCGCCGTGGTGCGGATGCTGGACAGCGCATCGGTGTGGTCGCACCAGCGCGCGCTGAAGTCCCACCCCGAGGCCGCGGCCGCACGCAGGTCGCGATAGACCTCGCTGGCCGGGCGATCGCTCTGCGCGGCGGTGGCCTCGTCCTCGCGGAACGATTCCTCGCGCGGCGTATCGCGATCGTCCCAGTAGCGGTTGAGCAGGCTGCCGTCCTCCAGTCGCACGCAGTGCTGGTGGGCCTCGCCGGGCCGCAGCGCGTCGGCACCGTCCATCCACCAGTCATGCTCGCGCCGCAGGTGCGGCAGGTAGCGCAGGGCCTGGCACAGCCGGTGTTCCTCGAACAGGCCGACCATCAGCGCGAATACCGGGGGTTGCGAGCGGCTGAGGTAGTAGCTGCGGTTGCCGTTGGGCACGTGGCCGTAGTGCTCGATCAGCCAGGCGAAGTTGTCCGCCATCGTGCGCAGCAGGTCATGCCGGCCGCTTTCGGCCAGGCCAAGCATGGTGAAGTACGAATCCCAGTAGTACAGCTCGCGGAAGCGGCCGCCCGGCACCACGTAGGCCTGCGGCAGCGGCAGCAGCGAGCCGTTGGCGGGGTGCTCTCGCGGCTCGCGGGTGAGCACTGGCCAGAGGCCGTCGATATGCTGTTTCAGCGACTGGCCGGGATCGGATGCGTAGTGGTTCTGCGGCGTCTTTTCCTCTTGGAAATGCGCGTGCACGAAGGCCGCCAGCTCGAAGCCCGGTTGCCCGTGCTCGGCGCGATAGGCCTCCAGGATGCGCTGGGGCGACTGTCGCGGCACGCAGTCGACGAAGCTCTTGCTGTCCTCGAACACGCGCCCGCGCTGCACGGCGACGAACAGCTCACGGTAGCGGTCGGCCGGGGTCAGTGTGTCGGCCACCGGGACATGGGCGACACGATCGAGGGTGTCGCGCGGAAGGCTTCCGTCAGAGCTCATTGTTCGCTGTAGCTCCACAGCAGGCCGCCGTCGACGAACAGCGTGGTGCCGGTGACGTAGGCTGCCTCGTCGCTGGCCAGAAACAGCACGGCATTGGCCACGTCCTGCGTGTGGCCCAGGCGGCCCAGCGGAATGTTGGCGAGCAGGGCCTTGAGTTCCTGCTGGTTCGACAGCAGCGCGGCATTGATCGGTGTCTGCACCGCGCCCGGCGCGACGTTGTTGACGCGGATGCCCAGCGGCGCCAGTTCGATCGACAGGTTGCGCATCAGCATCTTCACCGCACCCTTGCTGGCCGCGTAGCTGGCGAAATGGGGAAACGGCAGCTCCTCGTGCACCGAGCTGATGTTCACCACCGCACCGTCGCCGCCGCGCTCTTGCACGTGCCGGGCGAATGCCTGGGTGGCGAAGAACGTGCCGCGCAGGTTCACGCCGAGCACGGCGTCGAAGTCCGCCTCGGTCACGTCCAGGAACTCCGCCCGCTTCTCGATGCCTGCGTTGTTCACCAGCACGTCGACCCGGCCCATCGCGATCACGGCCTGCTCGATCACTCGGGTATCCACCCCCGCGTCGCCGATGTCACCGCCGATCACGCAACCGTCGGTGCCGGCCTGGCGGATCCGGGCGAGTGTCTCCTCGGCGGCCGCGTTGTCGCTGCGATCCTCGACCACCACACGTGCGCCCTCCTCGGCCAGCCGCACCGCGATGGCACGGCCGATACCCTGGCCGCTGCCGGTGACCAGCGCCACCTTGCCCTGCAATCGCATGTCCGCTCCTCGTCCGGATGACCGGTTCCCGACGATGGCAGGACGCCCGTGAAGGCCACGGCAGCGAAGCGTCAGCGGGGCCGCGCGACGGCGCGAAATATCTTGCGGGGCCGCGACGCCGATGCCCCGGAGGCGACTGCTGCCATCTGCCGTCAGCAGCCTGCATGCCGGGGCGTGGGCGAGGTGCCCGCAACCTGACACCATGCGGCTCCCGTCCCCGCGCGATGCCCCGCATGTCCGAGTCCCACTGCCAGACACCGTTGTGGGTGGCGATCGCCGCGTTGCTGGTCGCGATGAGCTCGTACCAGTGCGGCGCGGCCATCGCCGAGCAGTTGTTTCCGAAGGTGGGTGCGCAGGGTGCCACTGCGTTCCGGCTCGGCCTGGGCGCCCTGCTCCTGCTGCTGTGGCGCCGGCCATGGCGTCGCTGGCGCCGTGAGGCAGACTGGCGTGCGCTGTGGGGCTACGGTCTGTCGATGGGCGCGATGAACCTGGTGTTCTACCTGGCCCTGCGCACGATCCCGCTGGGCATCGCGGTGGCGTTGGAATTCACCGGTCCGCTGGCGATCGCGCTGTTCGGCTCGCGCCGCGCGCTGGATGTGGCCTGGGTGCTGCTGGTCGTGATCGGCCTGGCCCTGTTGCTGCCGCTGCACCGCCAGGATCATGCGCTCGATCCGGTCGGCGTCGGCTACGCGCTGGCGGCCGGGCTCGGCTGGGCGCTTTACATCCTTTTCGGACAGAAGGCCGGCGCGGCCTACGGCCACGATGCGGTGACCTGGGGCATCGCGATCGGCGCCCTGCTCGCGGTGCCGGCCGGCGTGGCCCATGCCGGTCCGGCGCTGCTGACGCCTTCGCTGCTGCCGCTGGGGCTGGGGGTGGCCGTGCTCAGTTCGGTGCTGCCGTATTCGCTGGAGATGATCGCGCTGACCCGCCTGCCGGCCCGCCATTTCAGCGTGCTGCTGAGCCTGGAGCCGGTGATCGCCTCGCTGGCCGGCAGCGCCTTCCTGGGCGAACGGCTGGGCCCGTTGCAGTGGCTGGCGGTGGCGGCGATCGTGGCCGCTTCGGCGGGTACTGCGTACACGGCGCGCGTGCCGGTGACCGAGCCGCTGGCGAACTGACGAAGCATCGACCCGGGGCACGCGTCGCTCCGCCGACGTGTATCCGGCATCCCGGATGCCGGCGACATGCGCGGCGGCTGACGCCAGCCGCAGGCCGCTCCAGCGCCGCGGACGGTCCTGGCGGCGTGTTAGTGTCCGAGCGTCAGGAAGCCATCCGGGTAGGGATCTCCATGTGTTCACGTCGCGTCCTTTGCGCATGCGCAGTGCTGGTGCTGTCCGTTCCGTCATGCGTACTGGCGGCCAGTCAGGGCCGCCTGATGAAGCTGACCACGACCACCACCCTGCACATGCAGGGCATGGCGATGCCACAGCGCGTGATGAGTCGCGAGGTCTGCACGGCGCCGGCAGGGTTCGATCCGCGCCAGCTTGTCAGTTCCCGTAGCGGTTCGGATTGCAAGGTCAGCGATTACCGCCAGCGCAGCAGCACCATCACCTTCCACGTGGCCTGCACCCGGCCGCAGAAGGTCAGCAGTGACGGTACGTTCCGCCAACTCGCCGACAGTGGCTTCGACGGCGAGATGCGCACGACGACCGCGGTCGCCGGTCACGACGCCACGCTCGATACCCATTACGTCGGCCAGCACGTAGGCGACTGCACCTACACGCCGCCGAAGCACTGACGGCAGGGCGCGGGCTCAGCGCCGGCGCGAGCCGCGCAGGCTGTCCACCGAGAAGGTGGCGATCTCGCCACCGCCGGCGCCGCGGCGCGACTGTCCCGGCGGCGGGCCCCAGGCGTGCGCGGTGACCACTTCCCAGGTGGCCGGGATGCGGCCGTCCACGCGCATGGCCTCGTAGGCCTCCAGCATGCGGCGGTAGTGTGCCTTGCCGGTGAGGTGGCGCTCGCGCGCGGTGTCGGCGTGCGTGGCGCCCAGCCCCTTGAGCTCCTTCAGCAGCATTGCCGGCGAGCTGTAGGTAAGGATGAAGCGGTCGACGTCGAGCACCGGGTCGCGCAGGCCGGCGCTGATCAACGCATCGCCGACGTCGTGCATATCGAGGAAGCGGCTGACGTGTGACTGCTGGTCGGCACTGGCCCAGGCCGCGCGCAGCTCCTTCAGCGTATCCGGACCGAAGGTGGAGAAGGCGAGCAGGCCGCCGGGCTTGAGCACGCGCGCGCACTCGCCGAACAGCGCGCCGAGGTCGTCGATCCACTGGAAGCACAGGTTGGAGTGCAGCACGTCAACGCTGTGGTCGGGGAACGGCAGCGCGGTGGCATCGGCGCACACGCGCTGGAAGGGCTTGAGCCAGCGGCTGTGCTGCTTCGCCGCCTGCAGCATCGGTACCGCAAGGTCCACCGCGATCACCTCGGCCTTGCCGTAGCGCTCCTTCAGCAGGGCGCTGCCGCGACCGGTACCGGCGCCCACGTCGAGCACGCGCTGCGGCGTTTCCAGATAGAAGCCGAGACGCTCGAGCAGCAGCTTCTGCACTTCCTGCTGGAGCGCGTCGTGCTGCTCGTAGCTGCGCGCGGCGCGGGCGAAGTTGCGGCGCACGCGTGCGCGGTCGAGGTGGAAGGAGTCGCTCATCGGATCTGCTCCAGCAGCGGGCGCAGCGCGTCCACCACGGCATCGACGTGGCCGAGGAAGGGCGCGTGGCCGGCGTGTGCGATCTCGTGGAAGTCGCCCTGCGCGCGGGTGGCCGACCAGCGCATCGCGTCCGGATGCACCAGGCGGTCGCGGCGGCCGGCGATCCAGGTGTTGGGCAGGCACAGCGTGGCGAGTTCGCCGCGCCAGTCGGTCGAGTCGAGCAGGGCGATGCCTTCCTGCAGCACGCGCAGGTCCGGCTCGCCATGGGCGAACACCGAGTCGCGCAGGCGGCGCAGCTCGGCGCGCGGATCGGCGCTGCCCATCGCCTCCAGCGCGAGGAAGCGCTCCAGGGTGGCGTGGTAGTCGGTTTCCAGATCCAGCGCCAGCTGGTGCACCAGGGCACCGTCGCTGCCCTGCGGCCAGTCCTCGCCGCGCACGAATTTCGGCGTCGCGCACAGCATGGCCAGGCCACGGGCGGGGATGGTGGCCTCGCGAGCGGCGGCCAGCGCCACCAGCCCGCCCATCGACCAGCCCAGCCAGATCGCGGGCGGCACGGCGTCGGCGATGGCGCGGGCGATCGCGAACGGTTCCAGCGGCAGGCCGCAATCGCGCGAGCGGCCGTGGCCGGGCAGGTCGACCACGTACAGCGTGCAGGTGTCTTCCAGCGCCTCGGCCAGCGGCGCGAACACGCCGCCGTGCATGGCCCAGCCGTGGATCAGCACCAGCGGCACCGGGCCGCGGCCCCGGGTCTCGATGAACAGGCTCATGGCGTGGCGGCGTCCGTCGGCGGGGCAGGGGCCAGCGTGGGGTCGACCGCGCCGCGGTCGTCGAACACGAAGCAGTCGCCCTGCCAGTGCGCGCCGCCGGTTTCCTCGAAATACTTCAGGATGCCGCCCTCGAGCTGGAACACGCGCTCCATGCCCTGCGCCTGCATGTACAGCGCGGCCTTCTCGCAGCGGATGCCGCCGGTGCAGTACGACACCACGGTCTTGCCTTCGTAGCGCGCGCGGTCGGCGGCCAGCGCCTCGGGAAATTCGGTGAAGCTGGCGATGCGGTAGTCCACCGCCTGCGGGAACTTGCCGACATCGGTCTCGTAGGCGTTGCGGGTATCCAGCAGCACCACCTCGCGGCCGTCGTCGTCGTGGCCCTGGTCCAGCCAGCGCGCCAGCGTGGTCGCGTCCACCGCCGGCGCGCGCCCCTCAATCGGGCGCAGCTGCGGTTGGCGCAGGGTGATGATCTCCTTCTTCAGCCGCACGCGCAGGCGACCGAACGGCGCGTCGTCGGAGGGCGAGGCCTTGGCCTCCAGCCCGGCGAAGCGCGGGTCCTCGCGCAGCCAGTCCATGAAGGCATCGGTGGCCTCGTGCGGGCCGGCCAGGAACAGGTTGATGCCCTCAGGCGCCAGCAGCACGGTGCCCTTCAGCGCCAGCGCCTCGGCGCGTTCGCGCACCCGCTCGCGCAGGGCGGGCAGGTCGTCCAGCGGCACGAAACGGTAAGCGGAGAGATTGACGATCGGCATGGGGATGGGGGTCGGGCAACTGCCCATTATAGGTCGACTAGGAATCTCTCCTCTTCCGTCCGCGCGGCCAGCGGTTAGACTGCCTGGCGGCAACGACAGGGAGAGGGGAACGTGGCCGAATGCAATCACTGCAGCAAGACGATCCTGTTCGGGGGACGCAGGGTCGACGGCGCGCGCTACTGCTGCGCCGCCTGTGCCGGCCGGCATCCGCTGCTGGCGCGTGCCGAGCAGGTGCCCGAGCACGTGCTGCAGAAGCATGTCGAGGACTGGCATCGCAGTGCCTGTCCCCGCTGCAACCGGCCCGGTCCGATCGACGTCTATCGCCACCATCGCGTGCATTCCTTCGTGTTGCTGACCCAGTGGCACACCCGGCAGAGCGTGAGCTGCCGCCGTTGCGGGCGTCGCAGCCAGCTCGCCAGTGCGCTGTATTCCGCGGTGCTGGGCTGGTGGGGCTTTCCGTGGGGGCTGGTGGTGACGCCGGTACAGGTCGGGCGCAACCTGGCGGCGGCGTTCCGCGGGGCGCCTGACACTCCCTCCGAGCCGTTCCGGCGGCTGGTCCGCCTGCAACTGGCCCAGCAGACGCTGGCGCCGCCGCGACAGGGCTGATCATGCGCCGATGATCGTCGGCCGGACGCGTTCCAGCGCGGCCAGCAGGCGGTCCACGTCGGCCTCCTCGTGCGCCGCGCTCAAGGTGATGCGCAGGCGCGCCTGGCCGGCCGGCACGGTCGGCGGGCGGATAGCGGTGACCAGCAGGCCCAGCGCTTCCAGTGCCTGCGCGGTGGCCAGCGCGGTATCGGCACTGCCCAGCAGCAGCGGCTGGATCGGTGTGGCCGACGCCATCAGCGGCAGGCCCAGCTCGGAGGCACCGCGCCGGAAGCGGGCGATCAGGCCGGAAAGCTTCTCGCGGCGCCAGTCCTCCTGGCGCGCCAGCGTCACCGCCGCCAGCGCCGCGGCGGCCAGCGCCGGCGGCAGTGCGGTGGAATAGACCTGCGGCCGGGCGAACTGGGTCAGCCCCTCGATCAGCGCGGCCGATCCGGCGACGAAGGCGCCGGCACAGCCCAGCGCCTTGCCCAGGGTAGCCATCAACACCGGCACCTCGGACACGCCCAGGCCCGCGTCCGCCACGCTGCCGGCTCCCTGGGCGTCAAGTACGCCCAGCCCATGGGCGTCGTCGACCATCAGCGTGGCGCCCTCGCGTGCGGCCAGCGCGGCCAGTTCGCGCAGTGGAGCGACGTCGCCGTCCATGCTGAACACGCCGTCGGTGGCCAGCAGGGCCGGCGCCTCGGAACGGCTGGCCAGCTGCCGCGCCGCGCCGCCCACGTCGCTATGCGGGTAGCGCTTCAGCTCGGCGCCGGCGAGGCGGCAGCCGTCGATCAGGCTGGCGTGGTTGAGCTTGTCCTGCACGCACACCGCGCCGTCGACACTACCGAGCAGGGCCTGCTGCACGCCGAGGTTGGCGGCATAGCCGGTGGAGAAAAGCAGCGCACGCTCGCGCCCGGTCCACTCGGCCAGCGCTTCTTCCAGCATGGCGTGCTCGCGCCGGTGGCCGCAGACCAGGTGCGCGGCGGTGCTGCCCACGCCTTCGTCGTCGGCCACGCGCTTGAATGCGGCGATCAGCTGCGGGTGCTGCGCCAGGCCCAGGTAATCGTTGCTGCAGAAGCCGAGCAGGCGGCGGCCGTCGACCTCGAGCCAGGGACCATCGGCGTGCTCGACGGCGCGCGCGCGACGCAGCAGTGCGGCGCGTTCGCGGTCGGCCGTCCGGATGGCCAGACGGCCGAGCAGATCGGGGCGGGCCATCGCTGCGGGATCAGGCGGCGCAGCCGCAGCCCTGGCCGCAACCGGCGGTGTCGGTCTCCAGGATGTCGGCGTGCACGGTGTCCGATTCCTCCACCACTTCCAGCGCGTGCAGGTCGAGCCGGCGGAACAGCGCGCGATCGGCCTCCACGTCGGGGTTGCCGGTGGTCAGCAGCTTCTCGCCGTAGAAGATCGAGTTGGCGCCGGCGAAGAAGCACAGCGCCTGCACCGCGTCGTCCATCTGCTGGCGCCCGGCCGACAGCCGCACCATCGAGGCCGGCATCAGGATGCGCGCCACCGCGATGGTGCGCACGAACTCGAACGGGTCCAGCGCCTCGGTGCCGTGCAGCGGCGTGCCTTCCACCTGCACCAGCTGGTTGATCGGCACCGACTGCGGATGCTCGGGCAGGTTGGCCAGGGTCTGCAGCAGGCCGGCGCGCTGGCCGCGCGTTTCGCCCATGCCGACGATGCCGCCGCAGCAGGTCTTCAGGCCGACCTCGCGCACATGCTCGAGCGTGTCGAGGCGGTCCTGGTACTCGCGGGTGTGGATGATCTCGCCGTAGAACTCCGGCGCGGTGTCGAGATTGTGGTTGTAGTAGTCCAGCCCGGCCTGCTTCAGCGTGGCAGCCTGCTCGCCGCTGAGCATGCCGAGCGTAGCGCAGGTCTCCAGGCCCAAGCCCTTCACCGCCGAGACGATCTCGGCCACCTTGGCCACGTCGCGATCCTTCGGACTGCGCCAGGCCGCGCCCATGCAGAAGCGGCTGGCGCCGGCGGCCTTGGCCGCCTGGGCCCGGGCGACCACGGCGTCCACGCTCATCAGCTTCTCCGCCTGCACGCCGGTGGCGTAGCGCGCCGCCTGCGGGCAGTAGGCGCAGTCTTCCGGGCAGCCGCCGGTCTTGATCGACAGCAGGGTCGACACCTGCACCGCGTTCGGATCGTGGTGCTCGCGGTGGATCGAGTGCGCGCGATGCAGCAGCTCGTTGAACGGCAGGGCGAACAGCGCGGCGACTTCGTCGCGGGTCCAGTCGTGGCGCAGGGCGGGTGCGGTCATGGGAGGGGCTCCGTCGGGCAGGCCGCGAGTGTGGGAAGCTGCCCCTGGAGTGTCAACTCGATGCGCGTCCGAATGGTTGACGGTGACGCGCGCGGCGGTCCGTTACCATCCTTCCGACACTTCAGGGAGATTCCGTGCATGAGCGCAGGACAGGGCAGCACTGGCAATGTGATCGCGGCGGTGTGCAGCTTCTTCATCCCGGGGTTGGGCCAACTGGTGCAGGGGCGCCTGCTCAAGGCGATCGTGATGTTCGTGCTGGCTGGCGTGCTGTGGATCTTCTGGCTGGGCTGGATCATCCACCTGTGGTCGATCCTCGACGCGGCGATGTTCAAGCCGTCGAACTGACCGGCCCGCCCGCGCATGGAGGCGCTCCGTTCCCGACTGGCCGACCTGTGCCGCTGGTTGCTGCCGGCGCGCTGCCTGCTGTGCGGCGCGGCCGGCCACGACGACCTGGACCTGTGCCGCGACTGCGCCGCCGAACTGCCGCGCAACCGATCATGCTGCGCCCTGTGCGCCCTGCCGCTGGCCATGCCGGCGGCGTTGTGCGGACGATGCCAGCGGCGCGCGCCGCCGTGGGACGCGGCATGGGCGCCGTTCCGCTACGGCTGGCCGTTGGACCGGCTGGAGTCGCGCTTCAAGTTCGGACGCGATCTCGCCGCCGGACGCTCGCTGGCTGCGCTGTGGCTGCGCGAATCCGCTCCGACGCCGCTGCCGGACCTGATCCTCCCGGTGCCCCTGCACCGTGGACGACTGCGCCAGCGTGGCCACAACCAGGCGCTGGAGCTGGCGCACCCGCTGTCCCGCGCGCTGGGGCTGCCGCTTCGCCACGACCTGCTGCTGCGACCGCGCGCCACCTCGGCGCAGAGCGAGCTGGATGCCGTCGCCCGTCGCCGCAATGTGCGCGGCGCGTTCGCTTTGCGCCAGGGCGCTGCGCTTCCGGCCCACGTGGCGATCGTCGACGATGTGATGACCACCGGTTCGACGCTCGCCGAGTGCACGCGCGTCCTGCGTCGGGTCGGCGTCGGACGGATCGATGTCTGGGCACTCGCCCGCGCGCCGGTCCCTGCCGGAGGTCGCTCCGCCGGTCGTGCGTCAAATTGACCCCGGTCAATCAAGGGTGTGCGCCGGAACGCCGATAGCCGAACGATCGGGCGGCATACCGCCCTTGCCCGGCTTGCGAGCGTGATATGCGTATCAACCTTCCTGTGACCCAGCGCAAATACGAGCTTCGCCGTAACGACGCCCTGGTGTCGAAGACCGACCTGCGCGGCGTCATCACCTACTGCAATCCGCCGTTTGTCACGGTGAGTGGTTTCGCCCGCGAGGAACTGATCGGCAAGGCGCACAACCTGATCCGTCATCCGGACATGCCGCGGGAGGCGTTCCGCGACATGTGGGACACGCTCAAGACCGGCCGCCCCTGGACGGCCCTGGTCAAGAACCGCCGCAAGAACGGCGACTTCTACTGGGTGCGTGCCAACGTCACCCCGGTGGTGACCGATGGCGAGATCACCGGCTACATGTCGGTGCGCACCTGGGTGTCGCCGGAGGAGATCGTCGCGACCGAGCAGATCTACGCGCAGATGGCGGCCGCCGAAAAGGCGGAGAAGCCGCTGCCGCTGCGCCTGCGTGAGGGACGCATCGAACGCCCCGGGGTCCTGCGCGCACTGCTACGCAGGATTTCCGAGTCCACCGGCCTGGGCGTGGCCGTCGGCGTGGCGATCGGTGCCGCACTGCCATTCGCGCTTTCCCGCATCCCGTGGGTCGCGGGGCACGAGGGCCTGGTGGCCCCGCTGGCGGTGGCGGCCGAAGTGCTCACGGCCCTGTGCATGTACCGCTACGGCGTGATGCGTGCGCTCGATGACCTGAGCCGCAACGCCCGCGACGTCGCCGCAGGCGACCTGTCGCGCCCGCTGTTCAGCCGCGACAGCTTTCTGGCCCGCTCCGCCGGGCGCGAGCTGAACCAGCTCAGCGTCAACCTGCGTGCCGTGGTCGGTGACGTGCGTGAAGAGGTGCACCGCTTCGGTGGTACGGCAGACACCATCTCCGACGCGGTGAACGAGCTGGCGGAGCGCACCGAGTCGCAGGCCGCCAGCCTCGAGGAGGCGGCGGCGACGATGGAAGAGTTCACCGCCACGCTGCAGCAGAACCGCGACCGTTCCCGCGAGGCGGCGCATACCACCGATGGCGCCGTCCAGACGGCCGGGCAGGGCCGCGAAGCGATCGCCAACGTACGTGAGGCGATGAGCGCGATCCAGCAATCCTCCAACGACATCAACGAGATCATCGCGCTGGTCGACGAACTGGCGTTCCAGACCAACCTGCTCGCGCTGAACGCCGCGGTGGAGGCGGCGCGCGCCGGCGAGCATGGCCGCGGTTTCGCGGTCGTCGCCGGCGAGGTGCGCCAGCTGGCCCAGCGCAGCGCTGGCGCGGCCAAGGACATCCGCGGCCTGATCGGCACGGCCGGCGAGCACGTCCAGCAAGGCCGGATCTCGGTCGAGGCGGCGGACCAGCGGGTGGGTGCGATCGTCGAGGCGGTGGCGCGCACCCGGGCACTGGTGGGCGAGATCAACGCCTCGGCCGACGAACAGGCCTCGGCGATCAGCCAGATCAACGACACCATCGCCAACCTCGACTCGGTGACCCAGCGCAATGCGGCGATGGCTTCGGAGACGCGGGCTTCCGCCGCCACGCTGCGCTACCAGTCGCAGGTGCTCGGCGAGGCGGTGAGCGTGTTCCACATGAGCGAAAAGGAACGCGACGACTTCAAGGGCGACGACCGGCGCGACCATGACGGCCCGCGCGAGCGCTTCCGCGCACACGACGGCACGCCGCCGCGGTCGATCCCCGCAGGCGCACCCGGTATGCGTCCGCGCAAGCCGGTATCAGCGTAGCGCCAGCGCCAGCACGATCCCCACCCACAGCACCAGGCCGAGCCAGTTGTTGTGGCGGAACGCGGCCAGGCAGGCCTCGCGGCCGCGCGTGCGGATACGCCAGAGCTGATGCCCGAACAGCCCGAGGCTGGCCACCAGTGCCAGCCAGTACGGCCAGCCCAGGTGGGCGCGCTGGCCGACGAACAGCATCGCCAGCGCGAAGGTGCCCATCAGGATGGCGAGGATCGGCAGGTCCGCATCGCCGAACAGGATCGCGGTGGACCGGGCGCCGGCCTTGATGTCGTCCTCGCGGTCGACCATCGCGTACTCGGTGTCGTACACCACCGACCACACCACGTTGCCCAGGAACAGCAGCCAGCCCAGCGGCGGCACGGTGTTCGACACCGCGGCGAAGGCCATCGGGATCGACCAGCCGAACGCCGCCCCAAGCACCACCTGCGGCATGTAGGTGTAGCGCTTGGTGAACGGGTACAGCGCCGCCAGCGCGGCGCCGGCGAAGGACAGCTTGATGGTCAGCGCGTTGGTGAACAGCACCAGCACGAAGGCGAACGCGAGCAGCACGCCGAACATCAGAAGGGCCTCGCGCGGGGTGACCCGGCCGCTGGCGATCGGCCGGCCAGCGGTGCGCGCCACCTGCGGGTCCAGCTCGCGGTCGGCGTAGTCGTTGATGGCGCAACCGGCTGCGCGCATGGCGAATACGCCCAGGGTGAAGATGAGCAGCGTCGGCCACGGCGGAAAATCGTCCGCGGCCAGCCACAGCGCCCACCAGGTCGGCCACAGCAGTAGCAGGGCGCCAATCGGGCGATCCATGCGGGTCAGCACCAGGTAATCGTGGGCCTTCGCGCGTGCGCCGGGCGGCAGCAGGGCGAGCAGCACATCCAGCACCCGGGTCGCGCGTTTCGACGCGTCTGCCGGCCGCGGCGTGGCGCGGGTGGGCGCCGGTCGGTTCCGGGCGGCCGGCGAGGGTGGTGCGGGGCGGCGGGGGCGTTTGCGCGAGGTCGGTGCCATCGGCGAAGTCTAGCGCGCAGGGCCGGCGGGACGCCTCGTCCGAGGTCGCGTTACCGGCGTGGCCACCTCAAGTTGTTGCGCATCGCGTCGATAACCACCCCACTGGCATCACCCGATGCCGGGTGCCCGGGGAGGGTGCCCGAACGCCGTCCGAGTCCGGGAGTCTCGTGTCCATCGATCCAGTCGCCACCGTCGATTCCGTGCCGTCACGTTCCGTGGAGGTGCCGGGTTGGGTGTCCGGGGGCGAGGCCACGCAGGCACGCCTGGTGGACTCGGTGGCGCATTTCACCCACCAGCGCGACACCGAGGCGCTGGACCACAGTCTCACACTGTCGCTGGCCGAGCTGGCCGACGCGCGCACGGTGACCCTGTACAAGCGCGCGGGCGAGCGCAGCGGACCGCAGGAGAGCCTGGTGCGCTGTTCCCGCAACGCGCTGGGTCGCTTCAACATCGATCTGGTGCCGCGGTCGGCGGACGCCTCCACCGATCTGCTGCTGCAACAGGGCGAGCGTGACGGCGGTTGCGTGCGCCTGCGCGACGGCGGTTACGGGATGCTGGTGCCGATCCGCCACGATGGCCGGATGATCGGCGCACTGATGCTGGAGTCCGAGCATCCGCTGGAAATGCTGCGGCCGCTGGTGGAGGGCTTCGCCCGCATCTACGCCAACTACGTGGGTCTGCTCGACGAGAGCGAACGCGACAAGCTCACCGGCCTTTACAACCGCCGCAGCTTCGATCGCCACCTGCAGCGGCAGCTCCATGGCACGCGCCCCCGCGAGGGCGAGCAGGCGGGACAGACCTGGCTGGCGATCCTCGACATCGATCACTTCAAGCGGATCAACGACACCTGGGGTCACCTCTACGGTGACGAGGTGATCCTGATGATCGCCCAGCAGATGCGCGCCAGCTTCCGCCACGGCGACGCGCTGTTCCGCTTCGGCGGCGAGGAGTTCGTGGTGCTGATGTCCGCGATCGACCGGGAAGCGGCCACTGCCGCCCTGCAGCGTTTCCGCACGCGGGTGCAGGATCATGAGTTTCCGCAGGTCGGCCAGGTGACCGTGAGCGTGGGCTTCGCGGTGATCGGCCCGCACGACTATCCGGCCACCGTGCTGGACCGCGCCGACAAGGCGCTCTACTTCGCCAAGAACAGCGGCCGCAACCAGGTCTTCAGCTACGAGGACCTGCGCGCCCGTGGCGCGCTGGACGGGGACGTGACCGCCGGCAGCGTCGACCTGTTCTGAGCCACGACACGCCTCAGATCGCGCGCAACGCCTCGGCCCGGGTCCCTGCCGGTGCCTCGCACAGCAGCAGGCGGTAGGCCGGGTTGGCGCTCTCGTCGCGGTGCGGATAGCCGAGCGTGGCGAGGAAGCGTGCGAACAGGGCGCGCTCGGCCGGCGGCACCTGCAGGCCGACCAGGATCTGGCCGTGGTCGGCGCCCTGGTTGCGGTAGTGGAACAGGCTGACGTTCCAGTCCGGATGCAGCTGCGCCAGGAAGCGCAGCAGCGCGCCGGGGCGCTCGGGGAAGTCGAAGCGGTACAGCCGCTCGTCCTGCGCCAGCGGCGAGCGGCCGCCGACCATGTGTCTGAGGTGCAGCTTGGCCAGCTCGTCGTCGCTCAGGTCCAGCACACCGAAGCCTTGCGCGCGGAAGGCGCGCGCCAGCGCCTCGCTCTCCTCGCGCCCGCCGGTGCGCACCCCGACGAACAGATGTGCTTCGCGGGTGTCGCCGATGCGATAGTTGAATTCGGTCAGGCTGTGCCCACCCAGCACTTCGCAGAAGCGGCGGAAGCTGCCGCGTTCCTCCGGGATGGTGACTGCGAACAGCGCCTCGCGCCGCTCGCCCACCTCGGCACGCTCGGCGACGAAGCTGAGCCGGTCGAAATTCATGTTGGCGCCGGAGCACACCGCCACCAGCGTCTGGTCCTTGAGGCCGTGCGCGGCGACGTACTGTTTCAGGCCGGCGATGGCCAGCGCCCCGGAGGGTTCGGGCACGGTGCGGGTGTCGGCGAACACGTCCTTGATCGCCGCGCAGATCGCATCGGTATCCACGCAGATCATGTCGTCGACGAATTGCCGGCAGATCGCGAAGGTGAGCACGCCGACCTGCTTCACCGCGGTGCCGTCGGCGAACAGGCCGACCTCGTCCAGTTGCACCCGCTCGTCGGCGGCCAGCGACCGGGCCATCGCGTTCGCCGCCGTGCTCTGCACGCCGATCACCTTCACCTCCGGTCGCACCGCCTTGACGAAGGCCGCCACGCCGGAGAGCAGGCCGCCGCCGCCGACCGGCACGAAGATCGCGTGCAGCGGGCCGGCGTGCTGGCGCAGGATCTCCATGCCCACGGTGCCCTGGCCGGCGATCACGTCCGGGTCGTCGAACGGGTGCACCAGGGTGTAGCCATGTTCGGCCTGCAGGCGGGCGGCCTCGGCCTGCGCCTCGCTGTAGGAGTCGCCGGCGAGCACCACCTCGACCGTCGTGCCACCGATCGCGCGCACCGCATCCACCTTCACCTGCGGCGCGGTCTGCGGCATCACGATGGTGGCGCGCACGCCCAGCCGCGCCGCAGCCAGCGCGACGCCCTGGGCATGGTTGCCGGCGGACGCGGCGATCACGCCCCGCGCGCGCGCCAGTGCGTCGAGGTGGACCATCTTGTTGTAGGCGCCGCGCAGCTTGAACGAGAACACCGGCTGGTTGTCCTCGCGCTTGAGCAGCACGCGGTTGCCGAGCCGCCGCGACAGGGCCGGGGCCGGATCGAGCTCGGACTCGCGTGCGACCTCGTACACGCGCGCGGTGAGCACGCGGCGCAGCAGGTCGAGGCCGTCGTCGCCCATCGCGTTCACGCGCCGGCGGCCGGATCGGACGCAACCGCCATCGGCGAGGGCAGTTCCACCGCCTCGATCACGTCCACCAGTTTGCGCGCCTGCTTGAGGATCTGGTCGATCGAATCGCCGCCGCCGTGGGTGACCAGGGTCAGCCGCGACACCTCGATGTCGGCGGTCGGCGCCACGTTGAGCGAGTCGATGTTGTAGCCGCGCGACGAAAACAGCCCGGCGACGCGCACCAGCGCGCCGGATTCGTTCTGCAGCAGGATCGATAGCGTGTGTTTCATCTTTGGTATCGGGTCGGGCCAGCGTGGAGCCAGCGTCAGAACATGTCCGCAGGCGAGCCGTCGGCGGCCTTCGGTGGCGTGCGCGAGGCGATGTGTTCGCCGGTGATCATCTGCGCGTAGGTCATGCCGGGGCCGACCATCGGGTAGACGCCGGCATCCGGATCGATGATCACCTCGAGGAAGGCCGGGCCCTCGAAGGCCAGGAAGTCGGCGACCACGTGCTCGATGTCGCTCGGCTGGTCCAGCCGCTGCGCCCAGGCGAAGCCGTCGGCCTGCGCGGCCTTGACGAAGTCCTTGGTGTGCAGGGTCTTGTCGGATGAGGCGAAGCGGCTCTCGAAGAACAGCTTCTGCCACTGCCGCACCATGCCGTCGCCGGCGTTGTTGAACACCACCACCTTCAGTGGCAGGCCATAGGTGGTCACCGTTTCCAGCTCGCCGAAGTTCATGCGGATGCTGGCGTCGCCGTCGATGTCGATCACCAGCGCGTCCGGCCGCGCGAACTGCGCGCCGATCGCCGCCGGCAGGCCGAAGCCCATCGTGCCCATCGAGCCGGAGGTGAGCCACTGCCGCGGTCCGCGGAAGTCGAAGTACTGCGCGGCCCACATCTGGTGCTGGCCGACGCCGGTGGCGATGATCGCGCGGCCGTCGGTGATGCGGTTGATCGCCTCGATCACCGCATACGGCTGGATCATCGCGCTGGCGCGGTCGTAGTTCATCGCATGCACACGCTTGAGCTCGGCCACGTGCCGGTGCCACGCCGCATAACGGCCGTCGGCCTGCGGCCGGAACCCCTGCGCCTTGCCGTAGCGGCGCAGCCGGTCCAGCGTGCGCACCAGCGGACCGCAGTGATGCCAGTGCACCGCCTTCACCTTGCCGATCTCGGCCGGATCGATGTCGATCTGGGCGATGAAGCGCGCGCGGGGAGCGAACTTGCCCGGCACGCCCGCGACACGGTCGTCGAAGCGGGCGCCCAGCGCCAGCACGAAGTCGCAGTCCTCTACCGCGTAGTTGGCGTAGGCGGTGCCGTGCATGCCCAACATGTGCAAGGCCAGCGGCGAGGTGGTGTCGACCGCGCCGATGCCCATCAGGGTGGTGGTGACCGGCAGGCCGAAGGCTTCGGCGAAGGCGCGCAATGCCTCGGCAGCTTCCGCGGCGATGATGCCGCCGCCGGCGTAGATCAGCGGCCGCTTCGCCTGCCCCAGCGCGGCGAAGAAGGCGGCGCAGTCGGCATCGGTGAGGTGGGCCTGTTCCACCGCGCGCATCCGTGCCCGGTAGCCGGGGATCGCCAGCTGACCCTCGCCCTGGAAGGTCAGCGCGGCGTTCTGCACGTCCTTGGGGATGTCCACCACCACCGGGCCGGGGCGGCCGCTGCGGGCCAGCTCGAAGGCGGTGCGCAGGGTCGATTCCAGCCGCGCCGGCTCGGTGACCAGGAACACGTGCTTGGCGCAGGCACTCATGATGCTGCTGATCGGCGCCTCCTGGAACGCATCGCTGCCGATCGCCGCGGTGGGCACCTGGCCGCAGATCACCACCATCGGGATCGAGTCGGCCATCGAGTCGCGCACCGGCGTCACCGTGTTGGTGGCGCCGGGGCCGGAGGTGACCACGGCCACGCCGACCTTGCCCGACGCGCGGGCGTAGCCGGCGGCCATGAAGCCCGCGCCCTGCTCGTTGGCCGGCACGATCAGCGGCATTGCATCGCGGCCGTCTTCGCGCGGGTGCTCGGCGTTGTAGCGGAACACCGCGTCGTACACCGGCAGGATCGCGCCGCCGGAGTAGCCGAACAGCACGTCCGCGCCCTCGTCGGCGAGTACCTGCACCACGATCTCGGCGCCGGTCATCGGGGTGCCGGCGAGCGGGTGCACGCCGGGCGGCGGCAGGATCGGCGCGGGATCGGACTTCACGGTCTGCAGGTTCACGGGACGGTTCCTCGAGCGTTGCGTTCGGTCCGGTCACGCGCGATCACGCGCGACCGGTCGGTCGCCGGCCTCAGCCGGCCTTCTTCAGCGGTGCGGCGGCGGGCTGCGCGTTGCCGGTCTGCAGCCAGGGCATGCGGGCGCGCAGCGCGGCACCGACCTTCTCGATCGGATGGTCGAGGTCGGCCTGCTTGAGCTTCTTGTAGTTCGGCAGGCCGGCCTTGTATTCCTCGGTCCAGTTCTTGGCGAAGGTGCCGTTCTGGATGTCGGTGAGCACGTCCTTCATGCGCGCCTTCACGCCGGCGTCGATGACGCGCGGGCCGCTGACGTAGTCGCCGTACTGGGCGGTCTCGGAGATGAACTGCAGCATCTTGGTGAGGCCGCCTTCGTAGAACAGGTCGACGATCAGCTTCAGCTCGTGCATCACCTCGTAGTAGGCGATCTCCGGCTGGTAACCGGCTTCCACCAGGGTCTCGAAGCCGGCCTTCACCAGTTCGCTGGCGCCGCCGCAGAGCACGGCCTGCTCGCCGAACAGGTCGGTCTCGGTCTCTTCCTTGAAGTCGGTCTTGATCAGCAGGGCGCGGCCGCCGCCGATGCCGTCGGCGTAGGCGTGGGCCTTGGCCTCGGCCTGGCCGCTGACGTCCTGGTAGACCGCCCAGATGCTCGGCACGCCGCGGCCGCGCTCGTACTCGGTGCGCACCAGCGCGCCGGGGCCCTTCGGCGCGACCAGGATCACGTCGATGTCCTTGCGCGGGGTGATCTGGCCGAAGTGCACGTTGAAGCCGTGCGCGAACAGCAGGGCGGCACCGGGCTTGATGTTCGGCTCGATCGACTCGGTGTACAGCGTCGGCTGCACCATGTCCGGGGTCAGCACCGCGACCAGGTCGGCGCCCTTTACCGCCTCGCCCGGCTCGACCACGGTGAAGCCCTCGGCCTTGGCCTTGTGCCAGGTCGGTCCGTTCGGACGCAGCCCGACCACCACGTCGAGGCCGGAGTCGCGCAGGTTCAGCGCATGTGCGCGGCCCTGGCTGCCGTAGCCGAGCACGGCGATGCGGCCCTGGGCGAGGAGGTTGTCGTTGTTCGTGCTCATGCGGTGACTCCTTGGGTGTGTTCTTCGGAAGCTTTGGCCGCCGGTACGGCCGAGGTGGATGGGGCATAGGCGCGGGTGATCGCGCCGTCGGAAGCGGAGCCGACCAGCCGGGCGTACTTGGCCAGGGCGCCGTGGGTGACCTTCGGGGGTGCGGGTGTCCAGCCGGCGCGGCGGGCGTCGAGGTCGGCGGTGGTGCGCAGCTCGCGTGTCTCGCCGTCGATGACGATGCGGTCGCCGTCCCGGAGCAGCGCGATCGGTCCGCCACGGGCCGCTTCCGGCGCGATGTGCCCGACCATGAAACCGTGGGTGGCGCCGGAGAAGCGGCCATCGGTGATCAGCGCGACGTCGTTGCCCAGGCCGCGACCGACCAGCGCGGCGGTGACGCCGAGCATCTCGCGCATGCCGGGGCCGCCGGCCGGACCCTCGTTGCGGATCACGATGACGTCGCCCTTGGCGATGCCGCCGGACTGCACGGCGGCGAACGCGGCCTCCTCGCTCTCGAACACGCGGGCCGGGCCCTCGAACTGGGTGCCGGTCTTGCCGGCCAGCTTGAGGATGCAGCCCTCGGGGGCGAGGTTGCCGTAGAGGATCGAGTAGCCGCCGCGCGGCTTCAGCGGTGCGCTCACCGGGTGGATCACATCCTGATCGTCGGCGCGCGGGGCGGCCTCGGCCTCGGCGAACAGCGAGCGGCCGGTGACGGTCGGCGTGTCGGCGAGCATGCCGGCGGCGATCAGCTCCTGCGCCACGCGAGCGGCGCCGCCGGCACCGAACATCTCCACCGCGGTGTAGCGGCCGCCGGGCAGCAGGTCGGCGATCACCGGGGTGTGCACCGAGGCCGGCTCGAAATCCTCGATGCTCCACTCCACGCCGGCCTCGCGGGCGATCGCCAGCAGGTGCAGCACCGCGTTGGTGGAGCCGGCGGTGGCGGCGACCATGCGTGCGGCGTTCTGGAACGCGGTACGGCTGAGCAGGTCGGACGGACGCCGGTTGGCCTTCAGGCATTCCATCACCAGCTCGCCGCAGCGGTAGGCCGCCTGCTGCTTGGCCGGATGGGTCGCCGGGATGTCGTTGAAGCCCATCGGCGACAGGCCCAGCGTGGTCAGCACCATCGCCATGGTGTTGGCGGTGAACTGGCCGCCACAGGCGCCGGCACCGGGGCAGGCATCGCGCTCGACCGAGGTCAGCTCCGCGTCGTCGATCTTTCCCGCGCCGTGCGCGCCGACCGCCTCGAATACCTGCTGGATGGTGATCGGATGGTTGTCGTGGTTGCCGTGGGCGATGGTGCCGCCGTACAGCGCCACGCCGGGGATGTTCAGCCGCGCCAGCGCCATCGCCGCGGCCGGGATGGTCTTGTCGCAGCCGCACAGCACCACCATCGCGTCGAGCGAATGGCCGTCCACGGCCAGCTCGATCGAGTCGGTGATCACCTCGCGGCTGACCAGCGAGGCGCGCATGCCGGGCGTGCCCATCGCCATGCCGTCGGTGATCGCGATGGTGTTGAACTCGATCGGCGTGCCGCCCGCGGCGCGCACGCCGGCGGTGGCCGCGTCGGCCAGTTCGCGCAGGTTGAGGTTGCACGGGCTGACGTTCGACCAGGTGTGCACGATCGCCACCAGCGGCTTGGCGATCGCTTCGTCGTCCAGGCCCGTGGCCCGCATCATCGCGCGTGCCGGTGCGCGATCGGGGCCGGTTTTCATCACGTCACTGCGCATCTGTTGCTCCCGTGGAACGGATAGAAAAGCTTCCCCGCGCCTCCCGGCCGGCGAGTGCGGGCGCCGGGGAGGTGTCGCCGCACACGTGACAGGGACCGGTCGCGGACGCGCGGGGAAAGCAAGCGTGAGCCGGGATCAACCGCATGCGCGGCCGCCGGCGAAGAAGGCGTGGTGGGTGCTGGCGTGGTCCTCCACCGCCATCAGCACGGCGTCGCGCACCGCGGCGGTATTGCCCTGGCCACCGACGTCGCGGGTCCGCGGGCCGTGGGCCAGCACGTGGGACACCGCCGCCTCCACGCACTGGGCCTCTTCCTCCAGGCCCAGCGAATGGCGCAGCAGCATCGCGGCGGAGAGCATCGCGCCGGTGGGATTGGCCACGCCCTGGCCGGCGATGTCCGGCGCCGAGCCGTGGATCGGCTCGTACAGGCCGCGCTTGCCGTCACCCAGCGAAGCGGACGGCAGCAGGCCGAGCGAACCGGCCAGCGCGGCGGCCTCGTCGGTGAGGATGTCGCCGAACAGGTTCTCGGTGACCACCACGTCGTAGCGGCCCGGCTGGGTCAGCAGCAGCATCGCCATCGAGTCGACCAGCTGGTGCTCGACCTTGACGTCGCGGTACTCCGGCGCGATCCGCTGCACGACGTTGCGCCACAGGCGCGAGGTCTCCAGCACATTGGCCTTGTCGACCGAGGTCAGGTGGTGGCGGCGCTCGCGGGCCAGCGCGAAGGCGCGGCGCACCACGCGTTCGATCTCGGCCTCGGTGTACCTGCACTCGTCGGTGGCGGCGTCGGCGGTGCGCGTCTTGGCGCCGAAGTAGGCGCCGCCGGTGAGCTCGCGCACGAACAGCACGTCGACGTCCTTGAGCTTCTCGTTCTTCAGCGGCGACAGGTTGGCCAGCGCCGGGTGCACCTGCAGCGGGCGCAGGTTGGCGTAGACGCCGAGTGCCGCGCGCAGCGCCAGCAGGCCCTGTTCCGGGCGGACCTTGGCGTTCGGGTCGGACCATTTCGGCCCGCCGACCGCGCCCAGCAGCACCGCGTCGGCCTTCTTGCAGGCCTCCAGCGAGGCGGCCGGCAGTGGCTCGCCGCTGGCGTCGATGGCGCAGCCGCCGATCAGGTGCTCTTCAAACGTGAACTGGTGGTCGTAGTGCTCGGCCACGGCCTGCAGCACGGCCACGGCAGCGGCGGTGACCTCGGGGCCGACGCCGTCGCCGGGCAGGGTGACGATATGCGCCTTCATGCAGCGTGTTCCTCGTGCTGGAGTTCGTAGCGGGTGATGGCCTCGGCGCGCTGCAGCAGGAAGCCGAGCTGGTCGACCCCCTCCAGCAGGCAGTGGCGGGCGAAAGGTTCGAGCTGGAAGCGGATGCGGCCGCCGTCGGGCAGGCTGATGTGCTGCTCGCGCACGTCGATGGCCAGCTCCACGCCGGGGTGCTCGAGCAGCCAGCGGTGCTCGGCTTCGGACACCACGATGGCGAGCAGGCCGTTCTTCAGCGCGTTGTTGCGGAAGATGTCCGCGATCTCGCTGCACAGCACCGCCTGGATGCCGTAGTCGAGCAATGCCCATGGCGCGTGCTCGCGCGAGGAGCCGCAGCCGAAGTTGCGCCCGGCGACCAGGATCGCGCAGCCACGGGCTTCCGGCCGGTTCAGCGGGAACGCCGGGTTGTCGCTGCCGTCGGCCTGGTAGCGCCAGTCGTTGAAGCAGCGCTTGCCCAGCCCTTCGCGGGTGGTGGTGGTGAGGAAGCGCGCCGGGATGATGCGGTCGGTGTCGATGTTCTCGTCCGCCAGCACGGCGGTGCGCGAGTGGATGCGGGTGACGGGCTTCATGCGGCCTGCTCCTGGTTCATGTAGCCGCGCGGATCGGCGATGTGCCCGGCCACGGCCGAGGCGGCCGCGGTGGCCGGGCTGGCCAGCACCGTGCGCGCGCCCTTGCCCTGGCGGCCTTCGAAGTTGCGATTGGAAGTGCTCACGACCAGTTGGCCCGGCTGTGCCAGGTCGCCGTTCATGGCGATGCACATCGAGCAGCCCGGCACCCGCCACTCGGCGCCGGCGTCGAGGAACACCTCATGCAGGCCTTCGCGCTCGGCGTCGCGGCGCACCGCTTCGGAACCCGGCACCACCAGCATGCGCACGCCGTCGGCGACGCGGCGACCGCGCAGCACCTCGGCCGCTTCGCGCAGGTCGGACAAGCGCGAGTTGGTACAGCTGCCGACGAACACCACGTCCACCGGCGTACCCTGCATGGCGTGGCCCGGCTGGGCCTGCATGTAGTCCAGCGCACGCTGCTCGACCGCATTGCGCGGTGCCGGCACCGGCGTGTCCATGGCGATCGCCATGCCCGGGTGGGTGCCGTAGGTGACGGTCGGACGGATCTGGCTGGCGTCGATGCGCACTTCGCGGTCGTAACGCGCGCCGGCGTCGCTGGGCAGTTGGCGCCAGGCGGCGACGGCGGCGTCCCAGGCCGCACCCTGCGGCGCGTGCGGGCGGCCCTTCAGCCAGGCGAAGGTGGTCTCGTCCGGGGCGATCAGGCCGGCGCGCGCGCCCGCCTCGATCGACATGTTGCAGACGGTCATGCGCTCTTCCATCGAGAGCGCCTCGATCGCCGGACCGCGGTACTCGATGACGTGGCCGGTGCCGCCGTCCACGCCGATCTTGCCGATGATGTGCAGGATCAGGTCCTTCGCGCCCACGCCCTTGGGCAGGGCGCCGTCGACGTGGATCGCCAGTGTCTTCGGCTTGCGCTGCAGCAGGCACTGGGTGGCCATCACGTGGCCGACCTCGGTGGTGCCGATGCCGAACGCCAGCGCGCCGAACGCGCCGTGGGTGGAGGTGTGGCTGTCGCCGCAGACGATGGTCATGCCCGGCTGGGTGGCGCCCAGTTCCGGGCCGATCACGTGCACGATGCCGCGGTCGCGGCTGTCCCAGCCGTGCAGCTCGATGCCGAACTCGGCGCAGTTTGCTTCCAGCTTGGCGACCTGCGCTTTCGCCTCGGCGTTGGCGTAGGGACGCTCGCCGTCGGCGCCGGGTGGCAGGGTCGGGGTGGAGTGGTCCAGCGTGGCCAGGGTGCGGTCGGGACGGCGCAGCGGCAGGCCGCGGCCGCGCAGCTCGTCGAACGCCTGCGGCGAGGTCACCTCGTGCACCAGGTGCAGGTCGATGTAGAGGATCGCCGGGGTGTCGGCCGATTCCGGCGCCACCAGATGCGCATCCCACAGTTTCTCGAACAGGGTGCGCGCGCTCATGCGGCGATCTCCTCGGCCGTCGATGCGGGCACCACTTCCAGCCAGCCCCAGCGATCCTCGGTGCTGCCGTCGAACAGGCCGAAGAAGCGCTGCTGCAGCGCGCGGGTGATCGGGCCGGGCTCGCCGGCGCCGACCGGCTTGCGGTCGACCGAGCGCACCGGGGTGATCTCGGCGGCGGTGCCGGTCATGAACACTTCGTCGGCCGAGTACAGCGCCTCGCGCGGCAGGTCGCGCTCTTCCACCGTCAGGCCCAGGTCTTCGGCCAGAGTCATCACCGAATCGCGGGTGATGCCGGCGAGGATGCCGGCGCTGGATGGCGGGGTGAGCAGCTTCCCTTTCCTGACCAGGAACAGGTTCTCGCCGGCGCCTTCGCTGAGCAGGCCGTTGTGGCCCAGCGCGATGCCCTCGTCGTAGCCACCGCGACGCGCCTCGGCGGCGATCAGCTGGCTGGACAGGTAGTTGCCGCCGGCCTTGGCCCAGCTCGGCAGGGTGTTCGGCGCCGGCCGGTGCCAGGAGGACACGCAGACGTTGGCGCCTTTCTCGCGGGCATCGCCCAGGTAGGCGCCCCATTCCATCGCCATGATCGCCACGTCCACCGGCGAGCCGTCCTTCGGCAGCACGCCGAGACCGCCCGCGCCGCGGAACACGATCGGCCGCACGTAGGCCGCGCGCATGCGGTTGGCGCGGATCACCTCCAGGCAGGCGGCGTTGATCTCCTCCTCGCTGAAGCCGATGTCGATGTCGTACACGCGCGCCGACTCGAACAGGCGGCGGGTGTGGTCGGCCAGGCGGAAATAGGCCGGTCCCTGTGGCGTGGCGTAGACGCGCTCGCCCTCGAACACCGACGAGCCGTAGTGCAGCGCATGGGTGGTGACATGGACGGTGGCGTCGGCCCAGGGCTTGATGCGGCCGTTGTGCCAGAGGAAGGGCGTACTCATCGGTGGCTCCGTGCGGTAGCTGGGTGCGGCATGGGCGGGTTCACAGGTGGGCGACGGCGGCCGGTTCGCGGACCGGCTGCTGGCGTTCGATGCGGTTGACGATGGCCAGCGCGGCGAGCGCGGTGGCCTCGACGATGTCCGTGCTGATGCCGTGGCCGCGCCAGGCGCGGTCGGCATGGCGGGCGGTGAGCTGGGCCTGGCCCTGGGCGTCGCCGCCCTCGCTCACCGCGCGCACGCTGAAGTCGGTCAGTTCCACGGCGTGACCGGTGGCGCGCTCGATCGCGCGCAGCACGGCATCGACCGGGCCGTCGCCGATCGCCGCCTCGCTGACCTCGTGGCCGTCGTCATGCGCCAACTTCACCGAGGCCGACGCGCTGCCCAGGTGGGTGGTGCTGTTGAGCTGCACGATGTTCCAGGGACCGGTGGCCTCCGGATCCTGGCCCAGCGCGATGGCTTCCAGGTCCTCGTCGTGCACCTCGCGCTTCTTGTCGGCCAGCGTCTTGAAGCGGGCGAAGATCGCGTCCATCGCCGCTTCGTCGGGCGTATGGCCCAGCGATTCCAGCCGCTGGCGCAGCGCGGCGCGGCCGGAGTGCTTGCCCAGCACCAGCCGGGTCTCGCCGATGCCGACGTCCTGCGGGCGCATGATCTCGTAGGTGCCGCGGTGCTTGAGCATGCCGTGCTGGTGGATGCCCGACTCGTGCGCGAAGGCGTTCTCGCCGACGATCGCCTTGTTGCGCGGCACCGGCTGGCCGGTCAGCTGGGCCAGCAGGCGCGAGGTCGGGTAGAGCTTGCGGGTGTCGATGCGCGTGTCGACGCCGAAGTAGGGCTTGCGCACCTTCAGCGCCATCACGATCTCTTCCAGCGCGGCGTTGCCGGCACGTTCGCCGATGCCGTTGATGGTGCACTCCACCTGGCGTGCGCCGGCGCCGATCGCCGCCATCGAGTTGGCCACGGCCATGCCGAGGTCGTCGTGGCAGTGGCTGGAGAACACCACCTGGTCCGCGCCGCGCACATGCTGGCGCAGGTAGCCGAACAGCTCGGCGATCTCCGCCGGCGTGGTGTAGCCCACGGTATCCGGCGCGTTGAGCGTGGTGGCACCGGCGGCGACGGCGGCACTGAACACCTCGGCCAGGAAGTCGGGCTCGGTGCGAAGGGCGTCTTCGGCGGAGAACTCGACTTCATGGCAGAGCTGGCGTGCGCGCTCGACGGCGGCGACGGCGGCATCGAGCACTTGGCTCCGGCTCATGCGCAGCTTGTGCTCGCGGTGCAGCGGGCTGGTGGACAGGAACACGTGGATACGCGAGCGCTGCGCCTTCTCCAGCGCGCGGCCGGTGGTGTCGATGTCGCCCGGCTGGCAACGGGCCAGGCCGCAGACGGTGGTGGACTTCAGCGTGCGGGCGATCTCCGCGACGGCGGCGAAATCGTCCGGCGAAGCCTGCGGGAAGCCGGCTTCGAGGATGTCCACGCCCAGCGCCTCCAGCGCCTGCGCCATGCGCAGCTTGGCGCGGCGGTCCATCGAGAAGCCGGGCGCCTGCTCGCCGTCGCGCAAGGTGGTGTCGAAGATGCGTACGCGGTCGGCATCGTCGGGGGAGGCTACGGCTACGTCGTTGTCGCGGTTCATCGGGATCTCCGGGAGGGGGCGGAACGCAGGACAAAAAAAACCCCGCTCCGTTGTCGGTGCGGGGTCTTGGGGGGTCTCAGGTGTGTTTCCTTTTGCCTGGGACGCAGCCGCTAGCCCGCACCTCCGCTGGTAATGAGGAGTACGAGTACAAGGCCAATAAGAAGCAGGGTGCCGCCGGCCAGCAGCGGGTCGCCGACCGTCGTGGGACGACGGCTCAGGGCGAGGCTGTGATGGCTGTTGCGCTGCGACATGCGATCGACCTTAGGGCAGCGGAAAAGGCCGCGTCAACAGTTTCATGTGAATCCAAGCGAAAAATTTCATTCGGACGTCCAGATGGCCAATCGTGAATGCCATCCAGGCCTTGGTGCACAAGGATTCCGCGCAATCCGCATGGATCTGCGTTTCTCTTCCCGCTGTACCATGGATACGGCCCCCGGTTGCCACGGAGCGTCGCAACGACGCGTTGTGACGCATCGCCACAGTTCCGTTCGCACGGGTACGGATCAGCGTGGCGCCGACTCCAACCAGGCCTTCAGCGCGCCGTCGTCGGCGACCAGGGCATCGGCTCGCGACGGGCGGGCCAGCATGGCCGCCAGGGCTGGCGGCACTGCGACCGGATGGCCCACCAGCGGCTCCACCACGCTCTCGAACTTGGCCGGATGGGCGGTGGCGACCACGGTCCAGTCATCGCGGTCGTCTGCCGCCCGCAGCGTGTCGAGCACCTGCATGGCCGTGGCGGTATGTGGGCAGAACACCTCGCCATGCTCGCGGGCGTGGCGGGCGATGGTGTCCCGGATCGCTGCATCGGCGACGCTGGTGGCCGGCAGCCCGCGGCGCAGGGTCGCGTCGTCGAAGGTCCAGCGCAGCCGCTCGACGTTGCTTGGCGCACCCACGTCCATCGCGTTGGCGATGGTCGCCACCGCCTCGCGCGGGCGGTAGTCGGCACCGGCGAGGAACTCGGGCAGCGTCGCGTTGGCGTTGCAGGCCAGCCGCACCCGGCCGACCGGCAGGCCCAGTGCGCGCACCCACAGCGCGGCCAGCGCATTGCCCAGGTTGCCGGTGGGCACGATCAGGTCGAGCGGCTGCTCGCGCTTCCGCCACCAGCCCAGCGCGGCATGCGCGTAGTAGCTCATCTGCGGCAGCAGGCGGCCGAGGCTGATGCTGTTGGCCGAGGAAAGCGGCACCGCGGCCTGCAGCAAGGCGTCATTGAGCGCCGCCTTGACCATGCGCTGGCAGTCGTCGAATCGGCCAGCCACGCGCAGGGCGGTCACGTTGTCGCCGAAGCAGCCGAGCTGGTGCGCCTGCCGCGGCGAGACCTTGCCGTCCGGATACAGGATCACCACGCGCACGCCCGGGCGACCGTGGAAGGCGGCACCGACCGCCGCCCCGGTGTCGCCGGAGGTGGCGACGAGGATGGTCAGCGGACGCGTGTCGGCCCGCGGCAGGCGCACCAGGCAGGCGGCGAGAAAGCGCGCGCCGATGTCCTTGAATGCGGCGGTGGGGCCATGGAACAGCTCCAGCACGTGGGCGCCGTCGGCCGGCAGCGTGCGGTGCGGTACCGGGAAATCCAGTGCTTCGGCGCAGATCCCCGGCAGCGCGTCGGCCAGCGGATCGCCGGCGAAGAAGGGAGCGAGCAGGGTGGCGGCGGTGTCGGCCAGCGTGCCGGCTGGATCGAAGTCCGCGATGTCCCGCCGGGGCATCGTCTGCGGTACGTACAGGCCGCCGTCCGGCGCCAGTCCGGCGGCGATGGCCGCGCTCAGTCCCACGGCGGGACAGCCACCTCGCGTGCTGACATAACGCAACGCCTCGCTCATGCATCGACCCCGGCGTCGAGGGAGTCGAGCACGCAGGCGGCGGGGCCATCGACGGGAGCGACGAAGGCATCGCTGTCCAGCCCCGCCTCGGCAAAGGCGCCGCGCATGGCAGCGGCTGCCTTTTCCGCATCGGCGCGCTGCTCGTACCAGCCGAACACGCTGGGACCTGCGCCGGAAATGCTGGCACCCATCGCGCGGTGGTCCATCGCCGCCTGCTTCACCCGCGCAAAGTTCGGCACCAGCGGTGCGCGGCGCGGTTCGACCAGCACATCCTTCAGGCCTTCGCGCACCAGCGCCGCCTCGCCGCGGTAGCAGCCGGCCAGCACCAGCGAGAGGTTGGCGCTCTGCTGCACGAAGCTGCCCAGCGGGTAGTCGCCGGCCAGCGCGGCGCGCGCCTTGCGCGTTTCCAGCACGAAGTGCGGATGGACCAGGGCGCAGTGCCAGTTGGCCGGCACCGGGATGCGCACCAGCCGGTCGTGGGTGGCGAGCACCAGTCCACCCAGCAGCATCGGACCGATGTTGTCGCCGTGGCGGCTGCCGCTGGCCACGGCCTCGCCGTCCAGCGCGAACTCGTACAGCGACTCGGGCGGCAGCGGCCGCTCCAGCAGGGCGTTGGCGGCGATCAGCGCGGCGACGCAAGAGGCCGCCGAGCCGGCCATGCCCGAACCCAGTGCGATGCCCTTGTGCAGGGTCAGCTCGAAGCCATGATGCAGGCTCAGTGCGCGGCGCAGGGAGATCAGCGCCATGCCGGCCGTATTGCGCTGTGGATCCCGCGGAAGCTCGGTGACCACACCCTCGATCGCGGCGATGCGCACCACCGGCTCGTCGATGCGGCGTACTTCGGCGCGATCGCCGGCACCGGCCATCGAGTGGCCGAGGATGTCGAAGCCCACGCCGACATTGCCCACGCAGGCGGGCGCGAAAGCATAGGCATGGAGGGCGCGTTGCGGAGCTTGGCTCATGCGGTCTCGCAGTTGGGCATTCATGCGCGCACCTCGAGCGATTCGGCGATGCGCAGCAGGTCGGCGAAGATGCCGGCGGCGGTGACCTCGGGACCGGCGCCCGGGCCCTGCACCAGCAGCGGATTATCGCAGTAGCGACGGGTGGTGAACTGCACCACATTGTCGGTCAGCCGCGAATGGGCGAAGGCGTGGTCCGCCGGCAACACAGCCAGCCGGACGCTGGCACGGCCGCGGGCATCCAGGTGGGCGACATGACGCAGCACGCCGCCTTCTGCCCGCGCCTCGGCGAGCCGCGCGGCCATTGGTGCATCGAGTTCTTCCATCCGCTCCAGGAAGTCGTCGCGCGACAGCGATGCCAGCGCGGCAGGGACCAGGCTCTCCACCGCCACGTCGTCCAGCGACAGCGCCCAGCCCGCCTCGCGCGCCAGGATCACCAGCTTGCGCGCCACGTCCATGCCGGACAGGTCGTCGCGCGGGTCCGGTTCGGTGTAGCCCAGCGCGTGGGCCTCGTGTACCAGCGCCGAGAACGGCCGCGAGCCGTCGTGGCGGTTGCACAGCCAGGCCAGGGTGCCGGAGAACATGCCTTCGGCGGCGATCAGCTCGTCGCCCGTGTCGAGCAGGTCGCGCAGCGTCTGCACCACCGGCAGGCCGGCGCAGACGGTCGCCTCGTAGCGAAAGCGCGCGCCGCTGGCGGCGCTGGCGGCGCGGATCGCCTGCCAGCGCTCAAGTGCACCGCTGCCGGCCAGCTTGTTCGGGGTGACCACGTGCAGGCCGGCGGCCAGCCAGGCGGGATAACGGGAGGCCACCGCATCGCTGGCGCTGCAGTCGATCAGCAGTGCGTCGCGCGGCTCGACGCCGCGCACGTGGGCGGCGAAGGCATCGAGGTCATTGGGCCGCCAGACCTGCGCACCGCCGTGGCGGCTGTTCAACTCGGCGTCGTCGCAGTCCAGCCACATGCGCTTGCTGGCGACCACGCCGCACAGGCGCAACCGCACGCGGCCCTCGCGCTGCAGCCGCGGCTGCGCGGCCCGCAACTGGTCGAGCAGGGCGCTGCCGACGCGGCCGGGGCCGATCACGCCGACGGCCAACTCGCGGCAACGGGAGACCGGGGCCGCCGGCGCAAACGCCGACGGCAGCGGTTTGGGGTGTTCGAGCAGCTGGGGTGCACAGGAATTCACGGTAAGCCTCCGGATGAGGCCCGTGCTCGCTGGCGTGTCGGTATGGATGCCGGCCCGCCTCATCGAGGGCGGGGCCGTTGCGTGTGATGAAACTAGTCGCGCACGGACACCCACCCGGACCGGGTAGTAATGGTCGTGGTGGTAATGGTGGCGACACAGGGGGTGTCGACGCAGCGCCCGCCGGCGCAGCACGCCACGCCGGGGAGGCGAGCGGGGCGAAGACTGGCGGGGGCGTTGTCGATCGACATGGTTTGGACACTACGGGCGGATTTGTGGCGGCGTCAACAGGTGCATTTGCAACCATGCCGGCGCCATGGTCAGCGCTGGTAGTGGACGCTCAAGAGGAAGTATCGGCCGACCACGTCGTCGAATGAAGGGCTGTAGGCGAGCGAAGGGCGGCCGTAATAGACCGGCTGGTGATCCAGGGCGTTGTGGATGTTCAGGCCGAAGCGCCAGTGGGGAACGCCGCCGTACTCGAGGTTGAGGTCGAGCAGGGTGAAGGCCGGCGTGTCGCAATGCCCGGCATCGCGCAAGACCTGGGGGCAGGCGAGCGGGCTGTCGGCGCTGGACTGGAAGGCGTAGTGCCCGGTGTAGCGCAGATTGGCGGTGGCCACCCAGTTGCGCAGCGTCCATTCGATGCCGGCCAGCGCGGTCGCCTTGGGCTGGTCCGCGTAGCCGTCGTAGGACTGCGGTGTTGCGCCGGGCTCGATCTGCCGCCGCAGCTTGGAGAGCCAGTCCACGCCGAGGCTGAAGGCGAGGCTGCCGTGGCGCGTGGTATCCAGCCGGTAGCGCGCGTCCAGGTCGAACGAACGCACCATGGTCCTGCCCAGGTTCACCAGTTGCTGGTCGAACGCGTACAGCACGCCCTTGTCGTTGCGGCGGAACAGCTCCGGATAGGCATCCGGGTGGTCCAGCGCGTAGGACACCGGCAGCGGCCGGATCTCGTTCCGGCGATCGACCTGGTAGACATCCAGTGCCACGCCCAGGGCCGGAGTCGGCGCCCACACCACGCCCAGGGTGAGGCTGCGCGAGCGTTCGGGCTGCAGCGCCGGGTTGCTCACGCTGTCCAGTCGAAGGGTGCACAACGAGTAGCCCGGAGAGGTCGCCGCCGGGCTCTGGCACGGCAGCAGGCTGTTCGGGACTTCCACCCGCACGCCGGTGGGGAGCAGCGCCTGAGGTCGGTCCAGTTCGGGCAGCGTCGGTGCACGATAGCCTCGCGCGAGGGTGCCGCGCAGACTGACGCTCTCGGTCAGGTCCCACTTCAGCCCCAGCTTCGGGGAGAAGGCCCAGCCGAACCCGCCGCTGTGGTCGGCGCGGCTGGCCAGGTTCATGGTCAGTCCCCTGGCCAGCGGTGTTTCCAGCTCGACGTAGGCGGCGGAGATCCAGCGGTCGCCGCGCCGCACGTACGGCGGCTGGAACTGGAACACGTCGTTGGAGATAAGCAGCGGGTCTGGTTGGTCTTCCAGCTTTTCGCGGTAGCCCTCAATGCCCGCGGCCAACCCGATGCTGCCCTCCCGCCACTCGGCCAGCGGGCCGTCGGTGCGCAGGCTGAAGCCGGTCTGGCTGGTGTGGCCAGAGCGCATCAGCGTGGGTGCCAGCGCCGCCAGCACGGCCGCATCGTTCTGCCCTCCTGGCTGGTAGCTGCCATCGGCCAGCGCCTGATCGAGCACGCTGGAGCGCAGCAGGCCCTGTGCCCGGTCGGTTCCGGCATTGTGCTGGCTGTCCAGGCGCAGATCCCAAGCCCAGTCGCCCGGCGTGCCGCGGAGACCGACACTCACCTGGGTGCTGCGCGATTGGGTGAAATCGCGGATCGGCCCGACGTCGCTGAACGCGTAGTTGACCACCTGCGTGTCCTGCGGCGCTGCCGGATCGTAGAACCCGATCTGCTCGGTGGCCGGGCCGGTCTGCTGGTGCTGGCGCACCATGTTCCAGCGCAGATCGGCGTAGGCCCGCAGCGAGCCGAGCGGGTGATCGATGTGGGCGAGCAGCGAGCGGCTGTCCAGTTGTGTCTGCAGCGTGGTGACCGGGCCGGAGGTGTTGACGCACGGGCCGTCCAGCGACGTGCGGGTGCAGCCGCCGCCCTGGCTGTCGTAGCCGATCTGGCCACCGTCGAAGTAGTAGTAGCCGTTGCTGTCCTCGCCGGAGTTGCGCGCCCAGGCACGGTCCCGGCCGAGCAGCGGCGATCGCTTGAGGTAGTCCAGTCCCAGGATCACGTGTCCGCCGTGGCCGAATGCCGTGCCGGCGCTGATCGTGCCGCGGTGCTGGGCGGCGTCGCCACGGGAGGAGATGCCGGTATTGGCATCCACCGCGACGCCCTGGAACTGCTTGCGCAGGATGATGTTGACCACGCCCGCCATGGCGTCGGAACCGTAGATCGCCGACGCGCCGTCGCGCAGTACCTCGATCCGCTCGACCAAGGGCAGCGGGATGCTCTCCAGGTCGTTGACCAGGGCGAACTCGCCCTGCGCCAGGCCGTAGCCGGCCATGCGCTGGCCATCGACGAGGAACAGCGTGGCGGTGGCCCCCAGCCCGTGCAGGTCGACCGCCGCGGCGCCCGTGGCCCCGGACAACCCGTTGGCCTGATACAGCGCGTTGTCGGTCATCGCCACCGGGGCATTGTTTACCCGCACGCCCGGCTGGGCGCGCAGCAGTTCGAACAGCGTCTGGTAGCCGCTCCGCTCGATCTGCTGGCGGGTGATGACGGTGAGTGGCGAGGCTGTCTCCACCTCGGTGCGGCGCAGATGCGTGCCGGTCACTTCCACCGGCAGCAGCGGTACCGGAACGTCCTGCAGGGGGACCGCCGGGAGCGCGCGCCCCACGGGCAGCGCAGGCGCCGTTCGTGCCGCGGGAAGCCGGAGCACGAAGGTGTCCGCCGTGACCCGCTGCGCCTCCAGGCCGCTGCCGCGCAGCAGTTCGGCCAGGGCATCGGCTGGCGTGAAGTCGCCCTCCAGCGGCCCGGCCCGGCGATGGGCGGTCAACTCCGGCGGATACAGCAGCTGGATGTTTCCGCTGCGGGCCAGCGCACGCAGGGACTGGTCGAGCGTGCCCGCAGGCAACTGGTAGTGCCGGGTCGCTCCCTGGCCGTGCGCTCCTACGCAGGCTATGCCAAGCATGAGCGCCAGCGCGACTGCGACGGACCGGCGAAGCGGCGCGGCGGGCGCAGACTGGCGCGAGGGCATGCCGTTCAGCGTGGCTCGGCAGGCGGCAGCAGGGTGAGTTCCTTCGCACCGGTGCGCACGGCGCGCAGCTTCCAGCCCTGGGCGAGCGCCTCGGCCAGGGCCTGCTGGTCGCCCGCGTGGAAACGGCCGCTGACCTTGAGCCCGGCCAACGACGGATCGCCCAGGCGCAGCTGGGTCTGCGAGTATCGGTTCATGGCCCGCAGCAGCTCGTCCAGGCGCTGCTCGCTGAAATTGAACTCACCCCGGGTCCAGCCGCGCGCTGCGTCCACGTCCAGCGGGGTGACCGGGCCGGCCTGCCCGGTGGTGTCGATGTGCAGTTGCTCGGCGGGCTTCAGGTCGCTGACCCAGGCATGTCCGACCGCATCGCGGCTGACCGAGACACGCCCTTCCAGCAGGCCGACGGTGACGCCGTCGGCGCTGCGGCTGACCTGGAACGTGGTGCCGATATCGCGGACCAGGTTGCCGTCGACCACCACCATGAACGGGCGGGCGGGGTCGTGCGCCACATGGAACTGGGCGCGGCCGTTGCGGAGGATCACCTCGCGCCGGTGACCGTCGAAGCGTGCGACCAGGCTGGTTTCCGCATCCAGCGCTACTTCGGTGCCATCCGCGAGGGTGACCGCGCGCGGCAGGCCCACGCCGGCGGCGTAGGTCTGCCCGCCCAGGTCCGGTCGGTCGGTCATGATCTGCACGATGCTGACCGCAACCAGCAGGCTGGCGGCGATGCCGGCGACCAGCCACCAGGCGCGCCGGGGCGGCCGGGCCGCCCGGCGCCGGCTGAAGTCACGTCTTGCGGCGCGTGCCACCGCGCGCAGCATCGGGTCGCCGCCGAGCAGCGCTGCATTACGGTGCAGGTACTCCACCTCCGCGTAGGCGGCAGCGTGCTCGGGGTTGGCCGACCGCCAGCGCTCGAAGGCATCCTCGTCCTGCGGGCTGCGGGCCGGCGAATGCAGCCGGGCCAGCCAGTCCTCGGCGCTGTTCGGAAAGTCGGGGGTTGCGTGTTCCGTGGCTCGCCGATTCATGGCCTGACCTCCGTGTGATATGCGCCCAGGCGCTCGCGCAGCAGGCGCAGGGCCCGGCTGATGTGCTTCTCCACCGCCTTCACGCTGATCCCGCAGTGTTCGGCGATCTCGGTGTAACTCATTCCTTCGATCCGGTTGAGCAGGTAGATCTGGCGACAGCGGTCGGGCAGGCGCAGCAGCGCACGCTGCAAGGCAGCCAGCTCCTGTTCGGAGGCGGTGCGCTGCTCGTGCGACGGCTCGCTCGCGGCCAGCTCGACCGTCTCTTCGTCCAGACTCACGTGCAGGGCATCGAAACGGCTGGCCGCACGCCGGCCGCGATCGTGCAGCGCATTCACCGCGATCCGGTAGAGCAGGCCGGACCAGGTGTCCGGTGCATAGCCGCGATAGCGGATCAGCCGCGTGAGGCTTTCCTGGGCCAGGTCCTCGGCATCGTCGGCCGAACGGGTCCGGCGCTGCAGGAAGCGCACGAGTCCGTCGCGCTGCGATCGCACGAAACCTTCGAACTCGTTTGCGTCATCGGCCTGCGCGAGTGTTCGCTTCGGGCCGGCCGGACCCAGGGCCATGCCGCGACACCGTGTATTGACCAGGGAAACAGTCGTCACGATATCGCAACCGCCGCGGCTTGTGGCTAACGAAATAAAAGTGCTTCCGCGTCCATGCGGAAGTCTTTGGGCCGCTCTCCATGCGCGGGGGGCATCCGGGCCGGTTGCCGGTCGGCATCCGGCCCACACCTCGTTCAACGCCCGAGGTGCCCTACCCCCCTACCTCCGATTTCATGGCGACAGGTCGATCGCATAGGTCGCGGTGCCATCGCCGTGGTCGGCGAGCTGGCGGATGCCGGTCAGGCCGGCCGCGGCGGCCACGGCCTGCTTGCCAGCGGCGCCCTCGAACACCACCGGACCGCGGGTCTGCAGGGGGGCGAAGTGCCAGGAGGTCGGCTCCAGGTCGCCCGGTCCCAGATGCTGCTTGTGTCCGATCCAGCGGGCGAGGATCTCGCGCGCGCCATCGGGCGAGGCCAGTACGATGCTGTTGCCGTCCAGCCCGGGGAAGTGGCCGCCACCGTTGGCGCGGTAGTTGTTGGTGGCGACGATGAACGGCTGGTCCGGGGTGACCGGTTTGCCGTGGTAGGTCAGCGAGGTGATGCGCTCGCCGGCCGGCCGGGTCAGGTCGATGGTGTAGGCGATGCCGCCCTGGATCTGGTCGAAGTTGTAGCCCACGTAGTGCGGGTTGATCAGCTCCTGCGGGGCGGCCTTGGCCGGATCGATGCGGTTGAAGCGGCGGGCCGACTGTTCCAGCCAGGCCTTCACGCCGGCCCCGTCGGTTTTCACGGCGGCGAGGGTGTTGGGGTAGAAGTACAGGTCTGCCGCGTTGCGCAGGGTCAGCGGGCCAGGCGCCACGTCGGTGTAGTCGTCCGGACCGCCGAAGCCGGTGCGGAATGCCGCTGCCGCCGACAGCACCGGCACCCCGGCCAGTTCCGGGTGGGTCTTGGGCAGTTCGCGGCGCACGTAGTCCGCCTGGGCGGCGTTGATGGGCGCCAGCGCGGTCATGTTGCCCTCGTCGGCGAAGTAGCTGCTGAGCCGGACCGTGGTGTCGCCGATCGGCGTGTTGACGTAGGCGATGGCCGCTTCGTGCACCCTGGCCACCAGCGGGGCGATCGCGGGATCGGGCGCGACGCAGTCTGGCGCCTTGCCCCGGGCGGCGGGGCGGCAGATCGGCCGCACTTCGCCGTGGCTGTCGGCCTTGTCGACCACCCACCGCCCGTCCCGGCGCACCAGCGCCAGCTTGATCAGGCCCAGGTCCTTGCCGAAGAAGCCTCCCATCACCGCCGGTACACCGCGCACGAAGCCGCGCTTGGCATCCACGTCCTGCATGCCCGCATAGTGCGGACCGGGAAATTCGGTATGCGAGTGCCCCAACAGCAGCGCGTCGATGCCCGGCACGCCGGCCAGGTACCAGCCGCCGTTCTCCATCCGGTTCGTGTAGGGGTGGGTGTCCAGGCCGCCGTGCAGGATCGCCACGACCAGATCGGGATGCTCGGCCTCGAGCTGCGGGAGGTATTTGCGGGCGGCCTCGACCACGCCGCTGACGGTGACCTTGCCCTCCAGCTTCTGCTTGTCCCAGTCCAGGATCGGCGGCGGGGTGAAGCCGATGATGCCCACCTTCAGCGGCACCTCGATCCGGCTGCCGTCGGGGGTGTAGGCCTCGATGGTCTTGGTGACCACGGTCCACGGCTTGAAGATCGGCTGGCCATCGCGTGCGCTGTACACGTTGGACAGCACCAACGGGAAATGCGGGCCGTCGCAACGCTTGCGCAGGCCGCCGTCCACGTTCATCGGCGTGCCGGTGACCTGCGAGAGGAAGCCCAGGCCGTAGTTGAACTCGTGGTTGCCGGCGGTACCGCCGTCGTAGCCCACCGCATCCATCGCGCGGTAGATCGCCAGTTCCTGGTCGCAGCCCACGGGTTTGGCCAGCGCCTGGTAATCGGCCAGCACGCTGCCCTGGATGGTGTCGCCATCGTCGAACAGGAAGGTATTGGGGAATTCCCTGCGTGCCTGGCGGATCAGCGTGACCGTGCGCTCGTAGCCCAGGGTCGGGTCGGCTTTCAGCTTGTAGTAGTCGTAGCCGAGGATGTTGGAGTGGATGTCGGTGGTCTCCAGCACCGCCACGTCGGCGCGCGCGCCGTCCGGAAGCGCGGCGGGGCGCAGGCCGAGGTGGCTGCAGCCGGCGAGCAGGGCCGCGCCGAGCGCGGCCAGGGCGAGGGAGGCGGTGGGAGCGTGACGGGGCGGGAGCATGGGACGGGGCCGTTGGCGTGCGGGAGGCGAAACCTAGCAGATCGGCGTGACCGGCGGCCCCCCGGCGTCTTGCCGAACGGCCGGCAACGCGGTTGCGGATGGCACGCGGCAGCGCCCGTCATGTGGCCGTAACATCCACGTCACGATCAATCGTGTCCGCACAGGGGTGGATCGATGCCAACGTCCGATGTCCGCACGCCGGCTCCCCCGTGGGGCCGCTGGCTGGCGCTTGCCGGTTTTGTTGCCTGCGTGGCGTGGACCGCGGGGCGGGAGCCCGCTCCCGGTGAGCGTCTGTTCGTGCTGTCGGTGATGCTGGCCACCGTGGCGATCCTGCTGGCCGCCACCGCGCGGCCGGCGCTGGCGCTGCTGTTCGGTGGCGGCGCATTCGTGCTGCTGAAGGTGCTGGGCCAGTTCAAGCTGCGCTACCTCGACTCGTCGCTGATGCCGGCGGACTTCGTCTATTTCGTGCGTGCCAGCCTGCTGGAGACGCTGGAGCACTACCCGCCACTGCTGCTGGGGGCCGCCGCCGTCACGCTGGGCCTGCCGTTGCTGGCGGCGTGGCTGTGGCGGCGCGAGCCTCCAGTGGATCGTGCGCTCGCGCCGCGCCGTGCGCTGGCCAGCCGCCTGCTGGGGGTGGCCATCGGCGTGCTGGCGATGCACGTGGTGCTGGCGCCGGACGGGCCGTTCGCTGCGGCGCACCGCCGGAACGCGTGGGAGAAGTTGTCCGATCCGGCCCAGCTGACCAACTTCTTCGTCAATCTCGAGGACGACGACATCCATCTGCCGCCACGTTCGGGCGATGCGCAGGCCGAGCGGCAATGGGCCGCCACCGCGGCGGGCGTGCGCCCGGCCACCCCCGCCGGTGCAGCGGGGTATCCCGACATCGTGCAGGTGCTGGAGGAGAGCACCTTCGATCCCTCTGGCTTCACCGCCTGCAACCTGCCGCCGTGCCGGGTCGGCATGTTCCGGCCCGACGCGCGCACCCGCGCAAATGGCGCCCTGCGGGTGCACACCTTCGGCGGCGGCACCTGGGTCAGCGAGTTCGCTTCGCTGACCGGGCTGCCGCAGAGCATCTTCGGGCCCGGCGGGATGTACGCGCCGTACGTGCTGGCGCCGCGGGTGCGCGACACGCTGCCACGCCAGCTGCAGCGGCTGGGCTACCTCACGGTGGCGATCTACCCCACCGCCGGCGGCTTCATCAATGGCCGCAACGCCTATCGCGACTACGGCTTCGACCGCTTCTACGACGTCAACGATCTCGGCCTGGTGGCTTGGAAGAGCAGCGACGCACAGATCTTCGACGCGGCGTGGAAGGTCTACGGCCAGCTCAAGCGCCCGGGCCGGCCGGTGTTCATGATGATCCTCACGCTGGCCCAGCACGGACCGCACGACCTGCACCCGCTGTCCTCGCTGCCGCCGCCGTACAACCGCGGCCTGCTGCACGACCTGCCGGCGCCGGCGGCGCTCAACTTCGACACCTACCTGGCCCGCCTGCAGGCCTCTGACCGGGCCATGCGCGGGCTGGAGGCCCACTTCCTCGGTCGTGCGCAGCCGACCGTGCTGCTGAACTTCGGCGACCACCAGCCGGCCTTCAGCGGGTTGATCCGCGACTTCGCCCGCACGCTGCCGGCCGGTGCATCGCCTGCGCTGGACGCGAAGCGGGACTACCTCACCTACTACATGCTCAAGAGCAACCTGGCCGATCCCCCGCTGCTGCCGCGCTATCCGGTGCTGGACATCGCGTTCCTGCCCAGCATGGTGCTGCAGGCCGCCGGCCTGCCGGCTGATCCGTACTTCGCGGCCGAGACCGAGCTACGCGACCGCTGCGACGGCCTGTACACCGACTGCGCCCAGCCCGCGCTGCTGGCCTCGTACCACGCCTGGATCTTCGACCGCCTGCATGTCTATCAGTAAGGCGGTCGGCGGTCCGGCTCAGTGGCGATCCGCCGCGGCCTGGTCGAAGTAGGTCCAGCGGCGACCGTCGAAGCGCAGCACCTTCTGCTTCACGGTGAAGCTGAAGCGGGTGGCCGGCAGCGGCGCGCCGTCGATGCGCACCGTCTTAAGCCCGGTGGCCGCCGTCGCCGGGCGGATTGCCGCAGGCGCCACCGTGTAGTCCGATACCGGTCGCGCCAGCGGGCCGGACAGCGCCTCGTGCAGCACGCGGCCCTGCGCGGTCGGCAGAGTCAGGCCGAACACCGCGGCCAGCGTCGGCGCCAGGTCGACATTGCCGCTGGGCAGCGGATCGCGCATCGCCTGCCGGAAGTCCGGGCCGCTGGCGACCAGCGTGTTGTGCACGTCGATCGGGCTGAAGCTGCCGTGCTGGCCGCGCTCGGTGGATACCGTGCCGACCTCGGTGCCGCGGAAGCCCTGCACCACGGCGTTCGCGTCCCAGGCATAGCTGATGATCACGTCGGGTCCGCGCTTCGCGTTGCCCAGGTGCACCGCTTCGGCCGGCAACGTGCCGGGCAGGGCGCCGTAGCGGTGGGCGACGAAGACGGTGTTCACCACCGCGCGCGACTGCAGGAAGCGCACCAGCCGCCGCACCAGTGCCGGGTCGTGCGAGGGCACGTAGTAATAGTCGGTGCCGTCGTTCGGGGCGATCACCACCGCGTCGGCCGGCAGCTTGTCGGGTACCTCGTAGCTGGGCGTGGTGTAGGGGCCCGGCTTGCCGCAGATGCTGCCGTCGTCGTCATAGCGGGTCGGGTGCAGCCGCGAGCCGTCGGCGCGGATGCCGCTCATCACCGGCGCGTAGATGCAGCCCTGGCCGTCGTAGGCGTGGAAGCCGGCGCGGGTCAGGTCGTCGGCCATGCGCAGGCTGCCGGAGACCGAGTAGCCCCACTCCGGATCGGGCCCGCCGACGCGGCCGTCGTTGATCGTACGCAGCGGGAACAGGTCGGCCGGGCCGGCCACGTTGCTGTGGCCGTGGTCGGACACCACCACCAGGTCGGTGTCGTCGGCCATGCCCAGTTCGCGCAGCTTCGCCTCGAGCCGGCCGAGCAGCTCGTCCTGCGCCTGCAGCGCGCGGTGGAACTCCGGCGAGCCTACGCCGTACTGGTGCTGGGTGGTGTCGGGATTGCGCAGCCACACCACGCTGATGTCCGGCCGGTGTTTCGGCAGCACCTCGTCGAGATACACCTGCATCATCCAGGCGTTGGCCGGCCCCGGCGTGGTCTCGCCGCCGGCGGTGGCGTCCGAGGTGACGCCATCGCGCAGAGTGGCGAGCTTGCCCGGCGCGGTCGGCGCGCCGTTGTCCTCGGCCAGCTGCAGCAGCGACGGCGCGTAGGCGTGGATCGTGTTCGCCGGCAGCGGGTAGCCGGCGCGCTGCAGTTCCTTCGCAAAGCGCAGTGGTAGCACGGTGTTCTCGTCCAGCAGCACGTTGTCGCCGCCCTGGTCCGGCAGCTTGTAGTCCTGCAGGAAGGCCGGGCCGGACTTGCCGATCACCGCCGTGGTCAGCCCGGCCCGGTGCGCGGTGGCCAGCAGGGTCGGCACCTGCAGCAGCTCGCCGTGCTCGAGCCGGTCGAGGTCGCGCAGCACCGCGTAGTCCTCGGTGTAGATCGGGTCCTGGAAGTCCGCCGCCTTGCCCTTGGCGTTCAGGCCGTCGCCGCCGGGCGCCCAGAAGCTGTTGCCGTAGAAGCCGATCGGGCCGGGAAACGCGCCGGTGGCGAAGCTCGACGCGTTCGCCATGGTGAAGGTGGGGTAGGTAGAGTGGTTGTCGGTGAAGAACACCCCGCGCCGCGACAGCGCCAGCAGGTTCGGCGTGTCCTCGGCGCTGATCGCGTCCGGACGCATGCCGTCCCACACGAACACGATGACGCGGTGGTGCGCGGCGGGCGCGGCGTGAACCGTGCCGCACAGGGCGGCGAGGCCGAGCAGCGGGGCGGCCAGGCGACGGAGCAGGGACATGCGGGGACCTCGATTCAACGGTGGTGGTGCGGTGGACTACGGATGATCGCACCGCCCCGATTGCAGTCCCGTGGCAGCGCGGCTCAGGCGGCGAACGCGCCCCCGATCCAGCTGCCCTGCACGGTCAGCGTGTCGTCCAGCAGCACCAGGTCGGCGCGCTGCCCGGCGACGATGCGGCCGTGGGTGGCGCCCAGCCCGATCCAGTCGGCAGGGTAGGCGCTGGCCATGCGCGAGGCCTCGGCCAGCGGCACGCCGACCATCTGCACCAGGTTGCGCAGGCCGGTGGCCATGTCCAGCGCGGAGCCGGCCAGCACGCCGTCGTCGCTCTGGCAGATGCCGTCCTTCATCACGATGGTCTGGCCGTTGAGCACGTAGTCGGGCCGGTCCGAGCCGACCGGCGGCATCGCATCGGTGACTAGCACGCTCTTGCCGCGGGCCTTCGCCGCGATCGCCACGCGCAGGCTGGCCGGGTGCACGTGGTGGCCGTCGACGATCAGCCCGCACCAGCTGTCGGCGTCCTCCAGCGCGGCGCCGACCACGCCCGGTTCGCGGCTGGCCAGCGGGGTCATCGCGTTGTACAGGTGGGTGAAGCCGCGCACGCCGGCATCCAGCGCGGCGCGGGTGGTGGCGTAGTCCGCGCCGGTATGCCCGGCCACCACCACCACGCCGGCTTCGCTCAGCCGGCGGATGGTGTCGGTGGACACGCACTCCGGCGCCAGGGTCAGCATCACCACGCCCAGGCGCGGCCGGCAGATCAGCGCCAGGTCGTCCTCGCCCAGCGGGCGGAACAGGCTGGCATCGTGGATGCCCTTGCGGGCGCCGGCCAGGAACGGGCCTTCCAGGTGGATGCCGAGGATGCCCGGCACGCCCTGCTCGATCGCCGCGTCCATCGCCTCCAGCGCGCGCGCCATCACCGCGGGCGCGTCGGTGATCAGGGTGGGCAGCAGGCCGGTGGTGCCGAACTTCCGGTGCGCCGCGGCGATCCCGCGCAGCGTCTCCACCGTGGGTGCGTCGTTGAACAGCAGGCCGCCGCCGCCGTTGACCTGCACGTCGATGAAGCCGGGCAGCAGCAGTTGGCCGGCCAGGTCGTGCCGCTGCGCCGCGGCCACGCGTGGATCGTGCGCCGGGCACACGGCGAGGATACGTTCGTCCCGCAGCAGCACGGCGAGCCCATCGCGGGGGCCGTGCTCGCCCATGACGCGGCCGTTGACCAGGGCGGTGGTGGCGGACATCAGACGGTCTCCGTGACCTTGCGCAGGTGGGGCGGCACGTCCGGATCGTACCCGCGCGCCAGCGCGAGCGCCGCGGCCGCCTTGTAGAAACTCTGCACGGCCAGCAGCGGAGCGGTCAGCGGCGAGACGCCCGCCGCCAGTGGCAGGCAGTCTTCATCATCGACGCCGGGGGCCGCCAGCAGCACGCGGGCGTTGCGCTGGCGGAATTCGCCGGCCACCGCCAGCGTGTTCGGCAGCGTGCCGTCGTCCTGCGCGAAGAACAGCACCGGGAAGCCGGCGCCGACCAGCGCCATCGGGCCGTGCTTGACCTCGGCCGCGCTGAACGCCTCGGCGTGCAGGCCGCAGGTTTCCTTGAGCTTGAGCGCGGCCTCCAGCGCCGCGCCGAAGCCGAGCCCGCGCCCGACCACGAACAGGTTCTGCACGTCGCGCAGACCCTCCACCATCGGCGACCAGTCGGCGTCCCAGCCGGCGCGCAGCTGGCCGGGGAGGTCGGCCAGCAAGCCGTCGAGCGCGCCGTCGCCGCGCCAGCAGGCAGTCAGCTGCAGCACCGCGGCCAGCGAGGCGAGGTAGCTCTTGGTGGCCGCCACACTCTTTTCCGGGCCGGCATGCAGCGGGATGAAGGTGTCGGCCATCGCCGCCAGCGGCGAGTCCTCCACGTTGACCAGCGCCAGCACGGTGGCGCCAGCGTCCTTCGCCGCCTGCGCCGCGCGCAGCAGGTCCGGACTCTTGCCGGACTGTGAGATCGCCACGAACAGCGCGCCCTCGAGCTTCAGCGGCGCGTCGTAGATCGAGGACACCGACGGCGAGGCCGAGGCGGTGACCAGCCCCAGCTGGGTTTCGAACACGTACTTGGCGTAGGCCGCGGCGTGGTCGGAGCTGCCGCGGGCGCAGGTGACGATGAAGCGCGGCGGATTCGCGCGCAGCCGCGCGCCCAGTTCGGCCAGCCGCCCGGCACTGCGGGCGAACTGGCGCTCGATCACCTCGGCGCTCTCGCCGGCCTCGCGGTACATCAGGGTGGTGCTTGCGTCTTTCATCGGGGTATCCGTCAGGCGAAAGGGAACGCGCAACCGCGCGCCACGGCGCCGGTCGGGCGTCGTGGATGGCGGTGGTGGGAATGGGGTAGGGCCGGCGCGCGGCCGGCGGTCAGTCCGCGCGCTTGCGCGGCACGGCACCGCGCGGCGGCGCGGTGGAGCCGCGCACCACCAGCTCGGGCACGAAGCCCTCGTTGGCCGGTGGCGGCGTGTCCTCGCCGGCCTCGCGATGGGCCAGCTCGTCCATCAGCCGCAGCGCGGCGTGGCGGGCGATTTCGCGGGTGGACTGGCGCGCCGTGGTCAGCGCCGGCCAGGCCTGCTTGGAGAACGGGTTGTCCTCGAAGCCGGCGATGGAGAGATCCCACGGCACGTCCAGCCCGGTCGAGCGCGCCGCGGCCAGCACGCCGGCGGCGATCTCGTCGTTGCTGCCGAAGATCGCGGTGGGCGGCTCCTTCAGCGTGAACAGCTTGCGCGCGCCGCGGAAGCCGTCGTCGAAGGCGTAGCGGCCGGGCAGCACCAGCTTCTTGTTGAGCGGGATGCCGTAGTCCTTCAGCGCGTCGGCGTAGCCCTGGTAGCGCTCGGGGCTGGAGCGATGGTGGGGTTCGCCCCACAGGAAACCGATGCGCGTGTGGCCGAGCTGGATCAGGTGCTCGGTGATCGCATAGGCCGCGTCGCGGTCGTCCACGTAGACGCAGGGGTAGCCGTCCTTCGGATCCTCGCGCGAGGCGATGATGCGCACGAAGCCCACGTCGTGTTCCTTCAGCGTGGCGATCAGCTCCGCCTGCTCGGACATCGGCGGCGCCAGCACCAGGCCGGCCAGCCGCGCGCGCTTGACCAGCGAAACCAGTTCGTCCGCCAGGTGCGGCGAGCTCGCATCGCAGGGATGGATCTGCAGCCCGAAGCCGCGCTCGCGGCAGGCCGACAGCACGCCTTCCTGCAGGCTGATCACGTAGTGCGCGTTCGGGTTGTCGTAGACCAGGCCGATCGCGTAGGAGTGCGCCGCGCGCAGGCTGCGCGCGGACAGGTTGGGCCGGTAGCCCAGTGCCTCCACCGCACGCTCCACCTTCTGCCGGGTGTCGGCGCGCACGGACGCCTCCTGGTTGATCACCCGCGAGACGGTCTTGAGCGAGACTCCGGCTCGCTTGGCGACGTCCTTGATGGTGGCATGGCGCAACGGGTGGCACTCCTGGCAGGGGGCGACGCATCGTAGCCCACCCGGCCCGGCCGGTGGCGGATACGGGGGGCGCCGCCGTCATCGCGATCTCAGCCGGCGTGCTGGCCGACGCGGTGCCCGCGCAGGCCGTAGAACAGGATGTACAGGTAGCACGGCACCATCAGCAGCACGAAGGCGAGCTGGAAATCGATGTGCAGCTTCAGGTGCGCAAAGGCCTGCGGCAGGATCGCGCCGCCGGCGATACCCATGATCATCCAGGCCGAACCTGCCTCGGTGTGCCGACCCAGGCCGTTGATCGCCAGCGGGAAGATCGCTGGCCACATCATCGCGTTGGCAAAGCCGAGCGCGGCTACAAAACCCACCGAGATATAGCCGGAGGTGGCATAGGCGCCCAGGCAGAACAACACGCCGAGCACCGCCGACACCGCCAGGTAGCGCTGCTGGCTGATGAAGCGGGGGATCAGCACCAGCCCGGCCAGGTAGCCGACCAGCATCGCGCCCAGGGTGAATGCGGTGAAGAACTTGGTCTGGTCCAGCGGCAGGTGGAAGCTGGCGCCGTAGGTGCCGATCGCGTCGCCGGCCATCACCTCCACGCCGACGTAGAGGAACAGGCACAGCACGCCCAGCCACAGGTGCGGAAAGCTGAAGAGGCTGCCGTCGCGGTGGCCGATCGCCGCCTCGGCATTCGCGCCGGAGGGCTTGATCTCCGGCAGCGAGGAGAAGGCGATCCAGATCGCCAGCAGCACCAGCAGGCCGGCCATCACCAGGTAGGGAAGGTGCACCTTGCCGGCGAAGGCGTTCAGCAGCGCCTCGCGGGCTTCCGGGGTCGGCGCCGCCTTGACCTGGGCGTCGATGTTGTCGATGCCGCTCAGCACCAGCGCGCCGATCACGAACGGCGCCGCAATGCCGGCGATCTTGTTGCAGATGCCCATGAAGGCAATGCGCTGCGCCGCGCTTTCGATCGGGCCGAGAATGGAGATGTACGGATTGGACGCGGTCTGCAGCATCGACAGGCCAGCGCCGATCACGAACAGCCCGGTCAGTGCCCCCGGATAGATGCGCATGGTGGTGAACTGGCCGAACGTCGCCGCGCCGACCGCCATCACGAACAGGCCCGCAGCGATGCCCTTCTTCATGCCGATGCGCCGGAGCACGGCCGATGAAGGAAGCGAAAAGACGAGATAGGAGATGTAGAACGCGAACGGCACCAGGAAGGCGTTCACGTCGTCGAGGTTGAAGGCCAGCTTGACGAAGGTGATCAGCGGTCCATTGAGCCAGGTGACGAAGCCGAAGATGAAGAACAGCACGCCGATGATGATCATCGGCCCGAGCGTGGAGCGGCCGGCCATCGGCGCGGCGTCGAGCGTGGTGGACGACATGCGGAACTCCCCGGAACGGTCTGCAGCGGCGTGATGGACGGTCGGGCGATGCTCCCCGGCCTCGCCTTTCCCAGGCTCGCTTTATGGACGTCCATGGCCAACGTTGTCAATCGGGCCCGACGGATCGTGTCGCGGCGAAGATCATCCGTCCGGCCCGCTGCTGGACGCCTGCCCACACCCCCGAGTGATGCGATGCGACAGTGCCATTTTGTGACCCATGCCGCCGAAAATCCACGTTTTCATGCGCTCCACGAGTTCGCTTGGGGTGTCCAGCCGGCCGCCTGTCGGGTGGGCCTGTTGCGTCGCGCCATCGATCGCCATGACCCTGTCGAAGGAAATAGTTGACAACGTTGTCACGCCGTAGACACACTCGGTCGCCATGGGGTCCCGTGGGCGGTTCGCCGCGAGGGATCCGAGGGAACGAAGGGGGAATCCGGCGTGGCGGACGTGGCGGGACAAAGCGCAGCAACGATGGCGGCGGGCGCCACGCGACCGTTCCTGGCGGCCGACGTGGGCGGCACCCACGCCCGCATCGGCCTGGTCAGTCGCACGCCCGGCACCGCGCAGCCGGTGCAGGTGCATGCCTACCACCGCTACGCCTGTGCGGACTGGCCCAGTCTCACCGCGGTGCTGGAAGACTTCGTCACCCACCTGGCGCCGGCTGCACCGATCGAGCAGTGCGCCGTGGCCAGCGCCGGCTACGTCCTGGGCGACGCCATCGTCAACGACAACCTGCCGTGGCCAGTGTCGATCCGCGAGATCCGCGAGCGGCTCGGACTGTCCCGCCTGGCGGTGGTCAACGATTTCGAGGCGGTCGCCTTTGCCACCCAGTTCCTGACCCGCGCCGACACCATCGGCGTGATCGACAACACCGCACCGGCCGCGCCCGGCCCGGTGCTGGTGATGGGGCCGGGCACCGGCCTGGGCTCGGCGGTGCTGCTGCCGGGACCGCAGGGTCCGACGGTGCTGGCCACCGAGGCCGGGCAGATCGCGCTGGCGCCGGGCAACGAGCGCGAGATCGCGATCCTGCGCATCCTCGCCCGCGAGCGTTCGCACGTGTCGTTCGAGCACGCGCTGTCCGGCCCCGGCCTGCTCAATCTCTACCAGGCGCTGTGCGAGCTGGAAGGCCGCGAGCCGACCCTGGCGCGCCCGGCCGACATCACCCGCGCCGCGCTGGACCGCAGCGATGTGCACGCGGTGGAGGCACTGGAGGTGTTCTGCGGGCTGCTCGGCAGTTTCGTCGGCGATCTGGTCCTGCTGTACGGGGCACGCGGGGGCGTGTTCCTGGCCGGCGGGATCCTGCCGCAGATCCGCGAGCTGCTGCTGACCAGCTCGTTCGCCACGCGGTTCTTCAACAAGGGCGTGATGCACGCCTACCTGCAGCAGGTTCCGGTTCGCCTGATGGAGCACGGCCAGCACGGCGTGATCGGCGCGGCGGGACTGTACCTGGAGGGTCATTCGGCGACGGAGTGCTGAGCACGCCGTCGCCCTGGTTCCGGTTTCGCAACACCCACGATGCAGTAGTTCCACGTCAACGGGCGCAAGCCCAGCAACTTCACCGGCCGCGGCATCCCGCTAGAGGACCGTCGCCGAATGGCTCTGAGGGGAGGACACCATGTCACATCGCAAGACGTTGTTAGCCGCGAGCATCATCGCCAGCCTGTGCATCGGCGGAACGCTGCACGCCCAGGATGCTTCCAAGCCGGAGAAGACCGCTCCGGACAAGACCAAGGCCCAGCAGCTCAGCGCGATCACCGTCACCGGTATCCGGGCGAGCGAGGCGATGTCGCTGGACACCAAGCAGGCGGCGAACTCGCACGTCGAAGTCGTGTCCGCGGTGGACATCGGCAAGCTGCCGGCGAAGAACATTGCCGATACCATCGCCCAGCTGCCCGGCGTCAACATCGCCGATGCGGCGGGCGCCGAGGGCGGCTTCGACGAAGCCGACCGCGCCAGCATCCGCGGTAGCGCCCCGTCGCTCACGCTGACCACGGTCAACGGTCACGCGCTCGCCTCGGGCGACTGGTTCGTCGTCGGCGGTGGCGGTACCCGCAGCGCCAGCTACTCGATGCTGCCGTCGGAAGTGGTCAGCCAGGTCGTGGTGCACAAGACCTCCGAGGCGAAACTGCTCGAAGGCGGTGCGGCCGGATCGATCGACATCATCACGCGCAAGCCGCTGGAGTTCGGCAAGCCCTTCTCGGCCGAGGCCAGTGTGGGTGGCGTCTACAGCGATCTGGCGAGCAGCACCAAGCCGCAGTTCAACGGCCTGGTCAACTGGAAGAACAGCGACGACACGTTCGGCGTGATGCTGCAGGGCTTCTACGAGGAGCGTGACCTGCAGCGCGAAGGCCAGGAAATGCTTGGCTATTCGTACATTCCGACCGGCTCGGCGGTGGCCACCCAGCTCGGCCTCACCGGAGTCAACGGCAGCGCCAGCACCGGTGTGTTCTATCCCAACCTGCCGGGCGCCGCGCTGTTCACGCAGACGCGCAAGCGCAAGGGCGGCTCGATCGACCTGGAGTGGAAGGTCCTCGACAACCTGACCCTGAACCTCGATGGTTTCTATTCCAAGATGGACGCCACCGACTACAACCGCAACTACATGCTGCGGCTGCGTGACCGCCTGCCTGGCGACACGCTCACCAGCTACTCTCTGCAGGGCAACATCCTGAGCAGTGCGGCGATGGCGCCTCAGGCGGGCCTGTCGCAGGGCATCTACGACATGATCTCGCGTCCGGGCGAGAGCGAGTCCAGCCGCTACTTCACCCTTGATGCGGACTGGAAGGTCAGTGACACGCTGAGTTTCACGTTCCAGGGTGGTACGACCAAGGGCACCGGCAACACGCCGACCCAGGACGTGATGGAGATGGATACGGGCATTGGCCAGTCGGCCAGCTACGCGATGAACGGCGTCGGCAAGCCCGCCAACTGGACGCTGGGTGGTAACAACTCCTCGTTCGATACAGCGACCGCCGGCCTGTCCTGGATCTTCGGCGAGCAGAACATCCATGTGATCGACAAGGAACACTGGTTCCAGGCCGACGGCGAACTCGACTTCGACGAGGGCGCGCTCGCCTCGCTGCAGTTCGGCGCACGCTATGCCGAGCACACCCACGACAGCCCCACCGATGTCGCGCAGGGTCCGAACTGGGCCTCGGCGGTGCAGTTCGGACCGGGTTCCACCATCTACCCGGCGTCGGGCGGCAACTACCCCGGCAGCTTCGCCGGCGACGTGGGCGTGGGCCAGATGCCCTCGAACATCTGGTACTGGACGCCTGCCCAGCTGAAGGCGCTGAACGCCGCCTATGCCAACCGGGCAGTGACCGGTGACACCAGTTCGCGGCTCTATCCGAACGGCATCTACTCGATGAAGGAGAAGAACAGCGCGGCCTATCTGCAGGCCAATTTCTCCGGCGAGAACTGGAGCGGCAACGTCGGCCTGCGTTACGCGTCCACCGACGAGAACATCGGTTACACCAGTCCCTCCATCGTCGAGTCCAGCTACACCGGCCCGTACCTCAACTCGGCGTTCTATCCGGGCGGCTGGTACTACAACCACTACAAGCACCACTACGGCAAGCTGCTGCCGAGCTTCAACATCAAGTTCAACCTCAACAGCGACGGCAGCCTGCTGGCACGCTTCGCCGCCTCGCAGACGCTCACTCGTCAGGACTACGGTCAGCTGGCCGGGTTCCTCAACCTGAGTGATCCGCTCACGGCGGACGGCATGGGCTCGGGCTCCGGCTCGAACCCCTACCTGAAGCCGCTGCTGTCGACGAACTTCGACGCATCGCTGGAGTGGTATTTCGCACCGCGCGGCCTGTTGTCCGCCGCCGTGTACGAAATGGACCTGAGCAACTACTACGACTACGGCACGGTCACGCGCACGTACCTCAACAACCGCCTGACCTACGACCGGATCACCAATCCGTCGAGTACGCCGATCTACAGCAACTACCTGGTCAGCGTGCCGGTCAACGTCAGCGGCAAGCTGAAGGGCGTGGAGCTGAACTGGGTGCAGCCGATCGGCGACCACTTCGGAACGCAGGTCAACTACACCTACAGCAACGGGCACTCCTCCGGCGGCACCTACCTCTACAACGCCGATGGAACCTTCGGCAACAACGTGGCTGCCGGCAATCGTCCGCTGTTCGGCACCTCGCGTGACACGGTCAACGCCTCGGCGTTCTTCGAGGATGCCCACTGGAATGCCCGCGTCAACTACACCTACCGCTCCTCGTTCTATGACGGAATGATGTCGGTCCAGGGTGGCTCGCTGGGCAACACGATGCCGCTGCTGCCCTACTACCAGGCCGGTACCGGCTACCTCTCGTTCTCGGCCGGCTACAAGTTCAACGAGCACCTGAGCGTCTCGTTCGACGCGATGAACCTCAACAATCCGACGCTGAAGTACTACGTGAAGGGTTCGCAGGCCGGCCTGGGCTTCGACAAGGCGCCGGAGGCCTTCTACACCAACGGCCGTCAGTACTACCTGACCGTGAACTACAAGCTCTGACCTGCCTCGCGCGGCGCCGCCTCGACCCCGTCGTCGCGCAAGGCATCGGCCATGGATGGCCGCCTCCCTTTAGAGTTTCTTTCTACTCCCCGCGGGTCCGATCTTCGGGCCCGTTTTTTTTTTTAACTGCGTGGCAGCATGCCGGTTGCCACCGTCGCAGGAGTGATCGATGCCCCGTCGCCCGACCCTGATCCGCCTGGCCCTGGTCGTCGCCGGTTCGTTCGTGGCGGCGTGCTCGCCGACCACCGCAACCCGTCCCGCCGCCTCAGTCGCCGCGCCGCCGCCGGCCCCCGCAGTGCCGCCGCTGTCGCTGATCCCGCAGGTGGCTTCGCTGCAGCGCGCGCCGGGCAGCTTCGTGCTCCGTTCCGGTGACACGCTGGGCGTACCCGACGGCGATCGGGCCGCTGCCGGTGCCGCGCAATGGCTGGCAGAGAGGGCGCGGGCCAGCCGCGGACTTGCGCTGCCATTGGCGACCGGTGGCGATGTCGCCGCGGTGCGTTTCGTGCGCGATGGATCGGTCGCCGCCGCCGAGGGCTACCGGCTGGTGATCGCGCCCGGGGGCGTGCAGATCCGTGCGCGCACCGATGCGGGCCTGTTCTACGGTGCCGTCACGCTGTGGCAGGTGCTCACCTCGGTGCCGGCTGGCGCGCCGCTGCCTGCACTGGCCATCGACGATGCCCCCCGCTTCGCCTGGCGCGGCCTGATGCTCGACTCCGTGCGCCACATGCAGACGCCGGAGGAGATCCGCACGCTGATCGAGCAGATGGCCGAGCACAAGCTCAACGTGCTGCACTGGCACCTCACCGACGATCAGGGCTGGCGTATCCCGATCAAGCGCTATCCCGAACTCACCCGCATCGGCGCCTGGCGCATCCCGCCGCACGCCGGCCACGACGGCGAGCCGAAGCGCTACGGCGGCTTCTACACGCAGGCGCAGATCCGCGCACTGGTCGCCTACGCCGCGGCCCGCCACATCACCGTGGTGCCGGAGATCGACCTGCCGGGCCACGCCACCGCGGCGGTGGCTTCGTACCCGCGCCTGGGCGTCACCGGCAAGCGCCCTAAAGTGTCGGTCGACTGGGGCGTCAACACCACGCTGTACAACCCCAGCCCGGCCACCGTGCGCGTCATGGAGCACGTGCTGGACGAGGTGATGGCGCTGTTCCCCTCCCACTACATCCACCTGGGCGGCGACGAGGCGGTGAAGGACCAGTGGCAGGCCTCGCCCGCGGTACAGGCCGAGCGCAGGCGGCTGGGTCTGGCCAGCGACGATGCGCTGCAGAGCTGGTTCATGAACCAGCTCGGCAGCTACCTCGGCGCCCACGGCCGCCGCATGATCGGCTGGGACGAGATCCTCGAAGGCGGCGTGCCCGGCGATGCGGTAGTGATGTCTTGGCGCGGCAGCAAGGGGGCGGTGGAGGCGGCGGGCAAGGGGCATGACGTGATCCTGTCGCCCGCGCCCGACCTGTACTTCGACCAGTTGCAGAGCGATCGCGCCGACGAGACCACCGGCCGCATCCCGGTGAAGTCGCTGGCCGACATCTACGCCTTCGAGCCGGTGCCGAAGCAGCTCGACGCGGCCGGGGTGGCCCACGTGCTGGGCGCACAGGCCAACGTGTGGACCGAGCACATGCCGAGCTTCGCGCACGTCGAGCACGCGGTGTTCCCGCGGCTGGATGCGCTGGCCGAGGTGGACTGGACGCCCGTCGTGCGTCGCGACTGGCACGACTTCCTCGCCCGCCTGCCGGCGCAGCTGGCCCGCTACCGGGCGGCCGGCATCGCCTATGCCGACAGCGCCTTCGCCCCGGACATCGCGGTGGATGCGGACGCTGCGCTCGCCTCTGGCCGCACCCGTGTGACGCTGTCCAACCAGGCGAAGTACGGCACCCTGCGCTACACCCTCGACGGCAGCGCTCCCGATGCGCACGCGTCGGTCTACACCGCCCCGTTCGAGGTGGGCCTGCCGGTGACCGTGCGCGCGGCGGCCTACGCTGCCGATGGCAGCGTGCTCGGTGCGCCGCGCAGCCGGGTGATCGACCGCGTCGCGTTGCTCACCCGCGGCACCACGGCGCTGGCGAACTGCCCGGGCAACCCGTTCCGCCTGCGCGTGCAGCCGTTGCCGGACGTCACCTCGCTGTCGCCGGTGTACGAGCTGCCGCTGTTCAACCGTTGCCAGCAATGGGCCGATGCGCCGCTGGACGGCATCCACGGCCTGCATGTCGTGCTGCAGCGCCTGCCCAACAACTACGCGCTGGCGCACGACGCCAAGCTGGTGGTGCAGCGCCCGCACGCTACGCCGTTCGGCGAGCTGGTGGTGCACCTGGACCGTTGCGATGGCGAGGTGCTGAACCAGTGGACCCTGCCGGATCCGTCGCGCGCGCCGCGCACGCTGACGTTCAACGCGGCGATCACGCCGCCGCCGGGACGCCACACGCTGTGCTTCGCGCTGACCGCACCGAACGATGGTCCACTGTACGTCTTCGACCGGGTGCAGCTGCTGGATGCCGTGCGATGACCGATCCGGCCCGGCCCGGGTCGAATCCGTCGCCGGCCTCCGCCAGGCTCGCCTCGGTCGACGCCCTGCGTGGCCTCACCGTCGCCGCGATGCTGCTGGTCAACGATCCCGGCGACTGGGGCCACGTGTACTGGCCGCTGGAGCATGCCGAGTGGAACGGCTGCACGCCGACCGACCTGATCTTTCCTTTCTTCCTGTTCATCGTTGGCGTGTCGATTGCGCTGTCGCTCGGACCCCGGCTGGCGCGCGGCGACGCGCGCGCTCCGCTGTTGCGGGCGGGTCTGGCGCGTGCGCTGCGGATCGTGTTGCTGGGCGTGGCGATCAACCTGCTGGCGGCCTGGCTGCTGCCGGGGCGCGACATGCGCTGGCCGGGCGTGCTGCAGCGGATCGGCGTGTGCTTCGCGGTGACCGCGGCGCTCGCCATCTACACGCCGCGCCGGGCCTGGTGGGTCTCGCTGATCGGCCTGCTCGCCGGCTACGGCCTGCTGCTGCACTTCGGCGGCCTGGCCAAGTGGGACAACCCGGTCGACCGGGTCGATGGCGCGCTGTTCGGTCGCTATGTGTGGGACCGCAATGCGATCACCGGCCAGGTGCACGATCCGGAGGGCCTGCTCAGCACCTTGCCTTCCATCGCCAGCACCCTGCTGGGCCTCTGCGCCGGCACCTGGCTGCGCGCCGGATCGCGGCGGACCCTGCTGCTGGCCGGTGCGGCGCTGCTCGCCGCCGGTTGGCTGGGTTCGGCGGCGATGCCGTTCAACAAGAACCTGTGGACGCCGAGCTTCGTGCTGTGGACCGCCGGCTGGGCGATGCTCGCCCTGCTGGCCTGCCACGTGCTGATCGATCGGCGCGGCTGGCCTGCGCTGGGCCGGCGTTTCGGCGTCAACGCCATCGCCGCGTATGCCGGCTCCGAGCTGATGCAGATCCTGCTGCCGGCCAGCGGTCTGCAGCCGGTGCTCTACCAGCGCGGCTTCGCCGGATGGATCACGCCGCTGGCCGGCCCCTGGGTCGCCTCGCTCGCCTGGGCGATCGCCTTCGTGGCGCTGTGGTGGGCGATCGTGTGGGCGATGGACCGGCGTGGGATCCATCTGAAGCTGTAGCCTCGCGGCCACCTGCCATGTAGCGGTAAGGTACGCCGGGTACAAGGCGTGTCTGCCGCCGGAGTCGCGCCGATGCACCGCCCAGTCCTTCGTGTCCTCCTGCTCGGGATGCTGTCGATGTCCAGCGCGCCGCATGCCGCCGAACCGCCGTTGGCCAAACGGGTCCTGGTGATCGGCCATCGTGGCGCCAGCGCGCTGCGGCCGGAGCACACCCTGGTCTCCTACGCCAAGGCGATCGCCGACGGCGCCGATTTCATCGAGCCGGACCTGGTGATGACCCGGGACGGCGTGATGGTGGCCCGCCACGAGAACGCGATCGACGGCACCACCGATGTCGCCGACCATCCGGAGTTCGCCGGCCGGCGCACCGCCAAGGTGATCGATGGCCACCGCGTCACCGGCTGGTTCACCGAGGACTTCACCCTCGCCGAGCTGAAGACCCTGCGCGCCCGCGAACGCCTGCCCGAGCTGCGCGGCACCGCATACGACGGCCAGTTCCAGATCCCCACGCTGGACGAGATCATCGATTTCACCGCCGCCGAGTCGGCCGCACGGGGCCGCCCGATCGGGCTGATCCCGGAGATCAAGCACGGCAGCTATTTCCGCGGCATCGGCCTGCCGATGGAGGACAAGCTGCTCGCCACGCTGGCGGCGCACGCATACACGCGCAGCGCACCGGTGGAGATCCAGTCGTTCGAGATCGGCAACCTGAAGTACCTGCGCGGGAAACTCGGCCACGCACATCCGAACATCCGCCTGCTGCAGCTGATCGACGACCCGGATGTGCGCCCCGGCGACGTGCTCGCCGCCGGCGGCGAACTCACCTATGCACAGATGATCACGCCGGCCGGGCTCGCGGCGATCGCCCGCTATGCCGATGCGATCGGGCCCGGCTACCAGGCGATCATTCCGTACACCGCCGATGGCCAACTGGGCAGCCCCACCGCGCTGGTCCGCAATGCGCACGCGGTGGGGCTGGAAGTGCACCCCTACACCTTCCGTCCGGAAAACACCTTCCTGGCGAAGGCGTTCTGGGAGGGCGACCACCCGAGCACGGTCAACGCCCGCGGCATGGTCGCCGAGCTCAGGGTCTATCTGGCCGCCGGCATCGATGCCTTCTTCACCGACGACCCGGCGCTGGGTCGCGAGGCGGTGGACACGCGCTGATCGCGCGCGGCGCGAGCCGCCATGTGACAGTTGTGTTTAGACGTCCGTTCTTGCGTACACACGGATGTAAACGAATCTTCACGGGCGGCGCCCATGCTTCCCGCGATCCGCCCCACGACGGCGGTCGTTCACCCCCATCTCCCACGTTGGCGACAGGTCCCCGGACCTGCGCGCCGAGGATGTCTACGCATGTCTTCCCGCTTTCCGCTACGCCGCACCGGCCTCGCGCTGGCCCTGTTCGCCGTTCTGCACGGCAACGTCTTCGCCACCGACGTCCCCGTCGCCGCACCGGCCGATGCGCCGGCGACGGCTGCCGACAACGCCAAGCAGCTGCAGACGATCTCGGTGGTCGCCACCGGCGAAACCCGCCAGGTGCAGACCATCGGCCGCGAGGACATCAAGGCCGCCACCCCGGGCACCAGCGCGCTGAAGGTGCTCAACGAGCTGCCGGGCGTGAACTTCCAGTCGTCCGATCCCTGGGGCGCCTACGAGTGGTCCACCACGATCAGCCTGCACGGCTTCGACCAGAGCCGCCTCGGCTTCACCCTGGACAACATCCCACTGGGCAACATGGCCTACGGCGTCACCAACGGCTTGCAGGTGACCCGCGCGATCAGCTCGGACAACATCGCCTCGGTGCAGCTGGCGCAGGGCGCCGGCGCGCTGGGCACGCCGTCCAGCTCCAACCTCGGCGGCACCGTGCAGTTCTACTCGGCCGACCCGGAGACGAAGGCCGGCGCGCGCGTCGACCAGGCGATCGGTTCGGACAACACCCGCCGCACCTACGTGCGCCTGGATACCGGCGATTTCCACGGCCTGTCCACGTACGTGTCGTACAACCACGCCAACACCGACAAGTGGAAGGGCTACGGCTCGCAGCGCTCCAACCAGATCAACCTGAAGTCGGTCTACCAGTGGGGCGAGGGCAACCGCATCAGCCTGTTCGTCGACAGCTCCAAGCGCAAGGAATACGACTACCAGGATCTGTCGCTGACCAGCCAGCGCGTGCTGGGCTGGAACTTCGACTACTACCAGCCGGACTGGAGCAAGGCGGTGCAGGCGGCGACCGCCTACCAGACCACCGGCCAGTACAACGGTGTGGCCAACGGCTACCCGAGCGCGCTGGCCGGGCTGCCCGCCGACTACGACTGGCTGGACGCCGACTACTACGCCGGCGGCGGCATCCGCCACGACAACCTGGCCGGGCTCAGCGGCAGCTTCACCCTCAGCGACAACCTGATCTGGAACCTGGGCACCTACTACCACGGCGACCGAGGCGAGGGTCAGTGGACCACGCCGTACACGCCGTCGCCGGCCAGTGGCGTGCCGCTGGCCCTGCGCACCACCGACTACGGCCTGGACCGCTACGGCCTGACCAGTTCGGTGCAGTACACGCTGGGCAACAACGACATCGAAGTGGGCGTGTGGGGCGAGAACTCGAAGAACAACATCGAGCGCAACTACTTCAACCTGTACGGCGCGTACACCGGCCTGTGGACCATCTACGACGGCGAGACGCCGTTCTACCGCGCGTTCCTGCAGCACTACAACTACAAGACGCGGATGGTGTACGCCGAGGACACCCTGCACCTGATGGATGGCCGGCTGACCGTGAACTTCGGTGCCAAGTCGCTGCGCTCCACCACCGACTCGGCCTCGCGGGTGCCGACCGGTGCCTACGCGCAGGGCAGCATCAAGGCCAGCGACGGCTTCCTGCCGCAGGCCGGCGTGGACTACCGCATCGACGACTTCCAGGACGTCTACGCCTCGTACAGCAAGAACATCAACGCCTACGGCGCGCTGCCGTTCGCCACCTCGCAGGCGGCGTTTGACGCCAGCAAGGGCACGCTCAAGCCGGAAGGCTCGCAGACGCTGGAAGCGGGCTACCGCGTGCGCGGCGCCACCTATGAAGCGGCGGCGGACCTGTACTACACGCGCTTCACCAACCGTCTGCTGCAGACCACGCCGTGCTCGGCCGTGCAGACCTGCGCCAGCCAGCTCAACAACGTCGGCAGCGTGGACAGCCGCGGCGCCGATCTGTCGCTGATCTGGCGTCCGATGGAGGGCATGCGCTGGCTCAACACGCTGTCCTACGGCAGCACCAAGTACCAGGACGATTACCTCAACGGCGGCGTGGTCGCGACCAAGGGCAAGTACGTGGTGGGCATTCCCAGCTGGATGTTCACCTCGGGCCTGAGCTACGGCGTGGGTGGCTGGAACTTCACCGTGGACGGCAAGTTCACCGGCAAGCGCTACATCACCTACACCAACGACTCGTTCGTGCCTTCGTACTGGCTGTTCAACGCCGGCGCGAGCTACGACTTCGGTGCGCTGGCCGGGCTGAGCGACCTGCGCCTGGCGCTCAACGTGACCAACCTCACCGGCAAGCACTACTTCGCCACCACCGGCACCAATGGCTACGTGGCGGCCGATCCCAACGGCTACAACCAGACCCTGCAGGCCGGTGCGCCGCGCCAGGTGTTCTTCAACGTCAGCGCCAAGTTCTGATGTCCGTCGCCGCGTCCGTTGCCGTGCATGCATGGCAGCGGACGCGGCGCGGTGGAACACCGTTGTCACATCCCCACGCGATTCTATCCGCGTCCTCCGAACTCCCCGTCGACGGCCACGGCTGCGCGACGGTTTCACGCGTCTAGCGAGATTCCCGATGAAACGTAGCCTGCTGCCGATGGCCCTGATGCTCGCGCTCACCGCCTGCCACCACGACACGCCGTCCGCGACCGGCAAGGTCCACGTTACGCTCGATGGCGTGGTCGGCGGCGCGGTGCCGGTGGCGGGCGTGCCGGTCACGGTCACCGACCATGCCGGCCAGCACACCGTATCCGCGGTGACCGATGCGCGTGGCCACTATTCGCTGGTGGTCGAAGGCAGCGGTCCGTTCGTGCTGACCGCGCCGGCGGCCGGCGGCGACGGCGCGCCGGTCACCTGGTCGGCGGCTTTCGTACCCACGGCCGGTCAGATGCAGGCGGTGGCGAACATCAACCCGGTCACCGCACTGGTCACCCAGCGCGCGCTGGGCGTCGTGCCGCAGGGCGCACCCGCGACCGCGCAGATGGTCGGGCTGACCGACGCCCGCGTCGCCACCGCCGCGAAGGAGGTCGCCGGCGTGCTGGCGCCGCTGTATGCCGCGTTCCAGGTGCCGGCGGCGCAGGCGGTCGACCCGGCCGTCGCGGCGGACTTCCAGGCCGGCGCCGACACCCCGCTGGCCCGGCTGCTGTCCGTGGTCCACTTCGACCTGCCCGAGGGCGCGGTCAGCGTCGGCAGCGATGCCGACCGCGCGGTGGTGTCGATCCCCGCCCACGGCACGCTCTCCGCCGCCGTGCCGACGACGGCGGCGACCTCGGCGCTGGCCCTGGCGAACGGGCCGACCACCACGCCGATCCAGCACGTGATCGTGGTGATCGGCGAGAACCAGACCTTCGACGGCCTGTTCGGTGGTTATGCGCCGCCGAAGGGGCAGACCGTGAACAACCTCCTGTCCGAGGGCATCATCAACGCCGACGGCACGCCGGGTCCGAACTTCGCGCTGGCCGCGCAGAGCCAGGCCAAGCCGCAGACCGGTTACACCCTGCAGCCCGAGCGCGCCGGTGCGTACGCCACGCTGCCGCAGCCGCAGCAGATCGGCGAGATGAACCCGGTGACCTTCCAGGCCGCCGGCGGCCTGCCGGACAAGCGCTTCCCCGCCGACCTGCCGAACGGCCCGTTCCAGATCACCCGCTACGTGCCCTACATCAATGCCGGCAAGAGCGGCCTGGACGCGGCGGTGCGTACCGGCGACCCGGTGCATCGCTTCTTCCAGATGTGGCAGCAGACCGGCGGCGACAACCACAAGCTGGACATGTTCACCTGGGTGGCCGACAGCACCGGGCAGGGCGGCGACACCAAGGGCGTGAGCCCGGCCAACCCGTCGCAGGGCGGCGAGCTGATGGGCTTCATGAACATGTCCGCCGGCGATGCGCCGCTGTTCGACGCGCTGGCGAAGCAGTACGCGCTGAGCGACAACTACCACCAGTCGATCATGGGTGGCACCGGCGACAACTTCTTCGCCATCGCCACCGCCGACGTGCCGTTCTTCAACCGCGACGGCAAGCCGGTGATGCCGCCGGCCAACCAGATCGAGAACCCGGAGCCGATGCCGGGCACGGACAACTTCTATACCCGCGACGGCTACGAGGGCGGCTCGTACGTGAACTGCGCCGACCCGAAGCAGCCGGGCGTCGCACCGATCCTGGCCTTCCTCGCGGAACGCCATGTGCCCAGCAAGTGCGCGCCGGACACCTACTACCTGGTGAACAACTACAACCCCGGCTACGACATGGACGGCAAGCCGCAGCCGATCGGTCCGGACAACTACAACTACCCGCCGCAGACCGTGCCGACCATTGCCGAGGCGCTGGCGAAGAAGGGTGTGAGCTGGAAGTGGTACACCGGTGGCCGCGACGCGGCGGACGTCGCCGCCGAGGCCGCCGCGTATCACGTGTCGGTCGCCAAGGCGCAGATGCTCCAGTACAACAACATCGGCGACCCGCTGGCCGCCTCGTCGAAGGTGATGGGCGACCCGGCGCTGAAGTCCGGCCTGGCCGGCCTGGCCACGTTCGACGCCGACATCGCGCATCACACCCTGCCGGCGGTGTCCTTCGTGGTGCCGAAGAACCTCGACAGCGGCCATCCGGGCTACTCCGCGCCGGCCAGCTATGAGGCCTTCCTCAAGGACCTGCTGGCCAAGGTGCAGGCCGACCCCCAGCTGTGGGCGCACACCGCGGTGCTGATCACCACCGACGAGGGTGGCGGCCACTTCGACACCGGCTACATCCAGTCCGTGGATTTCTTCGGCGACGGCCCGCGCATCTCGATGCTTGCCGTGTCGCCCTATGCCCGCAAGGGCGTGGTGGACCACGCCTACCAGGATCACGCCTCGATCCTGAAATTCATCGAGCGCAACTGGCGCCTGTCGCCGCTGTCCGCGCGCAGCCGTGACAACCTGCCCAACCCGGTGGTGACGCCTGCCAAGCCGTACCAGCCGATCAACGGGCCGGCGGTGGGCGACCTGATGTCGATGTTCCAGTTCTGATCCGAACAACCGGCGGCGGCACCCCGCCGTCGGCTGGCCCGATGCGTTGCTTCTCCAACACCTGGCTCGGCCCGCGTGCCGTCGTTGCCCTCGGGGCGGCGGCGGTTGCCGCGTGCGTGGTCGGTGGCGGGTCGGTCGCCGCCGCGAGCCGGCCGGCGGACACCACCCCGGTCGACGCGGCGATCCGCCAGTGGGTGCGTTATCCATCGACGCCCGGCCACCTGAGTGCGCAGGCCGAGCTGGGCAAAAGGCTCTTCTTCGATACCACCCTGTCGGCCTCGAAGCGGATGTCCTGCGCCAGCTGCCACAGCCCGGCGCACGCCTACGGGCCACCGAACGGACGCGCGGTGCAGCTGGGTGGACCGCACCTCGATCGCGCCGGCACCCGCGCCGTGCCCTCGCTGCGCTACCTCGACCACACGCCGCTGTTCAGCCTCGACGCCTTCACGCCGGGCTCGGAGGACGCCGAGTACGAAGGCCCGCGCGGTGGTTTCACCCGCGACGGCCGCGCCGCCTCGCGCCAGCAGCAGGCGGCGATCCCGCTGCTGGACCGCAACGAGATGGCCAATGCCGGTCCGCAGGCGGTGGTCGCCGCCGTGCGCGACGGTCCACATGCCGCGGCGTTCCGGCAGGTGTTCGGCGCGGACGTGTTCGCGCATCCGGCGCAGGCGTTCGCCGACGTCGGCGAGGCGCTGGCGGCGTTTCAGCGCGAAGACCCGAGCTTCCACCCCTACACCAGCAAGTTCGACGCGGTGATGTCCGGCCACGCCGGCTTCACCGCGCAGGAGCTGCGCGGCTACGCGCTGTTCAACGACCCGCGCAAGGGCAACTGCGCGTCCTGCCATATCGACGTGCCGGGGCCGGGCGGACGCCCCGTGCCGTTCACCGATTTCGCCTACGCCGCGCTCGGCGTACCGCGCAACCCTTCGATCCCGGCCAACCGCGACCCACATCATGTCGACCTGGGCCTGTGCGGCCCCTACCGGCGTGACTTGCAGGAGCAGGCGCGCTACTGCGGCATGTTCAAGACGCCGACACTGCGCAACGTGGCCACGCGCCGGGTGTTCTTCCACAACGGCGCCTTCCGTTCGCTCACCGACGTGGTCGCGTTCTACGTCCAGCGCGACACCGAGCCGGGCAAGTGGTATCCGCGGGCGCACGGCAAGGTGATCCCCTACGACGACCTGCCGCCGCGCTACCGCGGCAACGTCGACCGTACCGACGCACCGATGGATCGCGGCAAGGGTGCGATGCCGGCACTGGACACCCGCGAGATCGCCGACGTGGTGGCCTTCCTGCGCACGCTGGATGACGGGTATTCCGCGACGGCGGGCGGGCCGGCTACGCATCCCGACACGAATGCTGTGCGCGGCGCCACGACCGCACCCTAGCGGTGCGTGCTGGCCGGTGGCCTGGCGTGGCGTGGCGTGGGGCTAGGGCGCATCGCCGCAGGCGCATGAGTCTGGCGGCCGGCAGCCGAACTTCCCGAAGCCAACGCCCCGCTATGATCGGCCGCTTCTGCCACCACGGATGCCCGGCATGCATGCGAGCCCCGCTGAATCCGATTCCTCCCAGCTCCGAGCAGGCTTCCTTGCAATCACCGGTCTGGTGGCGACCGGCGCCATCCTCGGTGCCCTGCTGGCTGGATCGGGTGCAGCCGACGGCTGGCGCTGGCTGCACTGGATCTGCAAGCCGCTGGCGACGGTGCTGATCCTGGCGATGGCCTGGCGCGCGAGGCCGCCGCTGTCGCTGCGCTATCGCCGCCGTGTGCTGATCGGCCTGGGCCTCGCCCTGCTCGGCGATGTGCTGCTGATGCTGCCCGGCGACTTCTTCGTGCCGGGGCTGGCTGCGTTCCTGCTCGGGCATCTGGCCTTCCTCGCTGCATGGCTGGACGACAGCCGCTTCGCGGTGCGCCCGCTGGGGCTGCTGGCCTGCCTGCTGGGCGCCGTCGGCCTGTTGTGGCTGCTGTGGCCGCATGTAGCCGTACCGCTGCGCGTCCCAGTGGCCGTCTACGCGCTGGTGCTGGCGACCATGACGGGACAGGCGGTGGGGCGCGCGTGGCAGCACGCGTCCACCGGCGATGCCTTGGCGCTGCCGTCGCGTGTTGCCGCACTCGGCGCCCTGCTGTTCATGGCCAGCGACAGCCTGATCGCCTGGGATCGCTTCCGTCACGCCTTGCCGCTGGCCACGTTGTGGATACTCGGCAGCTATTACCCGGCGATCGGACTGATCGCGTGGTCGGTGCGTCGCGGGTCGACGGGCAAGCACGGATAGCCGGTCGCCACCGTCATCGGGTCCACCCCCGCGCGCCGGCCCACCCCGCCAGTGGCACCAGGCCGATCGCCACCAGCAGCACCGCGCCCTGCAGCAGCGGGGCCACCGGGTTCGCCGCCTTCAGGTTCTCGAGCATGATGAACAGGCCGACATCCTGCGCCAGCACCCCGAGCAGGGAGGCGATCAGCAGACCGGTCGCCCAGCGCTTGCGCAGCAACAGGCCGAGGCAGCCGAGTGCGCCGCCGACGACGGCGATGCCGGTGGCGGCGATGGCCCACAGCGGGCGTTCCCGATAGAGCATCTGCTGCGCGTCGGGCAGCTTGGCGATGTCCTCCGGCCTCAACTGGAGATCGGCGACGAAGGCCACGCAGCCGGCCAGGTTCCACAACAGGGCGGCGGTGGCGACGACGTAGAACCACACCGGGGGCTTGTTCACGGGGCATCCTCCAAAAGTGCGAGCCGGTCGATCGTGGCGGATTAGAGCGCCCGGTCGCGCCTCGCGGTCAAGTGGCGGCGCACGGTGGACCGAGCGGCGGTCGCCGGATCCCGGGCATCCCGGCCGGCGCTAGCGGCTGAACTCGGTCGGTTGTTCCAGCTGCAGGATCGCGTCCTGCAGATCGTCCATCTTCCTGCCCAGGATGGCCTGCGCGTCGTAGAGGCCGCGGTTGTAGAAGTACGCGCCGATCTCCCGGCCGACGAAGTCGAGCAGGAACTCCGCGTCGAACTGGCCGATGCGCTGTTTCAGCTCCTCACTGAAGTAACCCTGGATCCTGCGCACCAGGATCGCGCGCTCGTCGGCGGTGAAGGCGATGTCGGTCATGGGGGATAGGTCACCTCGTCCGTGGGTCGAGGACATGCGGGTGGTTCGGGAGAGCGGGTGGAGGGCGCGGGTTTCCGTACCCTCCGCTGTCGCCATCACCGGCGTGGTGCCGGAGCTGGCGCTTGGCTCCCGGCAGCGAAAGGAGCCGGCGTCAGGCAGCTGCCTCCTTGTGCCGGTCCGGCAGGAAGAACAGCACCAGCAGACCGATCAGGCTGAGTATTCCGAGGGCGCCCCACAACGGCGAGTGGCCCTTTGCCTTCGCGTACTGGCTGCATCCCCAGATGAACACGCCGAGCCCCACCAGCGCGATCAGGACACCGAGGTCTTCGCTCCCCGACTCCATGAGCACGCGGCCGATGATCGAGCCGATGAGGCCCAGGCCGACGCCGATGTTGGTGGTGCGCTTGTACTCTGCAAGCATGTCTTTCCCCTTGGTGACACGTCCCTGAGCACCCCTTGTGCGGGACGTGTTCCCGGATGGTCGGTGGAGCGGGCCGACCGGTCAATCGACACCCGCTCACGTGCGGGCCCGATAAAGCGAAAGGCGCGGTTGCCCGCGCCTTTTGCCTTCCTGCCGACGATATCGCCTGGCGACTCAAGCCTCCAGCAGCGGCGGCTCTTCGTCTGCGGCTTTGTCCGCGTGATGGTCGGTGGACAGCAGCATGTAGAACGCCGGCACCACGAACAGGGTGAACAGCGTGCCGATGGCCAGGCCGGTGGAAATCACCAGACCCATGTTGAAGCGGCCTGCCGCGCCGGCGCCGGAGGCGATCACCAGCGGCACCACGCCCAGCACCATCGCCGCAGTGGTCATCAGGATCGGGCGCAGGCGCACCGCGGCGGCGTGCTCGATCGCCTCGCGCTTGCCCATGCCGGCCAGCTGCGAGTGGTTGGCGAACTCCACCATCAGGATGCCGTGCTTGGAGATCAGGCCCATCAGGGTCACCAGCCCCACCTCGGTGTAGATGTTGAGGCTGGTGAACAGGTTGACGAAGATCAGTGCGCCGAACAGCGCCAGCGGCACCGACACCAGGATCACGATCGGATCGCGCAGGCTGTTGAACTGCGCGGCCAGTGCCAGGAACACGATGATCACCGCGAACAGCAGGGTGCCGCCGAAGCCGCCCGACTCCTTCTCGAACTGCCGCGACTGGCCGGCGTAATCCACCGTGTAGCCGGTCGGCGCCACTTCCTTCACCAGTCCCGCGAGGTACTGCAGGGCCTCACCCTGTGACATGCCGGACACGCCGGAGATGGTCGCCGAGTTCAGCTGCTGGAAGTGGTTGAGCGAGCGCGGCACCACCTCGTGCTTGATCTTTGCCACGGTGGAGGCCTGGATCACCTTGCCGCCCGGCGTGTTGAGGTAGTAGTTCAGCACCTGGTGCGGATTGAGCCGGTCGACCTGCAACACCTGCGGGATCACCCGGTACGAACGACCGGAGATCGAGAAGTAGTTGACGTAGCCGCCGCCCAGCGCCGCGCCGAGCGAGGCACCGACGTCCTTCTGGGTCAGGCCCAGCGAGGTGATCATGTCGCGGTCGAACGACACCGTGGCCTGCGGCTTGTCCACCTTCAGGTCCGAATCGATGAAGTAGAACTTGCCGCTGGCCTGGGCCTTGGCCAGCACCTCGCTGGCCACCTCGTTGAGGTTCTGGAACGGCTCGGTGGTGGTGATCACCATCTGGATCGGCAGGCCCGAGGCGCCGGGCAACGGCGGGAACTGGAACGCCGCCACCTTGGCGCCGGCGATGCCGTTCCAGGCGGCCTGCAGCTCCTGCTGCAGCTCATGCGCGCTGCGGCTGCGCTGGTCCCACGGCTTGAACAGCACGCCGCCGATGCCCTGGTTGGTGGTCGGCACGCCGGTGAGCTGGAACATCTGCTCGTACTCCGGCAGCTTCTTCGCCGCCGCATACATCTGCTCGGCGTACACGTTCATCTGCTGCGCGGTGGCGTTCGGCGCGCCGACGATCTGGCCCGCGACGATGCCCTGGTCTTCCTCCGGCGCCAGCTGCGACTGCGCGGTCATGCCCAGCGCGATGGTCGCCAGCAGCAGCAGGCCGGACATCACGATCACCACCGACCAGGTCGACAGCGTGCCGTGCAGCATGCGCTTGTAGCCGTTCTGCACGCGCTCGAACTGGTGGTCGATGAACTTCACGAAGCGGCCTTCGTCCTGGTCGCCGCGGAAGAACGTCGCGCACATCATCGGCGACAGCGTCAGTGCCACCACCGCCGACACCGTGACCGCACCGGCCAGGGTGAAGGCGAACTCGGTGAACAGCGCACCGGTGAGGCCCTTCTGGAAGCCGATCGGCACGTACACCGCGATCAGCACCACGGTCATCGCCAGGATCGGCCCGCCCAGCTCGCGTGCGGCCAGCAGGGCCGACTGCAGCGGGGTCTTGTGTTCCTCCTTCATGTGGCGGTCGACGTTCTCCACCACGATGATCGCGTCGTCCACCACCAGGCCGATCGCCAGCACCAGGGCGAGCAGGGTCAGCAGGTTGATCGAGTAGCCCAGCGCCAGCATCACGAAGAAGGTGCCGACCAGCGACAGCGGCATCGCGATCACCGGGATGATCACCGCGCGCAGGCTGCCGAGGAACAGGAAGATCACCAGGGTGACGATCACCAGCGCCTCGACCAGGGTCTTGATCACCTCGTCGATCGAGCTGTTCACGAACTCGGTGCCGTCGTAGACGATCTCGCCGGTAAGGCCGCTGGGCAGCTGGTGCTGGATCTCCGGGAACGCCTCGCGCACCTGCTTGGCCACGTCCAGCACGTTGGCGTCGGGCGCCACCTTGATGCCGATGAACACCGAGCGCTTGCCGCTGAACGCCACGTTGAAGTCGTAGCTGTCCGAGCCCAGCGTCACCTTGGCCACGTCCTCGAGCCGCACGATGGAGCCGTTGACCTGCTTGACCGCCAGCTGCTTGAACTGCTCGACGGTGTGCAGGTCGCTGTCGGCGGTGAGGTCGACGGTGACCGCCTGGCCCTTCGACGAACCGACCGCGGCGAGGTAGTTGTTGGCCGCCAGCGCGGTGTTGACGTCCGCGGCGGTGACGCCGTGCGCGGCCATCCTGGCCGGGTCGAGCCAGGCGCGCAGCGCGAAGTTGCGCGCGCCGAGCAGCTCGGCGGTCTGCACGCCGGGGATCGAGTCGAGCTTCGGCTTGACCACGCGCGAGAGGTAGTCGGTGATGTTGTTGGTGGGCAGCACGTCGCTGTAGAAGCCCATGTACATCGCGTCGACAGTCTCGCCGGTCTGCACCGTGAGCACCGGCTGCTGGGCCTGCGGCGGCAGCTGGTTCTTCACCGAGTTCACCTGGGTGGTGATCTCGGTGAGGGCACGGTTGGCGTCGTAGTTCAGGCGCAGCGTGGCGGTGATGGTCGACACGCCCTGCACGCTGGTGGAGGACAGGTAGTCGATGCCCTGCGCCTGCGAGATCGCCTGCTCCAGCGGCTGGGTGATGAAGCCCGCCATGGTCTGCGCGTCGGCGCCGTAGTAGGCGGTGCTGACGGTGACGGTGGCGTTCTCGGTTTCCGGGTACTGGCGCACCGTGAGGCTGGTGACGGCCTTCAGGCCGAGCACCAGGATCAGCAGGCTGACGACGATCGCCAGGACCGGCTTGTTGATGAACAGGTCGGTGAATTTCATGGGGCGTAGGGTCCGCTCGCAGTCATCCGGGTGAATCGCGTTGTCTTCGCAGCGTCTGCCAGACAAGGCGCGCGCCGCAGCGCCATAGCATCGCTATGGCCAAGGTGCGCACCGCCGGCTGGCGGGCGCTGCGGAGCAACCCTCGGGGCCGGGGGCCTCTGCCCCCGGGGATGCGTGGATGGTTGATTCAGTAAAGGCATACATCGTCCTCGCGATGCCCGTGATGGCGGGCAAAGGGCCGCGGCGCGACCAGCTGGGTGGCGGCGGGCGGACCCTATTGCTCCTGCGGCGTGGGCTGCGCGGAGTCGGCCGGCTGCACGCTGTTGTCGACGGTGATGGTGGCGTCGTTCTTGAGCTTCATCTGGCCGCTGGTGACCACCTCGGTGCCGGCGCTGATGCCCTTGAGGATCGCCACCTGGTCGCCACGGGTGTCGCCGGTGGTGACGAAGGCCTGCTTGACCGTCGGCGCATTCGGCTTGCCCTGTTCGTCCTTGCCCTTGGCCGGCTGCACCACGTAGACGGTGTCGCCATACGGGTTGTAGACGATCGCCGCCTGCGGCAGCGTGAGCTGCCGGCGCTGCTGGCCGACGTCCACGGTGAGCTTGGCGAACATGCCGGGGGTGAGCGTCTTGTCGTGGTTGGGCACGGTCGCTTCCACCTGCACGTTGCGCGTGCTGGTGTCGACCTTGGGGTTGATGGCGCTGAGCCGGCCCGAGAAGGTGCGGTCCGGCCAGGCATCCAGGTGCAGGCGTACCGCCTGGCCGACCTTCAGCCGGGCCAGTTCGCCCTGCGGCACGTTGAAGTCCACGAACAGCGGGTCGAGCTGCTGCACCGTCACCACCTGGGTGCCGGCGGCGAGGTAGTCCCCCGGGCTGATCGTGATGATGCCGGCGCGGCCGTCGAACGGCGCGTGCAGCTGCTTCTTCGCGATCACCACCTGCTGCTGCGCCACCGCGGCCAGGCGGGCCTTGTAGTCGGCCTGCGCGGTGTCGAAGTCGGCCTGGCTGATCGCCTGGGCCGCGAGCTGCTTGCGGGCGCGCTCGAGGGTCAGCTTCGCCAGCTGGGCATTGGCCTGCAGTTGCTGCAGCTGGGCCACTTCGTCGCCGTCGCGCAGCTGCACCAGCAGCTGGCCCTTCTTCACGTCCTGGCCGGACTTGAGGTGCACGTCGGTGACCAGCCCGGCCACCTCGGTGGCGAGGTCGGCGCCGTTGGCGGCACGCAGGCTGCCGACCGCATTGAGCGAGGGCTGCCAGTCCTGCTCGGCGGCCTTCACCGTGCTCACGGTGACCGGCCCCGGCTTGGGCATGGAGTGGATCATCCTGACCACCAGCAACACCTTGGCGCCGACGATCACGGCGATCAGGGCGAGCGTGCCCAGGATCACCCAGATCATCCGCTTGGCCGTGCTGGGCTTCTTGTCTGCGCGCGAGGTCATGCGCGAACTCCTTATCGGGAAACGTTGGAAGGGGAAGCGGTGGCCGCCATCGGCGCGGCGGCGTCACGGCGCCAGCCGCCGCCGAGCGCGGTGTACAGCGCGGCGGTGTCGGACAGGCGCGCGGCGCGCGCCTGGATCAGGGTGATGTGCGCCTGCTGGTAGCTGCGTTCGGCGTCGAGCAGGTTGAGGTAGTTGGTCGCGCCGATGCGGTACTGCTCACGGGTGAGCTCGAGCCGCTTCGACGCGGCCTGCTCGGCGGTGGCCTGGGCGGCCAGCGTCTGGGCGTCGTATTCCAGTGCCTGCAGCGCGTCGGCGACGTTCTGGAAGGCGGTCAGCACGGTCTGCTGCCAGTCGGCATCGGCCTTTTCCAGGCCGGCCTGCGCGGCGCGCTTCCGGTGCAGCAGCTCGCCGCCGTGGAACAGCGGCTGGGTCAGCCCCAGGCCCAGCGACCAGGCGCGGGTACCGGTGGAGAACAGGTCGCCGCCGCTGAGCGCCTGCGAGCCGACGCTGCCGGACAGGGTGACCTGCGGCAGCATGTTCGCCGTGGCCACGCCGACCTGGGCCGAGGCCGCATGCAGCAGGGCCGAGGCGGCGCGGATGTCGGGACGCTGGTCGACCAGCTGCGAGGGCAGGCTGACCGGGATGTCCTGCGGCAGGCGCACGTCGTCCAGAGTCAACGGCGCGGCATCGAACTGCGCCGGCGTGGTGCCGAGGTAGGTGGCGAGCCGGTTGCGCACGGCGGCGAGCTGGGCGCGCAGCGGCGGCAGCGTGGCCTCGGTGGCGGCCAGCTGCGCGCGCACGGCCAGCGTGTCGGACAGCGAGCGGGCGCCGATCTGCTGCTGCTGCTCGGCGATGTCCAGCGTCTTGCGCTGCCAGTCGACGATCTGCGCGGTGGCGCGTACCTGCTCGCGCAGCGAGGCCTCCTGCAGCGAGGCGGTGACCACGTTGCCGGCCAGGGTGAGGTAGGTGGAGTCCCGCTGCGCCTGCTGGTAGTCCGCCTGCGCCTGCTGGGCCTCGATGCCGCGGCGCACGCCGCCGAACAGGTCCAGCGTGTAGCCGACGCTGACCGAGGCGTTGTAAAGCGTGAACGGACCGACCCCGCCGGGCACGCCGGAGGTGGCGGCGGACTGCTTCTCGCGGGTGACGCCGGCCGCCGCATCGACCGACGGGAACAGCGCGCCGCCGGCGGCGCGGGCGTTCTCCTGCGCCTGGCGCAGGGCGGCCTGGGCCGAGGCGATCGTCGGACTGTGTGCGAGCGCCTGCTGCACGCGGCGGTCCAGCTCGGCGTTGCCGAACGTGGCCCACCAGCGCTCCGGTACGTCACGCCCGGCAAGGAAGCGCTGCGCATCGCCATCGGCCGCGTCGGCCATCGCGGTGGCCGCGGGCAGGGCATCGTGGGTAAAGCGGTCGACCGCGGGTGCATCGGGGCGCCGGTAGTCCGGACCTACCGCGCAGCCGGCGAGCCAGAGGGGGAGGGCCGCCAGCGCAAGAAATTGCAGGCTGCGGGCGAGCGGGCGGGACGCTGGCAGAGCGGGTTGACGGGACAAGATGGCTACCTGGAGTAGGGGCGAGAAGCGGGGCGGGACAATACCACACCAACCAGTTTAGATATGCGTGTCATCAGTCATGAAGCGAAAAATCTTGATTTCGTAGCCGACCGTGGCCGGGCGCCTTATGCCTGCACGGTGGTCTTGCGCAACAAGGCGACGAATCGTCGGTGCCGATTTCGACACCCGGGGCAGTGCGGCACCCGCCTTGGCTATGATCGCGGGCAGACCATGACGGAAACCCCCATGCGCCGATCGCCCACCGACCGTATCCCGGACGACCGCCACCGATCCGACGGAGCGACGCGATGATCTCCGCCGAGACCGTCATCACCTTCGCTACGCCGGTGTTCTTCGCGCTGATCGGGGTCGAGCTGTTGGTGGCGAAGCTGCGTGGCCGCCGAGCCTATCGTGGCAACGACGCGGTCACCAGCATCGGGCTGGGGGTGATCTCGCAGCTGGCCGGGGTGTTCCTCAAGGTGCTGACCGTGGGCGTGTACGCCTGGTGCGTGGAGCACGTGGCGTTGTTCGCGCTGCCGGCCGACGCCTGGTGGGTCTGGGTCAGTGGCCTGCTGCTGTATGACTTCCTCTACTACTGGCTGCATCGCATGGGGCACGAGGTGAACATCCTCTGGGCCGCCCACGTGGTGCATCACCAGAGCGAGGACTACAACCTCTCCACCGCGCTGCGCCAGACCGCCACCGGCGGCCTGCTGGGCTGGCTGTTCTACCTGCCGATGGCGCTGATCGGCTACCCGGTCAGCGTGTTCGTGGCCGTTGCGCTGATCGACCTGCTGTACCAGTTCTGGGTGCACACCGAGCAGGTCGGCAAGCTGGGCTGGTTCGACCGGGTGTTCTGCTCGCCGTCCAACCACCGCGCCCACCACGCAGTGAACGACCGCTACCTGGACCACAACTACGGCGGCATCCTGATCCTGTGGGACCGCCTGTTCGGCACCTTCGTCGAGGAAGACGACGTGGACCGGCCGGTGTACGGCACGCGGGCGCCGCTGCGCAGCTTCAATCCGCTGTGGGCGAACCTCGAGGTGTACTGGGCCACCTGGCAGGACGCGCGGCGTGCGACGCGCTGGCGCGACCGGCTGCAGATCTGGTTCCGGCCGCCGGGCTGGCGGCCGGCGGATGTGGTGGCGCGCTATCCGAAGCCGGCCTTCGACATCGGCCGCGAACGGTTCGACCCGCCGCTGTCGCGCGCACGCACCGCCTACGGCCTGGTGCAGTTCGCGCTGCTGCTGGGCATGACCACGCACTTCCTGGGGCTGGCCGCGCGGGCCGGGCTCGGCCTGCTGGTTGGCTACGCGCTGGTGATCGCGCTCAGCCTTACCGTGCTCGGTGCGTGGTGGGAAGGGCGGCCGGCGGCGGCGTGGCTGGAGGGGCTGCGCGTGCTCGCGCTGGCGCTCGCGCCGCTGCTGGTCGGCGGCTGGTTCGCGCTGCCGGGGACGCCGGTAGGGGTGGTGTTCGCGGCGGTGTTCGGGCTCAGCGCGGTGGCGCTGGCCTGGGTCTCGCGCGCCGGTGGCGATGCGTCCCACAAGCCTTTCGCCGGGCCGGCATGAGCTTCTAACGTTTGGCCGTATAGCCGTCTAAATAACTGATTTCGTTAGTCTTCCGTGAAGAAATTCGCGGAATGGGTTGCTATAGTCACCGGCTGTTGTGCGTCGGTATCAAGGGGATACATGATGGGTTTTCTTGCCAAGCTGGTGCGTCACAAGTCGATCGAGCAGCTGCAATCGGAGGCGGGCTCGCGCGGTGATTTCCGCCGCGTGCTGGGCCTGTGGCAGCTCACCGCGATCGGCGTGGGCGCGATCATCGGCGTGGGCGTGTTCGTGCTCGCCGGCCAACAGGCCGCGGCCAACGCCGGTCCCGCCGTGGTGCTCAGCTTCATCATCGCCGGCCTGGGCAGCGCCTGCGCCGCGCTGGCCTATGCCGAGTTCGCCGGGATGATCCCGGTCACCGGCAGCGCCTATACCTACGGCTACGCCGTGCTGGGCGAACTGTTCGCCTGGATCATCGGCTGGGATCTGCTGATCGAGTACGCGCTGATCGTCGGCGTGGTGGCGATCGGCTGGTCCGGCTACGTGCAGGCGCTGATCGAGCAGATCTTCGGCGTGCACCTGCCGGCGTGGGCGCAGGGCGCCTATGACCCGCACCATCCGGAGAATGGACACGTGTTCAACGTGATCGCCGCGGCGATCACCCTGCTGATCGCGTGGATGCTCACGGTGAAGACCGAGTGGGGCGCGCGCGCCAACACCGCCATCGTCACCATCAAGGTGATCGGCGTGGCGCTGGTGATCGGCGTGGGTGCGTTCTACGTCAACACCGCCAACTGGCATCCGTTCATCCCGCCGGCGGTGATCAAGGACGGTGTCAGCACGTTCGGCTGGGGTGGCGTGCTGGCCGCGTCCAGCGTGGTGTTCTTCGCCGTGTTCGGCTACGACACGCTGACCACCGCCGCCGAGGAGTCGAAGGATCCGCAGCGCGACCTGCCGCGTGCGGTGCTGTTGTCGCTGGCGGTGTCGATGGCGCTGTACCTGGCGGTGTCGCTGGTGCTCACCGGCATGGTGCCGTACACCGAGCTGGCCGGCGCCGCGCCGGTGGATGCCGCGTTCAAGGCGCTGGGCCTGCACTGGGTGCGCGCGATCATCTCGATCGCGGCGATCGCCGGCATCACCAGCGTGATGTTCGCCTTCATGCTCGGCGCGGCACGCATCTGGTTCGCGCTGTCGCGCGACGGCCTGCTGCCGAAGTGGTTCGCCCAGGTGCATCCGAAGTACGGCACGCCGGCGCGCCCGACGATGATCCTCGGCGTGTTCACCGCACTGGTCGCCGGCTTCCTGCCGATCGGCGAGGTGGCCGAGCTGGTCAACATCGGCACGCTGGCCGCCTTCATCATCATCTGCGGCTCGGTGCTGATCCTGCGCGTACGCCAGCCCAACGTGGAGCGTCGCTTCCGCACGCCGATGCTGTGGCTGGTGGCCCCGGCCGGCATGCTTTTCTCGCTGTTCCTGATCATCGGCTGGCCGTGGTTCGCCGATGGCAGGTTCCAGCTGCTCGGCGGCTTGCCGATGATCACCATCTGGCGCTTCATTGCCTGGATGGTGCTGGGCCTGGTCATCTACCTCGGCTACGGCATCCGCCACAGCGAGCTGGCCAAGTCGTAAGCCACGGGTCGCCTCGAGCGCCCATCCGCGCCCGCCACGCCGCAAGGCTGGCGGGCGCTTCGCTTTGCGGCGGTCATTCGCAGCATCGTGCGCCGGACGGTCCCCGTCCGCGATCCCGGTGTGACCAATGGCAGGGGGAGGGGTCGTGACCTTCGGCCTACCATCGAACGCTCGATCCACACCGACCCCGCGCCACAGGACGTGACGGGTTGCCGGCGTGGTTGTCGCCGGGGGAGCGGCCATCGCGGTCCCGGCATCTGTCCGGAGTGAATCCTGTGCGCCGTTCGCCTTGCCTTTCCCTGCTGTCCTCGGCCCTGCTGCTCGCCGTGGCCGTGCCGGTCGTCCATGCCTCCGAGCTGCCGGCACCGGTCGACCAGCCGTACCCGGGCACGCTCACCCTCGCGGTGGACCTGACCGGCGCACCGAAGAAGATCTTCCGCATCGCCGAGACCATCCCGGTCACGCCCGGCCCGCTCACGCTGTACTACCCGAAGTGGATCCCCGGCGAGCACGCGCCGTCCGGTCCGATCCAGAACGTCACCGGCCTGGTGATCAAGGCCAACGGCAAGCAGCTGGCGTGGCGCCGCGACCTGCGCGAGATGTACGCGGTGCACCTGGACGTGCCCGCAGGCGTGAGCCAGCTCGACCTGTCGTTCCAGTTCCTCTCGCCCGGCGATGGTGGCGAGTTCGGCGCCAGCGCCTCGTCCACGCCGAACCTGGTGGACATCGAGTTCAACCAGACCGCGTTCTACCCGGCCGGCCACTACACCCGCCAGATCACCATCGCGCCCAGCGTCACGCTGCCGGCCGGCTGGAAGTTCGGCACCGCGCTGGAGATCGCCAGCCAGTCCGGCGACACCACCACCTTCAAGCCGGTCACCTTCAACAACCTGGTCGACTCGCCGCTGATTGCCGGCAAGCACTTCAATCGCGTCGACCTGGATCCGGGCGCCAAGGTGCCGGTGCACCTCAACGTGGTCGGCGACGGTGCCGACGACGTCAAGCTCACCGACAAGCAACTGGCCGGCCAGCGCGCGGTGGTGCAGCAGACGCTGAAGCTGTTCGGCGCGCACCACTACGGCCACTACGATTTCCTGCTCACCCTGTCCGACCACACCGGCCACTTCGGCCTGGAGCACCACCAGTCCAGCGACGACCGCCTGCCGGCCAACTTCTTCACCGACGACACCATGCACAAGCTCGCGGCCAGCCTGATGCCGCACGAGTTCGTGCACTCGTGGAACGGCAAATTCCGCCGCCCGGCCGACCTGTGGACGCCGACCTTCATGGAGCCGATGCAGGACGACCTGCTGTGGGTCTACGAAGGCCTCACCGACTACTGGTGCGGCGTGCTGACCGCGCGTGCCGGGCTGTGGTCGCCGTCCGACTACCGCGACTCGATCGCCTCGATCGCCGCGGCCATGTCGCACCGCACCGGCCGCAGCTGGCGTTCGCTGCAGGACACCGCCGACGCCGCGCCGCTGACCTATTTCGGTGGCGGCGGCTGGATCAACTGGCGCCGCGGCACCGACTTCTATCCGGAAGGCCAGCTGCTGTGGCTGGACGTGGACACCAAGATCCGCGAGCTCTCCCACGGCAAGCATTCGCTGGATGATTTCGCCAAGGCCTTCTACGGCATGGACAACGGCAGCTACGTCACCCGGACCTACACCTTCGACGACGTGATCCACACGCTCAACCAGGTGCAGCCGTTCGACTGGGCTTCGTTCCTGCGCCAGCGGCTGGACTACGTCGGCACCGAACTGCCGGAGCACGGCATCGAGCGCAGCGGCTGGAAGCTGGTCTACACCGACCAGCCGAATGCGATGGACAAGGCGATGGAAAAGGTGCGCCACGGCGTCAACCTGGCCTACTCGATGGGCCTGTCGGTCGGTAGCAACGGTCGCATCTTCGACGTGCAGTGGGACGGTCCGGCGTTCAAGGCCGGCCTGGTGCCGGGCCTGACCGTGGTGGCGGTGAACGGCAAGGAGTTCTCCGCTGACGCGCTGAAGGACGCGGTCACCGCGGCCAAGGGCGGCACCGCACCGATCGAGTTGCTGGTGAAGAACGAGGACACCTACACCACCTATCGCGTGGACTACCACGGCGGCCTGAAGTACCCGCACCTGGTCCGCGGCACCGGCAAGGACCTGTTCGATGCCATCGCCGCGCCCCGCAAGTAATCGATTGGCCGCCGGCCCGGCGACGCGCCGGCGGCCGCTCCCTTCCCCGCATCGAGGAGATGCCCGCTTGAAGACCTCCGCTCTCGCCTCCGCCCTGCTGCTCGCCGGCCTCGGCTTCACCGCCGCTCCGGCCTATGCCGACAACGTGCCGCCGGTGCAGGACACACCCTACGCCCCCGGCACGCTGAGCATCCACGTCGATGCCACCAATGTCGCCCAGCGCATTTTCCGCGTGCAGGAAACCATCCCCGCCGCGGCTGGCCCGCTGACCCTGCTGTATCCGGAGTGGATCCCGGGCAACCACTCGCCGACCGGCCCGATCGACAAATTCGCCGGCCTCACCGTGAAGGCCAACGGCAAGGTCATCGAGTGGACGCGCGATCCGCTCAACGTCTACGCCTTCCATATCAACGTGCCGGAAGGCGCCAGCGCGGTGGACGTGGAGTTTCAGTTCCTGTCCTCGCAGGGCGGCCGCCAGGGTCGGGTGATGATGACCCCGGAGATGCTCAGCCTGCAGTGGGACAAGGTCTCGGTGTACCCGGCCGGCCACAACATCCGCCAGATCAACGCCCGCGCCAGTGTTACCCTGCCGGCGGGCTGGCAGGCCGCCACCGCGCTGCACGTGGCCTCCAAGAGTGGTGACACCATCAGCTACGAGCCGATCAGCTACAACGCGCTGGTCGACTCGCCGCTGCTTGCGGGCAAGTACTACAAGCAGTTCGAGCTCAACCCGGGCGCCAGCGTGCCGGTGCGCATGAACCTGTTCGCCGACGCGCCGAAGTACCTCGAGATCAAGCCCGACCAGATCAAGCCTTACCGCGAGCTGGTGCAGCAGATGTACAAGCTGTACGGCGCGCACCACTACAACCACTACGACTTCCTGGTCTCGCTCAGCGACAAGCTCGGCGGCATCGGCCTGGAGCACCACCGCTCCAGCGAGGACGGCGTCGGCGCCGACTACTTCACCGACACCAAGAAGAACATCTTCGACCGCGATCTGTTCTCGCATGAGTACAACCACTCCTGGGACGGCAAGTATCGCCGTGGCGCGGACCTGACCACGCCGAACTTCAACGTGCCGATGAGCGACACCCTGCTGTGGGTGTACGAGGGCCAGACCCAGTTCTGGGGCTACGTGATGGCCGCGCGCGCCGGCCTGTGGACGCCGGAGCAGGCCCGCGACATCTGGGCCTACGCCGCCGCCACCTACGACAAGGGCCGCCCGGGCCTGGCCACCTGGCGCAACGTGCAGGACACCACCAACGACCCGACCATCGCCCAGCGCGCGCCGCTGCCGTACCGCAACTACCAGGCCAGCGAGGACTACTACGTTGCCGGCGCGATGATCTGGCTGGACGTCGACGCCAAGCTGCGTGAGCTCAGCGGCGGCAAGGACAGCATCGACAGCTTCGCCAAGGCCTTCTTCGGCATGAACAACGGCGACTGGAAGGTGAATACCTACACCTTCGACGACGTGGTCAAGACGCTCAACGGCATCAAGCCGTACGACTGGGCCAGCTTCCTGCGCAGCCGCCTGGATGGCCACGGTCCGCTGATCGGCGGCCTCGAGAAGCACGGTTGGAAGCTGGTCTACACCGACCAGCCGTCCGACGCCGCCAAGGCGATCGAGGCGCGCCGCCACACCGTCGACCTGACCTACTCGCTGGGCCTGTCGGTCGGCAAGGACGGCTCGATCAACGACGTGCTGTGGGACGGCCCGGCGTTCAAGGCCGGCATCGGCCCGTCGATGAAGATCGTCGCGGTGGACGGCAACGAGTATTCCGCCGATGCGATGAAGGACGCGATCGGCGCTTCGGCCAAGGACAAGTCCAAGCCGGTCGAGCTGCTGATCAAGGAGTTCGACAGCTACCGCACCGTGCGCATCGACTACCACGACGGCATGAAGTACCCGCACCTGGTGCGCGACACCAGCAAGCCGGACACGCTCAGCCAGCTGTTCAAGGCCCGCTGATCCACGACGCCCCGCCGTTCGGCGGGGCAGGAGCGGAACCGGCGCCCGCGGGCGCCGGTTCCGTTTCCGGCCGATCACGGCATGGATCGCGCCATGCCGTGCAACTTCGCTATACTGCGCGTCCGCCGCGGCCCAGCCCGCGGCGCGCATCCCAGAAGCGCCCGTAGCTCAGCCGGATAGAGTAGTGGCTTCCGAAGCCATTGGTCGGGGGTTCGAATCCCTCCGGGCGCGCCATCTGCCATGGGTCATCGCCTCGCCGGCTGCGGCTGGAACGCAATGATCCGGAAGCGGCGGAAAGCCGCATTCCAGATAGCCTCACAGGCCCTGTCGAGATCCTCGGTGGGGCCTTTTTGCTTGGGTGGTTTGCGTCCGAAAGGCGCCGAATGACCCATGGCGTACGGGACAAACCTGAACCTCAAAAAGAGTCCGGGACAAATCCGGGACAGTCCCGGGCGGGACCTGACGATAGGTACACCGATGACGACCTATGGCACACGGGACGTTTCTCCGATGCTGTCCCGACGTGCCTGAGGATATCGACCTCGATCAGGTTATCGGGCATAAGTGCTGCTCAGAAAGCCAACTGGCGCCCTTTGGGTACGGGCCCGCTGCGGTGGCAGCTGAGCTGATCCATAAAGCCAAGTACAGCACCAATCATGCGGTGGATGTCAGCCACCGGATTGAGCGGGCCGCCGAAAAGGCGTTGGACGAGTCTAGGGATGATCTGCTCCTAGTGCTCAGTTTGTAGGACTGGTGTCTGGCTCCTGCGCTCGGGAACTGCAGTCGGCAGTGCCGAATAGGCTGCAGCCCGGACCGTATCCCAGCACTCAGGCTTCTTAGCCCACTCAGACACCATCCGGCCGTTGGCGCTCTGATGCAACACAGCATTCACCTGCACGGCAAGAGCACGCAATGCATCCTTAAGAGGTTCCGAAATATCCTGTTGTAACCAAATTCGGTCTAGGTCGATCTCGCTACCGTGCCTGTGCGCCAACACTGATATGAGATAGGTTGCTACGTTGCCTTGGAAGGCGGGGAACATGGGGCGAACCAGTGATTGAACCCTGCGATAGATGATGGCTTTGGCGACCATCTGTTTGAACGCGCGAACGTCAGGCATCAAAAGCTCTCCTTGCTGCTCCTTTTCTTTGAGATCGTCCGTGAATTCAGTGAAATTCTTCTGGGCGCCGAGGCTAACTACATGGGGCTTTCCTGCCCATGTATTGAGATACTTCGCGAGGTCCGTCTTCGTAATACGCCTTGACGGCGGGATGACGACAGTCTTGAGCTGGCGGTACCGGGCAGGTGTTGCGCCCTCGCGCGCCAGCGTCGTCGCGTAGCTTCCAGCCGCCCGTTCGTAGAACCAACGCCCAACACCGTCGGGACAGTATGTCGTTGTAGCGAGCTTCTCGATCTCAATATGGAAAGGTGTGTTGGCCGAAAGGTCGGACTGGCGAACGGCGTTCTGGCTGTTGGCGTAGCGAGAGATATCAGCGATCAGCGTCTCCTCCGTGGCAGCGTTATCCGACTTCAGGATGATGACCTTGGCTGGTACCCTCACTTTCGCCAAGTCAATGCCCGCATGCTTCTTGGCAGTGAAATAGATCGAAGCTGTCGTTTGACCGCCGTTGACGATCTGCATGCCTTTGAGCCAAGCCAATCCATGGCTCCCATCCTGAGTGCGCGCCAGGTTGGCTTCATCTGCGACGATTACGATGCCATTGTTGTATGCCATGAAGCGGTCAGGGGCGGTCCGTAGCGTATCGCGGATTCCGCGGTTCACCTTGCCAGAGGCGCTCAGGAATGAGCGAACGTTGGCTTCCAGCAGGCGGGCGCCGAACTTCTCGTAGATAAACCGGAGTGTCTCTCCCGGAATAGCGGTGAGTGCGTAGTCGTAGTCCGCCTCACCTGGCACGTAGACGCAGGGGATGGCGCTACCCGACACATCAATAAAATTTACGACAAGCTCATCGCGAGGCTTTCCTTCGGACCAATGCCGATGCAAACGTTCAATGTCCATGACCTCGAGCTTCACTGTCTTTCCCTGTATCTCGCGCGCCTTGAAGTTCTTTGACTTCGCCACGGCGTCGGTCAGTACATAGACGCGGATCTGGTCGAGCTTGGTGTAAGTTTTTTGGATCGTGACGGCTAGCTCGTATACCTCGCTGGAGGGATCAATCGCCGATGCCAGCTTTCCCTCTGCGCACTTGGCGAGAAACCGCAGACATTGCTCGGCGGCAGTCTTTGCCTCACTGTCTGGGATTGATTGCACTGTGTCTTTACCGTGGTACAGACACACGAAGAGGTCTAGCTGGTCGCCATCTTCGGAAACGGCGTAGCCACTGATCTTGACGTTGGCGCTGCCTGCCTTGGCCGTGTAGTGACAGACCTGAGGTTCGAAGGTCATGCCGATCTCAGCCATGTGCGCCATGACGATCTCTGCAAAAACGGATTCGTCATAGGGGTACGGTGACGCCGCTGAGCTAAGACGATCGGCGATTTCTGCCTGCACGTCCGCCCGGGTCTGGGCTAGAAAATCTTTCAGATCCATGTATCAACAGACTCCGAGTGTCTTGAGGACCGTTGCCAGATCAGCACGATCCTTGGAAATTGCGTCCAGATCGAGCTCGTAGCGCGCGCTCCGAACTTCAGACGGAACGTTGGTTGGCACAAGGCGCGGGGTATCCTCTTGAACTGCGAGGTAGTTCATCCCAACAACAGCAAAGCGACGGACATAACGACTGGCCGACTCCTTTCGATATCCCGACCGCGCCAGCCGAACTTCGAATGTCGTTGCGGCAGACGTATCTGGCTCCAGATCGCAACGAATATCTGCAACAGCATCGGGCAGCGTCAGGCCAGCACTGGTTTGCACCAGACGCACTGCCGCTACATAGAGGGGGCGGATCACAGACGTGTCGAGCTGTTCGAGACTCCCGATCCGCGCAATGAACGGACCACCGGCCGCGGTTGTCTTCACCTCAATGGCGCCGGGCGGAAAGGCAAAGTCCTGCAGACCGTCAAGCGGACCGACCCATGCGTCTGCGACAATGTGGCAAGGAAGGTGGTGCAGTAGAGCGCGAAGCACGCAAAGCTCACCGAAAAGGCCGATCTCCTCGTCCGGCGACAAGACCCCATCGCCCGCGCGCCGCATAAATTCCTGCCAAGCGATAACACGAGCGAGCACGGCTGCCACAAGTCCGTCAGCTCCGCTGCTCTCCCCGTCTCGTAAGACCCCTAGGATGTCGGCGGCCATCATCTCGAAAAATCCTTGGTCGGCACCAGCCTCCCGATAAAGGGCGAGCCATGACCGGCCAGCCTCATCTGGGATATCAGCGCGGGCAACAGTGAAGCCTCTCCCCTTGGGGAGCTGGGCGTCGGGTGGAACCCTCGCCCCGTTTACGCCGACGAGAATCGCCTCAAGGTTTTCGGGAAGCCTTCGCCCAGCACGGAGCACGTAACAGCTGCCCTGCTCAACACGTATAGAGCGCCAGCCAGCCTGCTCAGCCTGGCCGTCCAAAGCGCGCCAAGCTGCGGCGAGCTGGTCCAACTCACTCCGAGGGAACATATTCCTGCTCCCAGAGGACGTTATTCACCTTGTACTCGACTTTCATAACCGAACCGCTTCCTGGGAAGCTGATGCCGAAAGCAACCACTGGGATGTCGCTTTCAAGTTCGACCTTCGCCCCCGCGGGATCAAGTACATAGAGCATCAGCAAGCCTCGCTCGGGATGCGCCGTTACATTGGCGGCCCCGTGACCGCGCACCTGGCGAATGGCAGGTCCCGAAGGCTGTGTCGGCTCCTTGACCGTTGCCGAGCCCTGAGTGTCAGGCTTGCGAGCCAGCTTCGTCAGCGCCAGTGCAGCCTCCCATTGGTCGATATCAAGATCGATCGATTCATCCTTGGGATCGAGCAATACGCCAATCGCGTAGCGGTCAGAAAGCTCGGGATTGCCCGCACGCGTTGCCATGTTCACCGTTACGCCTTCTGCGAGTTGACATGGCTTCCCGGTCTGGAGGCCTATCAGGGCAACAGTCCACTCAGTCAGCTCCCCTCCTAAAGACATCGCGCGGATGAACTCGGAAAGCATTACGCTGTTGACTCGATGTGAATCGGGGTGCGTTCTGAACCCGTACATGAAGTCAGCCACGTCGCCACCGGAGACCTTTTTCCAAAGGTAGCCCGTCCACTTCTGCACTTCTGAGCCCCGCCTGCGCTCCGGATCGGTTTCGTCCGGCGTCCCCAGAGAAGAGATGAAGCGCTTTGTCGCATCAAGGTTGTGAATGAGCTCTCTGGAACGGCGGAAGAGGGAAACTGACTGCAAAAGCTGCCCGCTGTAAGAGATCATTAGACTCTTCGCAGCGCGCATCTTTACCTGCGAAGTGACCATAAGAATAGAATGAGACTGGACCTTGAGCCCGTATTCGCGGGGTGTCGCGCCGGAGCTGGCCATGAAGTCAAACTCTTCGCGAAGCTCGGCGGCCGCGTCCGTTATGTGGCCAAACCATTTAACGAGTTCCGACGTGGTGTAGAGCCGACAGAGGTCCAAGTACCCTGGACGGTATCCGAACCAGCGACCCATCTGCATCAACGTGTCGTACATTCTGGATGCACGCAAAAAGTAGCTCGTGCACAGGCCCTCGAGTGTTAGTCCACGTGCGAGCTTGTCTCCGCCGATGGCGATGACTTTGAGGCCCTTTGCTTCATTCTCTGCGTAATCGAGGACGTCCTTTGCAGTCCCGTTGATGGTACGAACCTCAATGTCTTGCAGCACCTCAGGGAGTGCAGTCACGAGCTCGTCCCACGTAGAGTCCTCGCCGGCAGAGATCAGACCTTGCTCCCGAAGCTGAGCGGTCGTTGGGAGAAAGTCAGTTATCCATAGATGTTTCAGGCGATTGAGTATGGGCTGGTCGTCTATCTGGCGGATCAGCCTTTGCTTCAGATGGCGAACGTACTCATCGATCTGGGCATGAACCTCATTCTGGACCAGGGTGAAGCGGGTTACGTGAACTAGCATTGAGCTGTGCTCGCGAGCTTGGCCCCGCAGTACACGGGCGGCACATGCGAGAACGAAGGACTCAATGGCTTCCCGAAGACTAGGTGGCAAGCTCTCCTCGGCGCTCCATCGCGGCACATGGCCATTCGAATGCTTTTGCGGCATCCATCCGGACTCCCCATCAGCCTTGATGTAGTCGCTGACTTCATGGACAAGGGGAAGCGCGGACTGACGATTCTGCGCTGAAGCTGTCCCAAACAACGTAGCAGGACCGACATAGTTTGAAGGCGCGGCAAGGTTGTGAATGAAGGCTGCCGGGAACAGGTCGGGCCCTTCCTGACGGGTCTCGCCGCGCTCGTGGATGAAGATGTTGGCGAATGGTGTAGCGGTATAGCCAACGTATGCCGAACGAGAGAACGAATGCAGGATTCGACGTATCAGCTTGTTGATGACGGTTGGATTGTGCTCGTCGTCGGGCTTGCCTGTATCGGGATCGAAATCCTGCTCTTGGGTGTCGACGGAAGCATGGTCCGCCTCATCATCGATGATCAGAAGCGGAAGCTTTGTGACCACCTTCCTCACGCGCGGAAGCGGGTCATTATCGGCAGCAGCATCGTCGTCCGGACGTTGTGTGTCTGCGACATGGTTCTGGATCCAGCGTAACAGCTCACTAAGGACCGATTTGTTCTTCTTGACCACGAACAGCCAGGGCCGTTGCTCAGGCGAGATGGCGAGATGCTTAGCTACCTTCTTTCCGAAATCGCCCGTATTCAGACGCGTGGTGGCGCAGTTCGGAAAGATGGCCTGGTCGGTATCAATTTCCCCCACGCCGACCGGACGCAGCGGGTCGCGGACACTCGTGTCGTATCCGAGAAACCCTTCTTCTAGGCGAATCTGCGTCTGGGAGCGGAGGTTGTTGTGCAATCCCGCTAGGACGATGATCACCTTGTACTGGGCATCGGCGGCCTTGCAGACCAACCCGGTGTAGTGGCCTGTTTTGCCGGACTGCACGTGACCAACGACCAAGCCGCGCCTGTCCCATGGCCCTTGCCGACAAGGGTCCTCGAGCATCCCAAGAACTTTGTCCGTAGATGTATCAAGCGCGTCGACAGCCTTCCAAGACAACTTCTTCTCAAGAAGTTCCCTGTAGCGCTGCCAATAGAGCCAGTCACGCTTGCGCGCGGCATCAAGCCAAGCGACATGGCCGGCGTCGCTGACCATGGTCACGTCCTCTCCCACCCAGAGACTGAAGCGCCGGATAAGTTCGTCGGTGACCGCGTTTCGATCGAGCCCCTCACCCCACTTCGGATTCATCGCTAGAACGACGTCGATCTTCTTCCCGATGAGGGCAGGTGTGATGGCTGATTTCTGGTCCTCGTCCATGAGCAGTTCCTGCACGAACTTGACGATTCGGACCTCGGTAGCGTTCAGCACGTTCCATTTTCTCCTTGATCCGCTGCCATGTCCGGCAGTGCATTGACTAGCTCGGGATGGAGGTTGAAAGGTTCAGTCTGCAGAAGCTGCTTTCGGGCCCTATCTGGCGACATTCCCTTCCGGTTCACCATGTTCCGGTAAAGAACCTCCAGTACCTTCTGGACCTCAGCTGGAGGCTGGTCAGCAAAGCCCGTTCGTGGAGTCTCTGATTTCTCTACTGTGTCAAGCCAGATTCGCTGTACGGGAATCGTCTCTTCCAGCACCCGGAGCATCGCTTCAATACTCGTACCCAGCGCGCCGGCCTCTTCCATCACGGCTCTCACAGCCGGGTGTGCTCGGTAGACGCGATATCGGACGCCGCCCGGAAAGTGGTCAGCCTGCCATGCCTGGGCAACCGGCTCGTTCTGTCCACGCCGGATAGGCTGGCCTCGGTGGGCGAAGACGCGTCTGGCCCGCTCCCTAATGTCCTCGGCGAGCCGGACAACACCCTCCCGGACCGAGACCGGCGGCCTCGCGGTCGATTTACGGATGTCGATTTTCCATTCTGCGTCGGCACTATTAGGGATGTCGAGACAGATACGCGCTAGCCGATACGGCTCTTCCTTCGTCCACGGGCGCCCTCGCCCCAATCCAAGCCAGCTTCCCGCAAGCAGAAGGCGACGGTTCCGATACACATAGAAGCCCTGCTGAGCGGTCCAGCCGTCTGGACCCGCCGCGAGTTCGAACTGCTTGCTATCAAGCTTGTCCTTGTGGGGCAGGACATATCCCTGAAGAACGATAGGCCCGTGGGCACTGCTGAGTCTGACGATCGGCGAAGCCCAAGTAGCTGGGTGGGTGCTCAGAAACGGATCCCAAGGGCTGATCGGCGTGCCGTTGATCGTGATCTGCAAGCGCTCGGCAGAGCCGTCAAGGTAGCGGTGAAACACCATGGCAAGGTGACGCTCCACCCTATCAATGAGATCAAGAAAATCTTGCTTGGTCGTGCCTCGGGTCACGACACGGTCAAGCACCTCCCAAAGCACGAGTGTTCCTGTGGGCTTACGGTCTGGGGCAGTGATGCGTGATTCGGAACCAGGAGTACACCCTTCCAGCAGATCCCAGCCGCCATCGGCCTCAGCAGCGAGTGCATCGAGATCCCAGCGCAGACAACTTGATTCGGTGTGTGTCCAACTGGCAACGGTCAGACGCCGACATTGAGAGAAAGAGGCTGTCTTCAGACCTAGGCCGAATCGCCCGAGATCGCTTTCCGCGCGCACGTGCAGGGGGTTCCGGTCACCAAGTCGCATCGCACTCTCGAGATCCGCATCTCCCATTCCGCTTCCATCATCGAGAACCGATACCCAGCTGTCGTGCCCTGCCCAGCCGAAAACCACGTCGACGTGACGTGCACCGGCTGAGATGCTGTTGTCGATGATGTCCGCCAGAGCGGTTCCCGTCGTATATCCCAGGCCGCGCAGCGCCTCGATCATGGCGCTGGCACGCGGGGGAACACGGCGCCTTCCGGAGTAGGACATCACTCGGGATCTCCCTTCTGGTTGGATGGCGTCGACTCGCCGATGAACGGGTGGAGCATTCCTGCGGTCGAAGGACGCCGCAGGCGCGCAAGCCCCTTGCTCTCAAGCTGACGAATTCGCTCTCGCGTCACGCCAAAGTACTGGCCTACCTCCTCAAGCGTTCGGCACTCGCCGCCGTCCAATCCGAACCTGTAGACGAGAACCTGGGCCTCCCGCTCCTTCAGCGTTTCTAGCGCATCCTGCAGTGTGCTTCTGAGATTGGCCACAATAGCGAGAGTATCGGCCTGCCTCTCTTCATCATCTTTGACTTCAAGAACGTGGGCCAGAATTTCGGGGGCTTCGTCCCAACAACATACTTCAGGGACCGACAGTGCTTTCCGCACCTCTCCCTCATCCATGCCGGTCCGCGATGCGATCTCTTCATACGATGGATCCTCAACGCCAGCGGCATCCAGTATGCGGCGCACAGCATTCACCTTGTTGATCTTCTCCCGCATGTGCACAGGCACACGGATCATGAATCCCGAATCGGCGATAGCTCGTGTGATTGCCTGTCGGATCCACCAGGTCGCATAGGTGGAAAACTTGAAGCCACGCCGGTAATCAAATTTTTCGACTGCGCGCAGGAGGCCTAGATTGCCTTCCTGAATAAGGTCGATTAGTGGAATCCCGGTCCCCATGTACTTTTTTGCAATCGAGATTACCAGCCGGTAATTGGCGTCTGCCATCTGGGAGTACAGCCGGCGGATCGCCTCAAGTGGCGCGGAAAGATCACAGTCGTGATCTCCCTGGTCCCTGAGGTGTTCCGCCACCAGCCTTATGAACGCGGGAGTCGGCTCCAGAGCAGCAAGATGGCTCCTGATGTCACCTGTCAGAGGCGCTGATGCAGTGGAGGAGGAAGCTGACTCTCGGAGAAGTTCGACTCGCTCTGCAAAGGCATGGATTCGACTCGATTCGGCGCTAACATGCGCGCCGGCATCATCACCGATGTCGTCCTCCGTAGCGCCGTCGTCTTCGTCGTTGTCCTCGGTCCCAGGACCCTCATCCACCAGACGGGTAAGACCAGATGGTGCCCTTTGGCCAGTGAGGATGGAGGTTCCGACCTCGATAGCCGCAGCGGTGCCGGTTGGTGAGGTTGCGATGGTGTCGAGTGCGCGTCCAAGTGCGGTCTCTACCGCGCTCCCAACTCGCTGTTCGTCGTCACGAGTGAAGAGCCCCTTTGAGCGGATGTCAGCAACAAACCTTGTTAGCGGATCATTGAGTCTGGCCGACATGTCCTCTAGGTAAACGAACGCATCTTCTAGGGTTTCTGAGTACTCCTCGGGAACATCACGTTCCTCATCCGGTATCAGCCACTCCTCGTCGTCGTCGTCGATGACAGCGCCGAGCTCACCCAGAAGCCGCATCAGATGGTCAGGGAAATCCGGGTCAAGCTCACTCTCGGTGGCGTAGGCATACCGCGCCAATCGTGTTGCCGGCACTATTCCATAGTCGATCGCGTCAGAAAGCAGGCCCTCCAGCAATGCCCTCTCGGCAGGATCCAGAAGGCGCGTACGTCTCCGATCGCGCAGTGAAGCGGGTAGGTCAACTTCGACGTCAAGCCAGTCCCCATCTAGGTCGACTGCTTCGTGTGTACCGATCTGCGCTTGAAGAATGGTTGCTTCGGTCAGGCAGTCAGCGTCATTGCCGGGCGCTTCAACAGGGTCTTCCGTCTCCCAATCTCCGAGACTGGAGTCGTCATCTGCGGATGATTCTGAGGCGGACCCCTCACCCGAGGCCGCTAGTTCAAGCCGGATTTCATGAGTCTTGTGGCCTGGCGTATCTGTAGCGGCATTCCCTCCTGCCGCGAGGAGGAGTTCAGCAATATCAGGTCGGTCGGCTGCTTGTGCAATTGTTAGTGCGGTGTTCCCGCTGTTGTCTTTCGCATGGATGTCGGCACCGCGCTGGAGTAGAAGGGCACACAGGTCTAGGTAACCTTTTTGCGCCGCAATCATCAGCGGCGTCCGGCCGATGCTGTCCCGGCAGTCGACCGGGCGCCCGCTCTCCAGATGTGTTGCCGCACCCTCAGTGTCGCCATGCGTCAGCGCCATTCGGAATAGAGGATGCATCGGCGTAAATTCCTGTACCGCATTCATGGTGCAATGTCCGCCGCCATGAGTCCGTCTAATACAGGCGCGCCAGCAGTTGACACGTGCTGTGCCTTACGAACCGACCCGATATGAACTGTCTCGCCCACCATATTCGCTAGTAGTCCCTTACGCTCTTTGCCGTTGCCGGCTAATCGAGTATCGACCAGACGACCTTGGCGATCTGTCGAGCGATAATTGGCGGTACCGCATTGCCAACCTGTACAAACTGCTGTGTTCGGTTCCCGAGAAACAGATAGTCGTCGCTGAAAGTCTGCAACCGTGCCGCCTCGCGGACCGTAAGGCTCCGACACTGGCTGGCATCCCAATGAATAAATGCGTGTCCATCCTTCGAGAGATGGCTCGTGATGGTGCTTGAGGGACGATTGGGCAACTGCACACGGAAACGGTCAGCAAAGTCACCGCTGTCCGTGTTTGCATGCTCCGGCTTGAGGACCTCCGGGAATTCCGTCAACGGCAAGCATCGACCGTGCTCCATTGCGTATGAGGCGCAAAATAGGTAGCGGCCCAAGTCGGATTCCATGTGACCACGCGTTTCGTGGTTGACCACCACCTGTTGGTCACGGTGCCAGAGCTGGGCCGCAAATCCGGTAGGCTCAGCGGCATACGTGATTGACCCGCGTGGGAGGGCTGGATCTACCGGTATCGATAATATTCGGTTACGAAGCGAGGTCGAACCGCGGGAGAGTGCTGACGAGACTCGCTTCTTCTGGCGTTCCATGGCGGACGCCCACTCGTTGGGAACGTCGGCGCGACGGCTCAGTCCACTCCTCAGTGTCGGAAGACCGCTAAGAGCGTCTGTCAGACGCGGGTGTACGTCAGGTATATGCAGGCCAGCCACGCCCAAGGCGCGATCTGCGTGATCCGCGCGCACCCCCATGATGATTACCCGATGGCGCGCCTGCGGGACGCCGTGGTTCTCACAACGGATAACAAATTCCTTCGGATCTCCGGCCGCACGTTCGGGACATCGTGACGATCCGCTTTCCAAATGGATCGGCAGCAGTACGTAACGGTGTGAGGCTACGGAAGCCGATGATGCCTTCCCAAGGGCCTGGCCGGGATCCATCAGGTCCTCACGGATGCTTGCGAACATGTTTCGTCCACCAACCGTCGAGGAAAGGATTCCCTTCACGTTCTCCATGATGAAAACATCCGGCGTGAATCTCGATAGGATTTCGAGGTACTCGCGATAGAGGAAGTGGCGATGATCTCCTCTGGTCCTGAATCCTTTGACGTTCCGCTGTCGTGCGCGACCGACCACCGAGTACGCCTGGCACGGAGGTCCGCCGATCAGTACTAATCGTTCATGGCGCTGACGCACCTCATTGATTCGCTCGTATAGTGCTGAATTGTGCTCCGGCTCGCCCAGTTTCAGGTTTAGAGCCTCCTGAGCTGCCTCTTCCCACAATGTGCGTAGGGGTCCATCGGCAAAGTGGCTTTCGGGTGGTAGGGCTTTGCCCGCTGCGGCGGCCTGCAGATAAGCCAGGTACTGCTTCGGCATGTTGCCCTCGCGCTCACGCAGCAGCCGGTAAAACGCACGTAGACGAAGCGTCGCGTGGGCCGATTGTTCCATCTCGGCAGAGACGCCTATGCGGAACGGTCGGTATCCTGCGTTGGGTTCAAAGCTGCTGAAACCTTCACCCAGACCTCCCGGTCCGGCAAAGATATCGATGATGCCGATGGAGTTTTCTATGCGACGGCGTACTACTGTCAAGAGCTGAGGTCCGCGAATGGTCGACGTGATGAGTGCAGGCAAACGATCGGCACTGATGTCACGGATCAGGGGCAAGCACACGCGCCCCGAAATGCAGATCCGCAAACTTCTGTGGCATGCAGGCTTCCGCTACCGGCTCCATGGCCCGAAGCTGCCAGGCAGGCCAGATGTAGTCTTGCCGCGCTGGCGGGCCGTCATCCTCGTGCACGGTTGCTTCTGGCACTACCACGAAGGTTGCGTGCTCTTTCGACTCCCTGCAACTAGGACCGAGTTCTGGCTCAACAAGCTCAGCGGCAACCGGGAGCGCGACCGGAGGTCGATTCGTGAGCTGCAAGAAAGGGGCTGGCGCGTGGCTATTGTCTGGGAGTGTGCTCTCAAGGTAGACGAGGCGCGCGTAGAGCAAAGCCTCACGCGCTGGCTGCGCAGCGACAGTCCCGCAATTGAGGTTTTCCGGGACGGCACTGAGGTCGTCAACCTCACTGCCTCTGCCCTGCAATGAGGTCAGGTTCGGCTCCAACGTCATAGGAGTGGGGAAGTTTAGGCTGGCTAAATAGGGTGGAGATCCTATGTCTCATCGCATGAGACCAGATTCACCTTGGTCCGGAACGTAGTCCGACTCGTCTCCGAGTGCTGTTCTCGGTCAGGACTGTTCGGTTTCTTCTTCGACGTAAGTCAACAAGTGTCCGGGCTGGCATCCAAAGTACCGACATAGCTTGTCGATGACCTCCGTCCCGATGTTCGCCCCGGGCTGATTCGCCATCTTCGACAGAGTTGCTCGGTGAATGCCGGTGGCTTCCGCGACCTCGGTGAGCGAGACGACGCGTCGCTCCTTGAAGGCCTTGTCCGCGATGAGCTCGGTCAGCCGGAACCTGATCATAACTATCCGCTGAATGGCGTCGCTCAAGAGCGACGTTTGGTGTTTGCAGGCGACTCTCGTCGACTACTATTGGCAACAAGTGTCGCTTAAAGGCGACGCTTGTCGACCACAGTCAACGGGAGGATGAAGATGCAAACTTACCTGACCACCGAGCAGCTGGCTACCCGGATTCAGTACGACCCGCGGACGATCCGCAATCGCCTCAAGGACAACGTCCTTCTCGAGGGCGTGCACTACTTCCGCCCCTTCGGCGGCCGGAAGATCCTGTACATCTGGGAGCACATCGAGCGCGACATGCTCCGCCGCGCGACCGAGGCCGATATCTCCATCCCGATGGCCTCGGGGGCCATCTGCCGTGGGTAACGTGCGCTTCCGTCCCGACACCCAGCGCCTGTACTTCGACTTCTTCTACCAAGGGGTGCGTTGCCGTGAATACGCGGCGCTTCCGGACACGCCCGCCAATCGCCGCCAGATGGAAAAGCTGCTGGAGCGCATCGAGGCTGAGATCGAAGCCGGTACGTTCGAGTACGCCCGGACCTTCCCGGGGAGCAAGAAGGCCAGGCAGTTCATGAAGCTGGGGATGCTCGCACCGGCGGCTTCACCGGTTTCCCATCGCAAGGTGGTCGATCTGCCGAAGTTCCGGGAGTTTTCGGACCAGTGGTTTGCCGAGCACAGCCTCGAGTGGCGCTATACCCATAAAGTCGCGGTGGAATCGATCTTCAAGACCCACCTCATGCCGGCCTTTGGCGACCTATACCTCGATCAGATCGATCGCGCCAAGGTGATGGACTTCCGGCGTAAGCTCGTCGACCCGGAGCAAAAGAACGGGCGCCGCCGCGCTGTGCTCGCTCCCGCCACCATCAACCGGATCATCGGCATGCTGCGCATGGTGATGACCGAGGCGCAGTTGCGGTTCGGCATCGAGAACCCGTGCGCGGAAATCCGCCGGCTCAAGCTCAAGCGCACCGACATCCAGCCGTTCACGCTGGAAGAAATCAATCGCCTGCTCGCGGCCGTGCGCCCGGACTATCGCCCGTACCTCACCTTTCGCTTCTTCACGGGAGTGCGATCGGCCGAGGCCAATGGCCTGAAATGGAAATACGTCGACTTCGCGCGCGGCGAGGTGATGATCCGCGAGACGTACCAGGACGGTCGTACCGAGTACACCAAGACCGACGGCTCCCAGCGCGACCTGCAAGTGAGCGCCCCGGTGCTGGACGCCTTGAAGGCCATGCGTCCGGAGGGCTATGACGCCAATCCCCGCGCGTTCGCCGATACCTATGTGTTCCTGACGCGCGCCGGCAAGCCGGTGGACACGGCCAATTTCGTCTACCGGGTCTGGAAGCCGCTGCTGGAGCGCCTGGACATCCCGTACCGCCGCCCGTACGAGATGCGTCACACCTGCGCCACCCTGTGGCTCGCCGCCGGCGAGGCGCCGGAGTGGATCGCACGCCAGCTGGGGCATACCACCACCGAGATGCTCTTCCGAACATACTCGCGCTACGTGCCCAACCTGATGCGGCGCGACGGCACGGCGTTTGACCGGATGATCGCGGGTGCCATCCACGGAGGCGTTACGACGAGCGCGAGTCCGGGGGTGGAGCGATGAGTCACCTCCATCTCGTTCCTTCCGGTCCCTCGTCTTTCCAGCCATCCGGCGGATTGCCCTTGTGCCGGATGAGCGATTTGCCCGCCAGGAGCGGCCAAGCGATCCGCGGTCACTACCGCCTGGTCGGTGCGCTTGAGGCGATCGCTTCGACACTCCGACTGCAGCTGACGCTCGCCGACGCGACCGGATCGGTGCTTGGCTTCGTCTGGCCCGAGCATCGGCCGGCTGTGGAGTTGCCCGGTATAGGGTCTGCCGTGGACGTCCATGCAACGGTCCGCCTGCATGAGGGCAGGGCACAGCTATGCATCGCATCCATGCGTCCGCTGACCGTGGAGGCCGTGAGCTGCGCCACGGATCTCATGGCCGACCTGCACCACTCCGGCGGCTACCTGCCTTTGCGCGCGCTGGAGACCGGCCTGCCTGATCCGTTGCGGCCGTTCCTCCAGCGGGTGCTCCTGGATCCGGGCATTGGCGCCCGCCTCGCCACGTGCCGTGCCAGTGCCCGCCACCATCATGCCGACGTCGGAGGCCTGCTGCGCCACAGTCTCGAATCGCTCGACCTGATCGCGGCCATTGTGCGGCGCACCCTGCCGGGTGACGCCGATTCGGTCGGCATCGCCCAACTGGGCTACTTCCTCCACGACGTCGGCAAGATCTGGACGGTGGGCGCTGATCGCCGCCCGCCGTACCACCACGTCATCCGCCACGAAACCCATAACCTCCTGCTCCTTGCCGAGCACTTGGCATGGCTACGCGACCGGCGCCCCGACCTGCATGCGGGCCTGGTCTACGTCCTCGAATATCTCTCCCTTCCGGCCAGCGCCCGTCCCCGCCCACGGTACTTCCCCGCCGAGGTGGTGGTGCAGTTCGACCAATGGAGCGCCGCGGGGTTCTCGCGTCGTGATCTGAGGGCCCTGATCGCCCCGGTGGGGCAGTCGTCGTATCGCCCGCGGGCCAGCCACACGCGTGCGCCATCCTCTTCATAGACTGCGTCTCGCCACCTCGTGACGGCACACGAGGGCAGAGACGCACGATCCTCAAAACCCGGCGTCTCCCGAAATACGGAGGGTTGGCTCCTGCTAAGACCCCAGCGGCGAGACGATAAGCGCATCCCTGCTGATCGAATCGTCATAAGACATAAAAGATATCTGCAGTATCTTGACGAGGCACAACAGGCGAGCTACATTGCCCCCACGCCGCGACACAAAGGATATCTGTAATGTCTGAATCAAAAGCATCGGCCGGTTCCGCCGCAGCGGACCTGATTCTCGCTCTGGCCGAAGCCCTCCAATACATCTCCTATGACACGAAAGCCTCGGCTGCTCTTCTGGGCGTAAAGCCCGAAGCGTTCAAAGCCGACCTGCGGGACCGTCAGGACAGTGTCGCCCGGAAAGCGGCGCACCAGACGCGAATGGTCCACATGGCCGAGAGTCTCGAGACTTATGCTTGGGAGGGCACTTGGCCAAGAGACCAGAATGACCTGATGGAAAACCTCGCCGAGTTCGAGGTCGCCACCGAGTTGCTCAACGGCAAGCATGGCTGCTGCCTGATTGATCCGAACCACGACGTCCTTGTCCCCGAGGCATCCAGGAGCTGCCTTCTCGATGTCCTGACCGCGGCCCAGACGCGGCTCGCCATCGAGCTGGAATCGCTCATCAACGTGCCGATGCTCGCTGCACTTGCGCGCGTGTCCGAGAAAACCATCCGGATGGCGTCGAATCCGAATAACGATCGTCCGCTCAAGACGGTCAAGGACGGCTCGGCCACGTTCATCCGCAGCGAGGACGCACTGGAGTGGCTGGGTCGCCGCAGTGATTTCAAGCCGACTCGCTACCACGTCTCGGCAGAATCACGCCCTCGTCCCGTCACCTTTCCCGCGCTGGCCGAACATCTTCGGGCTGTCCGCAACGAACGCGGGCTGACGGTCGAAGCACTAAGTGAGGCTCTCAGTTGGAGCGATGACACGCTGGCTGCCTACCGGGCCCTCGAGACGGCCACGGCACCTGTGGACTTGGCCGCCTTGCAGCCACGGCATCTGGCGCAGGTGGCCAAACATCTCGAAATCCACGAGCCGCTCGAGTTTGCCCGGGAAAACTACCGGTTGATTGCCGGCGCCTTCAGCGAGGCACTGGTGAAGGAGCAGCTGGCATGACTCCGACATCGCATGCCCAACAGCGCATGGCACAGCGCGCCATCCCGGCCGACTTCATCGAGATACTGAGTTGCTTCGGGATCGAGAGGGCCGCAGGGCGAGGCGTCGAAAGGCTCTCCCTCGCACGACGTGAAGCCGAGCACTTGCGGCGCCGACTCAAGCATCTCCTGCAGCGCTGGGATCATCTCGTCGACGCGTACGCGGTAGTCACGGACACCAACACCCTCATCACGACGGCACATGACACGAAGCGTGGCCCTTCCCGGCGCACCGCCCGTTCCCTTTATCCCCTTTCCCGCCAAGGAGTCCTCTCATGAGCGAGATGCTCAATCGTTTCCGATCCACCGTGTTGAATCTGCAGTCCGCCAGCGTGCTGGATCAGCGGCTCCTGATCTCCCAATCCGGCGATCTCGCGACCTATTACTCGCCGTTCGAGCACCTCAATGAGCAAGCCCGGGTTGTGCTCGTCGGGATCACGCCGGGCAAGTTCCAGGCCCAAGCGGCACTCGACCAGTTGCGCGCCTGCCTGCGTGAAGGGTTCAGCGATGCCGATGCCTTGCGTCGCGCCAAGGAGACCGCGAGCTTCTCGGGATCCATGCGCACGGCCCTGGTTGAAATGCTCGACCGAATCGGGCTGCATGTGGCCCTTGGTCTTCGCAGCAGCGCGGACCTTTTTGGAACGGCAAGATCCCTCGTTCACTACACCTCGGTGCTGCGCCACCCGGTGTTTGCCAAGGGCGAAAACTACGCAGGCAATCCGGCCATCCTCCGTACGCCCTACCTCAAGGGCATGACAGACCAGTGGCTCGCTGATGAGGTACGAAAGCTACCGAACGCGCTATGGATTCCCCTGGGCAAGGAGCCGACGGCGGTCATGCGAAGTTTTGCCGAGCGAGGCCTGATTGAAGGCGATCGCGTGCTCGACGGCCTGCCTCATCCCTCGGGAGCCAACGCTGAGCGGATCGCCTATTTTTTGGGTCGCAAGCAGCGCGGGCAGCTTTCGTCAAAGACGCGGGCCGAGAGCATCGATTCGGCTCGGGACGTGCTCATTCGTAAAGTGAGTGGCGTGAGAGGCTAGTGCCCCGGCCCTTGGCGAGTTTCCTGGATGTCTGCTCCATGTCGCTCAGGTTGGTGCGTAGCAGGTAGACCACGAAACGAAGCACAGAATCAGGCCTAGGCCAATCATGACGGCGGGAGCCGTCATCCCTGTGCAACGCTGCGGTGTAGAGCCAAGTGGTCGGGGTGAGGGCGCTGATCTGGATCGCGCGGGAGGTCCAGCCGTTTGCCTGCATGCGCCTCGTATTCGGTGCCACGCAAGCGCTCAACAAGCTCGATCATGCCGTTCGCGTCGACCCACCACATTCCACGGTCAAAGAGCGTGTGGATGTCGCTGCGAAGGAGGAGGCCGTTGTCGACCCGATTGGTGTCTGGGCCGCGGTAGGGAACGATGTGCGCCGCTTCCAGAAGCTCCGGGACGATGCAGCCGGTGACGGCGCACCGTCCCTCGTAGGCTTCCAATAGCAAGGCGCGGAACTGTTGTTGCCCTTCGCGCAGCGCGATCGCACGCATGACTCGTTCTCGCGCGTCGTCTTCGCCTGTCAGTGGCTCGACTTCTCGCTCCATCGCGGTACGTGCCGCATCCATCGCTGCACGAAGCGGATGAAGTTCGACCTTCACCGCGATATAGGACTTGCCGCCCGGTTGAAGGTCCCACACGCCATGTCGGCGAATGTCATAAAGCTCATAGACGCCGTCCTCCCTCCGGAATAGCGCATCCTGCGGATGGCCTTGGTCGGATCGAAATTCACGGCGCGAGTGGTTGTGGTACCGCCGATTGGCGTCGTTAACCGTAAGTAGGCAAAGGCGGTCATTGGCGCGCGTCTTGGCTGCGGCCGGATGATGTTCTTCGAGCCACTCTTGGACCTGCTCGGTGGTGCTGGGTCCCAGTTCCTTGATCGCATCCAGGACGCGCCAATAGAGCGCCCCCATATCCAAGCGTTGCTGCTGTGCCACGTCCCGGCTCCCTGCTTTCTATAGGGCCATATTACCGAGGCACTGCTCACGGCCTGAGACGATCTGGCGGTCATGTAGGGGAGTTTTCCAACCTTTTGGTCATTGTCGCAATCAGCTAACCGATGCTCACTGGTCAGACCTTGCCATGCTCCGGCCCGTGCCAAAAGGTAGGTGTCGTCCTGGCACTCAAGCTTCCAGGTAATCCTGAAGCCCAAACGGATTGAGGAACTGCCGTCCCCAGAGTGCGTTGCGCTCGGCTTCACCCAATCCCGCCTCGCCGCATATCGCTTGCCAATGGGCCCTGATGGCCGAGAGCTGTGCATCAATGATGCCGCGCGCCTCTTCCCTGGAGAGCTGGAAGTGTGGCGCTGCCTCCACGCAGAGCGTCAGGCGACTGAAGCGACGGTCGCCGAGGATCTTCATGGCCTGGGTCGCTTCCTGCCCCGCACGGGGTTGGGGGCAGATGTCGTAGGCAGGCGTCAGCGACAGTCGCGTACCGTCCCAGAACGCGGCGTGGTTGCGCGCATGGTCGTCGGTGTTGCCGCACAGGATGTTGAAGACCAATCGCCCGAACAGTTCGTGCAGCGCAACCCGGGGCCGTTCGAAGCGATGGCGGATAATCTCGGCGAGATCCTCGTAGCTGGCGTAGGCGGCCATCATCTCGTCCAGCGCCAGCAGCGTCAGCGCCGAGACCTGGCCGCGTCGTCGCCATTGGCCATCGACATGCATCACGCGATCGAAGCGCTCGACCAGCAGCACGTCCTTGCCGGCCACATGCATCAGCTTCACGGGCGCCACGTCCAAGCCGACCAAGGCGGCCAGCCGCATGGCGAGAAATTCCAGCTTCACGACGGGCTGCACGTCCGTGCTGCTGGAGAACTTGGCAATCCATCGGCGGCCCTTATCCCACAGCGTCGCCTTGGGCCGGGCGCCGCCGATGGCGGTGCCGTGCTGGATGGCCTCGGCAAGGGCCGGGGAGAGCGGCAGGCCGCGTTCCACAAGCTCGGCGCTCTCCATGAGTTCTTCCAGCGGCGCACCATCGCCCTGACGCGGTATGTACTGGCTTGGCGAGGCCTGGAAATCCAGCGCACCGATCCGATCGGAGCCGGACTGCAGCAGATAGCTCAACTCATCGAGGATCGCGGTGTCGGCATCACGTCCGGCCTGTCCCAGCAACCGATTGAGGATGACCCGACGGCCCCACGCATCCGGAGCGGCGTCACGCAGGCACCCGGGCATGCTGAGGCCAGTGGGGAGGGGCAGCAGGCTCGGTTGGAGCGGGAGTTCCGGCAGGTAGAGCGGCACCGCCTCCTCGCGAGCGAGGTAGCTTTGGCCATAGTTGAATTGCAGCCCGGCCGGCGTCGCCGCCAATCGCCCGGCCACCACGGGGTCCACTCGGTCCGGTAGCCAGGTCCAGACGTATGCCTCACGCGGTGCACGCGCCTCAGAAGTCATCCTTTACCTCGTCGCGTGGTGCGTGCACGGTCTTGGGAAGGAGCGTCAGTCGGTCCTCGATCTCGCGGCCGTGCTTCTGCAGGGCGCCCACGTCCGGTTCGAACAACGAGACACCGAGGATGGCTGCCAACTCGAACACCACGCCGATTTCGCAGCGCGGATCCCCCTTTTCGATTCGGTAAAGCAGGTCCCGGGAAATGCCGGCTCGCTCGGCAAGCGCCTGGGTCGACACTTTCCTTTCGATACGGGAGGCACGCAGCAGGCTGCCCAGCAGGTTCAGTGCGTGCTGGGTGTAGCGCGAATAGGTGCGGTTGCGACTCCGGGCCATGGCCCATAGTAGTCTTATGAATAAGACATTACAACGATCTAGTCTTATAAAAAAGACATATTTTCGGCCATGACGCGGCTTTGCCGTTCCCGGCCCGGTCGATCTTGTCCGCTTGGCCTTGCATGAGGTCCTGGCCGCATCCCTTCAGGCCATGTGGGCCAGCGCCGCCAGCAACCAACTGATGCTCGTCTGTGCACGAGAGCGCTTTACCCCGGTCTTGCGGGGACGATTGTCTTTGCGCTCGTGGGGATTGGCGATCCGGATCCAATATCGACCGCGCTCATGGTGATACGAGGCCAGGTCATCGGGCTTGTCGACGCGGACCTTGTGCTTGCTTTCCGTCCTCTTGTGATGCGTGACGTGCATCGCTTCCACGCCCAGATCCGGGGCCAGCCGATTGAGTTCCATCATCCAGTGGCGGACCTGGTCCCCCGACATCGATGCCCAGTCATGATCTTTTTTCTTCGCCGCGACCCACTGCGCCGCCACCGCCTGAATCTTCGACCGATCCGAGCGCGCCGCGGGCAAGAGTAGGGCGAGGACGTGGGTCACGGCGTCGAGCTCGGTCTGCCGACGGGGATAGCCCTCCCATTCCTTGAGCGCCGGGTCCTCCAGCAGTGATTGCAGGTTCACCCCCTGCCGGAACCCCGAGATGTCCTTCGAATCCACGATCTCGTGAAGCGTCCTGCCGCGCGGCTCCAGCCACTGCAGCCGGTCGGGGTAACGCTTGGCGATGAGGGCCATGAGCACGTCGAGCTTCTTCATCTCGATGCGAGTTGTCGCCTCGTATCCGAGCATGGCGAGCAGCTGAGCCGCCTCATGCCGAGGTGGCCCAAATCGTCCCTCCCACTTCTGGACGTGCTCATTGAAGCGGCCCGACCAGCTGCTCAGGAAGAGCAGGAGATCCAGGCAATGGACGTAGTGCTCATAGGTCGTGAGCTCCGATCCGTGGCCCATCACCATGGCGACCGCGGAGCCGCGTCCCCCACGGCGGTAGAGCTGGCCGGAGACCGCGGCCTCGATTGGGGCCGACCGCTCGATCGCACTTTTCATCCACCCGGACAGGTAGGGGTGTTTGTCGATGCGCAGATCGCTGGCCAGCGCGCCGAACACGGCGAGGGTGGCGGTGCTGTGCCGCAGGTTGTGTGGATGCAGGCGGCGGTCCCCGGTCACGCGTACCAACAGGTCGTTGATCTTCCCGACCACCGGATGACCCTCGAGCATGTCGGCCGTCGGGACGCCAGCGCCGAAGAACACGTAGTCTTCCAAGCCACGACCCTCTGCCATCCGCATCACGATCTCGCGTTCGCGGGGCGGCAAAGCAAACAGGGGGAGCACCCGATGCGCGTTGCTGGTCTTGAGCTTGCGCGCCTCATTGGGGCGCACGCGCAGGAGCTCCTCGTCCAGGTCGCGGGCCCGAAGCCCCAGGATCTCCTTGCGCCGCATCGTCAGCCGGAATGCAAGGATCCAGAAGGCCCGGGTCTGGTCGGCCAGCGCGGCGTCCTGAAAGGCCAGCGCGCCCCGGTCGATCAGGTCCAGTCCCCGCTGGAACTCCTCCTCCACGATGATCAGGCTGCTGATCGCGTAATGGCCGCTGTCGAAACCCTTCAGCTGGACACGGGGCAGATGCGGCAGGTGCTGGCTACGCACGTACCTGTCAAAGGAACCCAGCGCGGCGCCAATGCGACCGGTCTGCCCCATCGAGTGCCGTGTCATGAGCACGTCTTCGTAGGCCTCGAGCAGCTCCTCATCATCCAGGTCGCTCAGCCGGTCTGGCAGCGCCTCGAGCAGCCGATTGGCGAGCAGGGCGCGGTAGTTGTTCACGGATCCTGCCTCAAGGGCCTTTCCGTTGTTGCGCCGTTCGCAGCCCAGGTAGCGCAGCCACGCCACCACCAGACGGGCCGTCTCCCGAGCGCCATCGAGCTCATCGATAAGCGCGTTCAGCCGCTCCATCCAGCTCTCGCGAGGGGACTTCAGGATGCGTCGAAGCGCCGGGACCAGGCCTTCGTCTTCCAGGTCACCCTGCCAGGCCTGCTCGACGAACGTTGCGGCGGCAGTTGCGTCGGTTCCGGCCAATGGCGCGGGTGCATCTGCGCTCGGGGACCGTGCCGCCTCCCGCCCGCCGGGATCGTTCGTGGAACTCGGTGCTCGGTAACCCAACAGGCGCAGCCACGTATCGCTCTCCAGGGAGGAGCTGGCGATGTCTCCCCGGGCATAGGTCACCAGCATCGGCATGGACGTCATCAGCAGCCGCTGGAGCATCGCCTCCCGAAGCCCGTCCAGCGTCAGCCGGGGCACGGGTTTGCCGAGGGTTGCCTTCATTGTTTTAAGCAGCGCCGTGAAGGCCCTCGACGCGAGCCCTTCGTAAAACCGGGTCCTGCCGCTGGCCTTGAGGTCCTTGCCTGGCCTGGGCAGGTCCGATGCCTGCTCGGAGGCCTGCAACCATGCCACGAGCGTGCTCGGATCAAGATGCAGGCGATGCAGCCTGGCCGCGCCATGTCCGTTGGTGCTCAGGTCAAGGTCCACCCACGCCCAAGGTCCGGCGACCAGCGGTGCCCTACCTATCTCCTCCACCGCTCGGCCGAGCACGGTCTTGGACCCTTGCCCGAGCCGCACGACCAGCATCGCCATGACCAGTCCCAGTGCCACCAGGGCGTCGGCCTCTGGCGCCTTCCCCTTCCGGCGGCTCTGCCCAGGACGCAACTGGAGGACGTAAGCATCCAGCGCTCCCTCGAACGCATCCAATGCCTCGATCTCGGCGCACCAGGTGCGGCTGACCGTGCTTCGGTCCTCGGCCGGCGCGGCGAAGCCACGCCGTGGGGTGTCCGGATCCACCGATCGCATCCGCTTTTGCAGCATCGTCAGCGCCGCGTTGCGATGGTCCCGGGCGATCTTCGGGTTGAGGCTGGCGGCGATGGCGGCCAGCATCACCTTCTTGCCGCCGGCCGTCGATGGCTCGGAAAGCACCGTGGGCACGCGATCCTGGATGTCCCGGAGGATCTGCATCATTCGCCGGTACGCCTGCACTTGCGCATCCGGTGCATCAACCGGCGGCGGATCCCACAGGGCGTCGATCAGTCTTGCCATGTCGGCCCCTTGAGCGGGACGAAGCCTACCTCGACGAGCATCTGCTCGACGGGACCCTCGGCCAGGCCGCACAGCCGGCGCATCGGATACGTGGACAGAAAGTCATGCGGGCTGACACGATGCAGCCAGTGCCCCATCCACGCGTCCAGGTCCTCGCCGGCGACGTCGTGAACTTCGCGCAGATGCGTGCGCACGAAACGCCGCAACGCGTAGACCTCCAGCTCAAAGGCGGGCGTCGTGAGCCCGACCGCGTGGCTGGGCCGAAAGCGCTCCGGGGCGCCGGTCACCGGGTCGATGTAGATCAGGGGAAATGACGCGTTCTCACGGGGCAGTCCCCTTGCCAGCAGGTAACGTAGGTAGCTCCTGAGGTGGGCCTCCAGTGTTCGGGGGATCGCCACGACCCGACGGTGGTAATCCGTCCTGGCCTTGTCCACGAAGCTCAGCATCGCCGGCAGGCCACGCACCTTGGCCGGTAGATCGAGGTCGAGGCTGACGACCGGGCGCATGGCCGTGCCGAGCACCAGGCTCGCCAGGGTGTAGGCGGTGAAGGCGTTGTGCCGCTCCCGGTGGCTTCCGTGCCTGACCCGGTCCCGTAGGTGCTCGAGCTTGCGGGCCACGCTTTCCACCGTCGGCACGCGCAGGGCCCCATACCCGTAGACAGGATTGTTTTCGGGCTTCCCCTCGCCGTTGTTCTCGGGATGAGGCCTATCCCGAACCCATGCGCGCCGGTACACGTCCGACATGGTGGGGGCTCGATAGTGGGCGTAGTGGGCGACCGACGCAGCGTGGCCGTGCAGGTGGCCTGTGATCAGTACCGCGAGCCCGAGGTCTCCGTCGTTGACCGTCAGCAGCTCGCGATGGAGAAACTTCGCGCATTGGGTGGTCGTGACTTCGGTCCGGGGCAGCGCGCGCCGCAGGAAATCGGTGACACCTCGCTTCATTGGCTCCGTGAAATTCTGAAAGAGGCTGCCGGGCTTCGCCAAGCCGAAATGCGCGAGGAGCTCGACGAAGCCCGTGTGATCGTTCAGCCACATCTGCGAGCATTGCGGCCTTTCGTCGTGTGTCCGGGCCAGGTCGGCCCACGCCGCGGGCGGTGCCGGCAGCACCCAGCGCTTTTTGTTCAGGACATAGCGGATGCTGCCCTTCCTATCTTGGTCGCTGCGTTCGTCCTCGCGAACTTCCAGAGCCCGTAGGCTCTCCAGCGGTCGACCCAGTGCGATGCTTGCGTGCAACGCCACTAGCGCCTCCCTCGCGGGTGAGTCGCTGGGTTCCCCCATCAGTGCATAGAGGATGCGGTTTGCCTCCCGGAAGGTCAGGCGGTCCTTGGTGAGGTCATGGCCATATCGGAAGCGGCGAATATGTGCCGCGATGCTGCTGCTCTTTGGCGGTGCGGTTGACTCCGACTCGCCAGCTACCTCATCCAGCAGGATAGATTCGATCGCTTCAGCGCCCGCACTCTCTTCGACTGGCATCCACTCCAGGCCGTCGATCTCGCGCTCGGCCTCGATGCCGGCTTGCTCGCGCAAGGCGGCCAGATCGATGTCGGCCAATTCCGCTTCACCCTCGGAGTCACCCTCCACTAACTGGGAAATCGCTTCTGCCTCCTTAGCGAGAAGTAGTTCCTGAGTGAGCGTCTTTAGCGTGGCCGGCTGCGGCATCACACTCATGACTTTCCAGCCATCCGTGGAGACCTCCGTCATGCTCATGGCATGCTGTTCCGGTAGCCGCAAGTAGCCGTCGCGCAGATTCTTCTGCGTCACCCGAGTGCTTGTCCCTCGTTGCTTCCCCGTCGCCAGTGCGCTCTTGGCGCCAGGCCTTCGCCAACCCAGACGGACGTCTTCCAAAAGGCGGGTGAGTGCCTTAAGCGCCTTTTTCTCAACGTCATCCCACGGGGATTCCAGCGCCATCGAAACCCGCTCGTGAAAGGGCGCGGAGTCGGCGTTCTGGAGAAGCGCAAGGAGGAGTGCTCGGTATTTCTTTAGTGTCAGCCGTCGCATGACGCGCGATGCGTATGCGACCCGATTCAGGACTCGCCGGTCCGGATAGGGCGGACGGCTGGGAAGGCGCTTGCTGTGCCACCATCGTGCGCAGTAGGCCATGTATTCGGCGGGGTCCATCGTGGCCTGTGCAGCGATGACGTACATCGAGAACTCACCCATCAGATCCGCGTAGCGGTCGTCCAGATCGAGCAAGAGCTTGCCGTTGCCTGCAAGAGGCTCCGGTGCATAGAAGAGATTCGGCCATAGGAAGCAGGCTGAGAGGCAATAGCCGGCCAGTGGATGTCGGGTTGTGCCCCAGTCGCCGGTCATCAATTTTCGGCGAGGATCGTCCTGCGGCCATGCCTGCTGGTCGATCCAGGAGAGCAGCGTCTCCACGGAATGGACAAGTTCATCCGGCTCAAACCGGTTACCCGGTACGGCCCGCAGGCACAGGGCAAGTTCGGAGCCGTGGCGGGCGATGGCTAGGCAAGAGCGCCGCAAGCCGTCCTGAAGATAGCGAAGGTTCGGCAACAGGCTCAGCTGGGTCGCCAATACCGGAAAGTCGACCTCAGGATGGCTACGATGAAAGTCCTTTCCCAATGCCAGAAGCGGCGAGTTACCTGCCATGCTTCGCCTTTGGTGAGGCGCCACCGCAGCGCATGAGTTCAGCCAAGGTGGGTTCGCGCGGAATCGTGATCCCGTGCCGCTTCAGGGCTCGGTGACTGGCTCGGCGATCACGTGCCGATTGCCTCCCGAACACCAGCGGTGCGAGGTCGTCGGCCACGCTCGAGAGCTGCTCGATCGTCCAGCCCGGGCATTCCACGATCAGCGCCAGTACCTTGGTCGAGACAGCGTTTCCCACCGCCATGCCGTTGAGGAGCCACTGGAGGGTCGCTGTGTTGGTGAGCGCGAGGTAACGCTCGGGATCGTCGGGATATGGCGTCAGGACCGGCGGATAGATCGCCTGGATCAGGCGTGCCTGATCGGCCGCTACGGCCAGATACGGCAGCGTGCTGTCAGTGGCGTCGCCGGCGCCAAGCAGTTTGGCCGACGAAATCCGATCAATGCCGATCCTTTTCAGCTTGAGACTGGTCGTAACGCGGGGCGTCGATTGCTTGCGGCACGTCGGTGGGTGGCAGCTTGGCATCAGTTTGCACGAGCAGCTCGGGTGCCCATCAGCCTAGTTTTTGGTTATCGCCTAGCAAGCACGGATCCATGGCTTTGTGTGACGGCTCGCAAAAATCGCAATGAATAAGGCCAAATTGCTCAAAAATGACCAAAAAGCGCGATTTCAGGGTTTTTATAAGCTCACGCAACGACCGTGAAAAATAATGCCTGCGAATCATGAATCTGGACGGATCTTCCCGTCCGTTTCGAGAACGGATTCAGATTGGGGCCATCGGGCGGCCGCCGGCCCAGTGCTGCCGGGTCCGCATTTGAATCGAGGATTTGCCCGTCATTGTCATGGCGTCTCGGCGTGGGCGAGGGAACATTTCCCACGCGTCCCTCTCATCCCGTGGGTTTGGATATTTCCTCTTCCGGGGACGTCGTGCGGCCGGTCGCGGAGGAGCCGTACTTCCAGCGCCCGCCCGCGTTTCCGTGGTCGATGCACGGAAGACTTCCGATTAAGGTCAAAGCGCTGTCTCACTTCGTGAGCGCAGGGAGGATGATCATGTACATGTCCCTCTCGAAAGGGCTTGAATGATGCGCCTCGGTACACACCGTCCCAAGCAGCCCGTGGCAGCCATGGACCTCGCGTCGCTGGCGATCCACGCGGACGGCAGGGCCCTGCATGCATCCCACCCGGAGGTCCATTTAGATGACGCCTCGATTCACGCAAGCGCTCCTGTTGGCCGCGCAGGCCCATGAAGGACAGTGCCGCAAGGGCACCTCGATTCCGTACATCGTCCACCCGGTGGGCGTGGCCGGTCTGGTCGCCCGCTACGAGGGTGACGAGGACCTGCAGATCGCGGCACTCCTGCATGACGTGCTGGAAGACGCGGGCCCCCACTATGAGGATCGCATCGCCCACTTCGGAGAGCGGGTGCTTCGCGTGGTGCATGGCTGTACCGATGGCGTGCCCGACGCCACGGGCCAGAAGGCGGACTGGAAGGAGCGCAAGACGACTTACCTGGAACATCTTCGTGACGCGGATGTAGACACGTTGCTGGTGAGCGGTTGCGACAAGCTCTACAACGCGCTCTCCATCCAGGAGGATCTCCTCGAGGTGGGCATGGGGGTATTCGCCCGCTTCAAAGCCGGCCGGGAAGGGACCCTCTGGTACTACGGGGAGCTGGCCAAGATCTTCAGCGAGCGGTCGTGTCCGGTGGGGCCGGCACTCTCAGCTGTGGTTGATGGACTGCACCAGCTTGCCTCCTGATCGGATCCATCATCGGCGACTCGTGATGGCCAGTCGCCGGGCTTGGCAGGGCGCCCGTATTCGTCGCATCATGGTCGGGCGCAAAGGCCGGCAAGCGGCCAGCGGCTCCAGCAAGTGCATACACATTGGTGATCTGCCGGGTAGGTCCTGGCGGATGGCTGATGCACTCATCAAGGAGCCGTGACTCATGACTTCCCCCAAGTTGAACCCCTCCTGCGAGTCGCTTCTGCGCGACTGCGCCGAGCAGCTGAACCTGAGCCTCGACGAGACCCTGGCCCGTGCGGTCGCCCGGCTCCATGCGGCCCTCTACCAGAGCGATGCCGACATCGCGGATATCGACTACAGCCAAAGCGCCGAGTCGCTGACCGGACCCGACGTCGAGGTTGTTTCCTGCATCTTCGAAATAGCCCGTGCGCAGGCCGCAAAGTGGGGCGAGCCATGACCCGGGCTTCCCACAATTTCGACGGTGCGGGCGCGAAGTCCACCGGCATGGTGCCAAGCTGCCCCCGAGGTTGGGCCCGACGGGTCCGGTACGGGGCTCTTTTCCACGGGTTCTCGATCGCCTGGACGCGGATGAAGGGCGAGGTGAGCCACCGCAAGTCAACTTCCAACGGAGAATCCTTCCATGGCTGAATCGATGCTCGGGCCGTCCGACCGGCGGGTTCTCGAAGAGTGCGCGGAAAAGCTCGGCATGACGCCAGAAGAAGCGCTCCGCGAGGCCGTCTCAAATCTTCATGCGCTCGTCCACGAGGGGCAGCCACCGGGCAAGGCTTCAACGCACAAGGTGGTCGCACGGCCGCCACACGAGACGGGCCAACCCGGCCAAGCGCCGACTCATCAGCGGATGGGCGATGCTGACCACGCGGCTGGCGGCCTTTGGCGAGCCATGGGCGAGGGCGTGCGCCTGGGGCTTCGTGATGCCCGCCATTTGTCAAAGCAGTACTTCGCGCCCCTGATCGCGCTCGCCTACTGGATGCACGATGTGACCGAGGGCGTGATGAACCGCAAGCGTCCCTAACGACCGGGTTGTCGCCGCGGAACTTCGGCTGTTGCGATCCGCGGCGTCAACCCAGGTAACCCGCCTGAAGGGACTCAATGTAGTGGATGAGGTTCTTGCCGCGCCCAGCAAGCAGAAGATCAAGCCCGGTCCTACCCCCAAAGCACTCGATGCGTTCCTCCCGAAGCCATCGGATCGCGACCGATCGATCTTCGAACAGGACGGTGGCTTGCTCCAAGGCGGCCGTGAACTGATGGACGAAATCCTTCTCAACGACGGAGGTATCGGGGGACGCCGATATATGGGCGTTCACCGACCTGGCGAGGGCATCCGACGGCATGCCGAAAAGCTGCGCGATCTGTTCGAGCGTCATGGGACAACCCCTGTGCCGGTCCTAGAGTCGTTGCGGCGATAGTCCGACTGGAAACGCACAATCAGCGATTGGCTGCCTGCCCGGATCGATGTTTCGAGCCGGAACCCTAGGTCGAGATCACAGGACTCTTCAGCGGCCGACACTGGGCAGGGCATGGAGAGGCAAGCTCGGTGTGTCATGAGGATGTTCTCCATCACCCAGGGATTCGACCGCACCAGCAGGTGATGCTTGAAAACAGGCGCCGTCAGACGTTGAATGCGAGCCTTCACCTGCTTAACCGTGCAGGTAGTTGCCCGCCGCGGCCTCAGCCGCCTTAATCAGCATCTCACTAGGCCCACTTAAGCAATCCATTGGCGCCTTACCCTCCAGGTAGCCGTTTGCCGACGCAAACCAGTTAGCCAACTCCCAGTCGGTCCACTGGTCACCGAACGCGTCCAGAATCTTCCTGACCACGGGTCGCGGTCGAAAGCCGTCGTCCGGATCCAGCAGATAGATGGGGAACCGTTCGACGCCATCCACGTGGAGAGCGAATATTTTTCGCTCTCGCTTCCATGTCGACGGTAGCGCTCTTGGATCGTTTGGCCTTGAGCCGATCAGCTCCTCGATTTCCTCGACGTTGAGCCAACGCGTCGAACCAAAGACATGCTCTCTGGCCCTCTCACTGGCGCGTGCCCGTTGCCGTTCCAAGTACCCTATGATCCGGTTCGATTCCATCGCTGAGAAGCCTGTGAAGCGCGTGGGATTCGCGGCCCGATATTACATTTAACCTGAAGCATCTTCGGTCATTGGGTCAGTGACACGCTCAGCGAAGCGCAGCCAAGCCGACGATGTGCTGCAGTGAAGTGCCTCGTGTCCCAAACACGGAGCCGGCCGGTCCGCATAGGCTAGATTGGACTCGAAACCTCAACGCTACTCAGAGGAGGGGATGTCGCACTGACCTCGTCTCAAACGGAGATACGGACCACTGTCAGGATGTGGCTCCTACTGGCTCGGATGATCATGCCGTGGAAAAGTTCGAAAGTATCTACGTTCGCCGGGATCGATTGGCCGGTGGGCTCCAGGGACTGCTGATCGGTGACGCGCTCGGCGTTCCTTACGCGTTCCACGATCCGTCCGAGCTTCCGCCGCTTCAGCAAATCGACTTCGAGCCCCCCGCGGGCTTTCCTCGCTCCCACAGGGGTGTGCCTCCGGGTACTTGGTCCGATGATGGTGCGCAGGCGCTTTGCCTCTTGGAGTCGTTGCTCACCAAGGACACGTTGGATCTCGGGGATTTTTCCCGCCGCCTTGTCGATTGGGCCGACCGAGGCCATCTGGCAGTTGATGGCAAGGTCTTCGACATTGGCTCGCAGACAGCACGCGCCATCGCGCGCCTTCGGGCGGGAGCTGCACCAAACGAAGCTGGACCCTCCAGTGAGTCGGATAACGGCAATGGCTCGCTGATGCGGGTATTGCCGCTCGCGCTTTGGCATGCCGGCGACGACACGTCGTTGATAGCGATGGCTGCTCAACAATCGTTGCCTACCCACGGTCATCCTCGTGCTGCCGTCGCTTGTGCGCTGCTGTGTCTTTGGGCTCGTGCAGAGATCGAGTCGGCTCCTCATGGCTGGGAACGGGCCGAAACCGTCCTGCGACAGCTCGGGCCGGCCAACGGATTACCGCAGGCCGAGATCGAACACGTCCTGGATCCTTCCCATGCCGATCGGGTGGCTGGTTCAGGCTATGTCGTAGATACCCTCTGGTCAGCCCGACAGTCGCTCGAGCACACCGGCAGTTACACGGACGCCGTTCGCCACGCAGTAGGGCTCGGAAGGGATACCGATACGACCGCCGCTGTCGTGGGTGGTCTGGCAGGCATCCGGTATGGCCTCTACGGTATCCCTCTCTCCTGGCGAATGCGTCTGCGTGGGGTCGAGCTTTTCCGGGGTTTTCAGGATGCCCTGGTGCAGCGCGTGTCATCGACCGAACATCACTCGGGCCAAGTGATTCGCACCAGCCAGAGTCACCCACTGCGCATTGGCACGATCAACCTGGACAGTGGCGGCCGGATTGGCATCACCTTCTGCCCGGGAAAGAAGCAAGCCTCGGCTATGAGCGGCCACTGGGACCGTGATCTGGATATCGATCTCCAGGCGATCCGGGACTGGGGCGCAACCCATCTCGTCACGCTGATCGCGCCTTGGGAATTCGAAGAGCTTTCTGTCACCGATCTCCCGACGAGAGCTGCGGCGCATGGACTCATCTGGCATCACGCCCCGATTATGGACGGCCACGTGCCCGGTATCGTGCCTGACGGAGAAGATGCATCACTTTGGTTCGAGGCCGTGTGGTCGAAGCTTCGCACTACGCTTCTCGACTCCTTGGCGCAAGGCGAAGGAGCGGTTGTTCATTGCAAGGGTGGACTGGGCCGGGCGGGGACAGTGGCGGCCTTGTTGCTGGCCCATGCGTCAGGCGGCATGGCGGCTGACGACATCATCCAGCGCGTAAGGGAGGCGAGGCCGAATGCCATCGAAACTGTCGCGCAGGAGCGATATCTAAGGGACCACTTTTCAGAGCACGTGATCTGAAAGGGGCGATACATTCGATGAGGCGCCGTCCGGCCTCCTCGGCTACCTCGACGCCTTCACGCTCCTCGCGGCGTCGCGGAGTTGTTCGACGGGATCAGGGAAGAACCCCGAGCAATTCGAAAGTGAAGGGAAGTCCGGCTAGCACGTGAGTCGTCGCAGGTTTGTGCGATAACCCGCAAATCTTGCCTTGCCAGCACATAGTGTGGATCATCGGTCGGAGTCGTCTTTGACACGGAGCTGACACGAAAGTCTCGGGATCTGATTTCTTGTGGCGCCTTTGACGGTGTCCGAGTCAGAAGCAGCAAGGCGTGGAGACTGTGGTTGCTCAGCGCCTTGATCAAATGCAGAGCGATCTCTGACCGCTAAGAGGTCGCGAAGATAAGGAACAGGGGAAAGGGAATGCATTTCGCAGAGCGGGCGCCTCATCGGTGTGCTCTATCTCGGGCTTTGGCCGGTATCTGGCTGCTATTGGTATTGCTTCTTGCCGCACCGCCTGCGGCCTTTGCCGCACCGCCGGAGAACGTCTACTTCGCAGGCGTTGCTTTTTCAGCCAATGCGGCCGGCGTGCCGAAAGAGTTTCCACACCTTTCAAGGGTGCTCGATAGCGCCACCAATGCACAGGTCAACTCCGCATTGCGACAGCGGATTCGCGAGAACCCAAGTGCACCCAAACTCATCTTCGATCAACTGGGTTCAATCAAGGATTCCAGCCGCTCTACCGCGCTCGCGCTCGCTCTCGATGGAGAGAGCACCTCCATCGAACGGATTGGCGATGTCTTCAAGAGTCGTCTTGAGATATCCGCGCAGCTCCTGTTTTTCGACTTCAAGGAGAAGCAGATCTTGGGGGGCTTCCCGATCATTGTCGACTACATAGACACCAGCTCCCAGCCGCCAGACGACAACGATATTGATCGACAGTTCAGGGCGATGGTTCTCGGAGAGGACGGTCGCCATTCGCTGCTCGATGAATTTGTATCTGCGCTCGCTTCTGCCTCAGTACCCACACCTGCAAGCCGCCATTTGCGCGTCACGTCCGTCACCCTGGGTCCTAAGGCGCTTTCCTATCTTCACCAAGCGATGCCCAATGCGGATCCTGAGGTTGTTCGGGGACAAATCGCGCGTGAGTTCGGAAAGTACCTCTCCGCCAATCAACGGCTCGCAATCCTGCCGTACGCAAGCAGCCAAGCGCTCGGCGGCAGCATGGCCGCGCGTTTCATCGAGGGCGACGCGTACCAGTTGAAAATCCCGGAGGCGGATTACGCCATTTCCCTCAAGGTCGCCGGCTTCAAGAAAATTGAGCAGGGACGTACCGATACGTCCATCGGCTACATCTATGGGGCGTTCGTAGATGTTGCCGTCACCGAGCCGATGTCGGGGACGGTCTATTTCTCGCAGAGTATCAAGCAAGGCGCCAGTCAAACGGTTCCGGTGACGCAATCAGCGATGGATGACTGGGCCAATGCTTACGACACACTTCGATTGCTGTTCAACAACTTCACCCTGGCAATCTCCAACCCGGACAGTCGATGGGTGACGTCTTCGATGCCACACGAAACCGGGGTGAAATCCCAACTCAATTCCCTCAAAGGACTTGTCCAGTCATGTCGATGAAGCTTCTTGCCTCGCTCATGTTGATGGGCATCATGCTGACGATCTGTTGCCCCATTCATGCTCAGACCGTCTCCGAAAAAGGCATGGGTAGTACGCAATATAGCTGGCACCTTTCAGCCAAGGATCGCCAAGCGGCGATCCAGAAGGCCCAGATGAATGCGATCGAGCGCTACGTCGCGGACACCGACGCGGCGCGGTCGCGACTTTTTGACCAGAAGCGCGCGGAGCTTGCCAGTCATATTAGCGACTACATCCTCGGGACGACGGTCATCAACGAGCAGGACGATAAGTCCACCAAGACCTTCAATGTCGTCATCAGAGCCGACATCAACGGGACGCGTCTGCTCAATGATCTCGGTAGTGGCTCGGCATCGGCCGCGGATGTGGCGCGACAGCAGCACTCGATGCTGACTTTCCTGTTCGTTGCGAGGAGCCAAGCGAGCGTGCAGACCTTCGATGCCAAGGTCTACAAGCGTGCAGACGTTGACCAGTCCTCGACCCGCAAGACTCGGGAAGGCGAATCGATCCATTCGAATCAGATCGGTACGTCGGATGGCGTCAACGAGCATTCAAGCGTCGCTGTCACTACTGGTGGAAGCACGACGAGAAAGGCGGACAAGGTTGCTTGGACGGTGACTCAAGCAGGTGAAATCAACACGGCCATGACTGGCACCTTCGCCAATGCGGGTTACGACGTCATTGAAGCTGACCAGGTGGAGGGAGCAAGTAATGGACTGCTGAGCATCCAGGCGATTCGGGACGCCTACAGCCACGGGGACGACCTCCCGCCGAAGATGACTCGCGACGCGACTCAAGGTGTCCACGCTGCGGGTATCAACCTGTTTGCGATCGGCACGCTTGATGTTGGGATGCAGGACATCGACCCGGTCAGTGGCAATACCCGTGTCTATGTAACCGTGACTGGCAAGGTCTACGACGTGAGTGGCCGCTTCGCCAGGACGCTCAGCTCGGTTGGCCCCGTTCAGTATGCGGGTCTGGGGCCGGATGCATCGGTCGCACGCACCAATGCCCTAAAGATCGCGGCCCAGACGGCAGCGCAGCAAATGGTGGATGAGCTCAACAACAAGGGCATCCATTGAAACGATCCAAGGATCATTCTCAGGAACAGGGAGAAAGTAAATGAAACTCAGGAAATTGGCTCTCGGTATGTCGTTGCTGGTTCTTGCAGGCGGTGCGACCATCGCCCAAGCACAGTTCAAGCTGCCTGGGGCACTTGGCGGGGCTTCAAGTAGCGGTTCCAGTGACGCGGCTGTGACGAGCGACGCGCTTGTCACGTCGTTCATCCAGTCGAACACCCAGATTCTGACGGCACAGAAATTCCTTGCGCTCGCCTACGACCAGAAGGACAAGGCCGCACTGCTGGAGAGTGAAGCGAAGGCGATCCAAAGCGACGGCGTGGGTGCGGACGAACTCAAGAAGGCGGTTGAGCTGTCCCAGAAGACCAACGAGGAGCTTGCGGCAAAGCAGGCGGAGAAAGCCAAGCTCTCCGAGCAGGAGAAGCAGTATTACGTGCAGAGTCTCCCTTACTTTGTTCGAGGTGTAGCTGGGACCAAGAAGCTGGTGGGTGAGGTTGCCAGTTTCGGTTCAAGCTCGAAGCAATCGATGATGGGGGGTGGGCTTTCTGCGCTTCGCGGTGGTATGGGCAAGTTGAAAGAGGCGATGGTCATCGCCAAGGCCACACCGGGTTACTCGAAGAGCGTCTTCGATACGTTCCGTAAAACGGTAATGATTGGTAAGAGCAACAAGGTAAAGATGCCCGCGGATGCAACCGCAGCACTTGCCGGGCTTGCGCCGTGATGTTGGGCACCCGCCCAGCTGCGTGGCTCATTCGCTGCAGCTATCTGTTTGCAGGCGCGGTTCTCCTTGCTGCCTGCAGCCAGAAAAGCGCGACGCCCCCAGCGCCGGCCGTCAAGAAGGTCGTTGCATCAGCAGGGCCTTCCACCACGCCCCCCCCTGCCACCCCGGCACCTATCCGTGCAAAGCCTGATTTCGGTGGAGTCTCGACGGAGCACATCGAAGTCAGTGCCAACGGGCCGACGCTCAACGCTGCGGTTAACAACGCACTCCAGCTCGCAATCGAGCAGGTCAACGGCAAGGTGCTTTCTGGCGGATCCGTATCGGCGGAAATCAATGGCGCCCTTGCCGCTGATGGCCATCAGGTCGACGTGAACTCGTCGACCTTTGCGCAGTGGCTAGCCAGTCAGACCTCCGGGGCTGTGACCAACTTCCGCATCTTGTCCCAAGCCCAAGTCTCCAAGCCTGTCAGCGCGGACGAGGAGAGTCTGAAGGCGAGCAAGGGCGAAAGCTGGGATAAAGGTAAATTCGACGCGTCGGAGAGCGCAGACCTTTCAGCAAGCGGCAGTTATCGAGCAGATGCTGCAGCGGAGGCAGACAACGTCGGTCAGGCCAGTGCCAGTGCGGGGGCTGATGAAAAGTTGAATGCCTCGCGGGAAGCAAAGGCCTCCGGTGAGTGGGATCACCATGACGGTGCCCAAAGTATCGACTACCAGAAGAAGCACACGGTCTACGCCCACGAATGGCAAGTAAAAATTGCCGCCGACGTTGCGAAATACCACGAGGCTGAAGGTGCAAAGCTCACTCGCGTCGTCGTGGCGGCCCCGCGTTCGGCTCAACAAACCTTCCAGGTGGGGGATTCGGCCATTCCCGCGGCAAGCGTTTCGGACCGCATTCGTCAGTATCTTGTGGATGCGCTCACCCAGACGCACCGGTTCACGGTTCTGGATCGCGAGGCCAACAGTGACATCGACCACGAACTCGATCTGATTCGATCGGGCAACGCCAGTCCGGCCGACACCGCGAGACTGGGACATCAGCTCGCAACCGATCTGATCGTGATTCCCACTGTCGAGCGCTTTGAGTATCTCCGCCACGAGCGTCACCTTCGGTTGAGTGACCGGACTCTAGTCAGCTACACGGGTGGGGGGGATATTTCCTTCCGAGTGGTCAATGCTGTTACCGGGCAGGTGGTGATGTCGCAATCCTTCAATTACGACTTGCCGGCAACTGCACCTACTACGCTCGGTGCGTCTGCGGATGGAAGTGCCCTCGCTTCCATGATGATGAATGCACTTGATGCGGACATAGTCCATGCGATCTTGCAGAACACGTTCCCGCCCTCAGTCATCGAGGTCACGGGCAGCAACGTGGTGATCAATCAAGGCGGTGACTCCCTCGTGGTCGGCGCTGCGTATCAAGCGGTATCTCTCGGCAAGGAACTGATCGATCCTCAGTCGGGCCAGCGTTTAGGTCCGACTGAAACGCCGTGTTGCACGATTCAGATCGACCGCGTAACGCCTACGATGTCCTACGGCCACATTTTGGGGTCTGGTGTTAGCTTGCCCCATCCGTTTGTGCCGGGGAGCATGGAGCTTCGGGACCGGGTGAACCCTTCGGCATCGAGTAAGCCGAAACTTGAGGTCGCCGAAAGGCGCTCGCAACCAAAAGTAGTGAAGAAAAAGGCACAAGCCAAGCCTGACACAGACTCGAATTGGTAGTGCTAACGGCAAGCCTCGATCGTATGGTCGGGGCTTGCCTTTTTAGCCGGCCGTTGAGAAACCTCTGTGCGTCGCCGCTGTGATGGCCGCTCTCAATCATCGACCGGCCGATCCAGTGTGCAGCCCCAAAGCCCAGCAGCTTGGTATGTTCGTCCGACGAATGCCTGCCATTAGCCGCGAAACGGATACTTGCTCACGGATGCGTTATGCTCTCGGCATGAACGCACGTTCTTGCGAAACTTGGGCGTAACTCACATGGCTGGGGAGGGGGAATGAAAGCGATCGGCGTTATAGCGCTTGTTATAGGCATCCTCGTGACCATCGTTGCGTTCAATATGGACGCGACGGTCGCTACTGATTTTGGTGGACGAGTTAACAATATTGGACTTATGGACCAGCGACGCAATTTCATCATTGTGGGAAGCCTAATCGTGATCGTCGGTGTTCTATTTTTTGGCTTCGCTTCAATGAGCAATCGAAACTCTTCCGCAAGAGACGAAGTTGGCTACAGAGCTTGTCCATACTGTGCTGAGTCGATCAGGGTTGAGGCAAAGCTATGCAAGCACTGCCAAAGGGCGCTCTCTCCAGTCGTAGCCGAAGTTAAGGCTCGCGTGGATGAGCTCCCATCGTCTGCGTTGGGTGTTTGCTTTGATTGCTCCTATTACCGTCCCAAGAGTAAGTGGGATCTGAGCTCCGGGCAGTGTGATTTCCATAAAGAGCAGACAAACGCATCAGATAGGTGTACCCATTTTTCAGCTAAGAGCGAGGCATAGACGGGTCCTTGTCGAAGTGATCGATGCAAGCCAGCCCTCATTCGAAGCCAACGAATATCCGTCGACGAAGGCGCTCGGATCAATTCTCTCTCGTGATCCAGATAAGTCCGCAGTACGAAAAGGAAGACTGTGATAAATAAGCCACTTAGCAGCAATGAGCAAGCAAAGGCATTTGGATTTATCCTGCTTATGATACCGCCGACGATTGCTGTCATTGGAATTATCCCAGCAATCTTCTTGCTGTTTGGAATGGCAATGCTAAAAAGAAGCGGAGATGTCAGTCATATAATTACGGCTGCAAGACTTGCTAAGGCATATATCTACATAGCTATAATTATCCTGATCCTTGCTTTGGCGAAGCTTGCTGGGGAATTTTACATTCATCCTCACTACTGGGATTACGACTGGGATGAATTCATTGGCCTCTCCTTTATGGTATTTTTATGCGTTTGCTATCTCCTATTCATTGAATACTTGTTCAAAGAGCCAATCGTTCGCCATTATGAATGGGTCAGCTCTAATGGAATTTTTGCGACGAAGCCAAGGAAGCAGCGGCAAGACGCGGCACGCGCCGAGCTGGATATCATTAAGACCGAGAGCCTGAAGCCGTATTCAGTAGCAGATGAGCTGGCCAAATGGGCGAAGCTCAAGAACGACGGTCACATATCTGATGAAGATTTCAACGAGGTCAGAAGAAAACTACTAGGGCGCTAAGAAAAGGAAGTCTCGATGCCTTGGGTCCGCTGTCGTTCAATGTCTGCGTGCGCGACAGGCCAGTGTGCGGTTACCTATGTCCCCCAGTGATATCTAGAGCATCGGGATGCTCCGCCCCAAACGTGGTTATTTTGGCATCGTCGGATGCTTAAGCGGTTAACGAGCTGCGATTACAAAAGGTATGGTTGGAAGTAAAGCAAAGAAGGTCCAGAACTTCCAATCGTCGCGAAGGGGATTTCACTTCATCGCCGCCGTAGTGGCCACCCGGCCTCGATGGAACTCACTCGTCTACGTCGCTCTTCCCACCATTCTCTCCCAGAGACGACTTCCGAATGTCCTTGTGATCGTCAGTGACGACCGTGCGTTCACGCCGCAGGAGGCAGCGCATCTTAGGACCGTGGCCGGTGGAATCGATCTGCATCTCATCAAGAACCGCCGCCTACCCGGAGCTGCAGGATCCTGGAATACCGGAATCGATGAGGTGTCCGATCTTGTGGACGACGGTTACGTGGCGATCCTGGATGACGACGACGCGTGGGATCCCGACCATCTGCGATGTTGCGAAGTCGCCGCTTGCGCAGCTGGGATGCCGGACATAGTGTTGTCTGGACTCAGGGTCGAGCGGCAGGGCGTGGAGTTGCCGCGCTCGCCGCTTGCTATGGTGAAGCGGGACGACTTCCTGGCCGGAAACCCTGGCTGGCAGGGATCAAACACTTTCGTGCGGTTATCGACTCTCCGGAAGGTGGCTGGCTTCACGGACGGTCTCCCGAGTACGAACGACCGTGATCTTGCCGTCCGCCTCCTCTCGATCCCCGGCATCGAGCTTGCCTACACCGGGAAAATGACCGCGACTTGGCACCTTGAGGCGTGCGATGACGCTTTATCGCGGAGAGGTAGCCCGCAGAAGCGCGCAGGCCTCCGGGCGTTCTTCCGCACACATTCCCACCTCATGACGCCCGCCGTTAGGCTGCAGTGCGTGGAGCGGGCAAAGCAGCTCTTCGACGTTGACCTGGAAAGCACAGAAGCAATCGATGGAACCATCTGACCACGGCTTGGATGCCCCGCGGACCGTGCGTGTTGCACTAACCCATCGCCAAATGCGCTTCTTGAAGGCTCCGTCGGCCGCGGCGCTCGACATGCCGATCGTGGTAGGGGTAACCCATCGCAACCATCCCGAGGGCCTTCGCGAGGCTCTGGCTTCGGTCGCGAGCCAGGATCTCGCCGATCGGTTGGCCATTCTCGTTCTCGACGATAGTTCCGATGCGGACTGGCTGTCTTCGCTGGGGGATGGCTGGGAGGCCGATGATCGCCTGGTGGTCGCTACGGCTCGATTGGGATCCCCAGCGCACGCGCGAAATGCACTGCTGGACCTTGTGGATGATCACTTTCCATCCTGTCGGTGGGTCGCACGCCTCGATGCGGATGATTCCTTGGCAACCCCTCAGAGCCTCCGGGCACTCGTGGAAGCAGGTGATCTACATGGCTGCGACTATGTCGTGGGGAGCCACCGCCTTCGAGAGGGTCAGCGACTGCTCCCGCAGATCAATCGGGCGGATCCGCGAACGCTCACCGACCCGGCGCGACTGAACGCCTTCATCCAGTCGTTCTGCAGCCAGCGCTCCCGCCAAGAACTGCCTTCGTGCAACCTCCTGCTGCGCGCACGATCCGGCATTCGGTACCCGCTGACGGCGAGTGCCGAAGATCACTGGCTTGTTGCAGGCTTGCTCATGCACGCGTCCGACCGTGGTTGCGTGATCCCCGAGCCTGCTTATGCGGTTTATTCCCTGAATGGGATGGCTACCCGGTCGAGCAAGAAGGTCGCTTCCTGGGTTAGTGCACGCAAGGCGTTGGCAAACGCGGCCGATACCTGGCTTGTTGCTCGTGCAAGCGGGGCGACGATCCTGGGTTGGGGCCAGGAGGGCGTTGTCTTTCGTAATCTCGAGGGAACCTTCAAGCAGTTCTATCCCCACGCCATGTCGAGCCTCGACGCGAGGAACATCCAAGAGCTGACCCGTGACACCCACGGAGCGATTGCCGACTTCGACATCGTGCCCTCTGCCACGGCTGGTGCGCGCATCCGGTACAACCATACGGCGACACGATTGATGCCCAGGCGCATCGGTGTTGCTCCGATCGGGCGCTATCTGACGAAGCTCTACCGGTCCCGTGTCGTCACCGCCAACATCAAGCGCGACAATCTGCGCGTGACCGAAGCCGGCGAACTTCAGTACATCGATATCGGCAAGGACATCGTGCCTTTGTCGGCCTCTCGCTTCCTGGACGTCGCGGCTCGCTTGTATGCGATTGGTGAGCTGGGTTGGTCGGACCATGAACTGGCACGAAGGCGCACAGAGCAGACCCCCGTCGAGGCGCTGCAATGCCTGCCTGCCTTCGATGTCTTCTATCGCGACCTGATGGTCGCGTTGCACCCGTGGGGCGTCCCCGCGACCGCGGAAGCCCTTCCCACTTCCGGGGCGCCCGTCCATGCCGACGTCACACTTCTCCTGAAGGCGTGTGCGCAGGACGCGGACTGGCTTCGCGGCCAGGTCATGCACATAGTCGGCGAGCTTAGGCGGGTCTCGTTACCGGGGCGCGTGGTGCTCCTCATCGATCCGTTTGAGGGGCCGTACCTCCGGCAACATGCAGCCGGCGATGGTGCGCGACTGCATTTTGAAGCTGAGCGTTTGAAGCGGGAAGGCTGGCTGGACGAGGTATGGGTTGCGCCCCGGGACGGGGACGCGATTGGCGCCACCCATGCCGCCTGGTTTGGCCGAAGCGACATCGTGGAATCACACACGACGGGTGGTGCTCCGCTCTTCTCCCAGGTCTGGGCCTTTGATCAGGTATCGACGCGATATGTCCTTCAGTGTGACGTCGACGTGCTGATCAGCCTGGCAGACCGGAACCATGACGTGCTGAACGACATGAAGCGGGCCGCGCTTGATGACTCGGTCTGGTGCGTAGGCTTCAACATCCCCCAGCAGGAACCGGGCTACAAGCCGTATCAAGGCACGCCGGGCGCCTTCCCGCCTGAGGTCCGATTCGGCCTTCTCGATCTTGAGCGGATACTGAAGCGTCGCCCTTTCCCGAACACCGTCAGGAATCGTCGCTTCGAGCGGATGTGGCACCGCGCCCTTGAGGCCGTGCAACCGGCTATAGGTATGCGAAGCGTGCGGGGCGGCGATTGCCGCAGCCGATACATCCATCCTCTGAACGTCGATAAGGATCCGGACGTGATCGCACGTATCCGCGACTTGTTCAGCCAAGGCGTGATCCCGGCGAGGCAAGGCGGTCATTGGGACGTGAACCCGGAGGCGGCTTGGAATTACCCGCATCGGGGTGAAGCGGTCGTGCTCCTGCTGTTCGGACGCGATACGCCATCGGCCAAGCTGGACCGCTGCCTGGAGTCAATAAAGCGCCAGACGAACCAAGCCTTCGGTGTGATCTTCATCGACGACGGCGGGCACACCGGGGCCTCAATCGGTCTCCACCACAAGCTCGCTTGGCTGTGTGACCGACTCACGCTCATTCGACGCCCCAAGCATGTGGGCTATATCGCCAATTTCCGGGAGGCCGTCGAGTGCGTTTGCCCGCATGGCGACACGATGCTCGTCGTGGTTGACCAGGACGATGCCTTGTTGGGTGAGGATGTCATCGACCGCATAGCCCAGGCTCGAGAGCAGGGAGCAGATCTGCTCAACGGTCCCATGTTCCGCCCTGATAAACCCTTGCAGCTGTATCCGGTGAGCTATCACGCTCCGCGCTCGTCCGGGGGCGGCAATGTGTGGGCACACCTGCGCGCCTTCAGGAAGTCGCTATTCGAGAAGGTGCCGAAGAGCGCGTGGAATGAGGCTCCGGATACGTCGATTCTGAGCGACTTCCTGACCATGGTGCCCATGGCGGAGTTGGCAAGGAGCCCCAGATACTTGGATGGCCCGTACGTCTATCTTCACGATCGTGGCGCCTACCCATCTGAGCGCAAGCGCGTGGAGCAAGCCATCAAGCGCTGGCTGTTCGAGCAATCGCCGTTAACTGAGACATCGCTTTCGCAAAAGCCTGTCGTTGAGCCTCCCTCAGATGCGCGGCCAGGCGATCGATGATCATGGAAGCGTCAGCATCGTAGAGCCACCAATTGGTGGTCTCGCGTTTTCCCCTCTCCAGATAGAAGCACCGCTCCAGTGCCATCGTCCCACTGGTGCCTCGGAGCAGGGCTTCATCCGGATAGATTGGCGATCTGGACCGTTCGGACAAGGAGGCTATGCAGCCCGTCGTCTTGGCTATATCGAGAGCGTCGAGCAGCTCGCGGTGGTCATAGGCTTCGCCTGGCGATGCAAGAGTTCCGGACAGATCCATCAGGGGCCAAGACCAGCCTCGGTTCGGTGATCGAATCCATCTCCCGAAGCTGGCGCGGCGCTCTCCAAGCCAGTTGTGAAACATCTGAGGCAACGGCGTGCGGTTTCCGAGCGACCGTGGCCTGAGCAGAGAGGGGTCGAACGACATCCCGGAGATGCGAACCGATGTGTGGCGACTCCAGAGCGCGTGGACGACGCTGAAGCCTGTCGACGGCACGGCGCCCAGCTCGTCCTGGATCGCTCGGCATGTCGAACCAAGGAACGCTTCCAGCTCAGAAACCCAAGAATCAAGATCTTCCGCGTTCGGGTGAAGCGTCAGGTGATCCTCACCGCTGCCTGAACGAGCCGCGTTCAGTACCTCCACGTGGCGGTCAAAGCTACCGTCCCTGTAGACCCCATTGAACGTGAGCACGATGTGCTTGGGCCCGACGGCCACCGATTGATGTTCCCCGTTCCCGAGGATCAGAAGAGGGATTTCAGACATTGACGACATCATGGCCACTGATGAGAAGCCCGAGCTTCGCCCGCTCCGTTGGAAGGGACGGGAATGTGAAGGCTATCGAATCTGTTGGCGCGCGTTGAAAATTGACCAGGGTGGGGTTCTACCCCGTGTTCTCCGAATCGGTGCGGAACCAAGCATCGTCCGGCCGGCGCACGGCGGCCATCATTGATGTGGTTGTGGCTTACTCGATCGATTGAAGCTTCGCCAGATTCAGCATCACGGTCAGCGGCTCGATCGGTGATTCGACGAAGCCGTGATGCAGGTAAAACCGCTTGGCATCTTCGTGGAGGGCGTGGCACAGCAAGGCACGGATGCCCAGCTCTTGTGACAGTCGCAAGGCACGAAGCACAGCATCTTTGAGTAGCCCGGCACCGATCCCCTGGCCCGCCCAATCGGCATGCACGGCCAAGCGGCCCAACACCACCACCGGAATCGGTTCAGGCATGTTGCGGCGGACGCTTCCCGGGACCTGGGCATGCGAGACGGCTCCAGCAGCCAAGGCGTAGTAACCCACCACATCGTCGTCAGCGCATACCACGTAGCACCGCGAGGCGCCGTCCTGCTGATTACGCCGGGCGCGCTGTTTGAGCCAGCTGTCCAGTGCCGACTCGGTGCAGCGGAAGCCCTCCAGTCGGTGTGCCTCGGTCAGCGGCTTCGGCGCCTGCAGTGTTGGCCGCTTCACGCCTCCCACGGTGCCTGACGACGCAGCAGCTTGCGCAGGGCCTCGCCCGTCTCCACTGGGGCATCCAGTAGCGCCTGGAACCGCTTGAAGCGGTTGGCATCCAGGGTAAACACGGTCCGCTCCAGCAACACCTGCTGCGCCCGCTCGCAGGCCGCTTCGAGCATGAAGTCCGTACGGCTCTTGCCGGCCACCTGTGCCGCCTGGTCGATCAAGCTACGCTGCGCCGCTTTGGCGCGCAGATTGATGGTGGTTGGTCGGGCAACGGTGGTCATGGTGGCAGTCCTCATGTGTATACACATTGTACGTACACGAATCGCTGGACGCCACCGCCCCTGTTCAGCCCTCCGTGGTTCTGGGGTATCAAGCGTCGGAAGCAAGTGTCGACACCGCGTCGGCGGTAGATCAAACCCGCGGCCTCCACAACGGATGCGTCGTGGTGTTTATCGCTTTCAGCATCAACAGCCAGGTAAGCCGCGCGGTTCTTAACCCCGCCGACCCTGGAGACGGGTAGAACTCCCTGCGCCGCTTTCCTCTCGCGAGCAAGTTTGGTGTCTATCCGGCGCATGCCTGAAATCCCCTCGAGAACTCGACCTCGGCCCTCTCCTGCACGTGGGCCATAACTCATCTGAGGTCAAAACGTACAAGGTGCAGCGGGCAATTCGTGTCCCGCGCGCCCGGAAAGATGACAGGAATCCGTCCGGGCGATCGGGAAGCAAATAACTGATTTAGATATCTTTATCGCTCACGATGGGACTTGGCGCTACCGGAAGGACGGTCCCTTCTTGCATTCCGAAGGGGGGTTCGAATCCCTCCGGGCGCGCCATCTGCCATGGGTCATCGCCTCGCCGGCTGCGGCTGGAACGCGGTGATCCCGAAGCGGCGGAAAGCCGCATCCAGCCAACCATGCAGGCCTCGTCGACATCCCCGGCGGGGCCTTCTTGCGTTGATCGTGCGCGATGCTTTCCCGGGTCGGATGAATGTGCGCGTGGTGACCGAAGCGGCCGAGGTCGGGCCGGGGATCCAAGGGCATCCGGTGACCGTAACGCGTCGATGCCGAAGGCTCGCTTGCGAGCCTCTCGCACATGTCGAGTGATATCCGTGGTGATGCGCGAGTGTCACCGTCCAGTCCCCTCACAGCGAGCCCTCCCGTGGAAACCAAACCCGCCGGCGTCACCCAGTGCTTCACCTGCGAATTCTGGACCGGCGAGCGTCGCCACGAGCCGGCCGGCCAAGTGACGTTCGAGGGGGCGCTGAAGACCGCCGCCTGCGCGAACCCGGTCTCGACGACCCATCGCACCCAGATGGCGCCCGGCGCGATGTGCAATCACTGGAAGCGTTGGCAGGCGCTTTGATCGCCCGCGGTCGGTGATCGACGGCTGGCGGGATCCGGCGCGCACACGCCGCGTTCCGCAGGCGGGGTGCGCCGGTGGCGGCGCCCGGTGTGGCCTCGTATGCTGGCGACTCCGCGTTCCCGATGCATCGCCTTGACCGCCGACACCCCTCCCTTGCCGCCGTGCAACGCCTGCCGTCCCGGCGAGGATCTGCCGTTCGAATTCACCATGGCGTTCCAGCCGATCGTCGACGTGCGCGAACGCAAGGTGTTCGCCTACGAGGCGCTGATCCGCGGGCTGAAGGGCGAGGGGGCCGAGACGATCCTGCCGCAGGTCACGGTGGACAACCGCTACGTGTTCGACCAGGCCTGCCGGGTCAAGGCGGTGGAGCTGGCCTCGCGGCTGGCGATGCCGTGCTTCGTGAGCATCAATTTCCTGCCCAACGCGGTGTACCAGGCCGCCACCTGCATCCGCGCCACGCTGGAGGCCGCGCGGCGGTTCGGTTTTCCCACCGAGCGGCTGATCTTCGAGATCACCGAGAACGAGCAGCTGGTCGACAAGGAACACCTCAAGAGCATCATCCGCGAGTACAAGCGGCAGGGCTTCAGGACCGCCATCGACGACTTCGGTGCCGGCTATTCCGGCCTCAACCTGCTGGCCGAATTCCAGCCGGACATCATCAAGCTGGACATGGCGCTGGTGCGCGCGATCGATACCGACCCGGTGCGCCAGGCGATCGTGCGGGGCATCCTCGGCGTGTGCCAGGCGCTGCACATCGAGGTGATCGCCGAGGGCGTGGAGACCCGCGCCGAATTCGCGCTGCTGCGCGAATTCGGCATCGGACTGTTCCAGGGTTTCCTGTTCGCCCGGCCGGGTTTCGAGCGCTTGTCCGACGTCGACTGGTCGGCGCTCGACGCGAGCTGATCCGCTGCCCTCAGCCGGCGGATGCGTCCACGATCGACCACGGCACCTGGCTGCCGGCGCGCATCGGCACGCACACGCTCGACCCCAGCGGCACGGTGTCCGGCACGGTCCAGGCGCGGCGTTCCAGCACCATGCGCGCGGTGTTGCGCGGCAGGCGATAGAAATCCGCGCCGTGGAAGCTGGCGAAGCCTTCCAGCCGGTCGAGCCGGCCGGCTTCCTCGAAGGCCTCGGCGTACAGCTCGATCGCAGCGTGCGCGGTGAAGATGCCGGCGCAGCCGCAGTCGGCCAGCTTGGCCTCGCGCGGATGCGGTGCGCTGTCGGTGCCGAGGAAGAAGCGCGCATCGCCGCCGGTCGCCGCGGCCAGCAGCGCCCGGCGATGCTGCTCGCGCTTGAGCACCGGCGCGCAGTAGTGATGCGGGCGCACGCCGCCGTCGAACAGCGCGTTGCGATTGAGCAGCAGGTGGTGGACGGTGATCGTGGCGGCCACGTGCTTGTCCTGCGCCTGCACGAACTGCACCGCGTCGGCGGTGGTGATGTGCTCGAACACCACGCGCAGGTTCGGGAAGCGCGCGCGCAGCGGCACCATGTGCTGGTCGATGAAGGTCTTCTCGCGGTCGAACACGTCCACCGCCGGATCGGTCACCTCGCCGTGCACCAGCAGCGGCAGGTCGGCCTGCTCCATCGCTTCCAGCACCGGGTAGACGGTGGCCAGATCGGACACGCCGGCGGCCGAGTTGGTGGTGGCGCCCTGCGGGTAGAACTTCACCGCGAACACCTGGCCGCTGGCCTTGGCCGCGAAGATCTCCTCCGGCGTGGTCTGCCGCGTGAGGTACAGCGTCATCAGCGGTTCGAACGTCATGCCCGCGGGCACGGCGGCGAGAATGCGTTCGCGGTAGGCCAGCGCCTGCCCCACGGTGGCCACCGGCGGCTTGAGGTTGGGCATCACGATGGCGCGGGCGAAGCGCCGCGCGGTGTGGCCGATCACCGAGGCCAGCGCCTCGCCGTCGCGCAGGTGCAGGTGCCAGTCGTCGGGGCGGACGATGTCCAGTCGGTCCGTGCTCATGGGCCGTTCCTCTCGTGGATGGGGATCAAAGACGCATAGTGTCCCGCGTCCGGGCGAAAAAGTCCGGTGGGTGCGTCAGGGGTTGCAGGCGTCGCAGTGCGCAGGGTCGGCCGGACCGCCGTCGCGCGGGCGCCGTTCGAGATGGCCGCAGCCGGCGCAGCGCCGCTCGTCGGCCAGCACCTGCCGGGTCGGTGCGCCGCACCAGCCGCAGGGCCGGCCGGGCAGGCGGGCGCTGATCACGAAGCCCGGCCGCGCGCAGGCCGGGCAGCGGCTGCGCCAGGCGCGCAGCAGATCCACGGTGGCGCGGCGGATGCAGCGCATGCGCTGCGGATTGCGGTGGGCGCGCATGTCGGTTTCCACCGAGGCCGCCTCACAGGCATCCAGTGCGCGGCGTACCGCGGCGACCAAGGTCCCGTCGTCGTGCGCGTCCTTGGCCAGCGCGACGGCGGGCGTGGGCTGGCCGCCCTCCATGCCCATCACGATCACGCCCTGGCGGGGAAAGCCGACGCGCGCGGCGAAGGCCCGCGCCGCGTCCACGTCCTCCACCCGCGCATGGGCGAAGTGCCGGGCCGGCGCCTCGTGGCGGCCGACCAGCTCCAGCCCGGTGGCGCGGTCGACCAGCACCACCTGCTCGCTGCCCCAGGCCAGGAAGGGCACGTGCGGATGCGGCCCGAAGCTGCCCTCGCTGGCCAGTCCGAGCCGCGCTTCGGGGACGCGCTCAAAGCCGGTGCGGATCTTCGCCCGCGCCGTCTCCAGCGACGTGCTGGTGCGCGCGACGTCGCGGCTGAAGGTGCCGAAGCGGTCGGTGTCGAAGTCCTCCGGCACCACCACCCGCACGCCGAGGAAGCGCGCCAGCAGCGGCGCGATCGCCCGCTCCTTGCCGTGCATGGTGGCCAGCACCGCGGTCTCGCCGCACAGCGAGGGCACCGCCTCGGCCATCAGAAGTAGCCTTCGAGCTTCTGCTGCTCGAGGCTGCCGCCACCTTCGCGATCGGCCAGCCGGCCCTGGCGCTCCGAGCCGCTGGCGCGCGCGGTCTCGGCGATCACCGCGCGCAGGTCGCGCGCGTCCGAGGCGATCGCTCCGGTCACTGGCCAGCAGCCGAGCGTGCGGAAGCGCACCGGGCGGTGCGTGACGGTCTCGCCCGGTGCCAGGCGCATCCGCGCCCGGTCGTCCACCACCAGCAGGCCGCCGTCGCGCTCGACCACCGGGCGCGACGCGGCGAAGTACAGCGGCGCCAGCGCCAGTTCGCGGCGCAGCGCGTAGCACCAGATGTCGAGCTCGGTCCAGTAGGACAGCGGGTAGGCGCGCAGCGACTGCCCCGGCGCCAGCCGCGTGTTGTAGAGATTCCACAGCTCCGGCCGCTGCTGGCGCGGGTTCCAGGCGTGGGTGGCGCTGCGCACCGAGAACACGCGCTCCTTGGCGCGGGTGCGCTCCTCGTCGCGGCGCGCGCCGCCGAACACCACGTCGTGCCGGCCGCGGTCCAGCGCCTGCTTCAGCGCGTCGGTGCGCATCGCGGTGGTGTAGGCCTCGCCGTGGTCGAACGGGTTGATGCCCGCGGCGCGCCCGGCCTCGTTGGCGTAGACGTGCAGCTCGAAGCGGTGCGCCCGCGCGAACGCGTCGCGAAACGCCAGCAGTTCGCGGAACTCCCAAGTGGAGTCGACGTGCAGCAGCGGCATCGGCGGCGGCGCGGGATGAAACGCGCACACCGCGAGGTGGGCCAGCACGGTGGAATCCTTGCCGGCGGAGAACAGCAGTACCGGGCGCTGGGCCTGCGCCACGCCCTCGCGCAGGATGTGGATCGCCTCGTTCTCCAGCGCGTCGAGGTGGCCGCCCAGCCGGCGCGCGCCGGCCGGATTCACGCGAAGCGTTCCCAGCGGCTGTCGGCGCCGCGGCGCCACAGACCCTCGCCGCCGGGCGGCAGCGCGAACAGGTGCAGCCAGCCGTGATCGACCAGTTCGCGCACGCCGGCCTGCTTCGCCAGCACGCGCTCGATCGCCTCGGTGGGCGCGGCCAGCACCGCGGTGAGCCGGCGCGGTTCGTGCACCAGCGCGGTGCCGTCGGAGACCGACTGCCAGGGCAGGCCGCTGCGCAGGTGGCCGCCGGCGCCCTCCATCACGCCGACGCCGGCGACCACGTTGTGCAGGGTTTTGTTGCCGCTGCCGAACGCGTCGTTGTCCACGCTGGAGGCGTAGTACTGCAGGTTGATCCAGCTGGCGACCACCATCGGCGCGCTCATGATCTGCTCCAGCACGCGGCCCTCCGGATCCTGCGCCCAGGTGTAGCTGTGCAGGAACACGCGGCCCCCGAGGTCGAGCGCACGGGTGGCCTCGCGCGGCGCGGCGATGAAGGCGGCGCAGCCGGCCAGGCCCCATTCCGGTCGCGGCTGGCTCCAGTCCTGGCTGCGCGCGAGCAGGGCACGCAGGCCCTCGGGCGAGGCGTCCAGCCCCAGCCGGGCGGCGCGCTCGGTGCGGGTGCGCGCGCCGGCTTCGGCCAGCGCCTGCTCGAGGCGGTCGAGGTCGTCGGCGTGGCTGGCCGGCACGTCGTCGCGGTCGTACAGGATGAGCGCGTCGGTAGTGGTGTCGTGCAGGCCGGCCACGAACACGGTGTCGGCGGGAATCGCGATGCCGCGGGTTGCGAGGCCCTCGCGCACTGCCGCGTCGTTGAGCACGCGCGCGGCTAGCCGGGCATTCGCTTCGCCGCTGTGGCCGCCGCAGGCGCCGCAGTCCAGCCCGCTGGCGTAGGGGTTGTTGGTGCTGCTGGCGCCGTGGCCGGCGAGCAGCACCAGCCGTGCGAAGCGGTCGGTGAGCGACATGCCGCGCAGCAGGTTGGTCGCCAGGTCCAGCCGGACCTCCGGCGGCGGCAGCGTGGCTTCCATGTCGTCGCGGCAGCGGCCACGCGGCGAATGCCTGGCCAGCCCGAAGCCGTCCAGCAGCAGGCGTGCGGCGTAGACCAGGCCCAGGCTCTCGACGAAGGCGAACGAGGCCACCGCCGCGCGCTTGAACGCCTGCCAGCCGGCGGCGCGCAGGTTGCGCGTGCGCTGCTGCGCGAGTCGCGTCGCGCGGTCGCTGTCGGAGCTGCGCTTGGGCTGTTCGTGCACGGTCAGCGGCGGCGCGAGCAACGCCGGGCACTGCGCGCGGCCGGTGTCGTGGCCGAACGGGACGTAGCTCACCGGCATGCCGAAGAAGCCGGCGAAGCCCAGCGTCTCGGCGCCGGGCAGGCTGCCTTCCAGCGCGCGGCGGAACACTTCGGAGCGCACGTCGATGCAGAACGCCGCCTGCACCGGCGCGCGCGGCGCGGGCTCGGTCGCTGGCGCGCGGGTCGCCACCAGCTTCGCGGCCAGCGGGCGCTGCCAGGCGATCTCGTAGGCATGCTGGACGATCTCGTCGACCACGAAGGCGCGCAGCCGGCGCGGATCGCGGCCGTGTTCGACGAACCGTTCGCGGGCACCGGCCCAGGCCGCGGCGAGCCGCGGGCCACCGAGGCGCAGCGCCAGCAGCTCCCACGCCAGCCGCACGGCGAGCAGTTCGGCCAGCTCGCTGCCGGCTTCGCCGCGCAGCTCGTCCTGCCAGTCGCGGTAGCGCGCGTGGCCGGCCCAGCCGCCGAGCGTCGCCAGCAGGCGCTGGAAGTAGAGCGGCAGGCCCGGCGCCGGCAGCGCCAGCGCGGTGGCCGCTTCGGCGATCAGCGCGTCGGCGTCCGCCGGCAGCGCGCGCACCGCGGCGCGGAAGCCCGACCAGCCCTCGATCTCGGGGCGCCGGTCGCGCTGTGCCTGCTCGTGCCACGCCGCATACGGGCGCAGTCCGCGCCAGGGCGAGGCCCACATCGCCTGGCCCTGGTCGTAGTGCGAGGCCGCCCACTGCGCGAGCTGGGCGTCGGCCAGCGCTTCGTCGTCGCGCCGGTGGACCGTTGCGGCCAGCGACAGCACCGTGGGCAACGCATCGCCGGCGGGGTCGTGCGGTCCGGCGAGGTGGCGCTTGAGTTCGGCCACGTCGGCCGGGCGGTGCGGGCCGGGTGCGGCCTGGCGCAGCGCCTCGGCGAGGTCGGCGTCGGTGATCTCGCCGCGGGCGATTGCCTCGGCGTGGACGCGCCGCGCTGGCGTCACGCGGGCGCCCTCGGTGGCGGCGACCCGCTGCGCCGCTTCGGCGAACGGCAGGTCGGTGAGGCCGAGGAAGGGGTTCACCGCGACGAAGTGGGCGAGCGGCCACAGCGGGGCGACCCGGCGGCAGGCGTCCGTGACGGCGGCCTGCAGCGTCGGTGTCGTGGTGGCAGCCGGGGCGGCGTCGGTTTCGGCGGGGCGCAGCATGGCGTTCATCGACGGACCTCCGCGACGGAGACAGGGGCAGTGGTCGCGCGGTTCTCCAGGCGATGCCACAGGAAGGCATCGACATAGAGGCCCTGCGCGAGATGCACGTAGGCAGTGCGCCAGCCGCGCCGCGCCTGCAGCGTCTCGGGCATCAGCTGCACCAGCGCGATGGCGGCGAAGGCCAGCAGGGTGGGGCCGAGGATCGCCCAGGTGACCCAGCTCGCCGCCGGGGCGGCCGGCACGCTGCCGGCCAGCGCAGCGCCGGCAACCGCGTGCAACGCGGCGTAGGCGAGCATGGCGAAGGCGGCGAGCACGAGTCCGCGCACGAGGTTGGCGGCCGGCCGCCGCGCCGGCGTGGCGCGTGCCAGCAGCAGGCCGGCGCCGATCGCCAGCAGCAGGCCGAGCGCGCCGATCGCGGCGGGCTCCGGGTCGATCCGGTCCATCAGCGGACGCAGCGCGAGGTAGAGCACGATCGCCAGCACCGGGCCCAGCGCCCGCGCCCGACCGCCCGCGGCCGGTGCGGCGGCGCGGCGGCGGGCCACCGCGTCCACCGCGGTGCCGGAGGCGAGGAAGCCGTGTGCCTTGTAGAACGAGTGGGCGATCAGGTGCAGCAGCGCGAGCGGGAAGGCGCCCAGGCCGCACTCCAGCAGCATCAGGCCCATCTGCGCGATGGTCGACCAGGCCAGCGAGGCCTTGATGCTGGTCTGGGTCAGCATCACCAGCGAACCGTAGACCGCGGTGATCGCGCCGATCGCCGCCAGCAGGTGCATCGCTGCGGGCACCGCCACCAGCACCTCGGCAAAGCGGATCGCCAGGAAGCCGCCGCCGTTGATGATGCCGGCGTGCAGCAGCGCCGACACCGGCGTGGGCGTGTCGATGATGTCCGGCAGCCAGCCGTGGGCGGGAAACTGCGCCGACTTCAGCGCGGCGGCGATCACCAGCAGCACCGCGGCCGCCGGCACCGCTGCGCCGGTTGGCGCGCCGTCGCGCACCTGCGCCAGCACGGTAGCGAGGTCGGCGCTGCGGCAGGTCCAGGCGAGCAGGGCGAATGCGCCGAGCAGGCAGGCGTCGCCGAGGCGGGCGACGATGAACTTGCGGCCGGCCGCGCGTACCGCGGCGGCGCGCTCGGGATAGAACAGCAGCAGCCGGTGCAGTGCCAGGCTGGTAGCGATCCACGCCGCGGCGAGCAGGGCGAGGTTGCCGGCCAGCACGAGGGTCATCACCGCGGCCAGGGTCAGGCACAGCTCGGCGGCGAACAGGCCGCGGCGCGGATCGCCGTCGAGGTAGTTGCGGCTGTAGCGCAGCACGATCGTCCCGATGAACGCGACCAGCAGGAACAGGCTGGTGCCCAGCGCGTCCAGCCGCACCGACACGCCCGCGCCGTGCCAGTCCACCAGCGCGGCGGACAGCGGGCCGCGCATCACCGCCGCCGCCAGGGCCGCCAGCGCAAGCCCTGTCGAGAGCGCCCCGGCGGCTTGGATCGCCGCCCAGGAGAAGCGACGACGCCCGGCGGCATCGGTCATCGCTACCAGCGCGGCGAGGACGAACGAGGCGGGGGCAAGCAGCACGATAAGCATGGGCATGGACGGGTCCGGAACATATGAAAACCATGTCACCTTATCGCAGTGCTTTCATTCCATAAAATTCATAATATGAAGCACAAAGTTCTATGAAAGAGAACGTCCGTGGCCGCACTCAACTACAACCACCTGCGCTATTTCTGGGCCGTGGCCCACGAGGGGAACCTCACCCGCACCGCCGAGAAGCTGCACGTCTCGCAGTCGGCGCTGTCGATCCAGATCCGCAAGCTGGAGGAGCAGCTCGGCCACGCCCTGTTCGACCGCAACGGCAAACAGCTGCTGCTGACCGAGGCCGGGCGGATCGCGCTGGAGCATGCCGACACCATCTTCAGCGCCGGCGGCGAGCTGCTGAGCATCCTAGGCGACCGCCCCGGCGCGCGCCGGCAGATCCTGCGCGTGGGCGCGCTGGCCACGTTGTCGCGCAATTTCCAGATGGCGTTCCTGCGCCCACTGCTGGCGCGCGAGGACGTCGAGCTGGTGCTGCGCTCGGGCACCACCGCCGAGCTGCTGCATGCGCTGGAGTCGCACCGGCTCGACGTGGTGCTGATCAACCTGCCGCCGGTGCACGACGCGGCCACGCCGTGGATCTCCCATCCGATCGCCGAGCAGCCGGTGAGCCTGATCGGCACGCCGGCGCATGCCGGCCACGGGCTGGCGCTGAGGGACCTGCTGGCGCGCGAGCCGCTGGTGCTGCCGACGCTGGAGAGCAGCATCCGCATCGGCTTTGATGCGCTGGTGGACCGGCTCGGCGTGCGCGTGCGCATCGCCGCCGAGGTGGAGGACATGGCGATGATGCGCCTGCTCGCCCGCGAGGGCGTCGGGCTGGCGGTGGTGCCACCGATCGTGGTGCGCGACGAGCTGGCCAACGGCAGCCTGGTGGAATTGGTGCAGTTGCCGGAACTGAGCGAGACGTTCGTTGCGGTCACGCTGTCGCGGCGTTTTCCCAACCCGCTGGCGCGCGAGCTGATCGCCTCGTTCGCACCCGCGGCGCACGAACCGGCCGGTTGAGGCGTCGCCCGCAGGGGGGGCGAGGGCGAGGCATCCGACCGACCTGGACCTGCGTAACAACTGCACCGATGCAGCCCGGGCCGGAATCCGCGACTCCCCCTCCCGCACTTCCGGTCCGGGCTGTGCCGGTTCCCTGCCCTCCGGCGGAACGCCGACGGCGCCCGCCGACTTGCGCGAGGCAACCACCATGATGCCGATGATGCCGTCTGCCGCGATCGCGCCGAAGGTTGCTCCTGCCGGGCTCGCACATGTCCAGGCCGGCCAGGCCAGGACCCGCCGCTCGGTGCTGTCGCTGGCGCGGGCGATCGAACCGGATGCGTGTGCGGTGCTGCTCTGGTACGACACGGTCGGCATCGACGAGCTGTGGGGTCGCACGGCCCGCGAACTGGTCGATGCCGGGCAGGGGCGGCGCGTGCTCGGTTTCCTCGCCGAGGTGGCCAGCGGTCGCCGCGACTGAACCGCGCGCTCCGGCGCACAAAAAGGGCGGCGTCCAGCGACGCCGCCCCGGGGTGAAACACGATCCGCCGATGAGCTACACGCGCGGCCCCCGTCGTATCCCGCCGAAGATCAGCGAGAGCACGAACAGCACCAGGAACACCACGAACAGGATCTTGGCGATGCTGGCCGCGCCAGCGGCGATGCCGGTGAAACCGAACAGGGCGGCGATCAGCGCGATCACCAGAAACACGATGGCGTAATGAAGCATGGGGAGATCTCCTGCTTGGGCGGGTGGCGCGACGCTGGCGGTCGCGCGATGGCTCAGTGGCGCAGCTGCTTTTCGAGAGCGCGGACCTGGGCCTCGGCCTCGTCGCGGGCCATGCCGTAGCGCTGCTGCAGCTTGCCGGCCAGATACTCGGCGTCGCCGGAAGCGACGGTGAGGTCGTCGTCGGTCAGCTTGCCCCACTTCTGCTTGAGCGTGCCGGCGAGCTGCTTCCACTGGCCTTCAATGGTGTCCTGGTTCATCGCGGTCTCCTTCGTCTGGTCGGGATGGACAGGGCGTTCATCGCCCCGCGTGGCGACCATTCGATCCGCGTCGCCGTGAACGAGCCGTGCGTTTTCCGCAACCGCCGTGGCCGGCGTTCATCGCCGTGCAGGGGGAATCACCCTCCGTTCGCGGCGCCTGCACGCCCGCGTGAACGCCGCGCAAAAAAAGAGGCGCCCGGTGGGCGCCTCGGATCGCTGGCCGACGAAGCATGCCGGTCAGCCAGGGCTCTTCACCTCGAAGGCGCGGGTCGACACCGGCTTGCCGTCCAGTGCGATCTCGACCTGGTACTTGCCGGCCGGCCACAGGTGCGGGTTCTGGATCTTGAAGGTGGTCACCGCCGGACCGTCGGTGGCGATCGACTGGCTGATCGCACTGACCAGCTGGCCCTTGCCCTCCAGGTAGCTCCAGCGTGCGCTGAGCGTGACACCGTCGGTCTTGCCGCGGGTTTCCACGCTGGCGTAGATCGACTTGTGGTCGGCGGCGATGCTCTCTTTCGGCGCGGTCACCGCATGACCGGTGTTCACCGCATCGCCGATCACCACCTGCTCGATGCCGAAGGCATTGTCGACGGCGGGCGTGGCGGCGGCTGCGGTGCCGGCGTTCGCCGGGGCACTGCTGGCTGCCGGGGCGGGTGCGGCAGTGGAGGCGGGGGCGGGCGCGGTGGCGGCCGGGACCGGCATCGGGCTCATCGGGGTCATCGGCGAAGTGGCCGCGGTGCTGGCAGGCGCCGGGGCCGGGGTGTTGTTGTCGTCGTGCTTGCCGCAGGCGCCGAGCAGGAGCGCGCCACCGGCTGCGAGACTGCACAGGAGGAGAGAGCGAGCGGACGTTTTCATGGCAGGTTCTTCCGTCTTCGACTGGGGAGGAGACACCATCCGTGGCCGTGCGGTGCATCTGGCACCGCAGGATCCGGGAGGCTAGTCCGGCCGGTCTGAAGCGTCGGTTACTGTGGCCGCCGCCGGTTCATCTGGCAGTGAGGCAGTCGTTCGGCCGCTACTGACGCGCACCGCGCAGATTGACCGGCACCTGCTCGCTGCTGCTGCGGAAAGGATTGATATCCAGCCCGCCGCGCCGCGTGTAGCGCGCGTATACGCTGAGGGTGTCCGGGGCACAGCGCGCCATCAGGTCGACGTAGATCCGCTCCACGCACTGTTCGTGGAACTCGTTGTGGGTGCGGAACGAGATCAGGTAGCGCAGCAGGCCCTCGCGATCGATCGGCCGGCCACGGTAGCGGATCTGCACGGTGCCCCAATCCGGCTGCCCGGTGACCGGGCAGTTCGAACGCAGCAGGTCGGACACCAGTTCCTCTTCGACCACGTCCGTGCCGGCCACGCGCAGGCAGTCGGCCTTGGGCGGGCCGTAGTCGTCGATCTCCAGCGGCTGGTCGTCGATGTACTCGCCTTCGAGATCGCGGATGGTGTGCACGATGGCCGCGGGCAGGCTCAGCTCCACTTTCACCGTCGCACCGGCGGCCGCGGAGAGGTCGCGTTCGAGCACACCGATCAGGTGCGGCGCATCGGGCATGCGCTCCTGCGAGAAGCCGTTGAGATACAGCTTGAGTGACTTCGACTCGATGATGTTCGGCGATGTCGCCGGCACGCGGATCTCGACGATCGCCACCATCGGCTTGCCGCGCGCGTCCAGCCACGAGAACTCGTAGGCGTTCCAGATATCCACGCCGTGGAAGGGCAGCGGCCCGGTGACGCCGATCTCCGCGCGCTTGGCGGCGCGGGCGATCGGATAGAGCAGGGTCGGGTCGTAGCGGTCGGCGTAGACGGTGGTCTTGCCGAGCTGGGAGTCTTCGGGCGTGTTCATCGCGCCAGTGTAGCGGTCGTGCGTGAACCGGCTGCGACGCCGGCCACGGCAGCGACAAGCCGCCGCGGCCGGCCAGGCCGACCGGATCAGGCGTTCACGGCAGCCATCATCGCCTCGGGATAGCGGGTGCCGGCGGCGGCATCCGGTGGGAATACCGCATCGATCGCAGCCCGCTCGGCGGCGTCCAGCTGGACGTCGAGCGCGTCGAGGTTCTCGTCCAGCCGCGTGCGGCGCTTGGTGCCGGGAATCGGCACGATGTCCTCGCCCTGTGCCAGCACCCACGCCAGCGCCAGCTGTGCCGGCGTGCAGCCCTTGCGGGCGGCCAGCGCCTTCACCTGGTCCACCAGTTCCAGGTTGCGGGCGAAGTTCTCACCCTGGAAGCGCGGACTGTGCCGGCGATAGTCGTCCTCTGCGAAGTCCTCGGGCTTCGTGATCGAGCCGGTGAGGAAGCCGCGACCCAGCGGCGAATAGGCCACCAGTGCCACGCCGAGCCGGCGGCAGGCGGCGAGCATGCCGTTGGTCTCCGGGTCGCGCGTCCACAGCGAGAACTCGCTCTGCAGCGCGGCGATCGGGTGCACCTTGCAGGCGCGCTCCAGCGTGGCGCCGGAGGCTTCGGACAGGCCGAGATAGCGCACCTTGCCGGCCTGCACCAGCCCGACCATCGCGCCCACGGTTTCCTCGATCGGCACGCTCTGGTCCACGCGGTGCTGGTAGTACAGGTCGATCGTTTCCACGCCGAGCCGCTTGAGGCTGGCGTCGCAGGCCGCACGCACGTATTCCGGCCGGCCGTTGATGCCGCGCACGGTCGGATCGTTGGGGTCGCGCATGACGCCGAACTTGGTGGCCAGGAACACCTCGTCGCGGCGGCCCTTGATCGCCTGGCCGACCAGTCGCTCGTTGGTGTGCGGGCCGTACATGTCGGCGGTGTCCAGCAGGGTGACGCCGCGGTCCAGGGCGTGGCGGATGGTGGCGATCGACTCGGCGTCGTCGCGGCCGCTGTAGAAATCGCTCATGCCCATGCAGCCCAGACCGAGGGCGGAGACCTGGGGACCGTTCCGGCCGAGGGTACGCATCTGCATCGTGATCGCTCCTTTGAGGGGGTGTGGGGTGCCGCAGGGAGCCAGTGTGCCGCCGGCCTGAAGATGGATAAATGCTCAATAATGGCCAACACCATTTCACTGGAATGAACAATCATGGACCGCATCGAGGCCATGCGCCTGTTCACCCGCATCGTCGATCTGGGCAGCTTCACCGCGGCGGCGGATGACCTCAGCCTGCCGCGCGCCACCGTCACCCACGCGGTCAAGCGGCTGGAGGCGCGGCTCGGCGCGCAGCTGCTCCAGCGCACCACCCGGCGTGTGCGCACCACCCGTGATGGCGAGGTCTACTACGGTCACTGCCGTCGCCTGCTGGCCGACCTGGACGAGGTGGAGGCGGATTTCCGCGAGGCGGCCACGCAGCCGCGCGGACGCCTGCGGGTGGACCTGCCCGGCGCATTCGCGCGCAGCCGGATCATTCCGCACCTGCCGGCATTCTGCGCCCGCTACCCCGGCATCGAACTGGACATCGGCACCGGCGACCGTTTCGTCGACCTGCTGCGCGAGGGCGTGGACTGCGTGCTGCGCGCCGGGGCGCTCCCCGACTCGGGCATGGTCGGTCGCCAGCTCGCCGTGCTAGGCCAGGTCACCCTCGCCAGTGCCGGCTATGTGCGCGAACACGGCATGCCGCGGACGCTGACCGATCTGGCACAGGGCCATGTCGCGGTGAACTGGGCCTCGCCCACCACGCGCCGGGTCGAGCCGCTGGAGTTCATGGTCGGTCGCCACCGACGCACCGTGCTGTTGCCCTCGCGCGTGGTGGTCAGCGGGGTGGACGCCTATCACGGCTGCTGCGAGGCCGGCCTGGGCATCGCCCAGTTTCCGCGCTACCACGTGGCCGAGGCGCTGGCGGCTGGACGGCTGGTCGAGCTGCTGCCGGATACGCCACCGCCGGGCCTGCCGCTGACCGTGCTTTACCCGCCGCAGCGGCAGATGCCGGCACGGCTGCGGGTGTTCGTCGACTGGCTGGCCGGGTTGTTCCCGCTGGCCGAATGACTCAGCGGAAGCCGCGGCGGGCAGGCGCTCCGCCGACGGTATCCGCGGTCAGCGCCACGCCCAGGTCGGCCAGCACGGCGCGCTGCTGCTCCAGCGGCACGCGCACGATGCGGTCTTCGATGTCGGCCAGCCTGCGCATCGCCGGCAGCGCCATCACGGCATCGACCAGCGCCGCCATGCGTGGCCAGCGCGAAGCGTCGATCGCGTACTTCACGAAGCCGGCGGTGCGGAAAAAACTGGCCAGGCTGAGGTCGGCGATCGACAGTTCGCCGAAGACGAACCCGGTCGGTGGCAGCTGCGCCTCCAGGTAGTCGAGCGCGGCCGGGATCTCCTCCTCGCGCGCCCTGCGCACCATCGCCTCGTCGGCCTCCTCGCGGAACAGGAAGCGCTTCGCGCCGAGCTGGAAGAACAGCTTCCACACCAGCACGTCGCCCAGGTGGGTGTCGGCGTATTCCTCCAGCCAGCGCGCCCGCGCGCGCTGGCCCGGGTCGGCCGGGTACAGCGACGGCGTCGGGTAACGATCCTCCAGGTACTGGCAGATCACGCTGGAGTCGTTGAGCACCAGCTCGCCGTCGATCAGCACCGGGATCCGCCGCAGCGGGCTGAGCCGGGTGAACGTCTCGTTGCCGACGAACGGCGCGATCGGGTCGATCCGGTACGCGATGCCCTTCAGCTCCAGGCAGGCGAGCACCTTGCGCACGTAGGGCGAGATGTAGCTGCCGATCACGCTGACGGCTTCGGCCATGGCCGGGTTCCTTGGGGGTGGGGAAGCGGGCAGGGTGCGACGGCGCCGCGCTCAGCGTCAAGGCGGGTTTGTCGACAGGACTTCTGGCAGGGGTCCCCCCGTGGCTTGCGGGACTAGCATCGGGGGTCGGGCAGCGACAGGGGCGCTGCGGGCTTCCGCGATGCGGGCACGCCGCGAATCAGGGATGCTGTCCGGATCATGGCCGGCGCCTTCCGGCGTACGTTCCCACGCAGCGGAGTCCCTCATGCGATCCATCCCCGCGACACCGCGCCTACTCGGCGCGCTGGTCCTTGCCGGCCTTGCCGCCGGCGTCCACGCCCAAGGCCCCGAACTCACCGATGCGGACTACGCCCGCGCCGAGCAGATGGTCAACTACAAGGCCGTCCCGCTGGTCGATCACGCGGTGACCCGCGTGTCCTGGCTGGACGACACCCATTTCGCCTACGACGACCACGACGCCAGCGGCGACCACTACCGCCGTATGGACACCGCCACCGGTCGCAGCGAGCCGCTGTTCGACCAGGCCAGGCTGGCCGCGTCGCTGAGCAAGCTGGCCGGCGGCAAGCCGATCGAGGCGGACAAGCTCGGCCTGCGCGGCATCGCCGTGGCACCGGACGGCCGTTACAAGCTGGAAGTGCGTGGCAAGACCTACCTTTGCAGCGCCGACGCGGTCTGCGCCGAGCCGGCCAAGGGCGAAGCGAAGGGCAACGAACCGGGCGTGCTGTCGCCGGACAAGAAGTCCGAGGCCTTCATCCGCGACTGGAACCTGTGGATCCGCGACGTCGCCACCGGCAAGGAAACCCAGCTCACCACCGACGGCGTGGAGAACTTCGGTTACGCCACCGACAACGCCGGCTGGAAGCACACCGACAACGCCATCCTCGAGTGGTCGCCGGACTCGAAGAAGATCGCGACCTTCCAGCAGGATCAGCGCCAGACCGGTGACATGTACATGTTCACCACCAACGTCGGTCATCCGAAACTGGAGGCGTGGAAGTACCCGCTGGCCGGCGACAAGCACGTCACCATGATCGAGCGCGTCATCATCGACGTGCCGACGAAGCACGTGGTGCGGCTGGACATGCCGGCCGACCAGCACCGCTCGACCCTGTGCGACGACGTCAGCTGCGGTCCGGATGGCGGCTGGGACGACGTGAAGTGGGCGCCGGACAGCAAGACCATCGCCTTCGTCTCCACCTCGCGCTATCACAAGCACGAGTGGTTCCGCATTGCCGACGCGGCCACCGGCAAGGTGCGCACGGTGTTCGAGGAATCGGCCAAGACCTACTACGAGAGCGGCATCGGCAAGGCCAACTGGGCCTACCTGCCGGCCACCCACGAGGCGGTGTGGTACTCCGAGCGCAGCAACTGGGGTCAGCTGTACCTGTATGACCTGACCACCGGCAAGCTCAAGCACGCGATCACCACCGGCGACAGCGTGGTGACCGAGATGCTGAAGGTGGACCCGAAGAGCCGCACCGTGTGGTTCGAGGCGGTGGGCCGCACCAAGGGCCTGGATCCGTACTTCACCCAGTTCTACAAAGTGAGCCTGGATGGCGGCAAGCCGACCCTGCTGACGCCGGAGCCGGCCGACCACCAGATCAGCCTGTCGCCGGATGGCGACACCTTCGTCGATGCGTATTCCACGCCGACCGTGCCGCCGGTGACGGTGCTGCGCGCGAGCGGCGACGGCCACACCCTGGCCACCGTGGCCAAGGCCGACATCAGCCGGCTGAAGGCGGTGGGCTGGGTGCCGCCGGTGCCGATCACGGTGAAGGCGCGCGACGGCAAGACCGAGCTGTACGGCCTGATGTTCAAGCCGTCGAACTTCGACCCGCACAAGAAGTACCCGATCGTCGACTACGTCTACCCGGGTCCGCAGATCGGCTCGGTCGGTTCGCGCGCGTTCTCGCCGGCGCGGGTCGACCACCAGGCGCTGGCCGAGCTCGGCTTCATCGTGGTGGCGATCGACGGCATGGGCACGCCGTACCGCTCCAAGGCCTTCCATGACGCCTGGTACGGCAACATGGGCGACAACACGCTGCCCGACCAGGTCGCCGGCATCAAGGAACTGGCCAGGCGCTACCCGTGGATCGACATCGACCGCGTCGGCATCTGGGGTCACTCCGGCGGCGGCAATGCCTCCACCGATGCGATGTTCCGCTACCCCGACTTCTTCAAGGTCGCCTGGTCGGAGAGCGGCAACCACGACAATCGCAACTACGAGGACGACTGGGCGGAGAAGTACCAGGGCGAAATGGTCGTCGACAAGGACGGCAAGTCCAACTACGACGACCAGGCCAACGAGAACCACGCGGCCAACCTCAAGGGGCACTTGATGCTGGTGCACGGCACGATGGATGACAACGTGCCGGTGACCAACACGCTGCTGGTGGCGCAGGCGCTGATCAAGGCCAACAAGGACTTCGACATGCTGCTGCTGCCGAACATGCACCACGGCTACGCGATGGACAATCCGTACGTGATGCGTCGTCGCTGGGACTACTTCGTGCGCTACCTGATGGGTGGCACCCCGCCGAAGGAGTACCAGATGCACCCGACGATGCCCTGAGCGGCGCGACGGTTTCCATGAAGAAAAGAAAGGCCGGCCCCGAGGGGCCGGCCTTTTTCCTGCGCGCCTCCGGCGGGATCAGTGCACCGGTACCGCCTCGGCCAGGCCCTTCGCCAGCGCGCCGTCGATCAGCTCGGAGAGCTCGCGGCCGGCGCGGGCGGAGGCGGCCTGCTGGCGCTGGCCCAGCTCAGCCTGCTGCTTGCCGAGCTCGGCCTGCTGCTGCCCCAGTTCGGCCTGGCGTTTGCCGAGTTCGGCCTGGCGGGTCTGCAGGTCCTGCTCGCGGGCCTCCAGCGTGGCCATGCGCGAGGCCGCGTCGCGCTGACCGATCAGCGCGGCCCGCTGCATCGCCAGCTCGGCCTGCTGCTGACCGAGCGCGCCCTGTTGCGCGCCCAGCCCGCCCTGCCGTCCGCCCAGCTCACCCTGCTTGCCGCCGAGCTTGCCCTGCTCGCGGGCAAGCGTGGTGACCGGGGCATAGATCGCCCTGGCGCGGGCCAGGGTGGCGGCATCTCGGATCACGTAGGACTTGTCGCCGCGGCGCACCCACAGCATCGGCTCGCTGCCCTTGCGCAGGCGACGTGCGATGGCGATGTCGCCGCCGGTACCGCTCATCGTGACCGAGTCGCCGTCGAACAGCGCAAAGCCGTTCTGCGCGTGGTCGTCGGTATCGATGTCGATGTGGCTGTAGCCGCTGAAGGCGATGTTGTGCCCGGGAGGTGCCGGCGGTGCGGGTGGGGCGGGCGGCGCCGCGGGCGGCGGGGGTGGTGGCAGCGGTGCGGCGACCGGCGGCGGCGGGGGAGGAGTCGGCGGGGCCGGCGGCACCGGCATCGGCGCGGCATCCTGTCGGGCCAGGGCGGCGGGCGTGGCGGCGGCGACTGGTGCCGCGGCACTGGCCGGGCTGGCGGAGACGGCGGCGATGGCCAGCGAGGGCTCGGCCGCCGTGACGCGGTAGGGCACCACGCCGACGGCGGCGATCAGCGCCACCAGCAGCCACCCGCGCAGGCGGGAGGAGGGATCGGTCTGTTGCAGCATGGTCAGTCGCCTCTTCAGGTTCTCGAACGTGGGGGATGCACCGGCCAGGCCGGCGTGCAGGGGATGGCCCACGCCCAGGCGCAGCAGCAGCCGGCCGTAGGCCTGCGGGGCCGAGCCGGATTGCTGCAGCACCTGCGCATCGCAGGCCGCTTCGCGGTGCAGGGCGTACTCGCGCATCGCCCAGCGCACCAGCGGATGGAAGAAGAACAGCCGCTGCGCCAGCGCCGGCACCCAGGCCAGCCACAGGTCGCCGCGCCGCAGGTGGGCCAGTTCGTGGTCCAGCGCCATCGCGGTCTCGTCGAGGGAGAGTGCGTGCTCGGCAGGCAGCAGGATCGCCGGCCGCCAGGGTCCGACCACCTGCGGCGAGACGACCTGTGCGCTGGCGCGCAAGGCGGGAGCGCGGCGCAGCCCGAGTTCGCGGGCCCGTCGGGTGCACAGGGCCTGCAGGGCGGCATCGTCGAGCGGCATCGAATCTCGGCGCAGCGACCATGCCTCGTGCTGCTGGCGCATGGCGCGGGCCAGCAACAGCAGCAGGCCCGCGAGCCAGCACGCGGCGAGTTCGGCATGCCAGTGGCCACGCCCCGCGTCATCCGGGGAGCCGACCAGCACCGGGCTGTCCGTCGCGGCAGACACCATCAGCGGCAGACCCTCGGTGTTGACCGCGGATCGCACCACCGAGACGTGTGCCGGGACTTCCGCCGGCGCAGCGGCCAGCCATCGCAGCGGCACCGGGTTGAACCACAGCAGCCCCACCAGCAACTGCAGGCCGACCAGCCACCACAGCTGGCAGCGCACGGCGGCCGGCAACCGCGGCCGCAGGCGGATCACCAGGGCGACCGCGCCGATCAGCACGCAGGCCTGCAGCGAGCTCCAGACCAGGCGCTCCAGCAGGGCGGTCGCGAGACTCTCGAGGGGGGCCATGTCAGCGCTCCTTGCGCTGCGACTGCAACTGGGCGACCAGCGATTCCAGCTCGGCCAGTTCGTCGTCGCTGACCTCGGCGCGTTCGGACAGGTAGGCCACGAACGGCGACACCGAGCCGCTCAGGGTCTTCTCCACGAAGCTGCCGACCGCGCTGCGCATCGCCTCGGCCGGACCGGTGGCTGTGTCGTAGCGGTACATGCCCTTGAGCTGCCGGCGCTTGAGGTAACCCTTGCCACGCAGGCGTTCCATCATCGTCAGCACGGTGGAGCGGGCCAGGCCGCGCGATTCGCCGAAGTCGGCCGCGACCTCGCCGACGGAGGCGGCCGGGTGCTCGGCCAGGTAGTGCAGCAGCGCCAGTTCCTGGTCGCCGATCGTGGGCTTGCCCATGGCAGGGCTCCGTGTGACTACAGATGTAGTCAAGCTACGCCATGACTACATGTGTAGTCAACAGGTCCGCAGGCACGGGGTCGGGAAAAGAAAACGGGCGCCGCGAGGGCGCCCGTTTCCTTGACGACGGTGGTGCGATGGATCAGAACGTGTACTTCAGCGTCAGCATGGCCGACCAGCGCGAGACCACGCGGCTCGGGTCATAGAAGCCGCCGTCGTACACCTGCAGCTGCTGCGGCTGGTAGTTGCCGTTCTTGTCGGTCGGCAGGTTGTAGACGTACTGGCCCTGAGCGTTGACGCCGCCGTAGTTGACCAGCGTGCGGGTCGGGTAGATGCCGGTGTTGCGCTGCTGGCCCCAGTTCTTGTTCATCAGGTTGAGGAAGTTGTAGACGTCCAGGCGGACCTCACCCTTGTTGCCCTTGAACAGGCCCGGGATCTCCTGCGAGAAGCTCATGTCCAGCGTGGTCACCCACGGCGTGTGCGCGCCGTTGCGCGACGCGATCTGGCCGCGGTGATCCTTCAGGTACTTGTCGCCGGCGAGGAAATCCTGGAACTGCTGGATCTGCTGCGCGGTGGCGTTGCCGTAGCTGACCTTCGGATCGTTCGCGGTCGGGATGTACGCCGGATCCCAGCCGGAGATGCTGTCGCCGTTGGCGTCGTTGCCGAACACCCAGGTGTACGGGTTGCCGGTGCGGCCGTTGTAGAACATCGACACCTGCGTGGCGTAGTCGCCGAAGAAGTTGTGCCTCCAGTTCAGCGCCAGCTTGATGCTCTTGGCGGTGTTGTAGTTCGAGGTGGCGGCGACGTCGCTGTTCGGGTTCAGGCGCGCGATGCGCGAGTAGCCGGAGTAGGCGATGGTGTCGGCGCCCGGATCGACGTCGGTGGCGTGGTTGAGCGTCACGCTCGCGGTGCCGGACAGGCCGTCGGTGAACGGCTTGGTGACTGCCAGGGTGAAGCTGTCGGACTTGCCCTTGTGGGTGTTGGTCAGCAGCGTCGAGGCCGAGCTGAAGGCCAGGTTGCGGTTGGCCAGCGCGTCCTTCGAGGTCGGCGCCTCGCCCGGGGTCTTCCAGAACTGCTCGCGGCCGTCAGGCAGCACGCCGGTCGGTGCACCGAAGTTCACCGCCTGGTACAGGATGCCGTCGCGCACCTGGATGTGCTGGTACTCGGCCGACGCCACCAGGCCCCACCACGGCAGCTCGCGGTCGAGCGCCAGGCTCGCCTTCCACACGGTCGGCAGCTTGAAGTTCTTGTCGATCGTGTCGATCGAACCGGCGCCACCGCCGGCCGGGATGTTCTGGTTGAACGGATCGGCGCTGAACGCGGCGGTAGACGGATCGAACGAGGTGTACGAGAGCAGCGTGACGCCGTTGTTCTGGTACGGGTTGGTCATCCACACCGTCGGCGGCGAGGTCTGGAACAGGCCCACGCCACCGCGCAGCTGGGTCTTGTAGTCGCTGTCGAACGAGTAGTTGAAGCTCAGGCGCGGCTCGACCACGCGGTTGTGCGAACCGATGGTGTAGTTGTTCGGGTAGCCGAACGCCTGCTCGAACGCGGGGTTGTACACCGGCGCGTTGCTGGAGTGCGGGATGTCCACGCGCACGCCGTACTGCACCGACAGCTGCTCGTTGACCTGCCAGGTGTCCTGCAGGAACGGGCTGTACTGGCTGTAGGTCCACTTGCCGGCGATGTCGTTGAGCGTGTAGCCCGGCGCCGGGTGGTACAGGGTATAGGAGTTGTAGTTGCCGGCGGCAAAGTTGGTCAGGCCCCAGAACGTGTACACGCCGAACTCGGCCTGGCCGAACAGGTTGTTGATCTTGTTGCGCTGGTAGTCGATGCCGCCCTTGATGGTGTGGTCGCCGACGTAGTACGTGCCGGCCAGGAACACGCTGAGCTTCTTGGTATCGATGTGGTTGTAGTGGCGATAGCGCTCCTCGCCCAGGTTCACCGACGGACCCTTGCCGTCCGGCGACAGGTTCACGTTGACCGACGGCTGCTGGTACGGCGCGGTGGTGTCCTGCACGTACTTCTGGAAGCCGACCTTGGCCTCGGTGGAGAAGCTGTCCGACCAGTCGTCGAACACGTGGGCGACGTAATTGTTGGTGGTGATCTTCTTGGTGTAGGTGTAGCTGGACAGGCCGACGCTGCTGGCGCCGTTGCCGCCGACGGCCGGCAGCAGCTCGCGCGTGTTCTGGTAGGTGAAGCTGGCGCGGTGGTTGTCGGTGATGTTCCAGTCGATCTTGCCCAGGTAGCGCTTGTCGTCGTAGGTCAGGCCGGTGGAGCCGCCGAAGTTGCCCGGGGTCAGGCCCAGCGCGGTGGCGGTGTCGATCACCTTCTGCAGGTCGCCCGGCGACACCTTGTTGCTGGTGGACGCGCCGTCACCCAGCGAGGCGTCCAGGCCGTTGGCCGAATCGGCGCCGATGCCGGTGGTCTTCTCGTGCTCGGCCGAGACGAAGAAGAACAGCTTGTCCTTGATGATCGGGCCGCCGAAGGTCGCGCCGTAGGTCGCGTCCTTGTCGTAGCCGTTGTACTTGTAGCCCGGGTTGCTCGACGGCAGCCAGCCGGCGTCGCCGACCAGGTGGTTGGCATTGCGGTACGAGTAGTACAGCGAGCCGTGGTACTGGTTGGTGCCGGACTTGGTCACCGCGTTGACGTCGGCACCGACGGTGTCCGAGCTGACGTCGTAGTTGGCGGTGGAGATGTTGTACTCGGCGATGGTCTCCGGCGAGATCGCCGCCTTCTGGTACGGCAGGCCGTTGGCGTTCAGGCCGAACGGGTCGCCCTGGGTCACACCGTCCACGGCGATGTTGTTGTAGCGGTTGTTCATGCCGTTGGCGGAGATCGAACCCACGCCCTGGTCCAGCACGGTGATGCGCGGGTCGAGGCGGGCGACGTCGTCCACCGAGCGGTTGCCCTGCGGGGTGGCGGCCAGCTGCTGCTGCGAGATGTTGGTCGACAGGCCCTTGTTCTCGCTGGAGAAGGTCTGCGCCAGCGCCGAGGCGCTCACCGTCACGGCGGACAGGTTGCTCGCCTGCGCGGCGCTCGGGCCCATGCTCAGGTTGATCGACGAGGTCTGGCCCAGCTGCAGGAACACGTTGTCCTGCTCGGCGGCGGTCGAGCCACCCTTGTTCACCGTGATGTCGAACGGACCACCCACGCGCAGGCCCTGCGCGGCGTAGCGGCCGTCGGCGTCGGTGGTGACCGTCTTGGTGGTGCCGGACGGACGGTGGACGATGGTCACCGTGGCGTTGGCGACCGGCTGGCCGGCGGTGTCGAGCACGCGGCCGGCGACGCCGGAGGTGGTCACGTTCTGCGCCGAGGCGGTGCCGGCGGCGAGCAGGGTGGCGATGGCGACGGGCAGCAGCCGGCCGCGAAGGGTGGATTTCATCGGAAAGACCTCGGGTAGTGGGAAAACCGATGCGCCTCAGGCCTTTATCGGAGCCCAAGACGCGCAAACGCCGGGTCCCGGGGAGGGACTCGGCGTCTGTAACCACACAATTTTAACGATCTTTGTTACGCCCGGATATCACCCAGGTGTCGAAACATGCTGCGATCCGTTCAGAAAGCCATGTCGAACGCCACCTCGCCCGACACGCCGACCTGGTAGGCCGAGACCCGCCGTTCGAAGAAGTTGGTCACTTCCTGCACGTCCTGCAGGTCCATGAAGTCGAACGGGTTGCCCGCCCCGTACTTCTTCGGCAGGTCGAGCTGGGCCAGGCGCTGGTCGGCGCAGTACTCCAGGTACTGGCGCATGTCCTTCACCGACAGGCCGGCCACACCGCCGGAGAGCACGTCCTCGGCGAACTGGGTCTCGCAGGCGATGGCTTCCTCGAGCATTTGCTCGATCTGCATGCGCATGGCATCGTCGAACAGCTCGGGCTCTTCGGCGCGCACCGTGCGCACCACGTCGAAGGCGAAGGCCATGTGGCAGCTCTCGTCGCGGAACACCCAGTTGGTGCCCGAGGCCAGCCCGTGCAGCAGGCCCCGCGAACGCAGGAAGTACACGTAGGCGAACGCGGCGAAGAAGAACAGGCCCTCGATGCAGGCGGCGAAGCAGATCAGGTTGAGCAGGAACTGCCGGCGCTGCTCGCGCGTGTCCAGGCGGTCGAGCTGCTGGATCGAGTCGATCCACTTGAAGCAGAACGCGCCCTTGGCACGGATCGACAGGATGTTCTCGATCGCCGCGAACGCCTTGCTCCGCTCGGCCGGATCGGGGATGTAGGTATCCAGCAGGGTCAGGTAGAACTGCACGTGCAACGCTTCCTCGTAGAGCTGGCGCGACAGGTACATGCGCGCTTCCGGTGCGTTGATGTGCCGGTACAGGTTCAGCACCAGGTTGTTCGACACGATGGTGTCGCCGGTGGCGAAGAACGCCACCAGCCGATGGATCAGGTGGCGGTCGGCCGCGCTCATCTTCGAACGCAGGTCGGTGGTATCGAGCGAGAAATCCACCTCGTCCACCGTCCAGGTGTTCTTGATCGCGTTCTTGTACATCTCGTAGAACGCCGGGTAGCGCATCGGGCGCAGGGTGAGTTCGAAGCCTGGGTCGAGGAGGCGAGGAGTGAGTGAAGAGGAGTGAGAAGTGAGAGAGGATGTGCCGGACATGGAGGTGTTCCTATGCATTATCGGGAGACGGTGGTCTGGACGAGAGCCGTGCAGGCGGCGAAAGAGGTCTATCGGCTCGTACGGTTCCTTCCTCGGGAAGAGACCTATGGCATGCGGGTGCAGATGACGCGTGCGGCAGTGTCGGTGCCAAGCAACATCGCCGAAGGCTGGACGAGGGAATCGAAAGCAGAAAAGCGCCAGTTCCTCTCCGTTGCGCAAGGCTCGCTTGCCGAGTTGGAAACCCAACTGACCTTGTGTGAGGAGATTGGCTGGCTATCCGCCGAACAGACCGCGTCGCTCCGCGATTGCATCGACGAAACCAGCCGCATGCTCACCACCTTTCGCCAGCGATTGCGCCAGAAAGCGAAGGAGTGAGCGCCGGCTCTTGACCTCTCTCACTCCTCACTCCTCTTCACTCACTCCCCGCTCCTACTGGCAAGCCTCGCAGTACTCGGGGTTTTCCAGCGAGCAGAACACCGCCGCGGTGGCCTGGTCCTGTTCTGCGGGAGGTTCGGCCACCGCTTTCCCCGCACTCACCGTCGCCTTGGCGATCTTCGTCGCCGGCCGCGAGCGCAGGTAGTAGGTGGTCTTGATGCCGGCCTTCCACGCGAACATGTACATCGAGCTCAGCTGGCCGATGTTGGGGTTTTCCATGAACAGGTTCAGCGACTGGCTCTGGTCGATATACGCGCCGCGCGCGGCGGCCAGTTCGATCAGCGCTTTCTGCGGCAGCTCCCACACGGTGCGGTAGATCGTGCGCAGCCGCTCGGGGATCGCCGCGATGCCCTGGATCGAGCCTTCGGCCAGCTTGATCTGGTCGCGCACCTCGGCGGTCCACAGGCCCAGCGTCTTCAGTTCGTCGACCAGGTAGCGGTTCACCACCAGGAAGTCGCCGGACAGGGTCTCGCGCTTGAACAGGTTGGACACCTGCGGCTCGATGCATTCGTAGCAGCCGGCGATCGAGGCGATGGTGGCGGTGGGGGCGATGGCGACCAGCAGCGAGTTGCGCAGGCCGTGCGCCTTGACGCTCTCGCGCAGTGCCTCCCAGCGCGGCAACTCGTGCGGCTGCGCGTTCGGCCAGTAGTCGAACTGCAGCTCGCCGTTGGCCGCGCGGCTCTCGGCGAAGCCCGGGTGCGCGCCGTGCTCCATCGCCAGCTCGTTCGACTGGCTCAGCGCGTGGAAGTAGATCTCCTCGGCGATGCGCGTGGACAACGCCAGCGCCTCGGCCGAGTCGAACGGCAAGCGCAGTTTGAAGAACACGTCCTGCAGGCCCATCACGCCCAGCCCGACCGGGCGCCACTTCATGTTGGCGCTGCGTGCGGTGGCGATCGGGTAGAAGTTGAGGTCGATCACGCGGTCGAGCTGGCGCACCGCGGTGCGCACGGTGGCGGCGAGCTGCTCGAAGTCGAACGCGCCATCGACCACGTGCCGCGCCAGGTTCACCGAACCCAGGTTGCACACGGCGGTCTCGCCCGCCGAGGTCACTTCCAGGATCTCGGTGCACAGGTTGGACAGGTGGATCACGTTGTCCGGTTTGGCCGTCTGGTTGCTGGTGGCGTTGCAGCGGTCCTTGAAGGTCACCCAGCCGTTGCCGGTCTGCGCCAGCGTGCGCAGCATGCGCGCATACAGCTCGCGCGCCTTCACCGTCTTCACCGCCAGGCCCTCGGCTTCGGCGCTGCGGTAGGCGGCTTCGAAGGTCGCGCCCCAGCTGTCGACGAAGTGCGGCACCACTTTCGGGTCGAACAGCGACCAGTCGCCATCGGTCTCGACCCGGCGCATGAACTCGTCGGGAATCCAGTTGGCCAGGTTGAGGTTGTGCGTGCGGCGCGCCTCGTCGCCGGTGTTGTCGCGCAGCTCGAGGAATTCCTCGATGTCGGCGTGCCAGGGCTCCAGGTACACGCAGGCGGCGCCCTTGCGCTTGCCGCCCTGGTTCACTGCGGCGACCGAGGCGTCCAGCGTCTTCAGCCACGGCACCAGCCCGTTGGAGTGGCCGTTGGTGCCCTTGATCAGCGAGCCGCGCGAACGCACCCGCGAGTAGGCCAGGCCGATGCCGCCGGCGAACTTCGAGAGCTTGGCGACGTCGGCGTACTTGTCGTAGATCGACTCCAGCGAATCGACCGGCGAGTCGAGCAGGAAGCACGAGGACAGCTGCTCGTGGGTGGTGCCGGCGTTGAACAGCGTGGGCGAGCTGGCGATGTACTCCAGCGCCGACAGCAGCCGGTACAACTCCAGCGTTTCCGCGATATCGTTGCCGCCCAGCGCGCAGGCGATGCGCATGAAGAAATACTGCGGCGTCTCGATCACGTAGCGCTTCGTGGGATGGCGCAGGAGATACCGGTCGTACACCGTGCGCAGGCCGAAGTACTCGAAGCGGCGCGAGGCCAGCGGGTCGGTCGCGTCGTTGAGCTTGCGCGCGTTGAGCGCCACGAAATCGCGCAGGCGCTCGTTGAGGATGCCGACCTCGGCACCGTGGGCGATCGACTGCGAGAAGCTCTGGATCTCCTGTCCTGCCACTTCCTTGTCGATGAAGGCGGACAGCAGGCGCGCGGCGAGCTGGCCGTATTCGGGTTCCTCCGCAGTGAGCGCGGCGGCGGTGCGGATCGAGAGCTGGTCGAGCTCCTGCGTGGTGGCACCGTCGTACAGGCCGCCGATGGTCTTCAGCGCCACCCGCAGCGGATCGACCCCGTGCAGGCCGTCGGCGCTGCGGGTCACCGCCTTGACGATCTTGTTGACGTCGACGATCTCCTGGCCGCCGTTGCGCTTGGTCACGCGCATCTGGCCGGGGTTGTGCGGCGGGGTGAGGGCGAAATCGTCCGAGGCGTCACGGACGAAGGGCGCGGGCACGGCGTGCTCGCGGATCGCGGGTTCCAGGGTTTCCATGAAAGATGCTCCCGAGGAGGAATCCGCCGCGCCGGCCCGGGAGGGGTTGGGACGACGCGACGGTTCCGAAAACTCAAACGCCTGCTCCCGCGCGCAGGGCCTGAGGCTGAGGTTTCCTTGGGATACAACGCGTCGACATGCGGGCACGGCGGCCCGCCTGCGACGCGTCTCCCCGCGGAAACGGTCACCTGCGCCGGGTCGCGAGAGCATCGGCGCACCGCGTCTCACCGGACGCGACCGCCGGCCCATGGGGCCCGACGTGCTGGCAGGTCTTCGGACTCGCGGACCCGGGCCCGAAGGCCCACCTAGTCCCCCTCGCTTCCCAGGTGCTGCGACCCAGTGCATGTGAGGAGTTTCGTTTCCGCTTACCGCTGCGGGGCAGTTCCGGATTCGCACCGGATTCCCTTTTAAGCCCGACCGACAGCCGCGTCTGGTCGGGCACCAACGAGCGCAACATAGTGGGCTGATCCGGGGCGGTCAACCCCAGATATTGTGGACAAACCTGTGGAAAAGCCGGGCGACTCCTGTCCCCGCGGGGACTTGCCGGGGATCGACGGAGGCAGCGCGGCTCAGAACCGCCCGGCGGCCTGCAGCGCCTCGACTTCCTCGTCGGTGAACAGCCGCGAGCGGGTCAGGAAGCGCACGCCCTCGCCGTTCTCCAGCGAGAACATGCCGCCACGGCCCTCGACCACGTCGATGATCAGCTGGGTGTGCTTCCAGTACTCGTACTGCGAGGGGCTCATGTAGAACGGTGCGCCGGCGATCTCGCCCAATCGCACGTCGCGGTCGCCGACGATGAAGTCGTCCTGCGGGTAGCACATCGGCGAGGAGCCGTCGCAGCAGCCGCCAGACTGGTGGAACAGCAACGGCCCGTGCCGCTCGCGCAGCCGCTCGATCAGCGCCTCGGCGGCGGGTGTGGCGAGGACCTTGGCGATGTCGGTGGCGTGGGCGGGCATGGGGGTTCCTCCTCTCGAAGCGCGGCCTCAGAAGGTCAGCCGCGCGCCCAGCATGTAGCTGCGATCGGGGCCGGGCTCGAAGTAGCGGCCGTTGCCGTCGTTGACGATCACCGAGCCGACGTAGCGGCGGTCGGCCAGGTTGCTTATGCGGGCGCTGAGGTCGAGCCGGGTCGTTTCGCCGAGCGCGAAGGTGTAGCCGGCATCGACGTCGACCAGGGCGTAGCCGGCAGCACGATCGGTGCCGAAGTCGTTCACCACGACCGAGCCGACGCCGGTGAGCGTGATGCCCTCGCGCCAACCGGTGCCGCTGCCGTGCTCCAGCCGCAGCGAGCCATAGTCCTGTGGCACGCCGGGGATGCGCGAGCCGGCGGCGACCGGCGTGGTCGGCACCGTGCACGGCGAACCGGTGCAGGCGAGGTAGCCGTCCTGGAAGCGTGCACGCAGATGGGTGTAGCCGGCGCTGAGGCGCCAGTCCGGCGCCAGCTCGCCGGTGGCGGACAGCTCCACGCCCTCGCGGCGGGTGTGCCCGGCGTTGCGGTAGGTGGCGCGGCCGTTGGTGTTGTTGGCCACCGCCAATTCGTTGCGGGTGTCGGCGCGGAACAGCGCGGCGTCGAATTCCACCCCCTTCGTCGCCTGCCACTTCGCGCCCAGCTCGACGTTGTTGCTGCGCGCGGGCTTGAGGTCGAAGGCGAGGCCGGCCTGGCCATCGGAGCGGTAGCCCAGCTCGTTGTAGCTGGGCGTCTCGAAGCCGCGGCCGTAGCTGGCGTAGACGCGCAGCGCATCGGTGGCGCGGTACTGCAGGCCGACCACCGGCGTGGTCGCGCTGTAGTTCACATGGCCGCTGTCGTCCGGGTTGCTCGGGGTGATGTAGAAGTCGTGCTCGCTGAAGCGCACGGTGTCATGACGCAGGCCAAGCAGCAGTGCCCACTGCGGCACGAAGTGCCAGTAGAACTGCGCGTATTCGGCCACGTTGTTGACGTTGTCGTGCTCGTTGCGGCGCAGGGCACCCTTCACGCCAAGCGTGCTGCCGACGAAGTTCTCGTAGCCGGTGCGGCGCTGGATCTGGTAGTCGCCGCTGGCCCCGAGCACCGCCTCGTACATGCCGCCGCCGAGCTGGCCGCGATGGGTCCAGTGCGCGTCGGCGCCGCCATAGTTGGTGGCCGGTGCCACCACACCGCCGGACTGCAGCGGATTCTTCTGCACGAAGGTGGGGATGGACAGGTACTGGATGATGCTGCGGTAACCGTAGTACGCCATCGCACGCCACTGGTCGCTGGCGCTGAGTGTCTGCTCGTAGATCAGGCCGACCTGGTTCTGCTGCGCGCTCTTGCGGGTGTTGTAGGTCGCCGCCACCGCGGTGGCCTGGCGCGAGTCCTGCTCCATCTGCGCGCGGGTCAGGCCGAGCGGGTCCTGCGTATCCGGCTGGTTGATCCGGTTCAGCACCACGGTGAGCTTGCGCTGCTGGCCCAGGTCGATGCCGAACTTGGCGTTGTCCGATTCGCGGCGCACGCGGCTGTGCGCGCGGTAGCCGTCGGAGAGGAATTCCGACGCAGCGATGTTGTAGTCGACCGGGCCGACGGTGCCGCGGGTATCGGCCATGAAGCGGAAGCTGTCGTAGCTGCCGCCGTAGACGCCCAGCGTGGTCTGCGGGGTCGGCGTGCCGTCGGCGGTGTACAGCTGGATCACGCCGCCGGCGGCGTTGCCGTAGAGCACCGAGAACGGTCCGCGCAGCACTTCCACGCGGTCGGCCGAATCCAGGTTGAACTGCGACACCTGGCCCTGACCGTCGGGCAGGGTGGCTGGGATGCCGTCCATGAACACGCGGATGCTGCGCACGCCGAAGGTGGTGCGTGAACCGAAGCCGCGGATCGAGATCTGCTCGTCCTGCGCGTAGTTCTGTCGGTCGCGGGCGAGGATGCCGGGGACGCCGGCAAGCACCTCGGAGAAGTTCACTCCGGGCTGGCCGGCGTTGCCCGGATCGACATGGATCACGCTCAGCGCAGCCGGGACGTCGAACGGCGGGATATCCAGCCGGCTGGCGTTGACCTGGATCGCCGGCAGCGACGTGGCGTCATCGGTCGCGGCGGTCTGGGCGGCGGCCGGCGCGACCAGCGCGAACGCGAGGGCGATGGCCAGCGGCGCCATGGCGAGGCGGTACAGCGAGCCGACAGTCCCGGTCGGACGGCCCATCGATCCATGCATCACATCCATCTCCTCGTCTCGTGCGGAAAAGGGCGGGGCCGGGGGAGCATGCGCCTCCGGCCCGCCCTTCGGCCAGTCATTCGCCGTGATAGAGCAGCTTCACCTTCGAGTTCAGCGCCTCGTCGTAGGTGAGCTGCTGCGGCCCGGCGGGATAGCCGTTCTGCTGCAGCAGGAACGCCATGATCTGCACGTAATCGTCGTGCGCCAGGCTGCCCGGTTCGGTCGCCGGCATGTTGTGCACGAGGATGGTGAAGATGTCCCGCACGTGGAACTGCGCCTCTTCCGAGGCGAAGTTGGCGCCCTTCAATGCCGGGCCGGCGCGACCTTCCAGATGCGGACCGTGGCACACCGCGCAGTTTTCCTTGAACTTGGCCTGGCCGAGCTCGGCCTGGGCTGCGGTGTACAGCGCCGGCAGCGCGTCGTCGTCGTGGTGCGGCTTGCGATTACCCACCGGTTTGGGTGCGGTACCGGAGCAATGGCGCGCGACGCGGCGATCGCTCCGCTCCACGCGGGCGGCGCGGGCCAACGGACGCGAGGGTCCGACCGCCCCGGTGCGGGCGTACGGTGCCAACAGCTCGGCCAGGCGTCCGGAAGCCTGGATCGCGGTGATCGCCTGCTCGAAGGCGTCGGCCGCCGGCTGGTGCCGGGCGTCGTACAACGCCACCAGGTTGAAGTTGGCGTGCGGTTCGTGCAGCGGATGGATCTGCAGCCCGCTGTGCGCCCCCGCCCCGGCGAGATAGCGCCGTACCGTCGGCTCCCACAGCATCGCCGCGGGCACCTGGTGCCGGGCCAGCGCGCGCAGCGAGTCCTCGTCGCTCAGGCGCACGTCGGCGACCAGCTGGCGATGGTCGATGAAGTACAGGTTCGGCGTGGTCTGGTAGGTCACCGCCACATTGCTGCCGGCGGCGAGCTGGTCCAGCGTGGCGACGTGGCTGCCGGGCGGCGTCACCAGCACGAAGCCGGTGTGGCCGTAAGGCGTGCTGGCCTTCAGTCCGGGTGGCGCGCCGTGCGCGTCGGCGTCGATCGGAAAGCCGAGCACCAGATCGCAGCTGTGGCCGGCCAGCTTGTTGAAGTGATCGAGGTCGAAGCCGCCGTCGTCGCCGCTGCCGTCGAAGCGGTGGATCTGCAGCATGGCGTGCTCATGCTGCGCGACCGCTTGGGCCAGGCGGGTGTCCATGGCGGCGGTGGGACTGGAGCTGTCGATGCACACCGACAGGTCGGCGGCTGCCGCGGTGCCGCCGTACAGAAGTACGGCGGCGATCGCGACCAGCCACGCACGCGGGCGGGAATGGCGGGTCAGTTTCATCGTCAGGCGCTCCGGTTACAGCGAGAACACGTACAGGTGACCACCGACCGGGATGTTCATCACCGCCGGATCCTTCGCCATGTCGCCACCCCAGATCGGCGTGGCGCCGCCCCAGCCGGCGTAGACGCCGACGTACTGCTTGCCGTCGACCACCCAGGTGCTCGGTACGCCGATCACGCCGGAGGTCATTTCCGGGCTCTTCCACAGCACCTTGCCGGTCCTGGCGTCGAACGCCACCAGGTGCCCGTCGGCACTGCCGGAGAACACCAGGCCGCCGGCGGTGCTGAGCATGCCGCTGTTCCACGGCAGCGCGGACGGATAGCTCCACACCTGGTCGCCGGTGTTCACGTCGATCGCCTGCACCGAGCCCCACTGGCCCTTGTGCGCCGGGTCGGCGACCACCTTGAAGGTCTCGCCGAGGAACGGCAGGCCGGCCTTGTACGCCACCGTGGCGCCCTTGATGGTCATGCAGGTGTGCATGGTCGGCACGTAGGCGAGGTGGGTCTGCGGGTCGACCGAGATCGGCCACCAGTTCTTGCCGCCGAGGAAGCTCGGGCAGGTGAACACTTCCTTGTCGATGGTCGGGCGCAGGTTCGGGTCGGTCTCGGGCTTGCCGTCCTTGAAGCCGCTGACCGAGGTGGCGGTGGCGAACTTCTTGGCGTAGATCAGCTTGCCGTCGGTGCGGTCGATCGCATAGAACCATCCGTTGCGGCTGGCGGTGACCAGCGCCTTGTGCTGCTTGCCCTGGTAGTCGATGTCGGTGAGCACCGTCTCGTTGGTGCCGTCGTAGTCCCAGGTGTCGTTCGGCGTGTACTGGTAGTGCCACTTGATCTTGCCGGTGGCCGGGTTCATCGCGATCACCGAGTCGGTGTACAGGTTGTCGCCCGGGCGCAGGGTGGCCAGCCACGGGCCGGGGTTGCCCACGCCCCACAGCAGGGTGTCGGTGTCGGCGTCGTAGGTGCCGGTCAGCCAGGCGCCGCCGCCGCCGGTCTTGTAGGCGCCCTTCGGCCAGGTGTCGCCGCCCGGCTCGTTCGGTGCCGGAATCGTGTACTGCTTCCACACCGGCTTGCCGGTCTTCGCGTCCAGCGCCTCGATGAAGCCGCGCGCGCCGTACTCGCCGCCGGACAGGCCGACGATCACCTTGCCCTTGACCACCAGCGGCGCCAGCGTCATCGCCGTGCCCTTGTCGGCAGGGGCGAGCTGGTGCTTCCAGGCGATCTTGCCGGTGCGGCCGTCCAGCGCGACGACGTAGTTGTCCAGCGTGGCCATGTAGACGTCGTCGCCGTACAGCGCCACGCCGCGGTTCACCACGTCGCAGCACACGGTGCGCAGGCCGACGTGGGAGAGGTCGTGCTGGTACTTCCACAGCAGCTTGCCGGTGCTCGCCTGGAAGGCCAGCAGCTCGTCCTTGGGCGTGGTGATGAACATGAAGTCGCCATTGACCACCGGAGGGGCTTCATGGCCCTGGTCGAAGCCGGTCTTGTAGTCCCACACCTGTTTCAGGTGGGCGACGTTGGCGGTGTCGATCTGGGTGAACGGCGCGTAGCCGGAGCTGGTGTAGTCGCGCCGGTACATCAGCCAGCCGTTGTCGCTGGCCGCCGCCTTGAGCCGCGCGTCGGTGACGGGTGCATAGTGCTCGGCGGCCATGGCGCCCGCGCTCGTGGCCAGCAGGGCGGCGATCAGGGCGGTGCGGCGAAGATGTGCGATTCGCTTCATGTCGTGGGTCCTCGTGGCGGATGGTGCGGGTCAGAAAAAGACGATGCCGCCGACCGAACCGCCATTGAGGCGGGCGGTATGGCCGGCGAAATCCTTGGAGCGGGTCTGGCCGAGTTCGAAGGCCAGCGTCACGCTCTTGGTCAGCGCGTAGTACGCGCCGGCGGTGACGTTGCTGTTGGACTTGAAGCCGGCGGCGCTGGCGAGGTCGTCGCGGTTGCGGCTGAGGCCGTCGCTGAGGCCGAGCTTGAGCTTGTCGGTGACCGCGTAGGTGGCCTGCACCAGGTAGTTCACGCCCTTGGCGTTGCCCTGGTCGCCGTCGGTGAGGATGCCGATGCCGCGGCCGGCCTGGACGTTGCCGAGCAGGCTGAAGCCGCCGATGGCATAGGAGGCGCCGATCTCCGCGGCCGTCATGGTGAACTGCGCCGGCATCGCGCCGGTGCCGTCCTTGGCGTAGAAGCGCTGCGTCTTGCCGCCGATCCACGCCTTGAAGCCGCCGCTGGCGTAGCCGAGCTGCAGCTGCACCTGCGGCGCCGAGCGCGAGTCGTAGTTGCCGGTGTTGTCGACCGGGCTGAACACGCCACCGGTGAAGGTGAAACCGCTGGCGGTCGGCGAGGTGTAGACGATCTGGCCGTAGCTGCCCAGGTAGGTGTAGCCGGCGCCGATGTGGCCGAGCGTGACGCGGCCGCGCTGGGTGGCCTGGGTCGGCGCGCCGGCGCCCACCAGGGTCATGTCCGAGAGGATCGCGTTGGATCCGAACACGCCGTAGTCGCGGCCGAGCTTGACCGTGCCGAAGTCCGGCGTGCCCAGGGTGAAGAACGCCTGGCGCACGTCCACGCCGCTGTTGGCCGACAGCGCGTCGCCGGTGGCGGTGTGCGCCATGATGCCGATCTGCGCGCCGACGTCGATCCCTTCCTGTTGCGTGGTGAACTTGGTCACCAGTGCGTTCGGCAGCAGGCCGTTGCCGATCGTGGTGCGGTTCGGCTGGCCGCCGCAGCCCAGCGCACGGCCGGCCAGCGCGGTGCCGCCCACCGCATCGCCAGAACAGCTCACGGTGGTGTAGTACGCGTTGACGTAGCCGCTGATGTCGACGGTCCAGCTGTCGCCCTTGAACTCGGTCGCGCCGGCCGCCGCCGGTGCCGCGGCCAGACCCAGCGCCAGCCAGGCGGCGAGCCGCCCGCGACGCGGACCGGATCGACGCCGTCGGGCGTCGTGTTGCGATGGATGTGCCTTCATTGCCCCTCTCCCCTCGGTTGGTCGGCGGCGCGGTCGTGGCCGCCCGCCGTGATGCGGAGCCGGCGGATGCCGTGCTCCGTGCCTGCCGCCGTACCGGCCAGGGACAGGGCGCACGCTCCGGGCACGCCCGCGCGAAGCGGGCATGACGAGGCGAAAGCCCTCAGGTGCAATCCCTTCAGGTGGCGGCCGCTCCCCAGCGACCACCGGACCGATGAGGCGGCGGGGGACGGCCGCTACGGCCGTCCCCGGTGCTGCGTCAGAAGAAGCCGAGCTTCTTCGGCGAGTAGCTCACCAGCATGTTCTTGGTCTGCTGGTAGTGGTCGAGCATCATCCGGTGCGTCTCGCGACCGATGCCGGATTGCTTGTAGCCGCCGAACGCCGCGTGCGCGGGGTAGGCGTGGTAGCAGTTGGTCCACACGCGGCCGGCCTGGATCTCGCGACCGAAGCGGTAGCAGCGGTTGGCGTCGCGGCTCCACACGCCGGCGCCCAGGCCGTACAGCGTGTCGTTGGCGATCTCCAGCGCCTCGGCCTCGTTCTTGAAGGTGGTGACCGAGACCACCGGGCCGAAGATCTCTTCCTGGAACACGCGCATCTTGTTGTGGCCGTGGAACACGGTGGGCTGCACGTAGTAGCCCTCCTTCAGCTCGCCGCCGTGCTCGGCGCGCGCGCCGCCGGTGAGCACCTTGGCGCCTTCCTGCCGACCGATGTCGATGTAGGACAGGATCTTCTCCATCTGCTCGCCGGAGGCCTGCGCGCCGATCATCGTCGACGGGTCGAGCGGGTTGCCCAGCTTGATCGCCTGCACGCGCTTGACCGCGCGCTCCATGAAGCGGTCGAAGATCGACTCCTGCACCAGTGCGCGGCTCGGGCAGGTGCATACCTCGCCCTGGTTGAGCGCGAACATGGTGAAGCCTTCCAGCGCCTTGTCGAAGAAGTCGTCGTCCTCGCGCGCCACGTCGTCGAAGAAGATGTTCGGCGACTTGCCGCCCAGCTCCAGCGTCACCGGGATCAGGTTCTGGCTGGCGTACTGCATGATCAGCCGGCCGGTGGTGGTCTCGCCGGTGAAGGCGATCTTGGCGATGCGCGGGTTGGACGCCAGCGGCTTGCCGGCTTCCAGGCCGAAGCCGTTGACGATGTTGAGCACGCCGGCCGGCAGCAGGTCGCCGACCAGCTCGGCCCACACCAGGATGCTGGCCGGGGTCTGCTCGGCCGGCTTGAGCACCACGCAGTTGCCGGCGGCCAGCGCCGGGGCGAGTTTCCACGCGGCCATCAGCAGCGGGAAGTTCCACGGGATGATCTGGCCGACCACGCCCAGCGGTTCGTGGAAGTGGTAGGCGACGGTGTCGTGGTCGATCTCGCCGATGCTGCCTTCCTGCGCGCGGATGCAGCCGGCGAAGTAGCGGAAGTGGTCGATCGCCAGCGGCAGGTCGGCGGCTATGGTCTCGCGGATCGGCTTGCCGTTGTCCCAGGTCTCGGCGTGGGCGAGCAGGGCGAGGTTCTGCTCCATGCGGTCGGCGATGCGGTTGAGGATCAGCGCACGCTCGGCCACCGGGGTGCGACCCCAGGCGGTTTTGGCGGCGTGTGCGGCATCGATCGCGGCCTCGATGTCCGAGGCGTCGGAGCGGGCGATCTCGCAGAACGCCTTGCCGGTGATCGGCGTGATGTTCTCGAAATAGCGCCCGGCCTTGGGCGCGACCCACTGGCCGCCGATGAAGTTGTCGTAGCGCTGCTTGAAGGGGACCTGCACGGCGAGGTGTTGCTGTTCGAGCTTGGTCATGGCGCGGCTCCGTGGTGGGTGGATGGTGGATGAAGCAGAGCGAAAGCCGTGCCAGCCACCTGCCGCATGCGATCGATGTTGCGCCGTGCCAAAAGCCCGGGAGGCATGCGCGCTCGCGAAAATTTCCTGGTCGCTGCATCGCAGCAGCGCCGTTCACGAAGGTCGCGTTGCGCTCCGCAAGAGCGTGTGCTTTGTATCGGAACACACCTCGCAACAGGTGTCGCAGATTGCGACACACCGGAGTGTTCCATGCGACACAACGTGATGTCCGAATCGATCGATACCGCCCGCCGCCGCTTCTTCGACGATGGTGCCGCTCCGCGTGGACTGGTCTCGGACACCATCCTCGCCTCGTGGCGCCGCTGCCTGGAACAGGGCCTGGTGGCCAGCGCCAGGCCGAGCCTGATGCCGGTCGAGCGCCGCGCGCTGGGCGAGATGCAGGAGCGCCACGAGGCGCTGCGCCGGCTGTGCCGTCCCGAGCTGGAAGCGCTGTATGCGAGCGCCAACCAGGCCGGCTCGATCGTGGTGCTGACCGCGCCGGACGGCTTCATCCTCGATGCGCTGGGCGACCCGGATTTCCTCGACAAGGCCGCGCGCGTGTCGTTGCGACCGGGCGTGCCGTGGAGCGAGCAGTCCACCGGCACCAACGCGATCGGCACCGCGCTGGTCGAGCGGCGTTCGGTCGAGGTGCGCGGTGCCGAGCACTACTACGCGCCGCATCGTGTGCTGAGCTGCTCGGCCTCGCCGATCTTCGATCCGCAGGGCCGGGTGGTCGGCGTGCTCGACTTGTCCGGCCACGCCTCGGTGCATCACCTGCACGCGCTGGGCATGGTGCAGCTGGCGGTGGAGCAGATCGAGCACCGCCTGTTCGAGTGCGCCTTCGACGGCGCCGACATCGTGCGCATCCAGCCGGACCCCGCACTGATCGGCACCGCGCGCGAAGGCATGCTGGTGTTCGAGGGGCATCGTCTCGCCGCGGCCAACCGCCACGCACTGCGCCTGCTCGGGCTGGACTGGAGCGAGCTGGGCAAGCGCCGCTACGACGAGCTGTTCGCCTCGGCCCTGCCGGTGCCCGGCAGCGTCGCCAGCATGCGCTGCCAGACCGGCGACATGGTGCACGCACGGCGCGATCCGCAGCGCTCGCGCATCGTCGTACCGGGCACCGTGCGCTCTCCCCGCGAACCCTCGCCGCCGAAGCAGGCTATCCGCCCGTTGCGCGCACCGGCGACGGTGTTCGATGCGCAACTGGATGCCGCGATCGAACGCCAGGTGCGCCTGCTCGATGCCGACATCACCGTGCTGCTGCAGGGCGAAACCGGCACCGGCAAGGAAGTGGTGGCGCGCGAGCTGCATCGTCGCAGCTCACGCGCCGACGCCCCCTTCGTGGCGGTGAACTGCGCCTCGCTGCCGGAAGCGCTGATCGAGTCGGAGCTGTTCGGCCATCTGCCCGGCGCGTTCACCGGTGCCCGCCGCGAGGGCGCGCCGGGCCTGCTGCGCGAGGCGCACGGCGGCGTGCTGTTCCTGGACGAGCTGGGCGACATGCCGCTGTCGCTGCAGAGCCGGCTGCTGCGCGTGCTGCAGGAGCGCGAGGTGACGCCGCTCGGTGGCGGTCGCGCGCACGCCATCGACGTGCGGGTGATCGCCGCCACCCATCGCCAGCTGCAGCAGTCGGTGGACCGCGGCGAGTTCCGTGCCGACCTGTATTTCCGTGTGGCGCAGTCGGTGCTGCACCTGCCGCCGCTGCGCGAGCACCCGGACGTGGCCGACACCGTACGCCGCCTGTGGGCCGCGCTGGGCGCCGAGCAGGTGCCGATGCGGCTGGCGCCGGACCTGGTGCGCGAGCTGGCCGCCCGGCGCTGGCCGGGCAACGTGCGCGAGCTGGTCGGGGTGCTGCGCAGCCTGATGGCACTCGGCACGGTGGGCGCCACGCTGACGGTGGACGACCTGCCCGATGGCTGGCGCCGCCCGGCAGCCGATGCATCGGCGTCATCTGCGTTCACCGCCGGCCCGGTCGCCGGCAACCTGCACGATCTGGAGGCACAGGCGATCGACCAGGTGCTCGCTGCCTGCCGCGGCAACATGGCCGCGGCGGCACGCAAGCTCGGCATCAGCCGCAGCACGCTGTACCGGCGGCTGGAAGCGCGCCAGCGCGGCGAATGACTCAGTGGGTGATGCTGACGTCGATCTCGATCGGGTAGGGCTTCGGGTCCTTCGGCGGCGCCGGCAGCGTCCAGCCCGCGAACTGCCCGGCCAGGCAGGTGGCCAGCACCGTCGCCGGCTGCACGTCCACCCGGACCGGATGGCCGTCGGCCTGGACGTCGGCGACCAGGGTGAACGGTGATTTGTCCACGTTGCGGTGGTGCGCGATGCAGCCCTTCAGCGCGTCGGTCATCGGGTCGCCGATCTTCGCCCACAGCGCCTTCTGGTAGGGCGCGCCGGTCGCGGCCGCCTCGGCCAGCCGGCCCTGCACGATGCGGTCGTGGAAATCCTCGGCGGGGGCAGCGGCAGCCCCGGGGGCCATCAGCAACGCGAGGGCAAGCAGGTTTGGCATGATCGGTCCGTGGGTCGACTCGGCCGCCAGACGGTAGCACCGCCGTCGCTTCCGGTGCAGCGCCACGCCATCCGATGGAATCAAGCATGCAAGCTTCGCCCAGTCACGTCGCCGGCCCCACCGAACAACCCCTGCTGCAGGACACCGTCGGCGGTCTGCTGGCGCGCATCGCCCGGCGGTGGCCGGATCGTCCGGCGCTGGTGGTGCGCGGCCAGCAGATACGGCTGGACTACCGTGGCCTGCATGCCGAAGTGGAGCGGGTCGCCGCCGCGCTGCTCGCGCTGGGCCTGGCGCCGGGCGAGCGCATCGGCATCTGGGCGCCGAACCGCGCCGAGTGGGTGATCCTGCAGTTCGCCGCGCCGATGGCCGGGCTGGTGCTGGTGAACATCAATCCGGCCTATCGCGCGCACGAACTGGCCTACGCGCTCAATCACGTCGACTGCCGCGCACTGGTGCTGCCGCGGCGGTTCAAGACCTCGCACTACCTGGATGTGCTGATCGAGCTGGCGCCCGAGCTGGGCGATGCGCCCGCCGGCCAGCTGCACGCGGAGCGGGTGCCGGGTCTGCGCGAGGTGATCGTGCTGGACGACGAGCCCGTCCCCGGCGCGCGTCGCTGGACCAAGCTGGCGGCCGACGACGCGGCGATGGCCCATCTGCGTGCCGTACAGGCCACGTTGTCGGCGGACGACGCGGTGAACATCCAGTTCACCTCCGGCACCACCGGCGCGCCAAAGGGCGCCACGCTGACCCATCGCAACATCGTCAACAACGGCTGGTTCGTCGGCGAGGCGATGCGGCTGACCGAGCACGACCGGCTGTGCATCCCGGTGCCGTTCTACCACTGCTTCGGCATGGTGCTTGGCAACCTGGCCTGCGTCACGCACGGCGCCTGCATGGTGATCCCCGGCGAGGGCTTCGACGCGCTGGCGACGCTGGAGACGGTGGCGGAGGAGCGCTGCACCGGCCTGCACGGCGTGCCGACCATGTTCATCGCCGAGCTGGCGCATCCGCGCTTCGCCGAGTTCGACCTGTCGAGCCTGCGCACCGGCATCATGGCCGGCTCGCCCTGCCCGGTGGAGGTGATGCGCCAGGTGGTCGAGCGCATGCACATGGCCGAGGTGACCATCGCCTACGGCATGACCGAGACCAGCCCGGTGAGCTTCCAGACCGTGCCGGACGATCCGCTGGAGCGGCGCGTGGACAGCGTCGGGCGGATCCATCCGCACCTGGAGGTGAAGCTGGTCGACGAGGCCGGCGCCACCGTGCCGCGCGGTGACACCGGCGAGCTGTGCACGCGCGGCTACTCGGTGATGCGCGGCTACTGGAACGACGAGGCGAACACGCGCACGGCGATCGACGCCGAGGGCTGGATGCACACCGGCGACCTGGCCACGCTCGACGCCGACGGCTACTGCCGTATCGTCGGGCGGCTGAAGGACATGATCATCCGCGGCGGCGAGAACATCTATCCGCGCGAGATCGAGGAATTCCTCTACACGCATCCCAAGGTGCTCGACGTGCAGGTGTTCGGCGTGCCCGACGCGAAGTTCGGCGAGCAGGCCTGTGCCTGGGTGAAGCTGCGCGAGGGCGTGCAGGCGACCGAGGCGGAGATCCAGGACTACTGTCGCCACCACCTCGCCTACTTCAAGGTGCCGCACTACGTGCGCTTCGTCGACGCGTTCCCGATGACGGTCACCGGCAAGGTGCAGAAGTACCTGATGCGCGAGGCGATGGCCGCCGAACTGGCGGCGCGCCGGGACTGACCTCGGCGCTTCCGGATCAGAGGCTTCCCAGCCGGCCGGCCTCGTAGTCGCGTACCACGCGCATCACGTCCTGGCGCGTGTTCATCACGAACGGACCGTGCTGCACCACCGGCTCGTGGATCGCCATGCCGGCCACGACCACCAGGTGCGAACGTGTGCCGACGCCGCGGATGCGCAGGCACACATCGTCGCTGGTTGCCGTCGCGATCACCGCGGTGGTGGCCGGCAGGGCACGTGTGGCGGCGCCGTCGGCGGCGACGGCCAGTTCACCCGAGACGGCATAGCACCAGGCGTTCCAGCCTGCCGGCAGCTCCAGCGGGAAGCTCGCGCCGCCGTCGATGCGGCCGTCCAGGACCAGCATCGGCTGCGGCAGCACCAGCTCCAGCGGAGAGACCTGCTCGCCGAAGCGCCCCGCGAGCAGGCGCATGCGGGTGCCGGGCAGAACCAGTTGCGGCACATCGGCCGCGGCCAGGTGGAAGCTGGCCGGCGCCTGCTGCTTGAGCGCCGCGGGCGAATTGACCAGCAGCTGCAGGGCATCCAGTGAAAGGGTGTCGTCGCCGGCCGACGCGCGGCGCACCAGGCCCCGGCCGGCGAAAGTCCAGTGCAGGTCGCCCGGACGGATCGTCTGCCGCGCTCCGGTGCTGTCCTCGGTCTCGATCGCGCCCTGCGCGTGCTCGAACAGCAGCGTCGCCACCGACAGCCCCGCGTGGGGAGCCGGCTGGCCGTCCGGACCGGCCGACTGCACGTGGTCGACCACCAGCAGCGGCGACATGTCGCGATCGAAGGCATCGTGGCGGAACTGCCGCAGCCGCCCGTCGGCGCCAGCCGGGTGCACCCGTGGGCGCAGCGGGCGCGAGAACACCTGGTCGCGCGGGGGCGGAGTGTCTGACATGGGGGGGCGGGAGCGTAGGGGGAGTGCGGGCATGCCGCACTTTGACGGGATGGCGGCCTTCGGGCTGTGGCACCGGTCACGCTGGGCAAAGCGTCTCGCTGCCGATTGGGCGCCGATTCACCCGGCCGGGCGGCGAAAGCGGGCGACGTCGTGGCGCGCCAGCCAGTCCGGCAGCTCCGCCGCCGGCATCGGCCGGGCCAGGTGGTAACCCTGCACTTCGTCGCAGGCCATGCCCTGCACGGATGCGAAAATGCTGGCCGTCTCCACCCCCTCGACCACCACGCGGAAGCCCAGCTCACGCGCCAGCTCGGTCATCGAGCGCACGATCGCCCCGTCGTGCGGGCTCGCTTCCATCCCGCGGACGAACGACTGGTCGATCTTCAGGCTGGTCGCCGGCATCTCGCGCAGCGAGGTGAGGTTGCTGTAGCCGGTGCCGAAGTCGTCGATGGCGATGCCCACGCCCAGTGCGCGGATCGCCGCGAGGATCTCGCGGGTGGTGTCCGAATGTTCCAGCAGGGTGCCCTCGGTGACCTCCAGCTCCAGCGCCTCCAGCGCCACCGCATGGCGGCCGGCGGCCTCGCGCAGACGGTCGATCAGCTCGGTGCCCAGGTCGCTGCTGGAAACATTGATCGACAGCTTCAGGTCCAGTCCGGCGCGCTGCCACAGGCCGAGCTGGGCCACGCCGTGATCGAGCACCCATTCGGTGAGGCTGCGCATCAGGCCTGCCTGCTCGGCCAGCTCGATGAAGCGTCCCGGCGGGATCGCCCCCTGGGTGGGGTGCTGCCAGCGTGCCAGTGCCTCCACCGCGATGCAGCGGCCGCTGGCCAGGTCGACCCGCGGCTGGTAATGCAGGTCCAGCTCCGCCCGCTCGTTGAGCGCGGCGGCCAGCTCGGTGACGAGGAAGAATTCCTGCCGGTGGCGCTCGTCGTCGCTCGGCTCGTAGGTCGCCCAGCCGCGCACGCTCTCCTGCGCGGCATGCGAGGCACTCATCACCAGTCGCAGCGGATCGCCGCCCTCCAGCTGATCGATGTCCAGGCTGAGCAGGCCCACGCCCGGCTGGACGCACAGCGGAATGCCAAGGCAGTCGAACGGCTGGCGCAGGCGATGCACCAGCTCGTCCATCCATGCGGCATCGATGCCGTCTGCCGAACCGGGGAGGATTGCCGCGAAACGGCTGGTGCCCACCTGATAGAGGTGGGTGTGCTCGGGCATCCACACCTGCACACGAGCCGCCACGTCGCGCATCAGCTCGTCGGCGTAGGCGTGACCCATGGCGCGGATGAAGGCGCTGAAACGGCTGACCGGCGCCACGTCGACCGCAATCAGCCAGGCCTGGTGCTCGCCGCCACGCTGGCGTGCCCGCAGATCCTCGAAGAAGGCATTGCGGTGCGGCAGTTGGGTCACCGGATCGATGCGGCCGACGTAGCTGCCCAGCACCAGGCCAGTGCCGGCGAGACGGGCCGCGTCGCGCAGGTCCGCGCACTCGCTCTCGTTGAGCCCGTCCCGCGGCGAGTAATCCATGACGCACAGCGCGCCCACGTGCTGGCCGCTGAGCGTGTAGACCGGCTCGCTGGCGAAGAAGCGCATGCGCGTCGGGCCGATGTCGGTCAGCAGTGGCGCCCCGCCGAAGCGCGTGTCGGCCTCGGTGTCGGGCACGACCTGGGTCTGGCCCTGCCGGGTGGCTTCCAGATAGCGCGGATGCAGCGCATGCGGGGAATCGGGCCGGTGCGCATCGGCGCTGAACCAGAATGCGCTCCCCGTGGAAAGCACCAGCGACACCAGCGGCACATGCAGCGAGTGGGCGGCCAGGCGGGCCACCGCGTCGAAACCAGGCACCGCGAAGCCGTCGCCGAACGCCTCGCGGGTGGCACCCGACGGAACGTCGAACGCGCTTCCCGCCAGCCCCATGGATCCCGAATCGTGCACGGTCACTCGTCCACCCTCGCCTGCTCGCCCGCGGCCCCGTATGAGTTGAATTTAGCGCAGGTTCAGTCCTTTGGGCGGGGTGGTCCGTAAGCAGGCGGCCGGATCACAAGGAGATCCGGCAGTCCTTCCCCACCCATTCCATGGAGAGTCCCCATGAAAGTCGCTTCTCCCGCAATCCTCGCCGGTGCCCTGCTGATGGCCGCCACCGGTGTGGCCCAGGCGCAGCAGGCCCCGGGCGCAGGCTTCTACGGTGCGATCGGCTATCACTACGTCAACCCGAAGAGCGGCAATGGCACCCTGGCCGGGGTCTTCCGCAGCGACATCAGCAGCGACTCCGAGCCGACCCTGACCGTGGGCTACAACTTCGACGCCAACTGGAGCGCCGAAGCCTGGCTGCCGCTGACCAAGTTCAAGCACGACGTCAGCCTCGACGGGGCGAAGTCGGCCAGCATCAAGCACATGCCGTATCTGTTCACGGCGCAGTACCACTTCCTGCCGGACAGCCCCGTGCGTCCCTTCATCGGCGCCGGCTACGGCTTCGTCAACGTCAGCGGCGAGCGCACCACCGGCCCGATCGCCGGCACCTCGCTCGACGTGAAGGGCGCGGACGGCTTCGTCGGGCAGTTCGGCGCGGACTGGTACGCCACCGACAACGTGTTCGTGCGGGCCGACGCGCGCTACTTCGACTGGAAGAGCAAGGTCGAGCTCAACGGCGCCGGCATCGGCGAGGTGAAGGTGAATCCCTGGATCTACGGCGTGAGCGTGGGCTACCGCTTCTGAGTCCGCCGCACGGGCGTTTCTTCCCGCGGCCGCCGGCATGGCGGCCGTCTTTTTATTCGGGGCGGTGCGGGGCGGCGAGGTATTCCTCGCTCTGCATCTCGATCAGCCGCGACTCGGTGCGGCCGAATTCGGCGCGCAGGCGTTCGCCGTCATACAGCTCGGTGATCGGCGCGGCGGCCGAGAGCACCAGTTTCACGCGGCGGTCGTAGAACTCGTCCACCAGCTGCACGAAGCGCTTGGCCGCGTCCTCGCTGTAGATGGTGAACTGCGGCACGTTGGACACCAGGATCGTCGCCGAAGACTTCGCCAGCGCGATGTAGTCGGCCACCGCGCGCGGCCCGTCGCACAGCGCGTCGAAGGCGAACCACAGCACGCCCTCGGCGCGGCGGCGCACCGGGATCTCGCGGCCGTTGAGCACGATCGGGGTGTCCTCCTCGGCGTCTTCCTGCGCCTGGCTGGCGAAGATGCGTGCCAGTGCACGTTCGGCCTCGGGTCCCGGTGGGGTCAGGTACACCGGCGCCTGGGTCAGGGCGCGCAATCGCCAGTCGTGCGGCGACACCATCTCGACCACGTGGCAATGCTTCTCCAGCAGCGCGATCGCCGGCAGGAAGCGGGCGCGCTGCAGGCCGTCGCGATACAGCTTCGCCGGCACCGTGTTGGAAGTGGTGACCAGGCTGACCCCGCGGGCGAACAGCGCGTCCAGCAGGTTGGCCAGGATCATCGCGTCGCCGATGTCGCTGACCAGGAATTCGTCCAGGCAAAGCACACGGCAGCGTCTGGCGATGCGCGCGGCGACCTCGACCAGCGGATCGGCCCGCTCGCCCAGCGTGCGCAGCTCCGCGTGCACCTCGCCCATGAAGCGGTGGAAGTGCCGCCGCAGCGCGGTCCCGGCCGGCAGGCTGGCCACGAACAGGTCCATCAGGAAGGTCTTGCCGCGACCCACGCTGCCCCACAGGTACAGCCCCGGCACCGGCGCGGCCGGTTCGTTGCCGAGCAGGCTCTGCCTCAGTCGCCCGAACAGCCCCGGGCTCTCCTGCACGGTGCTGAGCGCGGCGTGCATGCGGTCGAACTCGGGCAGCACGGCGAGCTGCGCCGGGTCGCTTTCCCAGCGGTGCGCGATCACGCCCTCGTGGTAGCGCGCGCTGGGCGCGCCGGCGATGGTCTCACTCATCGGCGGTCGGACTCAGTGGCGTTCGGGCGGCAACCAGCGGCGCGCGGCGGCCTTCACCGCACCGCGCAGGTCCATCAGGCGGCGGTGGAAGAAGTGCCCGGTTTCCGGCATGCGCACCAGCTCCGGCTTCACCTCGAGGCCGTCGATCCAGTCGAACACCGCCTGCGGGTCGACCACTTCGTCCTCCTCGCCCATCACCACCAGCCACGGGCAGCGCGGGATCTCGAAGCCGTCGAATGGCCAGCGCCCGGCCGGAGGCGCAATGCTGATCAGGGCGTGCGCGCCCAGTCGCACCGCATTGCGGATGGTGACGTAGCTGCCGAACGAGAAGCCGGCCAGCCACAGGTCTTCACCGGGGCGCACGCGGCGCACCCAGTCGACCACCGCAGCCAGGTCGTCGCCTTCGCCGTTGCCTTCGTCGTACTGGCCTTCCGAGGCGCCGGTGCCGCGGAAATTGAAGCGCACCGTGTCCAGGCCGGATTCGCGCAGCGCGCGCTCGACCATGGTCACCACCTTGTTGTGCATGGTGCCACCCTGCACCGGGTTGGGGTGACAGATCACGGCGACGCCACGGCGGGCACCCGGGCGCTCGGCCAGGTCGGTGATGGTTTCCAGCTCGCCGGCCGGGCCGGTGAGCATGAAGCTGGCGGCCTCGTCGGGGAACCGGGCCGGATCGTGGGGCAGGGCGGCAATATTCATCCGCACCATGATAACCGCGCGGCTTGTCCCCCGTCCGCGGCGGCCGCATCTGGATCAGGCGATGAACCATCTTGCCCACGCCCTGCTGGCCGGTAACGACGAGGCGCTGCGTCTGGGCGGCATGCTCGGCGACTTCGTGCGCGGCGCGCCGGAGGCGGACTGGTCGGCCGGGGTCGCTGCCGGCATCCGCCTGCATCGGGCGATCGATGCCTATACCGATGCGCACCCGCAGGTGCTGGCCGCCAAGGCGCGGCTGGAGCCGCCGTTCCGGCGCTATGCGGGGATCCTGCTCGACGTGTGGTTCGACCATCTGCTGGCGCGCGATTTCGACCGATGGTCGTCGACGCCGCTGGATGCGTTCTCCGGTGGCCTGCGCCAGTTGCTGGTCGATCACCGGGCGAGCCTGCCACCCGGCCTGGCGCGCTTTCTCGCCTACATGCAGATGAACGACCTGCCGGCCACCTATGCGCGGCCGGAGGTGGTCGGGCGGGCGCTGGCGGGGATCGGCCAGCGGCTGCGCCGCGACAACCCGCTCGCCGACGCCCTGCCCGTGCTGCAGGCGAACGCTCCCGTGCTGGCGGGACATTTCGAGGCGTTCTTCCCCGACCTGCTGGACTTCGCGCAGGACTGGCAGGCGACCAGAGGCGTCGACGGCGCATAAAAAAACGCCGCCCGGTCGGGGCGGCGTTCTCTCGATCCCGGAACGGGAGCGGCTTACTTGGCCTGGTCGGTGATCCAGGTCACCGCGGCCTTGACCTGCGCGTCGGTCAATGCCGGGTTGCCGCCCTTGGGCGGCATGAAGTTGCCGTCCGGGCCATGGTAGCCCTCGGTCGCATGCTTGATCAGCGTGGCCATGCCCTGGGCCAGTCGCGGCGCCCAGGCAGCCTTGTCGCCCAGCTTGGGTGCACCGGCGACGCCGGCGGTGTGGCAGCTGTGGCAGAGGTTCTCGTAGATGGTCTTGCCATCGGTGGTGCCGCCGTAGGCCACCTGTGCGGCGGCTGCCTTGGCCGCGGCTTCCGCGGCGGCGGCGATCGCCGCGCGGCCGGTGTTGCCCGAATACACCGCGCCGACCGGTGCAATGCGCGCGGCAAGCTGCTTGGCGGCGACCGGGTTGGTTTCCTTCGGTTCGTGGTTGTAGATCATCCAGCCCAGGGTGATCAGCAACACGGTCAGCACAGCCAGACCCGCGATCAGCCAGGAGAACTGGCGCATGAAGCTCTGATCGGATTTGCTCAGGGAACCGCTCACGAACGTACTCCAGTCGATGGAAGGAGCCGCGGGGCCACCATGAATCCCCCGGCGCGACACCGCGGGTCCCCGTCGGGCCCGGTTCGGTGGCAACCGCGGGAGTATAGACGAAGCCCCGGCCAACTTTCAGCGCGTCCACATGGCGGCGGCGGGCGGTGCGCGGTATCTTGCGTCTGCTGCGGCGCGGCGTGGCACTCACCCCGCGAACCCTCCACCCTGCCATCGGTCATAGCTCGACCATGTCAACCGGCAGTGTCCGGTCTCGTTGCAGTGCACCTATTCTTTTCCCAGCCACAACCCAAGGCAGGGCGCGCTCCTTGCGCGCAGGGCCCCCAGCCTCGCCGTCCGAACCCGGGAGTTTCACATGTCGCGTTTTTGGAAGATCGCGCTGATCGTCGTCGCCGTGCTCGTGGTGGGCGCGGTCGGTCTTCGCCTCATGCACAAGCCTGGCGCCGCGGGGCGCAGCCAAGCCGGCGCGCCGTCCGGCCAGCCGGGGGCGCCGGGCGAGGGCAAGGACAAGGGCAAGGACGAGCCGGTGCCGGTGACGGTCGAGCCGGTCGCCGTGCAGAACGTGCCGGTCTACCTCACCGCGCTGGGCACGGTGCAGGCGCTCAACACGGTGACCGTCAGCCCGCAGGTCGGCGGCCTGCTGATGAAGCTGAACTTCACCGAGGGCCAGGAGGTGCACAAGGGCGAGGTGCTGGCCGAGATCGATCCGCGCTCGCTGCAGGCCGCCTATGACCAGGCCGTTGCACGCAAGGGCCAGGATGCCGCGCAGCTGTCCACCGCGCGCAGCAACCTTGCGCGCAGCCAGGATCTGGTCAAGCAGGGTTACATCTCCAAGCAGGACATGGACACGCTGCGCAACACCGTCAGCCAGTACGAGGCCGCGGTGGCCGCCGACGAGGCCAGCATCAACGACGCCAAGGTGCAGCTGGGCTACACCAAGGTCATCGCGCCGATCACCGGCCTGGCCGGCATCCGCGGCGTGGATCCGGGCAACATCGTCACCACCAGCTCGAGCATCGTCACCCTGACCGAGGTGCATCCGATCAACGTGATCTTCCCGCTGCCGGAGCAGAACGTGGAGCTGGTGCGCAGCTCGCAGGCCCGCGGCGAGCCGCTGGAGGTGGCGGCGCTGGACAGCGCCGGCAGCAAGGTCATCGCCGGCAAGGGCGTGCTGAAGGTGATCAACAACCAGATCGACACCAGCACCGGCACCTTCAACCTGAAGGCCCAGTTCCCCAACGACGAGAACGCCCTGTTCCCGGGTCAGTTCGTCAACGTGCGGCTGAAGGTGAACACGGTGCAGGGCGGCCTGGTGATCCCGTCGCAGGCGGTGCAGCGCGGGCCGGACGGCGACTACGTCTATCTGCTGCAGCCGGACAGCACGGTGAAGATGCAGTCGGTGACCACCGGCCAGGAAGTGGGCGACACCCACGTGATGGTCACCCAGGGGCTGAAGGCCGCCGAGCAGGTGGTGACCGAGGGCCAGTTCCGCCTCAAGCCGGGCAGCAAGGTCAAGGCGCTGAAGCCGGGCGAAGTGCCCGCTGCGCCGACCGAGGCCGAGCTGAAGAAGGCGGCGCAGGGCGCGAAGGAAGGCGGTCGTCGCGGTCGCCGCGGCTGACGATGATCGATCGCCGCGGCCGGCGGAGCCGGCTGCGGCACGCGGGTGCCGGATACCCGCGCATCCACCGAGGGCGGGGCCGGTGCCCCGCCACTGACGGCAGACCAGGACACCATGGGATTCTCATCGCTCTTCATCCGACGCCCGATCGCCACCTCGCTGCTGATGGTGGCGGTGCTGCTGCTGGGCGTGCTCGGCTATCGCCAGTTGCCGGTGTCGGCGCTGCCTGAAATCGACGCGCCCAGCCTGGTCGTCACCACGCAGTATCCCGGCGCCAGCGCGGCCACCATGGCGGCCCTGGTCACCACGCCGCTGGAGCGGCAGTTCGGGCAGATCTCCGGCCTGGCGATGATGAGTTCCGACTCGTCCGCCGGCCTGTCGACGATCGTGCTGCAGTTCAACATGGACCGCGACATCGACATCGCGGCGCAGGACGTGCAGGCGGCGATCAGCACCTCCAAGGGCACGCTGCCGAACAACCTGCCGTATCCGCCCGTCTACAACCGGGTGAACCCGGCCGACGCGCCGATCCTCACCCTGATGCTCACCTCCGACAGCCGGCAGCTGCGCGAGGTGAACGACCTGGCCGATTCGATCATCGCGCAGAAGCTGTCGCAGGTGCAGGGCGTGGGCCTGGTGTCGATCGCCGGCAACGTGCGCCCGGCGGTGCGCGTGCAGGTGAATCCGGCACAGCTGTCCAACCTCGGCCTGACCATGGAGGACGTGCGCAGCGCGCTCAGCCAGGCCAACGTCAACGCGCCCAAGGGCACGCTCAACGGCAAGACGCAGAGCTACTCGATCGGTACCAACGACCAACTGGTCGATGCGCAGCAGTACAAGAACACCATCATCAGCTACCGCAACGGCGCGCCGGTGCGGCTGGCCGACGTGGCCAAGGTGGTCGACGGGGTGGAGAACGACCAGCTCGCCGCCTGGGCCAACGGCAAGCCGGCGGTGCTGCTGGACATCCGTCGCCAGCCCGGCGCGAACATCGTCAAGACGGTGGAGCAGATCCGAGCCACGCTGCCCTCGCTCAAGGCGGTGCTGCCGGCCGACGTGCACCTGGACGTGTTCGCCGACCGCACCATCACCATCCGCGCCTCGGTGCACGACGTGCAGTTCACCCTGATCCTGACCATCTTCCTGGTGGTGGCGGTGATCTTCGTGTTCCTGCGCCGGCTGTGGGCGACGATCATCCCCTCGGTGGCGGTGCCGCTGTCGCTGATGGGCACGTTCGGCGTGATGTCGTTCGCCGGCATGTCGCTGGACAACCTCTCGCTGATGGCGCTGACCGTGGCCACCGGCTTCGTGGTGGACGATGCGATCGTGATGATCGAGAACATCGTGCGCTACATCGAGCAGGGCAAGAGCGGCAGGGAGGCGGCCGAGATCGGCGCGAAGGAGATCGGCTTCACCGTGCTGTCGCTGACCGTGTCGCTGGTGGCGGTGTTCCTGCCGCTGCTGCTGATGCCCGGCGTCACTGGCCGCCTGTTCCACGAGTTCGCCTGGGTGCTGACCATCGCGGTGACGATCTCGATGCTGGTGTCGCTGACGCTGACGCCGATGATGTGCGCCTACCTGCTCAAGCCCGACCAGCTGCCGCCGGGCGACGACAGCCACGAGCGCCATGCCGCCGGCGGCAAGCGCGACCTGTGGACGCGCACGGTGGATCTCTATGCCAGCACGCTGGACTGGGTACTCGACCATCGCCGGCTGACCATGCTGGTGGCGGGTGCGGCCGTGGTACTCACCGTGTTCCTGTACATCGCCATCCCCAAGGGCCTGCTGCCCGAGCAGGACACCGGCCTGATCACCGGTGTGGTACAGGCCGACGAGAACATCGCGTTCCCGCAGATGGAGGCGCGCACCAAGGCCGTGGCCGACGCGCTGCGCAAGAACCCGGCCGTGACCGGCGTCGCCGCGTTCATCGGCGCCGGCTCGATCAACCCCACGCTCAACCAGGGCCAGTTGTCGATCGTGCTGAAGGATCGCTCCGAGCGCGGCGGCCTGGACAAGGTGCTGCCCAGCCTGCAGGCCGCCGTGGCCAATATCCCGGGCGTGGCGCTGTATCTCAAGCCGGTGCAGGACGTGACGCTGGATAGCCGCGTCTCGGCCACCGAGTACCAGTACTCGCTGTCCGACGTGAATGCCTCGGAGCTGTCCGGCTACGCCGAGAAGCTGACCCAGGCGCTGCGCCAGCTGCCTGCGCTGGCCGACGTGGACAACAACCTGGCCGACTCCGGCAACGCGCTGAAGCTGACCATCGATCGCGACAAGGCCAGCCGCCTCGGTGTGCCGGTGCAGACCATCGACGACACGCTCTACGACGCCTTCGGCCAGCGCCAGATCTCGACCATCTTCACCCAGCTCAACCAGTACCGCGTGGTGCTGGAGGTGGCGCCGCAGTTCCGCAACACCGACGACCTGCTCAACAAGCTCACCGTGCGCGGCAACGGCAACGGCGCGCTGACCGGTTCCAACGCCACCAGCTTCGGCCAGCTCACCTCGAGCAATTCGGCCACGCCGTCGGGCATCGGCAACACCGGCAACGTCGGCTTCCAGGTCGGCGCCGGCGGCAGCATTCCGATTTCCTCGCTGGCCTCGGCCGAGTACACCAGCGCGCCGCTGGTGGTCAGCCACCAGCAGCAGCTGCCGGCGGTGACCATCTCGTTCAACCTGGCGCCGGGCTATTCGCTGTCGCAGGCGGTCGATGCGATCAACCAGGCGGTCAAGCAGCAGAACCTGCCGCCGCAGGTGCGTGGCGAGTTCGTCGGCAAGGCGGCGGAGTTCTCCTCCTCGCTGGGCGACGAGGTGCTGCTGCTGCTCGCCTCGGTGATCGTGATCTACATCGTGCTGGGCGTGCTGTACGAGAGCTACATCCACCCGATCACGATCATCTCCACCCTGCCGCCGGCCGGCGTGGGCGCGCTGCTGGCGCTGATCCTGTGCGGCTTCAGCCTGTCGGTGGACGGCATCGTCGGCATCGTGCTGCTGATCGGCATCGTGAAGAAGAACGCGATCATGATGATCGACTTCGCGATCGAGGCGCAGCGCGAGGGGCTGTCGCCGCACGACGCGATCCGTCGCGCCTGCCTGCTGCGCTTCCGCCCGATCATGATGACCACGGCGGCGGCGATGCTTGGCGCGTTGCCGCTGGCACTGGGTACCGGCATCGGTTCGGAGCTGCGCCAGCCGCTGGGCGTGTCGATCGTCGGCGGCCTGCTGCTGTCGCAGCTGGTGACGCTGTACACCACGCCGGTGATCTATCTGTACATGGAGCGTTTCTCCGACTGGCTGAGGCTCCGGCGCGAGCAGCGCGAGCTGGCCAAGGCGCGCCACGGCACCGTCTGAGTCTGAAGAAGGTTTTCCGCCCCATCCACGGCGCGTCCCCAGCGGGCGCGCCGTTTGCTTTTGCAGCAGCAGGGTCGCGGGAGCCTCCATCGCGCCCTCTCGCGCGTATCAACCGATCTCGCCCCCGTGCGTTAGGGGTGCGATGATCCGTCCACGCGCTGCGTGCCTTGCTTCCCCTTGCGCAATGGCTCCGACCCCTGCATGAACATTTCCGCCCTTTTCGTGCGCCGTCCGATCGGCACCTCGCTGCTGGCGATCGGCCTGTTCCTGGTCGGTGCCGTCTGCTACAGCCTGCTCGGTGTGTCCGCGCTGCCGACCATCCAGTTTCCGGCGATCTTCGTGCAGACCTCCCAGCCCGGGGCCGATGCCGCCACCATGGCCGCCACCGTGGCCGCGCCGCTGGAGCGCCACCTGGGCCAGGTGCCGGGCATCGACACGATGCGTTCGAGCAGCTCGGAGGGGCGCACCTTCGTCTTCATGATCTTCAACGGCAGCCGCAACCTCGATGCGGCCGCGCGCGACGTGCAGCAGGCGATCAATGCCGCCGCGCCGGATCTGCCACCAGGGCTCACCAACGCGCCCTCGCTGCAGAAGGCCAATCCCAACGATGACGCGGTGATCATCCTCGCGCTGACCTCGCAGACGCAGTCGGCCACCGACCTCTACAACGTCGCCGATACCTTCCTGATGCCGCGGCTGACCCAGCTCAAGGGCGTTTCTTCAGTGGACATCGCCGGCGCGGCGACCCCGGCGGTCCGCGTCGACGTGGACCTGCGCAAGCTCAATGCGATGGGTCTGTCACCGGACCAGCTGCGCAACGCGCTGAATGCCGCCAATGTCAGTTCGCCGCTGGGGACCCTGAGCAACGGCGTCACCAACCTGCTGGTGACGGCCAACGACGAGCTGCACACCGCCGCCGACTTCGCCAACCTGGTGGTGGCGGTGAAGAATGGCACCACCATCCGCCTGCGCGACGTCGCCCGCGTCTACGACGGCCCCGAGGACGCCTACCAGGCCGGCACCTTCGGGCACGAGCCGGCGATCCTGTTGTACGTGTACAAGAAGCCGGACGCCAACGTGATCGCCACGGTGGATCGCGTGCGCGCGACGCTGCCGGAGCTGCGCAGCTTCCTGCAGCCGGCGACCAAGCTCACCCCGTATTTCGACGGCACGCCCACCATCCGCGCGTCGCTGCGGGAGGTGCAGGTCACGCTGCTGATCAGCCTGGCGATGGTCGTGCTGACCATGGCGCTGTTCCTGCGCCGGCTCGCGCCAACGCTGATCGCTGCGGCCGCGGTGCCGCTGTCGCTGGCCGGTGCATCCATCATGATGTACGTGCTCGGCTACACCCTCAACAACCTCACCCTGCTGGCGCTGGTGATCGCCATCGGCTTCGTGGTGGACGACGCGATCGTGGTGATCGAGAACATCATCCGCCACATCGACGAGGGCGTGCCGCGGCTGGAAGCGGCGCTGCGCGGCGGGCGGGAGATCGGCTTCACCATCGTCTCGATCACCGCCTCGCTGATCGCCGTGTTCATCCCGCTGCTGTTCGCCAGCGGCATCGTCGGCATGTTCTTCCGCGAATTCACCATGACGCTGATCTCGGCGATCGCGGTGTCGGCGGTGGTGTCGTTGACGCTTACGCCGGCGTTGTGCGGGCGTTTCCTGCAAGGGCATGCGGCGGAGGATCATGCCGAGCGACGCCCGCGTCGCTTCGCGCGGCTGGGGCAATGGCTGGACCGCGCCCACGAGCGCATGCTCGCGGTCTACGTGCGCGCGCTGAACTTCTCGCTGCGCCACGCGTTGGCATTCTCGCTCACGCCGCTGGTGCTGATCGTGCTCACCGTGCTGCTGTTCGGCAAGGTGAAGGCCGGCCTGTTCCCGCCGCAGGACACCGGGCTGATCCACGGCTTCGCCACCTCCGGCGCTACCGTGTCGTTCCAGGACATGGTCAAGCGCCAGCAGCGGCTGGTCGACATGCTGCTGGCCGACCCGGACGTGGCGGTGGTCGGTTCGCGCCTGGGTACCAGCCGTCGCGGCGCCGCCAGTTCGTTCGACATCCAGCTCAAGACCCACGCCGAAGGCCGCAAGGACGACACCTTCGCCGTGCTCGACCGGCTCAGCGCCAAGGCCGCCAAGTACCCCGACCTCAACCTGCGTCTGCGGCCGATCCAGGACCTGCCCAGCGGCGGCGGCAACAGCAACCAGGGCGCGCAGTACGAGATCTCGCTGCAGGGCGACGACCTCGACGAGCTGGAGGTATGGCTGCCGAAGCTGGTGAAGGAGCTGGCGAAGAACAAGCTGTTCCGCGACGTCGGCTCCGACGTGGAGGAGGGCGGCCTGCGCCAGAACATCGTGGTCGACCGCGATGCCGCGACGCGGCTGGGCATCTCGATGGCCACCATCGACGGCGCGCTCTACGACGCGTTCGGCCAGCGCCAGGTGTCGACCATCTACTCGGACGTCAACCAGTACAAGGTGGTGGTGAACGCGCTGCCGAGCCAGACCGCCTCGCCCGAGGCGCTCAACCGCATCTACGTGCGCTCCAACACCGGCAAGATGGTGCCGATCACTGCGGTGGCGCACCAGGAGCCGGGGCTGGCGCCATCGCAGATCAGTCACGTCAACCAGATGACCACGATGGACCTGAGCTTCAACCTCGCGCCCGGCGCGTCGATGGGCCAGGCGCTGCAGATCATCAACCAGGTGGTGAAGGACATGCGCATGCCCGGCGACATCCGGGTGGGCCTGGGTGACGACTTCCGCCGCTTCCAGCAGTCGCAGGGCGACATGCTGTGGCTGATGCTGGCGGCCATCGTCACCGTCTACATCGTGCTGGGCATGCTCTACGAGAGCCTGATCCATCCGGTCACCATCCTCTCCACGCTGCCGGCCGCGGGCGTCGGTGCGCTGGCCGCGCTGGTGGTCACCAACACCGAGCTTTCCATCGTGGCGATGATCGCGCTGGTGCTGCTGATTGGCATCGTCAAGAAGAACGCGATCATGATGATCGACTTCGCCCTGGTCGCGCAGCGCGAGCACGGCAAGCCCCCGCTGGAAGCGGTCCGCGAAGCCTGCGTCGTGCGCTTCCGCCCGATCATGATGACCTCGATGGTCGCCATCCTCGCCGCCCTGCCGATCGCCATCGGCCTGGGCGAAGGCTCCGAGCTGCGCCGCCCGCTGGGCATCGCGATGATCGGCGGCCTGCTGATCTCGCAGACCCTGACCCTGCTCAGCACCCCGGCGCTTTACGTGATCTTCTCGTGCCTGGCCGAGCGTGCGCGGGTGCGGCGGGAGAAGCGCCGCGAGCGGCGCGCGGCGCGGCGGCTACGCAAGCTGGCGAACGCCTGAGGCTCGTCCCGCGGGGCCCGGCAGGACGCCGAAACGGACGGCTCTGTCGCGGCTTCGACGACCCAACAGGCCATGTCCGTGAGTCCGACGTCCCCCACTTTTGAGTAGCACCGTGGTTTGGAGTCTAATCGCTGCGATGAAGGACCTGATCGAAAAAGAACTGTAGGGACGGCGAGCAAGCGAGAGGCGGTAGGGTACCTGATCGAGGTACACGCACGGCCGCTACGCCGGTTCTGCGCCTGTGTGGATTTGTCGCGTGCCGCGGACTCCCACCCGCCACTGCGCAAGCTTCCCCACTCGGCGTCGGCTAATGCAAGTCCAGTAGTTCGTCGATCAAGGTGCGCCGTTCATCGGGATGCTCCCGGAGCGGGGCAACAGAAAGAGGACTGCAGCGCTTGCGGATGACCGCCCGACACTTCCACAGACAGGAAAGCAAACCTGGCTCTGCGGAATCAACCGACCGATGGGCAAGCATGCTCCGCGAGGACATGATCTGCTTGTTGCCGGAGTGGATCGGAGCCTACGGCTTCGAGCCATGCATGGTGATGATGGCGCTTACGACATCAGGATTGACTGTCGTGGTCACGCAGCTCTCTAGGTAAGTCGTGCGCTTTACAACGCTGGCAGGCGGATTGAACCCTTGGGGCGGGTGATAAACCGCCAATCCCGCCGGCGCGGGGGCATGCCAATAAGCCAGTGCTGGTACGCATGCGGGTCCGCCACTTTTCCCGAATCCCGAGATGCCCGCCATGCATACATAGACAGTGCAAGGATCCACGGTCTGGGCTCTGGTGGGCGTGGCAACTAGGCAGCTTGCACCTAGAGCGAAAATAGTGAGTAAAGCACATGGTTTCATTTGCGCTTCCTTCAATTTATGACGCGTTTTACAGAGCGCGTCGTGTGCCTAATCCATGACGTCCAAACGGCGTTTGATCAACGTGTCGAGGTTTCGGCTCTGTGAGACGTGGCTTCAATGTTGGCGTCGGATCTTGCTCAGGCACCGCGGTCAACTGCGCAGTAAGGCTGCTCCTTTGATCTAAGTCGGCTTGCTCTTATTCATCTGCGAGCGTTGATCGACTTAGCCATGGGTAAAGAGGGCGGAAATTGTCTTTCTGGGCGCAAGCGGGTTCAACGCGGCAATCTAGTCAATTTCTACGAAGTGGTCTAAAGATCGTGTCACTAGCGTGTTTTATTCTTCCTTCTATCCCTTGCAGTGCTTGTTGCTATTGAATGCGTTGCGGAAGGCTGCAAGCTGAGTAATAAACGTGGCAGTTGGAATCTCCTGCTTTCTTGCATATGTCCATGCCCTTTCTTTCGGCGGCATCGATGGTCTTGGCGGGCGTTACGTTATATCCACCGTTACTTACAATCATTGCGGCACATTGGTTGCGATAAAAGAGTTGCACCTCGCATGTGGAGCCGTGCTTTGACCGGCAATCTTCGAGCGCAAGCTGCTCTGCGCTCTCTTGGCTTGGCATATTTTCGGCGATTCCAAGGCTTCCATTGGGTTCGTAAGTCGCAATTGCGCCCCAGCGATCTATCCATCTTTCCGGTGGCGTCTGGGCTGAGTTGCTCTTTTTATTCTGGTAGTACCCCTGTGGAATGGGAATGCAAGAGTTGATGTTGGTGCCGCTCGCAGGAATCATGCCCGGAGGGCATCCGCCCTCGGCATGAACGTTGCTCGCGATCAACAAGAGCACTCCCATAAGAACCCAGCGATGAATGTTCATGGATTACCTCTCGATGGCTCGCGCGTCTGGGCCTTTATGCCATCAGCGAAAGCCGAGCGTGGATCATTGGAAACTCGAATGGCGCGGGCGCCGCCGCCAAAGCCGCCGACCCCGCTAAGTTGTCCAGAGTGAGTTTGTCCTGAGATAGGAGAGGATGGTGACTGTCCCGCGCCATAGGACCCCGGAGGCTGTCCCTGGGGTCCAGGGCGGTTTGCATATCCACCTCCGAACGCCGAGAAGTGCAAGAACTGACCGACCGTGCCTTGGAAGAAAGCCGCGGCGAGCGGCGGGACGGAGATGATGAGCACGGTAAGCAGCAAACCGATACCGCCTTGCTGGAGCGCCTGGCTCGAAAAGCCCTCGGCACCTTGATCTGTGATGCTGTTGATGACGGAGGCTGACCAAAGGGCCACGGCTACATTGATGGTGAGCTTGAGCACGATGCTAGAGACGACGCAGAGTACGGCAATCGAAAAGAGCGTGCCGATGCCGTAGAGCAGCCAACGCCTGAAGAGTTCCTTGGTCTGGTCAAAGATCAGACAAAGGATGAACAGTGGTCCGAGCCCTACGAAGATCGCCATGGTGAACTGATAGAGAAGCAGCATGGCACCGGCTGCCATGGCAGGACTGGCTGCACCAAAGCCAGCCAGCAGCATGGCGTGGGCCTTCTGATCGGCAGTTGCACTGTCGCCAGGCGGAACCTGTACGACATCGATCGCGGCCAAGGAAAGCTGCGTTGCGGCCATATTCTTGTCAATGGCGCTGACCGGCGAGTCTTCACCGGAGACCACCTGGCTGATCTCTGATCCAAGCGTACCGTTGGCGGACAGCATGCCCTGCAGGGATCCGCCGAAGATACTCATGGAGGTGGCCGCCGTTACGATGATCACGATCCGCGTCATGTTGACGACCATGGCCATCATCGAATCGCGAGACTGCCCGGTGATCAGACGGAAACCCTGGATCATGATCCAGAGCGTGATGAGCACGAGCGCGATGCCACTTGCCCACGTCATCATGTTAGCGAGGACGTCGTGCTGGAAGTCTTCGATCTTCTGTTGAAGATAGTTGTAGACCAGCGCGTAGTAGAGGTAGTCGCCAAGGTTGCTCATGGTGATTCCTGGGCGTGGAAAGACACCTGCGCCAGCAAGCTATCACTGGCGATACGCATCTTCACGACATGATGCACTCTGTAGTTACTCATTGACGGTGAAGGCAGTCTTGAGCGCGGCGGCCTGCACGACGTTGCCAAGAATCGTGTTGCTTCCATTGAGCGCCACTTTCGCGAGCGTGCCTTGCTGGTCCCGAAGCGTGGCGATCATCTTCTCGTCCGCTTCGATCTGCTTTTGCCAGGTATTCCCCGCGAGATTCAGCTGGCTCATGAATTGCTCCGCCTGGGATGTCGCGCTGCTGGACTCGCCGAACGTACCGATGGAGTTGATGATTTCGCTGAGCTTTTGGACGGTACTCGCTTGGGCTGTCAGCGATGAAAGTGCTTGCGCAGTGATGTTGTATTCGTCGGCCTGCGTCATGACGATCGTTCTGCATATCAGGTTCTGGCGAACGACAATTGGCTGATGCGAGCTGCCCAGCAGGCCGGAGATCGCTCCAGCGACGACTGCACTTGCCGGCGCTCCGGGACAGGCCTGATCCGCGAGCTTTTCCTGGTCGGCGCTACTCAGTGGCTCGAGCCTCTTGGGCACAAGGGAAATGCCGTTTCCGAGGCTCTCGATTTTGGTCAGCATGTTGTGCAGCTGTTCCAGCTGAGTCGTGTACTGCTGGATCTGCTTCTCGTACTGCAGGACCTGCTTTGCGAGCTCTGACTTCTGGGTTGCGTTCGAAGCGACATCGGTGACGAGGACTTGCGCATGGGCTCTGCTACCGATTGCGCCGGAGAGCAGGAGGACCGCGGTCAGCGAGGCAAGTCCGGGTCCAACAGTGCTGAGCCCAAAGTCCCGGACGACGGCATTCTCGTTTCGCATCATCTGTTCTCCACAGTTAGCGGACAGCCACGCGTGTTGCGCGCGGAACGTTTCGATCAGTGCCTCTCCCGCTCCCCTTGCGGTTCTCATAGAACGTCTCAAGCCACTGTTCCGGCGTGAGGTCGTCCGGCGAACAGCCTTCGGCCTGGGCGCGGGCCTCGAGCACCTCGTGCATGATCTCGATGTTGTCGGTGGAGGCCGAGATCACTGCCAGGTGATCGTCGAGGCCGCGCAGGTTGAGCTGGCAGACGGCGCTGGCGTGGCCCTGCTTGACCAGGAAGCAGCGGGAGCGCTCGTCGAGGCTGACTACCACCTGGTACTCCGCTTCGGTGAGCTTGAGGCCGTCGACGTAGTCCTCGCGGCTGGCGTTGGGGTTGGGCAGCAGGACCATCGTGGCGGTCTGTTCGATCAGCGCAGCGGCGATGTCGCTGGCGAGCGCGTCTTCCGGGCTCTGTGTGGCGAAGATGCCCAGGCCATTCTGCTTGCGGATGGTCTTCTGCTTGTTCTTGGCGAATTCCTTGAGGCCGCCCTTGCCGTCGAGAATCTTCCAGAACTCGTCCATCACGTAGATCAGTGGCCGGCCGTCGATCAGTGCCTCCAGCCGGTGCAGCAGGTAGTTGATTACCGGCACGCGGACTTCCGGGTTGTCGATGATGTCGGTGTAGTCGAAGCCGATGATGCTGGCCTTCTCCAGGTCGATGGTGTCGACCGGGTTGTCGAACACCCAGCCCAGCGAGTTGCCGGCGGTCCATTTGCGCATGCGGATGTACAGGCCGTCGTCGCCCATGTTGGGCAGGCTCTTCTGGAAGTTGGTCATCGTGCGCAGGTGCATCGGTGTGTCGAGGATGTTCTCTACCGCACGGAAGATGTCCTCTTCCTCGCGCGAGCTGTAGACGGCCTTGCCGACCAGCACTTTCACCAGTTCAGCGAGGAACTGCACGTTGGCTTCGCTCCGCTCGCAGTGGAACGGGTTGAATCCTGTCGGTCGGCCGTTCTCCAGCGCGAGGTAGTTGCCGCCGCAGGCGCGCACGAAGATCTCCGCGCCGCGATCCTTGTCGAAGAAGAAGATCGTCGGCGAGGGACTGAGCTTCTGCACCTGGCTGAGCAGGAAGTTGATCAGCGCCGTCTTGCCGGTACCGGACTTGCCGATGACCATCGTGTTGGCGATCGCCTTCTCGCCGAGCGAGTTCTCCGCCGGATGAGTGGCGTGGAAGTTGAAGTAGTAGGGCTGGCCGTTGGTGGTCTGCAGCGTGGTGACACAGTCGCCCCAGGGATTGTTGTCCTTCTTGCCGGTGGCGAAGTTGTGCAGCGGGCACAGGCCGAGGAAGTTCAGCGAGCTGACGTTGGCCAGCCGGGTGCGGTACTTCCAGTTGCCGGGGAATTGCGCATAGAACGCGGCAGCGACGGCCAGGTCCTCCTTCACCGAGACGAAGCCCGCGTTGGACAGCTCGGCCCGCGTGGTGGCGATCTGCTGCGACAGCGCCTCCTGGCTGGTGGCGTAGATGGCGATGCTGAAATGGTATTCGCCCAGCACGAAGTTGCCGGAGGCCAGCTGGTCCATCGCCTGGTCCAGCTCGGCGATCTGGCTGAAGGCCTTGTCGCCGGAAGAGATCATCATGCCCTTGGTGCGATCCAGCGCCTTCAGCGCGTCGTGCCGGCCCATCGGGCTGAAGGAGTGGGTGATGACGTACTCGAAATCCAGGTACTTCAGGCCGTTGAGGATGCCCGGGTAGGTACCCTCGGTGTATTCCTTGATGTTGAGGATGGCGCCGAACTGGTTGGCGCCGTCCGGTGTGGTGAGCACGAAGTCGCCGGTCTTGGCCGAGAAGCGCTGCTTGCTGAGCGGCAGGTACTCCGGCACCGGGGCCGGCAACACCGGCACGGGCTCGTCGATGCGGTTGAGCAGGTAGCCGTAGAACTCCAGCGCTTCGGAGAACACCACGCCGTTGGCCGCCTCGTACATGCCCAGGCGGTACGGTGCGTAGTCCTTGAGCACGGCCTCGACGTTGCCGGCCAGCTCGAGGATGGTGTTGACCGCATCGGCCTGCTCGGCTTCCAGCCGGGTTAGGTCGGCGGACTTCTCGGCAAAGCGCTTGCCGCTGACCACGGGGCGGTAGAGCAGGGTCAGGTACAGCTCGTTCTGCATCAACTTTTGCGACGACAGCGCCTGGTAGTAGGCATCGGACAGCGACTGGTTGAAGGCCTGGCCGAACCGGCTGTGGTCGCGCAGGCGCCGGCGCCTGCGGATGTCGTGCACCCAGAACGCCACGTTGACGAAATCCGGCGCGCGCAGGGTCTGCAGCAGACGGTTGAAGGTGTTGTGCCTGTGCTCGATCTCCCACTCCTCGCGACCCACGAACGGCAGGCCGCCGAGTCGCCACACCAGCAGGAAATCGCCGCCGGTGGTCTTGAGCACCGTGGGCGACACGTGCGTGGACAGCGGGACGAACTCGCTGATCGGCGTATCGGGAATGAAGGCGGCTTTGGGCATGACGAAGATCCAGAGGGCACCCCGCAGCTGCGGGGTGCCCGGAGAGGCTCACGGTTTGGTTTTGGCCGGGTCGCGGTAGAGGTTGGGCGTCAATACCCACATGCCGTCGTTTTCCCGGATGTTGCGCATGCGCGTGCGGAACTGCAGGCGAAGGCCGAGCAGGCGGAAGATCATTTCGTCGCGACGCGCCATCTGTCGCATCACGAAAATCACCACCGGCATCAGCAGCAGGTAGAACAGGTTGGTGTACATCGCCAGCAGCATGCATCCGCCCGCGCCGAGGAAGAACGGCACGTACGGCACGCCGAGGAACATCGGCGGGCGGGTGCAGCCACGGAACAGGGCGTTCTTATGCATAGTGCGTCAGCAGGTGTGTCACCACCTGCGCGGTGCACGCGGTGGCACCTGCGGCCGTGGTGCTGCCGGCAAGGAACATCTTGGCAATCTGGCCTGCCGCGCCGATCAGGATCGCGCCGATCAGCACCGGTGACACGTCGGAGATGCGCTTGTGTGCGAAGGCAATCTGGTAGCCGGAGAAGATCACCGCAATGGTCACCACCACGATGGAAACAGCATTGAGTACCTTGTTGATACTGCTGGCGAACCCGCACACAGTGGTGGTGGTCTCATCGCCTTGTGCGAACGCCGTGCCCGGAAGCACGAACACCAGCAGTGCGGCGAGGCACATGAAGACGAACAGGCGGGTGCGCCGGGAGTGAAGCACGGAGTCCTTGCGGGTCAGGTTCGGAGCCATCTCGAATTTCCTTGTCGACGTTGAACAGGTGGCCGGATGCATGGCCGGAAGGTGGGCGACCGTCAGGGGCGGCCGTCCGGTGGATACCCGGGAGCGAGCGGACTCGCGACCGGGCGTTGGCCAGTTGGCCGGATCGGTGGCGCGCACGTGGCCATGGCTAAGCGTCGCGTGCGAGCCGTTTCAGAACACGAAGGCGGCATCGGCATGCTCCTGGCGCAGGTCGGCGCGATCGACCGCCCGCTGCGCCGGTAATGGCGAAGCGCTGGCGGTTGCGGTCGGATCGCCGGGGCCGCGCACGATGGGGTGGAAGACGTCGTCGGTCGACGCCCCAGCGGGTCGCGCGGCGACCGGCGGGGTCGGAGTGGGCGTAGTGTCTGCCGCAGACGAGCCGCGGCCTTCATCGCCATCGACAGCAGGTATCCCCGGCGACAGGGCCACCTTCGAGACGACGGCCGTGGCGGCCGTATCCAGCGCCACGCTGCGGAGGGCGACGAGGCGGTTGGACACAGAGCCCGCCGGGTCGTGCGTGTGCTTCCGGACGGGCTTGCCCCGTTCCAGCGGGATGGCGGGCGCACCACCGCCACGGTCCCCCGGTGTACTCATGGAGGCGTATACCCGCTGCACGTAGCCGTCGCGGTAACCGGTGACGAAATTGCCCGAGTAGTAGCAGCTGAACGCCTTGCCCCAGTGGCCCCGGGCGCGTGCGTAGCAGTCGGCGAGGATGCTGGCGCCCGCCTCCAGGTTGCTGCAGCGATCGAAGGCCCTGGCGTAGGTGTCCAGCCCGAAACGTCCGAGGTTGGCGCGGTTCACCTGGGCAATGCCCAGCGAATAGTTGTAGCCCCGGCTCTCCAGCATGCGCGCGGTGGCCGTGGCTTCGGCGAGGTTGCGCGGCTGGTGCTGCAGCCGTCCACCCACCACGCCGATGGCGAAGGGATTGTTGCCGGATTCCACCTGGGCGATGTGCTGCATCACCTCGGCCGGGACGGCAAGGTTGGGGCACATGGACAGGTCGACGGCGGCGAGCATGACGGACTCCTCGTTCTCAGTGGCCCGCGGCCGCGCGGCCGGGGTCGAAGTCGATGCCGGTGATGCAGCGGCGCCCGGCGTGGGCCTTGATGTGCACGACGATGTCGATGGTCATGCGCAGCAGGCGCTTGATCGTGTCGAACTCCAGCCCGGCGCCCTCGTTTGAGGCCTTCACCATCAGTGCGAGCTGGTCCCAGGTCTGCTCGGTACTGCCGGCGTGGCAACTGGTGATCGAGCCGGGGTGACCCGAGGCGCAGTTGCGGATGAAGTAGAACGATTCGTCGCCGCGCAGCTCGGCCAGGATGATGCGGTCCGGCTTCATGCGAAGGCAGGCCTCCATGCAGCTCTTGGCGGTGACATTGCTCGCGCTCTGGCCACCCTTGGAGTACAGCAGGTGCACCACGTTCGGCTGCGCGATGAACAGTTCGCGCGCGTCCTCGATCGTCACCAGCCGCTCGTCGGCGGGGATGTGGTTGACCAGCGACTTCATGAAGGTGGTCTTGCCGCTGCCGGTAGCGCCGGATACCACGATGTTCTTCTTGTTAAGCACGGCTCGCTGGAAGAACTCGGCGTAGCGGCGCCCGGCGCGCAGCTCGAGCAGCTCGCTGTCCTGCTCGCCGATACCCTGCTGCACCTCGACGATCTCGTCGAAGAAGCCGTCCGCCTGGTACTGCTCCAGCGTGCGCAGCTGTTTGGACGGCAGCCGGATGGTGATCGAGACCCGGCCGGCCTCGCAGGCCGGCGGGATCACGAATTGCGCGCGCTGGCCGGTGGGGAAGGTGAGCGAGACCACCGGATCCACGTCGGTGATGCGCTGGCCGGTATTGCTCTCGTTGATCACCGCGGTGCAGAACTGGCGCGCTCGCTCGAAGGTGAGCGAGGGCACGTCGACCCGGTGCCACCCGCCGCGCCGCTCCAGGTAGATCTCGCCCGGCTGGTTGATGCAGATCTCGGTGACGTCCGGCGAGGCCATGAACTCGCGCAGCCCCAGCACCTCGTACTGGTAGTCGAGGAAGTCGCTGGAGATGGCTGCCATCCGGTCGTCCATGACCTGCTCCTCAGAACCGCGCGACCACGCCGCTGAAGTCGACGTCCTTGGCGACGTAGACGTAGATGACGGTGCCCTGGTTGATGGTCACGGTCGGCGGGCGGTTCGCCGCTTCGCGCACGGCCTGGTTGGCCAGGTTCTGCACGGTGCGGGCGGTATTGCTTTCGAACGGCTCCTGGGTGACGTAGCCGTTGCTGATGGTGGTGGTGGTCGGGCCGTGCTTGGCGGCCTCGTACTTGAACGCATCGCTGAGCATGCTGATCAGCAGGGCTGCGCCGATGCGGCTGCCCCAGTGCGCGTCGTACTGGCCGGGCAGGCCGGCGCCGCCCAGGTTGTCGATGCCAGGGCTCTTCATGTTCACGTCGATGCCGGTCGGGGTGATGATGCGGTCCCACACCACTTCGACGCGTCGCTGGCTCTGGTTCTTCTGGTACGAGCCCAGGATCTTCGAGCCCTTCGGCAAAAGCAGCGTGTGCCCGTTGAACGAGTACACCGGCTCGGTCACCAGGCAGGTGCTGTAGCCGGAGATGTCGGAGATGATCCGCGTCTCCAGCACGCAGCGGATATAGGTGCCGCGCTGCATCAGCGTATCCGGCTTGGTCAGCGGCTGGGCGCTGGTGATCTCCGAATCGGCACTGCCCGGCAGGCCGTTGCCCGCAGAAGGAAGCGCTGCCGGAATCGTCGGCGGCGCGGCCTCGCCAGCCTCGGCGGCGGCAATGCGGCGCTGGACCAGGCTGGGTTCCTGCGGCGCATGTGCGGCGGGCGTCCGCGGCAACGCGGGTGCGCGCGGCGGCGGCATCAGGGGAATCGGCTGGGCTGCCGCCACGGGCGCGGGCGCCGGCCGGGGCAGCTGCGGCAGCGCCACCGCCGCGGGAGCTTCGGCGACGGTGACTTTTTCCTCGCGCATCTTGGGCCGCTCGCGCGGGGTCATCGCGCTCTGGATCATCCAGTAGGCGACCATCAGCAACAGCAGCACGACGGCGGCCAGCAGGAACAGCGCGCGGCGATTCATGCGCCGCAGTTCCGCGGTACGCAGTTGCGGGGCGCCGGCGTCCAGATCCGGTTCCTCGATGCGCTGCTGGTAGTGGCTGGCGTAGGGGTTGCCGGCTACCGGATCGTGCCGCGGGTCCGTCGGTGCTTCGTGCCCGTGCTCGTCGCCGGGCTCATGGGGTGTTTGGGCGCTCACTTCTTCACGTTCCTTCGCAGGCCCACGACGTAGTCGCCGTGCCGGATCACCAGGTAGGCGTAGGTGCCGTGGACGATGATCGTGTTGCCTTCCACGGTGGTGTTCACGAGCGAGTCCTCGCCGTGCTCTGTCTCGCGCATGAAGACCGCCGGGAAGTCACCGGTCGGGAATGCCTTCATGTCGCTCATGCGGATGTAGGTGAAGCGGCCATCGTCGTAGACGTTGACCGGCACCAGCCAGGGCGCCTTCTTCGCGGTGCGTGTGGCGTAGTCGTAGTCGAAGTTGTAGCTGCGCCCCGGCACCAGTGCGGCACTCTGCGCGGACGCGTTCTCCTGCTGCTTCTTGGCTGCCGCGAAGCTGGTGTCGTCCGGGTACTTGAAGGTGATCTTGTACTGCACGCCGGCACGGCGCGCCTGGTCCAGCGTCTTCCAGTCGGTGGCCACCACCTTCAGCTCGAAGATGTACGAGTGCGTCGCCGTGCGGACCATCATGTTGGTGTCCACGTCGACGTTCTTTGGCTTGAGGTAGAAGACGTTGTCGCGTCGGGTCAGCTCCCAGCCGCTGCTGAAGCCGGTGCTGTAGTCGAGGATCTTCTCGCTCGGGCTCAGTTCGATCTGGGTGGTGATACCCAGTCCGGTACGCACGGGGTAGATGCGGTCTGGCTGGTAGTCGTAGGTCTGCAGCGCCTGGGCCATGGCCAGGGGCATGACCAGCAGCAGGACGAGGCCCAGGGCGACGAGTCGTAGTAGGGACGGGCGGCGGCGCATTACGGCGTCGCTCCCGTAGCAGGTGTTGCCGTGGAGCCGGCCTGGGCCGGGCCGGGCGCCGGCCCGCTCGCCGAGGGTGCGGCGGCGGATGGCGCGGCAGGCTCGACCACAGTGGGCGCCGGGGCGGCGGCCACCTCCGGCGGCGGCGCCGAGGCGTAGTCGTTATCGACGCGGTAGCTGGTGACCCAGAAGCCGAGCGGGTTCTCGATGCGGCTCTGGTCGTCCATCTCCAGGTTCGGCTTGTAGGTGAACTCCAGCGTCGCGATCTTGTTGTCCATCGGATGCGTCGCGCCGGTGGCCTTGTCGTACAGGCTGCGCTGGAAGCGCACGGTGGCACCGCGTGGCGGGCGGCCCGGACCGGCGTCGAGCAGGACGATGCTGAGCAGGCGGATACGGATCGCGCGGTCCTTGCCGTACTGCTTGTACAGGCTGTCCGGGTTCTGCGAGGAGTACTCGGCCATGTATTCGGCCTTTACCCCCGGCGAGGCCATGGTCTGCACCGTCTTCCAGTCGCCCAGGTTCAGCATGGCCAGGTCGTACGATTCACGCGCCAGCACGAAGTGGGCGACGTTGCTGCGGTTGATCGCCTCGTTCGCGGTGATGCCGTGCGGGCCGAAGTTGCCGGTCAGGTGGGCCACCGTGGCGGTGCCGGTATAGGCGTCGGCCATCACCAGGTAGGGCACCTTCTGCTTGAGCGGAAGCATGTAGAAATAGCCGGCGGCGAGGATCAGCGACATGCCGATGGCACTGAAAGCCACCATCCAGGCGCGCCGTTCGCTGCGCCGCGCAATGTCGGCGATGCTCAGCTCGAAATTGACCGAGCGGGCGACGGCCTTGTCGATCGCCGGCGTGGGGGACTTCTTCATGTTCATCGCGGGGCTTCCGTGGTCGTGCGGCGGTGGCGCGGCGGCATCATGGGCGTGCTCCCGTCGCCGGCGCGGACGCTGCACCGCCGGCGGCAGCGCGGACCAGGATCCGCCGTGGCTGGCCGACGACCTGTACGCCCTGGGCGGCGTAGATCCTGCTCAGCTCCTCGGTGGCCTGCGCCAGGTCCGCCGTGTGGATGTCCGACACCGGTCGATACAGGGTGACGTCGTAGCCCAGTTCGTAATCCAGCGTGCGACCGGTGTCCTTCGCCCAGCGCTCGAGCATCGTGCGCAGCGTTTCATCCAGCGGGGCGGCGAAGAAGGTGTACGGCTGCTCCAGCGGAATCTCGGTGGGCCGGGCCTGGAACCGGTTGACCGGTTTCCACGAGCCACGGAAGTCGCGCGCCGGCTGGGTGCCACACCCGGCCAGGGCGAGCGCAGCGAGGACCAGCAGTCCAGCGAGCGCATGCCGCTTGCCGCGGGCTCGCCGTGAGGCGCTGGCCGCGACGCGCGGCTCGGCGCGCGTGTGCGTTGCGATGGAAGAGAGTGTGGGCCCCGCGTGGGGCTCGATGTTCAAGCGCATCCTGCGTTCCTGCCTGGCGTGCCGGGGTGTCCGGCCGTGTCAAAACGATCCGTGTGTCCCGAGGGTTGCGATCGACGGACAAGACTCGTCCGCGTCGCAGGCTGGTGCGACGGCAGACGGATATCGGGGAAACGGTGGCTGCGTGCCACCGGGACGTGCTGCCCGTTCCATGGCGATCCTTGGCTCTTGCTCGCGGGAGTTGCTTCCTGCGACGTGCTCCTTGCTCATCGGTGCCGGATGCGCATCGCCTGTTCGCGGCGATTCGGAGTACGCCCTCTGTGGATGGCTCGACCATCCGCGGCAAAGTTTTGCCAAAAGCGGCGTGCCCTGCCAATAGGAAAATCCTGCTTGAAAAATTCCCGGGCGTGCGCTGAACCCACTTCCATTCGATCGTTTGATCGATCGGTCGCAGGCCGTGGGCGGAAGCACCGACATCTGCTTGTCACGTGCGGCGCAGCGCTTGTGCGACAAGGGCTGGCAGGTGGCGCAGGGCATCCGGAAAAGCGCGTGGTGGCGCGAGCCACGGCCCGCTTTCGCACGTTTTGTTGCAGCGCTGATTTGTGCGTCCCGTCACGTCTTCGACGGCCCCGTGGATGTCCGGAACGACGCGGGGCGGATTCTCGATTTTGCGATCGGTCTCACATCTGACGTGTCGGTCGAGCGGCCGTTCGGGCGCAAAAAACGAGGCATCGACTGATTCGGTGTCAGCTTCTTCCTACACGCGGACGCGTCACACGGTGAGCTCGGGAATCGTCACCTTCGGCAGCAGCCGCGAGGTGAAGTGTTTGTCCTGGTAGTAGCGGATCTTGTCGCACTTCACCGGGTGCGGGATGCCCTCGTAGAAGAAGACTTCCTTGCCCGTGCCCATCGCCTTGAGTTCCTGCGGCAGCATCAGCGCCCGCCGTTCCTCGGTGTGGCTGCGCGAGACGTCGGCACGGGTGCGGCCGCGGGTGACGTTCTGCTTGCGCACCGTGGTGTAGCCGAGCATCTCCGAATAGTCGTTGGCGTCCTGCTGCTCGCGCGGCGCGTAGACGATCTGCAGCGCGTGGTTCGTGATCATCGTGCGCGAGATGTCCTTGCCGTAGGTCGCGTCCAGCTGGGCCATGCTCTGGATGATCGGCAGCAGACGGATGTTGTATCCGGCCATGTACGACACCGCCGAAGCGATGATCTCGACCCGGCCGATCGAGGTGAACTCGTCCATCAGCAGCAGGCACTGGTGCTTCAGCGCCGGATTGTTCTGCGGCAGCTCGCGGGTGTTGAGGTTGATCAGCTGGCTGAAGAACAGGTTCACGATCAGCCGGCTCTCGGCCAGCTTGTTCGGCTGGATGCCGATGTAGATGGTCATCCTCTTCTTGCGTACGTCGGTGAGCAGGAAGTCGTCGGCGCTGGTGGCCGCATCGAGTACCGGATTGATCCACGCGTTGAGCGGCTCCTTGAAGGTGCCCAGGATCGAGGCGAAGGTCTCCGCCGCCTGCGACAGCAGGTTGGCGAAGGCGGACTTCGCGTTGGCGCCGAGGAACGGCTGCTGCGCGAGCTGCTGGTAGAACGCCTTCAGCTCGGTGCCGTCGCCTGAGGACAACCGGTAGATCTCGCCGAGCGTGGGCTTCGTGCGCAGCGAGGCCGGCACGCCGCGCCGTTCGGTGTCGTCCCAGGCCTCGAACAGGAACAGCGCGAAGGCCATGAACGCGTTGCGTGCCTGGCTGACCCAGAATTTCTGGTCATCGGCACCGTCCGGGTAGAGCATCGCGGCAATGCTCATCAGGTCCGAAACGCGAAACGCCGGGTCCTTGGAGACGTAGCTGAGCGGATTCCAGCGGTGCGTGCGGCGGTCCTCCGCGAACGGGTTGAGCAGGAACACCTCCTGCCCCTGCGCGGCGCGCCAGCCGCTGGTGAGTTCGTAGTTCTCCTGCTTGATGTCCAGCACCACCACCGACTCGCGGTACTCCAGCAGGTTGGGGATGACCACACCCACGCCCTTGCCCGAACGGGTGGGCGCGGCGAGGATCACGAACTGCTGGCCGCTGAGACGCACCAGCCGGCCGTGGAACTTGCCGACCAGGATGCCGTCATCGGCCGGCTTGAACAGCCCGTGGCTGGACAGCTCGCCGCCCTTGGCGAAGCGTGCGTCGCCGTGCAGGGAGGGCCGCTTCGACCGCAACAGGAAATAGAGCGCGACCAGCCAGAGCAGCAGTGGCAACCCGAACCCGAGCCAGCCGGCTGCTTGGATGCGACCGGCATAGGGCTGCACCTGCGGCAGGTGCAGGGCCCGTACGTAGGTGAAGTAAGTGTTCCAGCGCAGCGACTGCGTGCCCAACTCGAGAAAACGCAGCGTCAGCCAGCCCGACAATCCATCGCCCGCGGCCAGGGCGGCCACGCCGAGCGCCGCCGCCGTCCATACCTTTCCCTTGTGCATGCCATCCCGTCCTTGGTGTGGAGCCGCGATGGTAAGCCACGGAAAACGCCAAGCCGAGCCCGCTGCCCACGCGGATTCGTGTAGGCCGGGTCTGTGTCACATCTCCGGGTGGAGCGGTTTCAGGCGGCCGCGGTCTGCAGCGAGGCGAGCTTCTGCACGGCTTCCTTCGCCATCGGCTCCAGGCCCTCACCGCCGGCCTCCAGGTGGGCGATGATCTGCTTGCGCATCACCGGGTCCCAGAACTTCTTCAGGTGGTCGGCGATGCCGGCCACGCCGGCGGCGTGGTCCGGTTCGGCGGCGAAGTAGTTCGCGATGTCGTTGACCATCCGGGTGAGGGTGTCGATGTTCATCGTGGCGTGATCCTGTATCCGGACGTCAGCGGTCGGCGGTTTCGGCCGCCCTGAGCAGGTCCTGCTGCTGCTGGTCGAAGCTCTGGAAACGCTTCTGCCAGGCCGAGGGCTGGTTCACCTTGATCACCTGCACCGCGGTGACCTTGTACTCCGGGCAGTTGGTGGCCCAGTCGGAATTGTCGGTGGTGATCACGTTGGCGCCCGAACCCGGGAAGTGGAACGTGGTGTAGACCACGCCCGGCTGCATGCGGTCGGCGATCTTGGCGCGCAGCACGGTCTCGCCGCTGCGGCTGGAGATGCCGACCCAGTCGCCGTCGTTGATGCCGCGCTCCTCGGCGTCGTGCGGGTGGATCTCCAGCCGGTCCTCCTCGTGCCACATGGAGTTTTCCGTGCGGCGGGTCTGCGCGCCCACGTTGTACTGGCTGAGGATGCGGCCGGTGGTGAGGATCAGCGGGTGCTCGGCGTTGACCTTCTCACGAGTGGGCACGTACTCGGTGAGCATGAAGCGGCCCTTGCCGCGCACGAACTCGTCGACGTGCATCACCGGTGTGCCGTCCGGGTGCTCGTCGTTGCACGGCCACTGGATCGAGCCGAGCTGGTCGATCCGGGCGAAGCTGACGCCGTGGAAGGTCGGGGTGAGCGCGGCGATCTCGTCCATGATCTCGGACGGGTGGCTGTAGTTCATCGGGTAGCCCATCGCCTGCGCCAGCTTCTGGGTGATCTCCCAGTCGGCGTAGCCGGACAGCGGCTTCATCACCTTGCGCACGCGCGAGATGCGGCGCTCGGCGTTGGTGAAGGTGCCGTCCTTCTCCAGGAACGAGCTGCCCGGCAGGAACACGTGGGCGTACTTGGCCGTCTCGTTGAGGAACAGGTCCTGCACCACCACGCACTCCATCGCGCCGAGCGCGGCGGTGACGTGCTGGGTGTCCGGGTCGGACTGGGCGATGTCCTCGCCCTCGACGTACAGGCCGAGGAAGCTGCCGTCCAGCGCGGCCTCGAACATGTTGGGGATGCGCAGGCCGGGCTCGTCCAGCAGCGGCACGCCCCAGGCCTTCTCGAACAGCTGGCGGGTGGCGGTGTCGCCGACGTGGCGGTAGCCGGGGAACTCGTGCGGGAACGAGCCCATGTCGCACGAGCCCTGCACGTTGTTCTGGCCGCGCAGCGGGTTCACGCCCACGCCCTCGCGGCCGATGTTGCCGGTGGCCATGGCCAGATTGGCGATGCCCATCACCGCGGTGGAGCCCTGCGCGTGTTCGGTGACGCCCAGGCCGTAGTAGATCGCGCCGTTGCCGCCGGTGGCGTACAGCCGCGCGGCGCCGCGCACCAGCGCGGCGGGCACGCCGGTGGTCGCTTCCATCGCCTCGGGGCTGTACTTTTCCTGCGAGACGAAATCCTTCCAGCGCTGGAAGGCGTCCGGCTCGCAGCGGGCGGCGACGAAGTCGTCCTTCACCAGCCCCTCGGTGACGATCACGTGGGCCAGCGTGTTGAGCACGGCGACGTTGGTGCCGGGCTTGAGCTTGAGGTGGAAGTCCGCCTTGATGTGCGGCGAGCGCACCAGGTCGATGCGGCGCGGGTCGACCACGATCAGTTTGGCGCCCTGGCGCAGGCGCTGCTTCATCTGCGAGCCGAACACCGGGTGCGCGTCGGTAGGGTTGGCACCGATCACCAGCACCACGTCGGTGGCGCGGATCGAGTCGAAGTCCTGGGTGCCGGCCGACTCGCCCAGGGTGGACTTCAGGCCGTAGCCGGTCGGCGAGTGGCAGACGCGGGCGCAGGTGTCCACGTTGTTGTTGCCGAAGCCGGCGCGCACCAGCTTCTGCACCAGGTAGGTCTCCTCGTTGGTGCAGCGCGAGGAGGTGATGCCGCCGACGGCGTGCTTGCCGTATTTCGCCTGGATGCGCTTGAACTCGCTGGCGGTGTAGGCGAAGGCTTCCTCCCAGCTCACCACCTGCCACGGGTCGGAGATCTTCTTGCGGATCATCGGCGTGGTGATGCGGTCCGGATGGCTAGCGTAGCCGATCGCGAAGCGGCCCTTGACGCAGGAGTGGCCGTGGTTCGCCTGGCCGTCCTGGTTCGGCACCATGCGCACGATCTCCTCGCCCTTCATCTCGGCGCGGAAGCTGCAGCCCACGCCGCAGTAGGCACAGGTGGTGGTGACGCTGTGTTCGGCCTGGCCGCGCTCGATCAGGGTGTTCTCGCTGAGCGTGGCGGTGGGGCAGGCCTGCACGCAGGCGCCGCAGGAGACGCACTCGGAGTCGAGGAAGTTCTCGTCCTGGCTGGGCGACACCTTGGAATCGAAGCCGCGGCCCTGGATGGTCAGCGCGAAGGTGCCCTGCACCTCGTCGCAGGCGCGCACGCAGCGCGAGCAGACGATGCACTTGGATGGATCGAAGGTGAAGTAAGGGGTGGAGGTGTCCTTGGCCACGAACAGCGGGTTGGCCGAGCCGTCGGACTGCTTGGCGTAGACGTGGTTGGCGCCGTCGTAGCCGTAGCGCACCTCGCGCAGGCCGACCACGCCGGCCATGTCCTGCAGCTCGCAGTGGCCGTTGGCCGGGCAGGTGAGGCAGTCCAGCGGATGGTCGGAGATGTACAGCTCCATCACGCCGCGGCGGATCTCGGCCAGCTTCGGCGTCTGCGTGGCGACCTTCATGCCTTCGGTTACCGGCGTGGTGCACGAGGCCGGATAGCCTTTGCGGCCCTCGATCTCCACCAGGCACAGCCGGCACGAACCGAACGCGTCGAGCATCTCGGTGGCGCACAGCTTGGGGATGGCGATGCCGGCCAGCGAGGCCGCGCGCATCACCGAGGTGCCTTCCGGCACCGCGATCGAACGGCCGTCGATCTCCAGCGAGACGGTCTTCGTGGACGCGGCGGCCGGGGTGCCGCGGTCGATTTCGACGATGGAAAGCATGGGGGAACCTCCAGCGCGCGGTGCCGTCAGGCGGTGCGCGCGAAATCTTCGGGGTAGTGGTCCAGCGCGCTGAGCACGGGGAACGGCGCCATGCCGCCCAGTGCGCAGAGGGAACCGTGCAGCATGGTCTGGCAGAGATCGCGCAGCAGGGCCTCGTTGCGGTCGCGCTCGACGTTGGCGCGCATGCGGTCGATCACTTCCACGCCGCGGGTCGAGCCGATCCGGCACGGGGTGCACTTGCCGCAGGACTCGATCGCGCAGAACTCCATCGCGTAGCGGGCCATGGCTGCCATGTCGACGCTGTCGTCGAAGGCGACCAGACCGCCGTGGCCGATCATCCCGCCGATCGCGGCGAACGCCTCGTAGTCCATCGGCGTGTCGTAGCGCGACGGCGGGATGTAGGCGCCGAGCGGGCCGCCGAGCTGCACCGTCTTCATCGGCTTGCCGGTGGCGGTGCCGCCGCCGAAGTCCTTGACCAGCTCCTTCAGCGTCACGCCGAAGGCCTTCTCGACCAGGCCGGGATGCTTGAGATTGCCAGCCAGCTGGAACGGCAGCGTGCCGCGCGAGCGGCCCATGCCGAAGTCGCGGTAGTGCGCCGCGCCCTGGTCCAGGATGCCGGGCACCGAGCACAGCGTGACCACGTTGTTGATCACCGTGGGCTTGCCGAACAGGCCCTCGATCGCCGGCAACGGCGGCTTGAAGCGGACCATGCCGCGCTTGCCTTCCAGCGATTCGAGCAGCGAGGTCTCCTCGCCGCAGATGTAGGCGCTGGCGGCCATGCGCACTTCCAGCTGGAAGGCCTTGCCGCTGCCGCGCAGGTCGGCGCCCAGGTAGCCTTCGGCCTCGGCGCTGGCGATCGCGGCGTTCAGCGCGTCGCGCGCGTGCGGGTATTCGCAGCGCAGGTAGATGTAGCCCTGGGTGGCGCCCACCGCGAGGCCGGCGATGGTCATGCCCTCGACCAGTACGAACGGGTCGCCTTCCATCAGCATGCGGTCGGCGAAGGTGCCCGAGTCGCCCTCGTCGGCGTTGCAGACGATGTACTTCTGGTCGGCGCCGGCGTCGTGGCAGGTCTTCCACTTGATGCCGGTGGGGAACGCCGCGCCGCCGCGGCCGCGCAGGCCGGAGTCGGTGACCGCCTGAACGATGTCTGCCGGCTTCATTGCCAGCGCGTTGTCGAGCCCGCGGTAACCGCCGTGGGCGCGGTAGTCGTCCAGGCTGCGCGGATCGACGATGCCGACGCGGGCGAAGGTCAACCGCTCCTGCTTCGCCAGGTAGGGAATCTGCTCGGTCGGGCCCAGCGCCAGCGCGTGCTTGCCGCCATGCAGGAAGTCGGCATCGAACAGCGACGCGACATCGTCGGCCTGCACCGGTCCGAAGGCCACGCGGCCCTCGGGCGTCGCGACCTCGACCATCGGCTCCAGCCAGTACAGGCCGCGCGAGCCGTTGCGCACCAGTGTGACATCGATGCCGCGACGCGCGGCCTCGGCGGCGATCGCCGAAGCGGTCGCCTCCGCGCCCAGCGAGAGGGCGCTGGCGTCGCGGGGAACGTAGACGGTGAAACTCATGAAGCCTCCCGGGCGGCCTTCAGCCAGGCGTCAAAGCGTTCCGGCGTCACCCGTCCGTGCAGTTCCTCGTCGACCATCACGGCCGGCGAGCAGGCACAGTTACCCAGGCAGTAGACCGGTTCGAGTGTAAACAGCCCGTCATCGGTGGTTTCGTGGAAGTCCACGCCCAGTCTCTGCTTGACGTGGCTCTCCAGCGCTGCCGCACCCATCGCCTGGCAGGACTCGGCGCGGCACAGGTACACGATCCGCTTGCCGGACGGCCGGGTGCGGAAGAAGTGGTAGAAGCTCACTACCCCGTGCACGTCGGCGCGGGACAGGTTGAGTTCGCGCGCGATCAGCGCGATGGCCCCCTCGGGCACGTAACCCAGCGCTTCCTGCACGCCGTGCAGGATCGGCAGCAGGGCGCCCGGCTGATCCTTCAGCCGGGCGGTGACCTCGAGCACCGCGGCGTGGCTCTCCGGGGAGAGCCATTTGCTGCTTTCCTGCGGGTCGGAGCCCGCGCGTGCCGCGTGTTTCATGACGTCGAACCTTTCTCAGAACAGGGCGGCTGCCTTCGCCAGGGCGATGTACAGACCGATGAGGAACGGTACACCCACCGCCGCCCAGGCGAGGATGCCGGTGACCCCGAACGCACCGCGGGCCGCGGTGGCCGCGTCGCCGCCGATGCCGCTGGCCTCGTGTTGCAGCGAGCGTTCGCGGGCGAGCTCCTCGGGAGTCATGACCACCGATTCCTTCACCGGTTTCACCAGCAGGTTGCAGATCAGGCCGACGAACAGCAGCGCGGCCATGATGTACAGCGTGCGGTCGTACACCAGGTTCTTGGCCACGCCCGCGTCCAGCTGGGCCTGGCGGATGCTGGCGATGATCACCGGACCGACGATGCCCGCCGCCGACCAGGCGGTGAGCAACCGGCCGTGGATGGCCCCCACCATCTGCGTGCCGAACAGGTCGGCCAGGTAGGCCGGCACCGTGGCGAAGCCGCCGCCGTACATGCTCAGGATGACGCAGATCGAGATCACGAACAGGCCGGGCAGGCCGAGGTGCCCCCAGGTCGGCAGCAGGCAGTACACGACAATGCCGAGCACGAAGAACGTGTAGTAGGTGTTCTTGCGACCGATCTTGTCCGACAGCGAGGCCCAGAACAGGCGGCCGAGGCTGTTGAACAGGCTGATCAGGCCGACCAGGCCCGCCGCCGCGGCCACGATCGCGGCCTTCTGCGCCGCCGTGAGGTCGGCGGCTGCCTCGGTGAGGCCGGCCAGCTTGCCGCCGAACACATCCTGCAGCATCGGGCTGGCCATCGAGATCACCGCGATGCCGGCGGTCACGTTGAGGAACAGCACACCCCAGACCAGCCAGAACTGCGGGGTCTTCCACGCCTTGTTCAGGTGCACGTGGTGCTGGGTGATCATGGACTTGGCTTCGATCGCCTTCGGCGTCCAGCCTTCGGGCTTCCAGCCGGTCGGGGCGATGCGGAAGCCGAACGCGCCAGCTGCCATCACGATCACGTACAACACGCCCATCGCCATCAGCGTGGACGCCACGCCCTGGCCGCCGCTCGCCGAGAAGTGCTTCATCAGCGCCACTGCGATCGGTGCGCCGATCATCGCGCCGCCGCCGTAGCCCATGATCGCGAAGCCGGTGGCCAGGCCGCGCCGGTCCGGGAACCACTTGATAAGGGTCGACACCGGAGTGATGTAGCCCAGGCCCTGGCCGACGCCTCCCAGCACGCCGCACCCCAGATAGACCAGCCACAGCTGGTGCATCGACACGCCGATGCCGCCCAGTACCAGGCCGCCGCCCCAGCACAGTGCGGCGATGAAGCCGGCCTTGCGCGGGCCCGCGTGCTCCAGCCAGCCGCCCCAGATGAAAGCGGAAATGCCGAGCATGGCGATGAAGGTTTCGAAGATGTGGTTGACCTGGGGCACCGTCCAGTTGCACGTGGTGGTGGTCAAGGCAGCCATGAAGCCGAGGTTGGTGCACATCGCCGGATCGGCATTGGCGACCAGTTTGGTCATCGGCAGCCAGAACACGGAGAAGCCGTAGGCCATGCCGATGCAGAGGTGGATGGCGAGCGCGGCTGGTGGGACCAGCCATCGATTGAAGCGTGGACCTGCAATGGTGCGTTCCCTAGCCAAGATTCCCCCGGAACCCCCCCGGCTCCCGGCGTTCGATGCCCCCGGCACACTGGCCATACAGTTCTCCCCTGAGGTGGTGGAAACACTTGCGGCGGTACGTCCACCCTCGCGCGGTGGATGCACACCGCTTCGATCATTGCGCCCGTCAGCGCGGGGTCGCCACTCGACAAAAGTCGCAACGGAATGCGGCAGAAAAATGACGCGGTGCCGCCGCTCGGGACAGGTGATGCCCAGCGCCAGGCGGCCTGCAGGATGGCTGCGGTGCAGCATCCTCCGGCGATCGCCGTGCGCGGGATGTCCACCTTGGCGGGCACAGGCCCCACAATAGGGGTTTGCCGCGTCGGCCTTGCGCAGCGATGGCGCAGCCTCCATGGTTGCCGGCTGACCGATGTCCGCCCCCACGTCCAGGAAGAGTCCAGCCCATGTCCGAGACCCCCAAGATCATCTACACGCTCACCGACGAAGCGCCGTACCTGGCCACGCAGTCGCTGCTGCCGATCGTCCAGGCCTTCGCCGGTACCGCGGGTATAGCCGTGGAGACCCGGGACATCTCGCTGGCTGCCCGCATCCTGTCGCAGTTCCCCGAATCGCTGACCGAGCAGCAGCGCGTCGCCGACGACCTCACCGAGCTGGGTGAGCTGGCCACCACGCCGGCGGCGAACATCATCAAGCTGCCGAACATCAGCGCCTCGGTGCCGCAGCTGAAGGCGGCGATCAAAGAGCTGCAGTCGCAGGGCTACGCGTTGCCTGAGTACCCGGACGAGCCGCACGGCGACGTCGAGCTGTGGAACATCAAGGCGCGCTACGACAAGGTGAAGGGCAGTGCGGTGAACCCGGTGCTGCGCGAGGGCAATTCCGACCGCCGCGCGCCAGCCTCGGTGAAGAGCTACGCGCGCAAGCACCCGCACAGGATGGGCGCCTGGAGCAAGGATTCGAAGACCCGTGTCGCGCACATGGACGACGGCGATTTCTACGGCAGCGAGAAGTCCGTCACCGTGGACAAGGCCGGTCAGCTGAAGATCGAGTTGCTCGGCAAGGACGGCACGGTCAGCGTGCTGAAGGAGAAGGTGGCGGTGAAGGCCGGCGAAGTGGTCGATGCCGCGGTGATGAGCCGCGCCGCGCTGGCCCGCTTCGTCGATGCCGAGATCGCCCGGGTGAAGGACGAGGGCGTGCTGTTCTCGCTGCACCTGAAGGCGACCATGATGAAGGTCTCCGACCCGATCATGTTCGGCGTGGTGGTGGGTGAGTTCTACAAGGATGTGCTGGCCAAGTACGCCGACGACCTGAAGCAGGTCGGCTTCGACCGCAACAACGGCATCGGTGATCTCTACGCGCGCCTGGGCCAGCTGCCGGAAGACCGGCAAGCGGCGATCAAGGCCGACCTCGCGGCCGAATACGCCAAGCGTCCGGCGCTGGCGATGGTCAACTCGGACAAGGGCATCACCAACCTGCACGTGCCGTCGGACGTGATCGTCGACGCCTCGATGCCGGCGATGATCCGCGACTCCGGCAGGATGTGGAACGCCAAGGGCGAGCTGCAGGACGCCGTGGCGCTGATCCCGGACCGCAGCTATGCCGGCATCTACCAGGTGGTGGTCGAGGACTGCAAGGCGCACGGCGCGTTCGATCCGGCCACCATGGGCTCGGTGCCGAACGTGGGCCTGATGGCACAGAAGGCCGAGGAATACGGCTCGCACGACAAGACCTTCCAGCTCGAGGCCGACGGTACGGTGCGCGTCACCGACCAGGACGGCCGCGTGGTGTTCGAGCACGCGGTCGAGGCGGGCGACATCTGGCGCATGTGCCAGGCCAAGGACGCGCCGATCCAGGACTGGGTCAAGCTCGCCGTCACCCGCGCACGCCTGTCCGGCACCCCGGCGGTGTTCTGGCTGGACGCCAAGCGCGCGCACGACGCGCAGGTGATCGCCAAGGTCGAGCGCTACCTCAAGGACCACGACACCACTGGCCTGGACATCCGCATCCTGTCGCCGGAGGACGCCATGCGCTTCTCGCTGGAGCGCATCCGCAAGGGCGAGGACACCATCTCGGTCACCGGCAACGTGCTGCGCGACTACCTCACCGACCTGTTCCCGATCATGGAACTGGGCACCAGCGCGAAGATGCTTTCCATCGTGCCGCTGATGGCCGGCGGCGGCCTGTTCGAGACCGGCGCCGGCGGCTCGGCGCCCAAGCACGTGCAGCAGTTCGTCGAAGAGAACTACCTGCGCTGGGATTCGCTCGGCGAGTTCCTCGCGCTGCAGGCCTCGCTCGAATTCGTCGGCGACAAGACCGGCAATGCCCGGGCGAAGGTGCTGGCGAAGGCGCTGGATCGGGCCAACGGCCAGATCCTCGACAACAACCGTTCGCCAGCACGCAAGGTCGGCCAGCTCGACAACCGCGGCAGCCATTTCTACCTGGCCATGTACTGGGCGCAGGCGCTGGCCGGCCAGGACGAGGACGCCGGTTTGAAAGCGACGTTCGCCCCGCTGGCCAAGGCGCTGGCGGACAACGAGGCGACCATCGTCAGTGAGCTCAATGGCGCCCAGGGCGAGCCGGTCGACATCGGTGGCTACTACCACCCCGACCTGGCCCGGGTGAGCGAGGCGATGCGTCCCAGCGCCACGTTCAATGCGGCCATGAACGAGCTGAAATGAGAGTTGGCAGCGCGCGTTGAGCTGAAATGAAGCGGGGCGCCTTGGCGCCCCGTTTCATTGTTGGGTAGCTGCTCCGCGTGGTCAGGTAGTCGGAATCGCGTGCAGCCGGGTGGCGAGCAGATCGTCGGCGTCGACATGGTGGCATGCCTGCTTGCGACACCCACATGGGGGCGTGAACGACACATGGTGTCCCGGGTGGCCCCTGTCGGCGGTCGAGGGGCCGATGCGTCAAGCTCCCGCGGGCCGAATCTGGTGCAGTTGTTCCATCGCGTGATGGATCACCGGGAGACCTCCGCGGAGGAGGAAGAGCATCAACACCGTGAGCGCGAGGGCGAGCGTCCATGCGATCAAGCGATATGCGCCGTTGGATGATTTATCCAGAAGCTCGGTCAGCGAGACATCCCCGAAATTGCTCATCGACATGAACAGGCCCCGGAACTTCGGGTCGTCGAAGTCATCCGGATTGAGCACGAACCGGGTCTTGTCCGGTGCCTTGCCGGGCTCATGGTGGACAATCGAGAAGCGCAAGGTGGACGGGCCTCGGGATTGCCTGATCGAATCGACGGCGTAGCCCACGACATGGTTGGACGGGATGGTGGTTTTCCATAGCGGCTGCGCGAACTGGATCGCCTGGCCGGTGATGGTCATTTTTCTCCAGCTGATGCTCAGCATGTACAGGCAGACACAGCAGACGAAGACATACAGGGCTTCCGTGAGATGTATGGGCCGTGCATAGGTGCTTGCATGTCTTTCCTCGTTCACCAGATCCGGAAAGGAGACCGCGATGATCGAAATGACGATGTTGATCGTCATAATGGGTGCGAGGATCCGGGTGATGAGGGGTTGGCGGTAGGTGCGCGGCAGGATGTAGAACCTGCGCAAGTAGTTGGCACAACTATCCGCTGCATAGGGGCTATCCATCGCTCCTCCTTGAGTGCCCGCATGTTGTTGCGAGGTGGTATAAAAAAATCAGCGTCGCGACCTTAGGTTCGGGATATCGCCGTGGGTCGACCGTATTTCCGGTGGTCACTTCCCCGCTTGGCCCCGGCTCCGTTTCGCGAAGTACCATGCGTTGATCGGCAGGCGCGATTCAAGTGCCTTTGCCGCGGATGAGCGAACGTCGCGCATCGCCTGTGGTCGGAGCACCTCGATCGTGCCGGGAGGTTTCCCTGCGCCGGGCCGCGGCCTGCCATGCGGGTGTGGCTGACTCGAGCGCTTGTCGATCAACCGATCCAGGGAGAACCCACGATGCGCCGTCGCGAACTGATCAAGGCTGGTCTGCTGGGCGTGGCCGCCTTGCCGCTGCTTCCGTTTTCCTTCGCCGTCGCGGCGGACTCCGCCGATGCGTTCGCGGCGCTGGAGCGAAGCCACGGCGGTCGCCTCGGCGTGGCCGTGCTCGACACCGGCAGTGGCAAGCGGCTGTTGCACCGCGCCGACGAGCGCTTCCTGCTGTGCAGCACCGGCAAGCTGCTGGCGGTGGCTGCGGTGCTGGCGCGGGTGGATCAGGGCGAGGAGCGGCTGGACCGGCGCATCGTCTTTCGCCGCGAGGACGTGCTCGACTGGGCGCCGGTGACGCGTTCGCACGCCGGCCCGCCCGGGATGACCATCGAGGAGCTGTGCCAGGCCGCGATGATCGTCAGCGACAACACCGCGATGAACCTGCTGCTGACCACGCTCGGCGGCCCGGCCCGGCTGACCCGTTTCGTGCACGGCCTGGGCGATCCGCTCACCCGCTTCGACCGCCCCGAGCCGTCGCTCAACGTGCCCGGTCCCGGCGGCTTCGAAGACACCACCACGCCGCTGGCGATGCTCGACGACATGCGCCAGGTGCTGCTCGGCGACGTGCTGTCGCCGGCCTCGCGCGGGCGTCTGCTCGACTGGCTGCGCCACAACACCACCGGAACCGCGCAGCTGCGCGCGGGCCTGCCCGCCGGCTGGGGCGCTGGCGACAAGACCGGGGCCAGCCAGACCCAGAACAACGACGTCGCGATCGTCTGGCCACCGGGCCGCGCACCGCTGCTGATCGCCGCGTACTACGAGGGCCCGGAACTGACGGCCGAGGCGCGCAAGGCGGTGCTGGCCCAGGTAGGCGCACGGGCCGCCGGCGTGTAGCGACGGCGACGCGGCGCTTCAGCCGACGGTTGCTAGCATGCGCGTTCCCGACCGGAGATTGCGCATGCCACGGATGCACGTCCTGTTGTTCTCCTCGCTGCTGGTGGCCACTCCGCTGGTTGCGCAGGAGCTGCCTGCACCGCCCTCGACCGCCGACATTCCCGTGCTCGCGGCGGTCACCGTCAGTGGCGTGCAGCCCGGACCCGGGCTGTGGAAGGTGAGCAAGGGCGACCACGTGCTGTGGCTGCTGGGCACCACCAGCGCGTTGCCCGAGCACATGCAGTGGCGCTCGGACGAGGTGGAGCGGATCGTCGCCGACAGCCAGGAGGTGATCCGTGCGCCGCGGGTCAAGTTCAAGCTGGATGTCGGCTTCTTCGGCAAGCTGTTCCTGCTGCCTTCGGCGTTTGGCGCGCGCAAGAATCCCGACGGCAAGACGCTCGACCAGGTGCTGTCGGCGCCGCTGTATGCGCGCTGGAGCGCACTCAAGGCGCGTTACATCGGTCGTGACCACGGCATCGAGCGCTGGCGGCCGATCTTCGCCGGCATCGAGCTGTACCGGAAGGCGCTGAAGCAGAGCGGCCTGCGCAGCGGCGGCCAGATCGAGGACACCGTCGAGGGGCTGGCCAAACGGCACGGGGTGAAGATCGTCGATGCCACCTACCAGGTGGAGATCAAGGATCCACGCGGGGCGATCAAGGCGTTCAAGACCGCCGGGCCAGAGGACACCGAGTGCTTCTCGCGCACGCTGGACAGCGTCGAGCACGACTTGCCGGCAATGGCCGAGCGGGCCAATGCCTGGTCCACCGGCGACATCGCCACCCTGCGCCGGCTGCCGGACAGCCGCTTCCGCAACGCCTGCGCCGACGCGCTGACCGAGTCGGGCTTCGCCCGGCAGCTGGGGATCAGCGATCTGCCGGCGCGGGTCGATGCCACCTGGCTGGCCGCCGCGCGAAAGGCGCTGGCCAACGACACGCAGGCACTGGCCGTCCTGTCGATGGACCAGTTGCTGGCGTCGGGCAGTTACCTCGACGCGCTGAAGGCCGAGGGTTACTCGGTGCAGGCGCCGGAGGGCGATGTGGCCGAAAGTCCGGCGCCCGCGGCGTCGGTGGCGGCACCGCGCTGAACTTCGGGAGACCGCGCGGGTCCGTGCTGGGCCTGGCCGCGATGGGCGCGATCGGTACTGGTCAAGGGAATGAGTGATGCGAATGCGTGCCTGGGGGGTGGTGTTGGGTCTGGCGGCGACGCCGGCGTTCGCGCAGGTCATCCCTGCGCCGGCCGCTTCGGCGGCAAAGAATCTGGCCACGGTGGTGGTCAGCGGTGAACTGCCGGGACCGGGCCTGTGGAAGGTCAGCCGCGGGGATCACGTGCTGTGGATTCTCGGCACGCTCACGCCGCTGCCGAAGAAGATGCAATGGCAATCGAAGCAGGTCAGCGATACCGAACTGGCCGCCCAGGCGGTACTGCTTCCGCCGGGCGTGAAGATGGACGCAAAGGTCGGCTTCTTCGGCTCGTTGCTGTTGTTGCCGCGGCTGATCGGCATCCGCAACAACCCCGACGGCAAGCATCTGGCGGACGTCCTGCCGGCGGCTGACTACGCGCGCTGGCAGGCGATCAAGCCGCGCTACCTGGGCACGTCTCGCGGGGTGGAGAAATTCCGCCCGATGTTCGCCGGCTTCAAGCTCTACGACGCCGCGGTGAAGGATGCCGGTCTCGACGACACGGACGTGGCCAGCGAGCTGGTGCGCAAGCTGGCGAAGAAACACGACATCCCGCTGGTCGACACCAGCTACAAGTTCACCGTGGCGAATCCGAAGCAGGCCCTGGCCGAGTTCCGCCACGGCAGCATGAACGACACCGCCTGCTTCGAAGAACTGCTGGACCGCGTGGAGCATGGCGTGCCCCGGATGCAGGCGCGCGCCAACGCCTGGGCCACCGGCGACGTCGATGCGCTGGTCGCCATGCCGCGCGATTCCGCCGAAGGCCGGTGCACCGATGCGGTCACGGGTGCCGATTTCGCCCGGCAGCAGGGTCTGCAGGACCTGCCGGCGAAGATCATGCAGAGCTGGATGGACGCAGCCGGCAAGGCATTGGCCGAGCACCGCAGCACTCTCGCGATGCTGCCGATGGGCGACCTGCTCGCGCCGGATGGCTACCTGGCCAGGCTGAAGGCGCAGGGCTACGCGGTGGAGTCGCCCGATGCCCAGGACGCCGCCGCTGCCGCCGATGACGGTGACGAACCGGCACCGGCGGGCTCGGCCGCGCGCTGATCAGCCGGCGCTGGCCTGGTCCAGTACGGCGATCTCGTCGGTGGACAGTGCGAGCTTCGCCGCTCCAAGCAAGTCTTCCAGCTGGGTCACGCTGGTCGCGCTGGCGATCGGTGCGGTGATGCCGGGACGGGCCACCAGCCACGCCAGCGCCACCTGGGCCGGAGTGGCGCCGTGGCTGCCGGAGATCTCATCCAGCGCGGCGAGGATGCGCATGCCGCGGGCGTCCAGATACTTCCTCACCGCGCCGCCACGCGCGCTGCTCTTGCCCAGGTCGGCGGTGCTGCGGTACTTGCCGGTGAGAAAGCCGCTGGCCAGCGCGTAGTAGCAGATCACGCCCACGTTCTCGCGTCGGACCAGCGGCTCGAGCGCGGCCTCGTAGCCGGCGCGGTCGGCCAGGTTGTACTGCGGTTGCAGGGTTTCGTAGCGCGGCAGGCCGTGTTCGCGGGCGATCGTCAGCGATTCGGCGAAGCGCTCGGCGGAGTAGTTGGAGGCGCCGATCGCGCGCACCTTGCCTTGCTCGATCAGCCGTCCGAACGCGCCCAGCGTCTCGGCCAGCGGCACGCCTGCGTCGTCGGCGTGGGCCTGGTACAGGTCGATTTGGTCGATCTGCAGGCGCCGCAGCGAGCCCTCGACGGCCTGCTCGATGTTCACCGGCGACAGACCCGGCTGCTCCACCCACTTGCCGACCTTGGTGGCGATCACCACGCGGTCGCGCTTGCCGCTGCGCTTGAGCCACTTGCCGATGATCGTCTCCGATTCGCCCCCACGGTTGCCGGGTACCCACGAGGAGTACATGTCCGCGGTGTCGATCAGGTTGAAGCCGGCATCGACGAAGGCGTCCAGCAACTCGAAGGACGTTGCCTCGTCGGCGCTCCAGCCGAACACGTTGCCGCCGAAGGCGAGCGGGGCAATGGATAACGCGGATCTGCCAAGTGGACGCCTATGCACGAGTGAACTCTCCGGTCGGTGGAAAGGGGCAAGCATGCACGCGCCCGGGAAAAGAAACGTGATGCATCCCCGGCGACGGCCGGTCGGACGTCTGCCGGGTGCCGGTCAGCGCGGCGCCGCCAGCCGCGGCCAGACCACCGCCGTCACGCAGCGCTTCAACGCGGCGGATCCGGACTTTCTGGCACCGCTTTCGTCACGCCCCGTGTCCGGGCGGCTGTCGGGGACCCAGGCCAGGTCCTCTTTCCGCACGACATGGCCGTGCAGGATCAGCAGGTCTTTCCAGAGCGAATTCATGGAGCCTCCTGGAGAGTGCAACTTTGTGGATGCTCAAGATAGATGCGCAGCAAGTGGCCAAAAAGCGATAAATTGGCAAGCGTGACTTGAGGAATTTTCAATATGGGCAAATTGCCGTTGGGGCTGCTCCAGCAGTTCGTGCTGGTCGCCAGGCTGGGCAACCTGTCGCGCGCGGCCGAGCAGGCGAATCTCACGGTGAGCGCTCTCAGTCACCAGATGCGCCAGCTCGAGGAGCGGCTGGAGCGCCGCCTGCTCGTACGCGGGCCGCGTGGTGTGACGCTGACGGTGGACGGGCAGCGACTGCTCGAGGCTCTGGGCGAACATTTCGACGGCATCGAGCGCGCGCTTGCACGGTTCCGGACGCCCGGCGATCACGCCCTCCGGCTCAGCGCCAGCCCGGGTCTCATGTCCAGCTGGCTGGTGCCGCGCCTGCCCCGGCTGGTCGCGGCACATCCGGAACTGGAGCTCAGCCTGCAGTCCGGCTCCGCCCTGGTGGACTTCGAACGCGAACCGGTCGACGCCGCCATGCGCTACGGTCGCGGCGAGTGGGCCGGGCTGCACAGCGAGCGCCTGTTCGACGAATGGATCGCGCCGGTGGCGGCCCCGGAGCTGGTGGCCCGGATGGCTGGCACGGACGTGCACGATCTGTCGCGCTGGCCGCTGCTCGGTGATCCCAATCCGGCCAATCGCTGGCGCGACTGGTTCGCCCATTACGGCGGCGAGCTGCCGCACCGCTACGTCGCGCACTTCGACAGCTTCGAGGCACAACGTCATGCCGCGCTGGAGGGGCTGGGCGTCGCCATGGGGCGCATGGTGATGTCCAAGTCGCTGATCGATGCCGGCCGCCTGGTGGTGCTGGGCGAGCGCTACCTGCCTGTGTCGGATGCCTACTGGCTGGTGTATCCCCCGCGCTCGCTGGAGCACCGCGGCTTCGCCACGTTCCGCGAATGGCTGCTCGCCGAGGCGGACACGTATTGCCGCCAGTTGCCCGGACCTCGCCCGGGCGGTGGTGCCGGCTAGGCAGGTCCGTCGCCCGCCCCGGCCCCGACGGCGGGCCGGTTGCGCGCCCGCGCGGCAGCCGCCCGGCGTATTGCTGCGGATGTCCTCTGCCTTTGGAGTATCGGGTCACCCCCGCAAGATCCCCTGACGCAAACCTGCGGTAGACAGGCCGCGGCTTCGCCGGCCTGCTCCGCGCGCGTCCCCGCAATGAGCCAAATCTGCAGCAGCGGGTGTTGCGGAATGAGCACACCCGCCGGGGCGACTGCGCCCTGCCGGTGATCATGATCTGGGCGCAAGCACATGAATCGTCGATGGATTCGGCGACTGTCCGGGCGATGGCACGGCGCCTGCAGCGCAGAGGTCACGTTTTCCGGCGGCGGCGCCCTCGGCGGCCCGCTCCGTTCCACGGCAGACAAAGGGAATCCACCATGCGAAACCGTTTCGTTCGTTCCCGTCCATGGTCGATCGTGCTCGGGCTGGGACTGGGCCTGACCGCGGCCGGCGCCCTGGCCAATGACGCGCTGATGCAGCTGGCGAAGGACCCCAACCAGTGGGTGATGCCGTCGGGCAGCTACACCGCCCAGCGCTACAGCGCGCTGGACCAGATCACCACCGACAACGTGAAGAACCTGCACGTGGCCTGGACCATGTCGTCCGGATCGCTGCGCGGCCACGAAGGCCAGCCGCTGGTGGTCGGCAACATGCTGTACTTCGAAAGCTCCTACCCGAACCACGTCTACGCGGTGTCGCTGGACGACCCGGGCAAGATCGTCTGGAGCTTTACCCCGGACCAGAACAAGTTCGCGCCGTCGGTGGCCTGCTGCGACGTGGTCAACCGCGGACCGGCCTACGGCGACGGGATGATTTTCGCCAATGCGCTGGACGGCAATCTCTACGCGCTGGACGCCAAGACCGGCAAGGTGGTGTGGAAGGCGCAGAACGCCGACCCGATGATCGGCCAGACCCAGACCATGGCGCCGATCGTGATCAAGGACAAGGTGATCACCGGCGTGTCCGGCGCCGAGTACGGCGTGCACGGCTACATCACCGCCAACGACATCAAGACCGGCAAGCAGCTGTGGCGCGCCTACAGCACCGGGCCGGACGACCAGCTGATGTTCAATCCGAGGAAGACCATCGACGGTGCCACGCAGAAACCGGTGGGCAAGGACTCCAGCCTGAAGTCCTGGCAGGGCGACCAGTGGAAGCTCGGCGGCGGCACCACCTGGGGCTGGTACACCTACGACCCCAAGCTCAACCTGCTGTACTACGGCACCGGCAACCCCGGCACCTGGAACCCGACCCAGCGCCCCGGCGACAACAAGTATTCGATGTCGGTGATCGCGCGTAACCCGGACACCGGCGAGGCCAAGTGGGTATTCCAGATGACCCCGCACGACGGCTGGGACTACGACGGCGTCAACGAGAGCATCCTCACCGACACGAAGATCGACGGCCGCACCGTACCGACGCTCACCCACTTCGACCGCAACGGCTTCGCCTACGTGTGGGACCGCTCCAACGGCAAGCTGCTCGCCGCGCACAAGTTCGACCCGGTGGTGAACTGGGCCACCGGCATCGACATGAAGACCGGCCGGCCGATGGTCGACCCGGCCAAGATGACCAGGGAAGGCGTCAACGTGAAGGACATCTGCCCGTCCTCGCAGGGCTCGAAGGACCAGCAGCCGGCCTCCTACGACCCGAACACCGGCCTGTTCTACGTGCCGACCAACCACGTCTGCATGGACTACCAGGCGTTCAACGTGAAGTACAAGGCCGGCTTCCCGTACGTCGGCGCGCTGGTGAACATGTATCCGGCGAACCATGGCGACGTGGGCGGCCGCTTCATCGCCTTCGACGCCGCCACTGGCCAGACCAAGTGGGCGATCAACGACCGCTTCCAGGACTGGTCCGGCGTGCTGACCACCAAGGGCGGCCTGGCCTTCTACGGTACGCTGACCGGCTGGTTCCGCGCGGTCGACCTGAAGACCGGCAAGGTGCTGTGGCAGTTCAAGTGCCCGTCCGGAATCATCGGCAACCCGATCACCTACACGCATGACGGCAAGCAGTACGTCGCGATCTTGAGCGGCGTCGGCGGCTGGGCGGCGATCGGCCTGTCGAACAACCTCACCAAGGCGACCGAAGGCCTCGGTGCGGTCGGCGCCACCGCCACCCTCGGCGACTACACCAACCTCGGCGGCACCTTGATGGTGTTTGCCCTGAACTGATCCGCGAACCGGCGCCATGCCTCCGCAAGGGGGCGTGGCGCCACCGTGTCCATATCGCCGGGAGACCGCCATGAGCACCTGCAAGCCCACCTTCCTCGCCACCGGCCTGCTGGTACTGCTGGCCGCCGTCGTGCCGGCCCACGCCAGCGGCCAGCTCAAGGTCTGCGCCGATCCGGACTACCTGCCGTACTCCAACCAGGCCGGCCAGGGTTTCGAGAACGCCGTCGCGCAATACGTGGCCAAACAGCTCGGTGCCACCGTCGACTACACCTGGGCCGACTCGCGCGGTCACGGCGGCTACTCCGAGTGGCTGGCGCGCAATCTCGACAGCGGGCACTGCGACGTGGTGATGAGCATGCCGTACGGCAACCAGGAGGAGCTCACCACCGATCCCTACTACGTGTCCTCCTACGTGTTCGTGTTCAAGAAGGACAAGGGTTACGACCTCACCGACCTCAACTCGCCGGACCTGCACAAGCTGAAGATCGGCTTCGAGTCCGACACGCCGGTGGAAGCGGGCCTGCAGCTGCGCGGCATGGTCCAGGCCGCCAAGGCCTATGACGTCGGCGGCAAGGCCGGGGTTTCGCCGCGCAGCGTGCTGGACGACCTGGAGAGCGGAAAGATCGACGTGATGATCACCTGGCAACCGGCGATCGGCGCCTTCCTCAAGGACTATCCCGATCTCACCACGGTGACCCTGCCCAACTCGCGCGCCACCGGATCGCCGGAGATGTACACCTTCCCGATGTCGATGGCGGTGCGCCAGGGCGACACCGCGCTCAAGCAGCGGCTGGACCGGCTGATCAAGGCCCACGACGGCGAGCTGAAGGCGATCCTGCGCCAGCACGGCGTGGAGACCCATCCCGAGCCCGCCGCCGGCATGGACGGCATGGCCAACCTCTGACCCCTTTTTGCCCGATGGAGCCCGTGCCCATGCATCGTCCCCTGCTGCGCTGTCTGTCCCTGCTCGGCCTTACCCTCGGCGTGGCCGCTCCGCTCGTTGCCCGTGCGGGGGATGGAGGCATGTCGCTGGGAGAGACCAAGGCGCGCGCCAGCAACTGCTTCGCCTGCCACGCGATCGACCACAAGCTGGTGGGACCGGCCTACGACGCGGTGGCCGACCGCTACCGCGGCAAGGGCGGGGCGACGGTCGCGATGCTGGTGAAGAAGATCAAGGAGGGTGGCGCGGGCAACTGGGGCGACATCGCGATGACCGCGCATCCGGAGCTCAGCGATGCGGACATCACCGAGATGGTGCACTGGATCCTCTCGCTGCACGGCCAGCCCTCCGAAGCCAAGGCCAACCAGCCGGCCGCGACACAGGGGGAGAGCCATACCTACAAGACCCCCGACGGCAAGCCGGTGACCACCGACTTCGCCGTCTTCACCGGGCCGGACCAGAAGCAGGTGACCGATGCGGTGTTCCACGGCTACGAGCAGTACAACTCCTACTGCTTTCGCTGCCACGGCGGCGATGCGATCGGCGGCGAATACGCGCCGGATCTGCGCAAGTCGCTGGAGGGCGGTATGACCTGGCAGCAGTTCCTCAGCACCGCGATGGCCGGGCGCCAGGCCAAGGGCATGCCGTCGTGGGCCGGCTTCTTCGAGGAGAAGGACATCCGCGCGATCTACGACTACATCAAGGCACGCCAGCTCGACCTGGTGCCGCCGGGCCGTCCGCCCAGCGCGCAGGACTGAAGGCCGTTTGCCATAGCGGGCACGGGCTTGGGACCATCCGCCTTCCCCCGTTCCGTTCCAACCATCGAGGAGTCGCATCCATGAAATCCAGAGCCGCCGTCGCCTGGGAAGCAGGCAAGCCGCTGAGCATCGAGCAGGTCGACGTGGAGGGGCCCAAGGCCGGCGAAGTGCTGGTGCGCATCGTCGCCACCGGCGTGTGCCATACCGATGCCTACACCCTGTCCGGCGCCGATCCGGAAGGCGCCTTCCCGGCCATCCTCGGCCACGAGGGCGGCGGCATCGTCGAGGAAGTGGGGCCGGGGGTCACCTCGGTGAAGCCGGGCGACCACGTGATCCCCCTGTACACGCCCGAATGCGGCGAGTGCGAGTACTGCCGCTCCGGCAAGACCAACCTGTGCCAGAAGATCCGCCTCACCCAGGGCAAGGGCCTGATGCCGGACGGCACCTCGCGCTTCTCGATCAACGGCAAGACCATCCTGCACTACATGGGCACCAGCACGTTCTCCGAGTACACCGTGCTGCCGGAGATCTCGCTGGCGAAGATCAACCCGGCCGCGCCGCTGGACAAGGTGTGCCTGCTCGGCTGCGGCATCACCACCGGCATCGGCGCGGTGCTCAACACCGCCAAGGTCACACCCGGTTCCACCGTGGCGGTGTTCGGCATGGGCGGCATCGGTCTGTCGGTGGTGCAGGGGGCAGTGATGGCCAAGGCCTCGCGCATCCTCTGCGTGGACATCAACCCGTCGAAGTGGGAGATGGCCAAGGCGCTGGGCGCCACCGACTTCGTCAACCCCAAGGACTACCCGGACACGCCGATCCAGCAGGTCATCGTCGACATGACCAACGGCGGCGTGGACTACTCGTTCGAGTGCATCGGCAACGTCCACGTGATGCGCTCGGCGCTGGAGTGCTGCCACAAGGGCTGGGGCGAGTCGACCATCATCGGCGTGGCCGGTGCCGGCCAGGAGATCTCCACCCGGCCGTTCCAGCTGGTCACCGGCCGCGTCTGGCGCGGCTCCGCGTTCGGCGGCGTGAAGGGTCGCAGCCAGCTGCCCGGCTACGTCGAGCGCTATCTCAAGGGCGAGATCAAGATCGACGAGATGATCACCGAGGTGATGCCGCTGGAGGACATCAACCGCGCCTTCGACCTGATGCACGAGGGCAAGGTGATCCGCTCGGTGATCAAGTACTGACCGGACGCCGCCGGAGCGCCGCCGCGGCGGCGTTCCAGCGGCCTCGGCCTTCCGTCGTGTTCCGCACATCCACTGGAGGTCACACCATGGCAAGCGTCTCGATCCATCCCGCCGTCGACCACGGCGTCAAACCCGGCAAGGACGGTTTCGGCGGAGGCACGCTCACCTGCCTGTGCGCGGACAAGCCGGTGAAGGTGAAAGTGGGCGCACAGACCGCGCACAACCACGTCTGCGGCTGCAGCAAGTGCTGGAAGCCGAAAGGCGCGGTGTTCGCGCAGATCGCCGTGGTCGGCCGCGACAAGGTCGAGGTGCTGGAGAACGGCGACAAGCTGGCCATCGTCGACGCCAGCGCGGCGATCCAGCGCCATGCCTGCAAGGTCTGCGGCACCCACATGATTGGCCGCATCGAGAACAGGGACCATCCGTTCTACGGGCTGGACTTCGTGCACACCGAGCTGTCGAAGGAAGACGGCTGGGCGGCACCGGGCTTCGCCGCCTTCGTCTCCTCGATCATCGAGTCCGGCTACAACCCGGCCGGCATGGATGCGGTGCGGGCGCGCCTCAACGAGCTCGGCCTGCCGCCGTACGACTGCCTGTCGCCGCCGCTGATGGACGCCATCGCCACGCATACGGCCAAGGCCAGGGGCACGCTGTACAAGGGGGCGTGAGTCGCGTCGCGAGCAGCGGGCCGTTCGACCAAGGTCGCCTTGGGCGGGCGGCCGGGCGGTTGGGATGATCGGCGTCCGAGCTTTCGTCGAACGGAACGAGCTGTCCATGCCGAGCCGCCGCATCACAGGGACGTGTGCCGCCAACGCCCGCCGCGCGTGCAAGCTCGTCGGACGCTTGGGGTTGGCCGCGCTCTGCCTGGCGGCCAGCCCGCGTGTGCTGGCCGATCGCCCGGTCAAGCAGTTCCGCGAAGTGAAGGTGATCGCGATCGCGCCGCTGCCCGGCTTCGAGGTGCCGCCGCTGCAGATCCCGCTCAACGTGCAGAGCGCGCAGGCCGACGACATGGCGCAGCTGCACGGGCAGGCGGTCACCGGCCTGCTGGAGGCGAACTTCCAGGGCGTGAGCCTCACCCAGTCACAGGGCAACCCGTGGCAGGCCAACCTGATCTTCCACGGCTACACGCTGTCGCCGCTGCTCGGCTCGCCGTCGGGCATCTCGGTGTATTTCGACGGCGTGCGCCAGAACGAGCCGTTCGCCGAGACGATGAACTGGGAGTCGATCCCCGACTTCGCCGTGCGCGACGTCGAGCTGGTGCCGGGCTCCAACCCGCTGTACGGCCTGAACACGCTGGCTGGTGCGCTGCTGGTGACCAGCAAGAGCGGCTTCACCGATCCGGGCGGCACGGTGGATGTCTCCGGTGGCTCGTGGGGACGGATCCAGGCGGACGCCAGCTTCGGCGCGCATGGCCGCACCGGGGCGATCTTCGTCGGTGCGGCGAACGACTACGAGCGCGGCTGGCGGGAGTATTCGCCCAGCCGGGTACAGCAGGCCTTCGTGCGCGGCGACTGGCGGCCGGACGAGAACACCTCGCTGATGCTCGGCTACACCGGCACGGCCGGACGCCTGTCCGGCACGCAGTCGTTGCCGCTGGAATGGATCGATACGCCGAAGGTCGGCTTCACCTGGCCGGACCACTTCCGCAACCGCCTCAATGCGTTCACCGCGCAGGCCACGCATGAGCTCGGCGCCGACTGGGCGGTGCAGGCGAACGGCTACCTGCGGCTGTCGCGCAGCAGCAGCTTCAATTCCAACACCAACGACTTCGCCGCCTACGATCCGGCCGCGGACGGGCCGCTCGGCTATGTGGTCGACGGCACCTACGATCCGTCCTCGGTCGGCCAGTTCTGGTATGCCGGGGTGAGCCCGGCCTACGACCCGGCGAACCCGCAGGCGACGATCAACAACGTGCCGGCCAGCAACGTGCTCGGCCAGGTGCGCACACGCGGCTACGGCTTTTCGCTGCAGGCGGTGGACAGCGCGGCACTCGCCGGTCACGACAACCAGCTCACCGTCGGCGTGAGCCTGGATGCGGGCGCCAGCGATTTCACCCAGTTCGCCCAGCCGGCCTATTTCCCGCTCGATCCGGCACGGCGCGGCGAAGCGATCGGGCTAGCGCCGTTCGTGCTCGATCCGCTGACGAATGCCGGTGCGACCAACCGCAGCATCGGCGTGTACGCGATGGACGTGTTCGCGCTCACGCCGGCGGTGCACCTCAGTGCCGGCGGACGCTACAACCTCAGCCGGCTGGCGGTGACCGACCGCTCCGGCAGCGAGCCGGACATCAACGGCCGCCAGCGCTTCCACCGCTTCAACCCGAGCCTCGGCGTCACCTGGAATCCGTCACCGGCGTTCGGCCTCTACGCCAACTACGACGAGGGCATGCGCACGCCCACGCCGATCGAGTTCGAATGCGCCGACCCGGCGGCCCCCTGCGCGCTGCCCAACGACTTCACCGGCGATCCGCCGCTCAAGCCGGTGGTGGTGCGTACGCTGAGCGGTGGCCTGCGCGGCAGCACCGCCGACGGCCGGTTGCGCTGGAACGTGTCGCCCTACCTGAGCCGGGCCAGCAACGACATCCTCACCGTGTTCACCGGCGGCAGCTCGCAGGGCTACTTCGCCAACGTGCAGGGCACGCGCCGGCGCGGCGTCGACCTGGGGCTGGGCGGCGAACGCGGCCGGCTGGAGTGGCAGGCCAACCTCAGCCTGGTGCGGGCCACCTACGACGCGTCGTTCGAGACGGTGAGCGGCGCCAATTCGAGTGCCGACTCCGAAGGGGTGATCCGGGTGCGCCGCGGCGACCGCCTGCCCGGGGTGCCGGAGCGATTGCTGAACCTGTCGGGCGAATACCGGCTGACGTCGCGGTGGTCGTTCGGCGCCAACCTGCGCGCGTATTCCGGGCAGTTCGTGGTGGGCGACGAGAACAATGCCGACCGCCACGGTGCGCTGCCCGGATACGGCGTGGTCTCGCTGGACCTGCATTACCGGCCGAGCCGCGCGCTGGCCTTCTTCGCCAGCGTCGACAACCTGTTCGATCGCCGCTACGTCAACGGCGGCCTGCTCAGCACCAACGTGTTCGACACGCCGAGCCGCCTGATCGACACCACCGGTTCGGGCACGCCCACGCTGTTCGTGGCGCCGGGGGCACCGCGCTCGTTCCTGCTCGGGGTGAGCTACGCCTTCGGCGGCGCGGCCGCGGACGACGACTGAGCGCGCCAGGCGTTCAGCCGGGCAGCACGATGCGGTGCTTGCGGATCTTGCGGTACAGCGTGTTGCGGCTCACCCCCAGAGCGGTGGCGGTGCGGCTGATGTTCCAGTGCATGCGTTCGAGCTCGAACATCAGCGCGTCGCGTTCGGCGGTACCGAGTGGATTGGCCGCTTCGTCGCGCCCGGGATTGCCTTGTGCGGCCGGCGGCAGGCCCGACGGGGCGTCGCCGAACTCGCGACCGAGCTGGACGACGCCGATGCGCCCGTCATCGCCGCACAGCGCGGTCGCCATGCGCAGCACGTTGCGCAGCTGGCGGATGTTGCCCGGCCATGGATGCGCCAGCAGCCGCTCCATCGCCTCGTCGTCGATCGTCGGCAGCGGACCGTCGCCGACCTCCTCGCGCAGCAGGGTCTGGATCAGCTCGCGCTTGTCGGTGCGCTCGCGCAGCGTGGGCAGTTCCAGGGTGATGCCGTTGAGGCGGTAGTAGAGGTCTTCGCGGAATTCGCCCTGCTGCACCATGGCGAGCAGGTCGCGATGGCTGGCGCTGATCACGTGCAGATCCACCGGAATCGCCGCGTCGCCGCCCAGCGGCACGATCTCGTGCTCCTCGAGCACGCGCAGCAGGCGCGTCTGCAGCGCCAGCGGCATGTCGCCGATCTCGTCGAGGAACAGCGTGCCGCCGCTGGACTGGCGGATCTTGCCGACGTGCCCCTCGCGCGCCGCGTCGGTGAACGCACCGCGGGTGTAGCCGAACAGCTCGCTCTCGATCAGCGCCTCGGGAATCGCCGCGCAGTTCACCGCCACAAAGGGCTTGTCGGCCCAGCTGGCGGCCTGGTGCAGTGCCTTGGCGAACACTTCCTTGCCGGTGCCGGTGGCACCCTGCAACAGGATCGGCACGCGTCGGCCGAACAGCTGGCGACCGCAATTGAGGTTGTGCTGCATGCGCGGGTCGCCGCCCACGTGTCGGCGTGCCGCCGGCGTGCCGGGGTCGGTTCGCTTGATGCCTGCCGTCGGCGCCGCGCGACGCTGCATCGGTGCCCGGGCGTTGGCGAAGAAGCGGCGTCCGTAGGCGATGTCGCGCACCGGCCACAGCGACGCGGCCTCGTGCATGGCGTGGCGGCGCAGGGTGTCCATGTCCAGCGGCAGCAGGCTGGCGAGCGGCTTGCCGACCAGCTGCGCGCGGCTGCTGATGCCCAGCTGCAGCAGTGCCGCTTCGTTCACCGCCAGCACGTTGCCGTCGTCGTCGATCGCCATCAGCGCCTCGTGCAGCAGGCCGACGAACTCGGCCCGGCTGTGGAAGCGCAGCACCCAGGCATCGCGGAAGCGGCCGAGGAAATGGCAGCGGGCGATCAGGTTGGCCGACATGCTGACCAGGGCCATGGTGTGGCTCTGGACCAGCCGCGTGTCGGCGGTGCTGGCGGCGGAGGCGTCGAGCACGCCCAGCACCTCGCCGTCGACGTCGAGGATCGGCGCGCCGCAGCACGACAGTCCGGCGTTGTAGCGACGGAAGTGCTCGCCGCAGTACACCGTCACCGGTGCCCGCTCGGCCACCGCCGTGCCGATGCCGTTGGTGCCCTCGTGCTGTTCGCTCCATACCGCGCCGACCCACAGCCCCGCGCCACGGAAGTCGCGCCGGGCCTGGCTGTCGGTGATCGCGCTGAGCACTACCGCGTCGGCGTCGCTGAGGATCACCGCGTAGCCGGAGCCGGCGATCTGCTCGTACAGGTTTTCCATCTCGGCGCGGGCCACGCCGAGCAGCTCGCCCAGGGTTTCCTGGCGTGCCCGCACCGAAGCGGTGTCGAGCACGACGGTGCGCCGCTCGGCGTCCGGCTCGATGCTGTAGCGGTTCAGGCAGCGGTCCCACGACTTGGCGACGTAGGGCGAGACCTGGCTGGTGCCGATCCGCGCCTGCAGCAGGCTCGCGATGCGCGAGGAGGGCTGGCTTGCCGTCAGGGCGTTGCTCATGACCGTGGCTCCTTCGGTCCCTGGCGCCTGGCTGTGCGGCACGCTGTCCCGCGTCGCATCGGTCGGAGGTGGTCTTGCGCGTCAGGTGGATCCCGAGCATCGCGCCCGCCACGGATCGCCGCAAACTGCAGCGCAGCATCGGGGCGCCCCGGCGTGAAGCATTTGACACGCCGTGTCACGGGTCGGCTGCGCCACGGAAGCAACACCTGCGGCAGCGACCGCCGGTCCGAAGGGCTTTGCGCGCTGGTCCGGGTCTTGCGTGGCTCCTGCGGCCGGCGGGGCGCCGGGCAGGGACCACACCGCATGACCCGCATCCAGGTGACGCAGCACATCGGGCATCCGGCCGAGGCGGTCTGGGCGGTGGTGGGCGATTTCGGCGGCCTGCACCGGTGGCATCCGCAGGTGCGGCGGCTGGACCTGTCGTGGGAGGGGCGCATCCGTACCCTGCACCTGGCCGACGGCGGTCGCGTGGTCGAGCGGCTGGAGGCGCGCAACGATGCCGCCTGCCGGTGCGTCTACGTGCTGGTCGACGGCTCGCTGCCGCTGGCCGCCTGCCGCTCGACCCTGGCCGTGCATGCGGACGGTCCGGCCTGTCGGGTCGACTGGTCGTGCGAATTCGAGCCGCGGCGCGAAGCCGGAGCAGACGTCGCGAGGCTGATGGAGGCACTCTACGACGAGGGCCTGCAGGCTTTGGCACGGGCGCTGGCCATCCGCTGAGACCGGCCTGGATGTAAGATGGTGCAGCGCCGCGATTTCCCGCGGGCGCACGTTTTCCGGCGATTCCGAGCGGTTCCGCACCCGGTGCGGGCCCGGCCGGCGACCGCCTGATCCCCGGCCGTTGAGGACTGCATGCCCGCTACTGCGTTTCTTGTCGATGGTGCGTTTTTTCTCGCCCGCTACCGCAAGGTATGGGGCGACCGCGATCCCAACGACGCGCGCACGGTAGCCAAGACCGTGTTCGGCATGGCGCTGGAGCACCTCAAGGCGCTGGATCGTCCGCGCGAGGCGCTGTACCGCATCTTCTTCTACGACTGCCCGCCGCTGGAGCGCACCCTGGTCAAGCCGGTCAGCGGCGACAGCGTGGATTTCGGACGCACCGGCGCGGCCGCGTTCCGCCGCGAGCTGCACGACCAGCTGCGGCGCCAGCGCAAGATGGCGCTGCGCCTCGGGCGGCTGAGCGAGCGCGGCGAGTGGCAGCTGCGCCGCAGTGCGTTCCAGCAGCTGCGCGAGGGCACGCTGGCCTGGGACGAGCTGGGCGACGAGCATTTCGAGCCGGAGATGCGCCAGACCCAGGTCGACATGAAGATCGGCATCGACATCGCCGCGCTGGCCTACAAGAAGCAGGTCGACCAGATCATCCTGGTCGCCGGCGACGCCGACTTCATTCCCGCGGCCAAGCTGGCGCGCTACGAGGGCATCGATTTCATCCTGGATCCGATGTGGCAAGGCATCGCACCGGATCTGCACGAACACATCGACGGCCTGCAGTCGGTCTGTCCGCGTCCATACTGAACGGCCAGCCGTATCTGCACGTCGTTATCACTTTGCCTGCGCCAGCGTGCCGGGCGGGGAGGCGCCGCCAGGCGCGATCGAACAGGGAGCACACCATGACATCGTCGGTTCCGGGAAAGTGGCTGCTGGCAGGGCTGTGCGCCCTCGCGCTGGCAGCGCCCGCGGCGGCGCAGACCGTGGCCGAAGCGGACGGGCAGGACCAGCCTCCGGGCGAGCTGGTGCCACCGACCAGCGCCGTCGACTTCACCGCGGCCCAGCTCGACAGCGTGCTGGCCGGCGACTGGCGCAGCGCGGCCGAACGGGCGCGCGACCGCTACCGCCACCCCAAACAGACACTGGAGTTCTTCGGCGTGCAGCCGGACCAGACGGTGGTGGAGATCACCCCGGGCGGCGGCTGGTACGCCGACATCCTGGCCCCGCTGCTGCGCGATAACGGGCAATACGTGGCCGCGGTGGTCGCGCCGGCCCCCGGCAAGCCGGCCGACGACACGCTGAAGCAGAAGTTCGCCGCCGATCCGGCGGTGTTCGGCGACGCGCGCATCGTCACCTTCGATCCGAAGGCGCCGGTGTTCGGCCCGCCCGGCAGCGCCGACACCGTGCTGACCTTCCGCAACGTGCACAACTGGGTCCAGGCCGGGACCGCGCCGGCGATGTTCAAGGGCTTCTTCAAGGTGCTGCGGCCGGGCGGCGTGCTCGGCGTGGTCGACCATCGTGCCGCCGCGGGCGTATCGCTGGATGCGGCGAAGGGCAGCGGTTACCTGCCGGTGGCCGCGGTGGTGAAGCTGGCCACCGATGCCGGGTTCGAGCTGGAGGAATCCAGCGAGATCAACGCCAATCCGGCCGATACCAAGGACTACCCCAAGGGCGTGTGGACGCTGCCGCCGACGCTGACCCTGGGCGATGCCGGCCGCGCAAAGTACCTGGCGATCGGCGAATCGGACCGGATGACGCTGCGCTTCGTGAAGCCGGAGGGTCCGGCACCGGCCGCCTCGGTGCCGTCGCCGGCCAAGGCCGCCTCATCCCCCTGACGGCGTCCGTCGCTCCGTGCTGATCGCGTTGAACAAGCCCTATGGCGTGCTCTGCCAGTTCACCGATGCGGACGGCCGCGCCACCCTGGCCGACTACATCGTGCAGAAAGGGGTTTACGCGGCTGGCCGGCTCGACCAGGACAGCGAGGGCCTGCTGCTGCTCACCGACGACGGCACGCTGGCGCACCGGCTCACCGACCCGAGGCACAAGCAGCCCAAGACCTACCTGGCGCAGGTGGATGGCGCGATCACCGACGAGGCGATCGCCGCGCTGCGCCGGGGCGTGATGCTGAAGGACGGCCCGACCCTGCCGGCCGGCGCCGAACATGCCACCGAGCCGGACTGGCTGTGGCCGCGCGATCCGCCGGTGCGTTTCCGCAAGGCGATCCCCACCAGTTGGTTGCGCATCACTCTGCACGAGGGCCGCAACCGGCAGGTGCGCCGGATGACCGCGGCGGTGGGCTTTCCCACCCTGCGGCTGATCCGCGAGCGGATCGGCAGGTATGCGCTGGACGGACTGGCGCCGGGCGAGACCCGGCTGCTGCTCCCCTGACGCCGCGCGCCTAGGCCGGCGGCAGGCTGAAGAAGGCCCGGGCCGTGGCCGTGGTGTGGGCGGCCAGCGCCTCGTAGGTCTCGCCGCGGTCGCGGGCGATCTCCTCGGCGATGTGCTTCAGGTACATCGGCTCGTTGCGCCGGTGGCTGGGCTGCGGGCGCACCGTGCGCGGCAGCAGGTAGGGCGCGTCCGTCTCGATCATCAGCCGGTCGGCCGGAATCTCCCTGACCAGCTCACGCAGATGCAGGCCGCGGCGTTCGTCGCAGATCCAGCCGGTGATGCCGATATGGCAGTCCAGCGCCAGGTAGTCGCGCAGCGCCTCGCCGGTGTCGGTGAAGCAGTGCACCACCACCGCCGGCACCCGGTCGCGGTAGCGGCGCAGCAGGGCGAGGAAGTCCTCGTGCGCATCGCGCTGGTGCAGGAACAGCGGCTTGCCCAGCTCGGCGGCGATGCGCAGCTGGCGCTCGAACACCTCGCGCTGCACGTCGCGCGGCGAATAGTTGCGGTGGTAGTCCAGCCCGGTCTCGCCGACCGCGCGCACCTCCGGCTGCGTGGCCAGCTCGCGCAGCAGGGCGTCGGTGGCGTCGTCGTAGTCCACCGCATGGTGCGGATGCACGCCGGCGGTGGCGTACAGCACGCCGGGGTGGGCCTGGGCCAGCGCCAGCGAGGCCCGGCTGCCGTCACGGCTGGCCCCGGTGACCACCATCCGCGCCACGTCGTGGGTGCGGGCGCGGGCGAGCACCGCATCGAAGTCGTGGGCAAAGGATTCGTGGGTCAGGTTGGCCCCGATGTCGATCAGCATGCGTCGGTCTTGGCAGGCAAAGTCCGTATTGTCGCAAGCCCGCGCCGCGCGCGCGACGCCGCAACGCAGCGTTCCCGGAATACCCCATAGGCCATTGCCGTATTGCCGGATCGGCCGGGCTTGCCTAGGGTGGCCAGCTTTCGCGCTCAGCCGGCTTCCGGTGAGGGCGGAGATTCTTGCGCCTGTCCGCCTGGGGCCGGTGCTTTGTGAACAGGGCGCCCGCGGTCGCCGCCCCGGGGGAGACCGGATGTGCTAACAATGCGCGTCTGGTCGGTGCGGGGGCGACGACCGGCAGAAGATGTCCGTAATCGCAGTGGAACGGGGTGGGTGATGTCGGCAGTGGTGAGCGCGTCGGGGGACGCAACACAGGCGGCCATGGATGACCGCGAGGCGGCCGTATGTGCCCTGCTGGTCTCGCGCGGTGCGCTCAAGGACGGTGACCTGGTCCGCGCCCGACGGCTGCATGAAGAGGCTCCGGAGGGCACGCTGACCGCCCTGATGGCGCGGCTCGGCCTGGTGTCCGAGCGCGACCTGGCTCAGGCCTGGTCGGAGCTGCTGGGCGCGCCGCTGGTGGCCACCCGTGACGTGCCCGAGCTGCCGCCGTCCGAACTGGACGTGTCGCCACGCTTCCTCAAGCAGCAGCACGTGGTGCCGATCCGCCAGGGCGACGACGGGCTGGCGTTGGTCGTGTCCGATCCGGCCGATCCGTACCCGCTCGACGCCGTGCGGCTGGCCGCCGGCAAGCCGGTGGCGCTGTGCATCGGCCTGCGTTCGGAGATCGATGACCTGATCGAGCGCTACTACGGCCAGGGCCGCTCGGCGATGGGATCGATCGTGGAGAACCTCGACGGCGCCGGCGCCACCGAGGAAGAGGACGTCGAGCACCTGCGCGACCTCGCCTCCGAGGCGCCCGTCATCCGCCTGGTCAACCTGATCCTGCAGCGCGCGGTGGAGCAGCGCGCCTCGGACGTGCACATCGAGCCGTTCGAGAACCGGCTGAAGGTGCGCTACCGCATCGACGGCGTGCTGCACGAGGTGGAGGCGCCGCCCTCCAGCTCGACCGCCGCGGTGATCAGCCGCGTCAAGATCATGGCCAAGCTCAACATCGCCGAGCGCCGCCTGCCGCAGGACGGTCGCATCCAGCTGCGGGTGCAGGGCAAGGAGCTGGACCTGCGCGTGTCCACCGTGCCGACCAGCTTCGGCGAGTCGGTGGTGATGCGCATCCTGGACCGCGAGTCGGTGGTGTTCGACTTCGCCTCGCTGGGTTTCACCGACGCGTTCGAGCAGCGCTTCGTCGAGGTGTTGCAGCGCCCGCACGGCATCCTGCTGGTGACCGGCCCGACCGGTTCGGGCAAGACCACCACGCTGTACACCGCGCTGTCGCGGATCAACACGCCCGACGTGAAGATCATCACCGTCGAGGACCCGGTCGAGTACCAGCTCGAGGGCATCAACCAGATCCAGGTGAAGCCGCAGATCGGGCTGGATTTCGCCGGCGCGCTGCGCTCGATCATGCGCCAGGACCCGGACGTGATCATGATCGGCGAGATGCGTGACCTGGAAACCTGCCGCATCGCGATCCAGTCCGCGCTGACCGGCCATCTGGTGCTGTCGACCCTGCACACCAACTCGGCCGCCGGCGGTGTCACCCGCCTGCTCGACATGGGCGTCGAGGACTACCTGCTGGGTTCCACCGTCAACGGCATCCTGGCGCAGCGGCTGGTGCGCCGGCTCGATCCGGAGACGGCGATCCCGTACGAGCCCTCGCCCGAGGTGATCGCCGAGTTCGAGCTGGAGAAATACACCGACCAGCGCCCGATCCGGCTGTGGAAGCCGGGCGAGAGCGCGGCCAACCCCACCGGCTACCGCGGTCGCCGCGCGATCATGGAATTCCTGGTGATGACCGACCCGCTGCGCCGGCTGATCATGCAGCGCGCCGACGCCGGCGAGATCGAGCGCGCCGCGCGCGCCGAGGGCATGCGCACCATGTACGAGGATGGCATCGCCAAGGCGGTGGCCGGCGTCACCACGCTGGAGGAGGTCCTGCGCGTGACGCAGGAGGGCTGACGTGGCGCAGTTCCGCTACCGCGCGGTCAGTGATGCCGGCGACATGCTGCACGGCCAGATGGAGGCGGCATCGGTCGAGGACGTGATCGCCCGCCTGCAGGACCAGGGCCACACCCCACTGGAAGCGGTCCCCGCCGATGCCGGCGGCAGCGGCGGCTCGTTCGCCGCGCTGTTCGCGCGCGGGCCGTTCTCCGGCGACCAGCTGGCCCAGTTCACCCACCAGCTGGCGACCCTGCTCGGCGCCGGCCAGCCACTGGACCGCGCGCTCGGCATCCTGCTCGAGCTGCCCGAGGGCGAGCGGGCGAAGAAACTGATCGAGCGCGTGCGCGACCGCGTGCGCGGCGGCAGCACACTGTCACAGGCGCTGGACGAGGAACACGGCGTATTCCCCAAGCTGTACATCTCGCTGGTGCGCGCGGGCGAGGCCGGCGGTTCGCTGGAGGACACCCTGCGCCGCCTGGCCGATTACCTGGAGCGTGCCCAGCAGCTGCGCGGCAGCATCGTCAACGCGCTGATCTACCCGGCGTTCCTGATGGTCGGCGTGCTCGGCTCGCTGGTGCTGCTGCTGGCCTATGTGGTGCCGCAGTTCGTGCCGATCTTCCAGGACATGCAGGTGCCGATCCCGCTGATCACCCGGGCCGTGCTGGCGCTGGGCAACCTGATCCAGGACTGGTGGTGGCTGATGGTGCTGCTGATCGTTGGCGCGGTGTTCGTGCGCCGCGCGCAGCTGCGCGATCCGGATGCCAGGCTGGCCGCGCACGCGAAGCTGCTGCAACGACGGGTGGTCGGGCCGCTGCTGGTGAAGGTGGAGACCGCACGGATCGCGCGCACGCTGGGCACGCTGCTGAAGAACGGCGTGCCGCTGCTGTCCTCGCTGACCATCGCGCGCCAGGTCACCTCCAACCGCGCGCTGGACGAGGCGCTGGCCACCGCCGCCGAGCAGGTCAAGGGCGGCGCGGGCCTGGGTTTCGCGCTGGCGCAGTCGCAGCGCTTCCCGCGGCTCGCCCTGCAGATGGTGCAGGTGGGCGAGGAGGCCGGCCAGCTCGACACCATGCTGCTGAAGGTGGCCGACACCTTCGAACTGGAGAGCCGCCGCGCGATCGATCGCCTGCTCGCCGCGCTGGTGCCGGCGCTGACCATCGTGATGACGGTGCTGGTGGCGATCATCATGGCGGCGATCCTGCTGCCGCTGCTCAGCCTGACCAGCAACATCCAGTGATCGGCGGTGTCCGAGAGTTTCCGAACGTTCCATGACGAGAGGTAAGTCCATGCAGTCCAGGTCTCCCCGCGCCGCGCGCCGCAGCGCCGGCTTCACCCTGCTCGAGATGCTCGCGGTGATCGTGCTGATCGGCATCATCGGCGCCGTGGTGGTCACCCAGGTCGGCAAGAACGTGGACAAGGGTAAGTACGGCGCCGGCAAGGCGCAGCTCACCACGCTCGGCCAGAAGATCGAGAGCTACGCGCTGGACAACGGTACGCCGCCGCGCCAGCTCGAGGATCTGGTGACCAAGCCGTCCAATGCGACCAACTGGCAGGGGCCGTACGCCAAGCCATCCGAACTGAAGGACCCGTGGGGGCATGCCTTCGGCTACAAGTACCCGGGCGAGCACGGCAGCTTCGATCTGATCTTCTATGGCCAGGACGGGCAGCCGGGCGGCGACGGCTTCAGCAAGGACGTGGGCAACTGGCAGTAGGCGCTGCCCGCTCGGATCTTCCCGATGAGTACCCGCTGCTCACGTCGCCGATCCGCCGTGCACCATGCGCGGGGCTTCACGCTGTTCGAGATGCTGGCGGTGATCCTGCTGATCGGCATCGCGGCGGCGGCGGTGTCGATCTCGGTCTCGCAGGGTCTGGCCGGTGCGCGCGTCAGTGCGGCCAGCGGTGAACTGGCCGCCACGCTGCGCGCCACCCGCGCCCAGGCGATCGTGAAGGGGCAGGAGCAGCACTTCGACCTGGACATCCGCGCCGGCAGCTACACCGGCGCGGACGACCGCACCCGCGAGCTGCCGAAGGGCATGAAGGTCAGCATCACCAGCGCGAAGGAAGACCAGGTGTCGCCCACCGTCGGGCGCATCCGCTTCTTCCCCGACGGCAGCTCCACCGGGGGGCATATCACCCTGCAGCAGGGGCAGCGACGCTGGCAGGTCAATGTGGGATGGTTGACCGGCGCGGTCAGCGTGGTGCAACCCGGCACGGCGCAGCCATGAAGATGTCTCGCCGCCAGCGGGGGTTCAGCCTGATCGAAGTGATTGCGGCACTGCTGCTGCTGGCGATCGCCTTCACCGCGCTGATGAAGGTGGCCGGCGGCGCGATCGACCTGACCCACCGCGCCGCCCAGCGCAGCGAGGCTGCGATGTGGGCGCGCAGCCTGCTGGACAGCACCTTCGTGATCGAGCCGCCCCAGACCGGCACCCGGACCGGACGCTTCGACAAGCGCTACCACTGGCAGTTGCAGGTGACGCCGTGGACGCCGGAGGGCAAGCCGCCGCCGAATCCGCCACTGCAGCTGTATCGGCTGGATCTCGACGTGCGCTGGAGCGAAGGCGGCCACGAACAGGACGCGCGCTTCAGCACGCTTCGCGCCGGGATGCCGATCGGCGCGGGTACCGGTGCAGACGCCGGTGGAGGCGGGCGATGAGACGCGTGCGCGGTTTCAGCCTGCTCGAAGTGCTGCTGGCGCTGGTGCTGCTCAGCGTGCTGCTGCTTGGCGTGTACTCGGGTATCCGCACCGCCACCCACGGCGTGCGCTCGGGCACCGCAGCGGTGGAGCGGCTCGACCAGATCCGCTCCACCCAGCAACTGCTGCGGCGCGAGCTGGCGCAGGCGATGGTGGCGCCGATCGACCACGACGCCAACGGCGATGCACTGTTCTTCGAAGGCAAGGCCGATGCCATGCGCTTCGTCGCGCCGCTGCCGGGCTATCTCGACAAGCTCGGGCCGCAACTGCTCAAGCTGTCGTTGGTCGACGATCACCACGGCGGCAAGCAGCTGCAGTTGCAGCTGGCCCTGCTGCCGCCGGACGGCAAGCCGCCGCGTCCGCTGGGCAAGCCGCAGCTGCTGCTCGATCACGTCAGGCAGGGGCGATTCCAGTACCGCGGGGTGGATGCGCAAGGCCGCGTCGGCGACTGGCAGGACAGCTGGCCGGACGGGCGGCTGATGCCGCAGCTGGTGCGCATCGAACTGACCCCGCAAGGCATCACGCCCTGGCCGGAACTGACCATGCCCCTGCGGATCGACCCGAGCAGCGGGCTGATGCTGCAGGGGCCGCTGCTGCGCATGCGGGCGGCGGGAGCGCGATGATGCAAAGGTCGCCTCTCCCCCGTCGCCAGCGTGGCGTCGCACTGCTGGTGGTGCTGTGGGCCTGCACCCTGTTGGCGGTGCTGCTCGGCGGCTACGCGCTGATGGCGCGCACCGAGGCCTTGCAGGCGCGCTATGCGTTCGCCCACACCCAGGCGCACTACGCGGCCGAGGCGGGTATCGCGCGGGCGGTGTACGCGCTGCAGGATCCGAGACTGGCACAGCGCTGGATTCCCGATGGACGGTCGTACACCTTCCCGTTCGGCGACGCCTCTGTGCAGGTCCAGATCGTCGACGAAAGCGGCAAGGTGGACCTCAATGCGGCTTCGCCGGCCGTGCTCACCGGCCTGTTCAAGGCGGCCGGCATGGAGCCGCGGGCGGCCGAGCAGCTGGCGGGCCGGGTAGCGGCCTGGCGCAGCTTCAGCGATGCGGTGGGACCGAACCCGGCCGACGCCGCCTACACCGCGGCGGGACTCGACTACCTGCCGCGGCATGGACCGTTCGCCAGCATCGAGGAACTGCGCATGGTGCTCGGCATGCCGGCCGCCATCTACAAGGCGGTCGCTTCGCAGGTCACGCTGTGGTCAGGGCGCGACGCGCCCAATCCGGCTACCGCGCCGCCGCTGGCGCTGGCGGCGATTCCTGGCATGGATGCGGCGCGGATCCAGCAGGCCGAGGACGCGCGACAGGCGCTGGATCCAGCGACCGCGATGGCGTCCGGTGCCGGGGTAACGCATAGTATCCGTTCGCAGGCGACGCTTCCCGACGGCACCCGGGCCGTGGTGCGGGCAACGGTTCGCCTGCGCGGGATCGGGGCTGGCGTGCAGCCGTACGCGGTGTTGCGCTGGCAGGAGGGAGACGGGGAATGAGTACCGCAATGCAGTCGCTGCGGCCGTCGCTGGAGCGCGCGCGGCGCGCCTGGCGCGGCTCGCCGCTGCCGGCGTTCCTGGCGTGGTGGGGCGGCGAACTGCGCGCCCTGCTGCCGGTCCGGATGCGCCAGATGCTGGCCAGCGGTGCCGACTGGCACCTGTTGGAACATCGGGATGGGCACTGGAGCGTGCGCCGTGCCGGCGAGCCGGGCCTGCTGGCGCAGTGGCCCGACGACGGCGATCCGACGATCCAGCAGCAGGCCCTGCGCCAGGCACTGGCCGCGGTCGATCCGCAGGATCTGCGCCTCGCGCTGTGCCTGCCGGTGTCGGCCGGCCTGCGCCGCACGCTGGCATTGCCGCTGGCCGCCCGCGACAACCTGGCGCAGGTGGTCGGTTTCGAAATCGACCGGCAGACCCCGTTCCGCGCCGAACAGGTGGCGACCGACGTGCGCGAGCTGGCGCGCCCGGTGGGCGAGGGCCGCTTCGCGGTCGAGCTGATTGCCCTGCCGCGCACCACGCTCGATCCGCTGCTCGAGCGGCTGGCCGCCCTGCGCATCCGCGTCGATGCGGTCGACCTGCTCGACGGCGATGCCCGGGTCGGCGCGAACCTGCTGCCGCCCGCGCAACGACCGCGCCGGGTCGATCCGCGCGCGCGGCTGAATCTCGCGCTCGTTGCCGGCTGCGTGGTGCTGGCGGGGCTGGTGCTGGGGCAGTGGCTGCACAACCGGCAGGTCGCGCTGGACGCGATGCAGGCCCAGGTCGATGCCATGCACGGCGAGGCGCAGCAGGTGGCCCTGCTGCGCCAGCAACTGCAGGACAATGCCGGCGCAGCCGGCTTCCTGGCACTCAAGAAGAAAGACACCGTGCCGGTGCTGGCGCTGCTGGACGAACTCACCCGCCGTCTGCCCGACAGCGCCTGGCTGGAGCGCTTCAGTGTCGACAGCAACGGTCACCTCGGTTTCCAGGGCCAGGCGACCCAGGCGGCCAAGCTGGTCGATGCACTGAAGGACGACCCGCTGATCCGCGACGTCGGCTTCCAGGGCTCGATCCAGGCCGACCCGACCACCGGCAAGGAACGTTTCTACCTCGTCGCCAACGTGCGCACGCCGGCGACTCCCGCCGCCGCAGCATCCGCGGGAGCCACGCCATGAGCCGGCTGGTGATGAAGCCGCGCGACAGCCGGCTGGCGGCGATCGGCCTGCTGCTGCTGGTGCTGGTGATCGCCTACTTCGTGCTGCTGCACTGGTGGTTCGTGGCGCCGCTGCAGTCGATCAACGCGCAGATGAGCGATCTGCGCGACACCCAGAGCCGCTACGCCGCCGCCATCGCGCAGAAGCCGGAGCTGGAGAAGCGTCTCGCCGCGATGGGCGCCGGACAGGCGGCCAGCAGCGCGTTTCTGCCCGAGGACGATCCCAACGCCGCGACCGCCGGGCTGATGCAGCGGGTGGTCGACGTGACCGGCGCGCACCGGCGCGACGGTGGTTGCGAGGTGACCCAGAAGATGCCGCTGCCCGAGCCCCAGGCCGACGGCAGCGAACCCTACCGGAAGGCCGCCGTGAGCATCAGCCTGCGCTGCGACATCGAGCCGCTGGCCGCGGTGCTGAACGATCTGGAGCAGGGCACGCCGTACCTGTTCGTCGGCGACCTGAGCATCTTCCGCAATCCGGTGATCACCCAGCAGAACGCCCAGGCGCCGCTGGAGGTGCAGTTCACGCTGACCGGCTATGTGCGCCCGTCGCACGCCGGCACCGGCGCCAGCCAGGGAGCCGCCCCGTGAAGGCCGCCACGCAACGCCGGTTGACACCGATGCTGGTGCTGGCTGCCGGCATCCTTGGCGCCGCGCTGGTGGTCCTGATGCTGGGTCTCGGCCAGGGGGTGCGCTGGCGTGCGCCGCATCCGGTGGCACCGCTGCCGCCGCCCGGGCACGGTGCCGCGCTGCCGCCGCCGCAGCCGCTGGATCGCTTCGCCACCGTCTGGCAGCGCCCGCTGTTCCGTCCCGACCGGCGTCCCGGCGCGCGCTCCGGTGATGGCGGTGCCGTCGGCGACCTGGCGCTGACCGGGGTGATCCTCACCCCCGGCTTGCGGATGGCGCTGGCGCACGACAAGACCAATAACCGCGACCTGCAGATCGCCCAGGGCAAGACTACGCCGGACGGCCGCTGGACCCTGGTCGAGGTGCAGCCGCGCGCAGCGGTGTTCGATGGCCCTGACGGCCGGGTCGAACTCAAGCTGCCGGCCGGCGCCCCGTTCGACAAGACGCCGCCGGCGCCGGACAACGCGCCGGGTGCCGCCGAGATGCGCAAGGAGGCCGGCGGCGCGCCGTTTCCGGCGACCGGATCGTCGCCGCGCATGGGCCTGACCCCGCCCGGCGCTGGTCGCGCGCAGCGCGGGCACCAGACCGAAGCGCAGCTGCAGGCCGAGCGGCTGCGCCAGCTCAACGCCATCATCCAGAAACGTCGGGCCGAGCAGGCAGCCTCGACCCAGCAAGGAGACCATTGATGTTCCGCATGCTGAAGCACCCGATGATCCGCGTGGCCGCACTGGCCAGCGTGGTCTGGCTGGCCGGCTGCGCCACGATGCCGCCGCCGCCCGACGACGGCGCGCTGCAGCGCGAGGCGATGGCCGGCACCGAAAAGCCGGTGCCGCCGCCGCTGCCGCTGGCCAACCGGCTGGGTGCCGAAACGCCGGCCGCCGTACAGCCGGAACTGCGTACCGGCACCGGCCAGTTCATCCATCCGACCGCCCTGGCGAAGCCGCATCCCGTGGCCAAGGGCGATGGCGCGGTCACCTTCAACTTCGAGAACCAGCCGGTGCAGGCAGTGGTGAAGGCGGTGCTCGGCGATCTGCTGAAGAAGAACTACACCATTGCGCCGGGCGTGCAGGGCAACATCTCCTTCGCCACCGCCGAGCCGGTGGACTCCAGCCAGGCGCTGCCGATCCTGGAGATGCTGCTGTCGTGGACCGGCAACGCGCTGGTCAGCAATGCCGGCGGCTACGTGGTGATGCCGGCCAAGGACGCTGCCGCCGGCAACCTGGTGCCGGGCCTGGGCGCCAGCGCGCCGGCCGGCGGCCTGCAGGCGCGGCTGTTCCCGCTGCACTACATCAGCGCGGTGGAGATGCAGAAGCTGATCAAGCCGTTCGCGCGGACCGACTCGGTGCTGCTGGTCGATCCGGCGCGCAACCTGCTGGTGCTCTCCGGCACGCCGCAGGAGCTGGCCAACTACGCGAGCACCGTGCGCACCTTCGACGTGGACTGGCTGCGCGGCATGTCGGTGGGCGTGTTCTCGCTCGAGCATGCCAGCGTCACCGACCTGATGCCCAAGCTCGACAGCCTGTTCGGCAAGGACGGCAACACGCCGCTGGCCGGCATGCTGCGCTTCATCCCGATCGAGCGTACCAACGCGCTGGTGGTGATCTCCACCCAGCCGGACTACCTGCATGAGGTCGGCGACTGGATCCACCGCATCGACCGCGGCGGCGGCAACGAGCCGCAGCTCTACGTCTACGACGTGCGCAACATCAAGGCTTCGGATCTGGCCCGTTACCTGGCGCAGATCTACACCGACAACGCGGGCGGCGGCAGCAGCTCCGGCGGCGAGGTGGGGCCGGGCCTCACCGGCGCCACGATCGGCAACACCGGCGGCGCGGGCGGCAAGTCGATGGGCAGCACCGCGGGCAGCTTCGGCAGCAGCAGCGGTGGGTTCGGTGGCAATGACGGTACGCGCGGCGGCGGACTCGGCAGCTCCAGCGGGATGGGCGGCACCGGCGGTGCATCCGGCGGCCAGGGCGGCACCGGCGGGGCGCTGATCAATGCTACCGGCAGCGCCAGCGGCGCATCGGGTAATCAGGAGTACAGCTCCGGCGACGGCAGCATCCGGATCAGCTCGGTCGACGCCAACAACCAGCTGCTGGTGCGCGCGCGGCCGTCGCAGTGGGCGGAGATCCAGGATGCGATCCAGCGCCTGGACACCGTGCCGCTGCAGGTGCAGATCGAGACCCGCATTCTCGAGGTGAATCTGTCGGGCGACTTCAAATTCGGCGTGCAGTGGTACCTGCAGGGGCTGGCCGGCGGCACCCAGAACGCTGACGGCAGCTTCACTCCCGGCAACCCGAACAACCCGCGCCAGGGTGCGCTGGGCATCGGCGGCAACGCCTACGTGCCCAGCAATGGCGTCACTGGCGATGCGCTGTTCTATTCCTTCGTCAACTCCAACCTGCAGGTGGCGCTACACGCGATGGAGACCAGCGGCAACACCAAGACGCTGTCGGCACCGTCGATGGTGGTGCTGAACAACCAGGTGGCGCACATCCAGGTGGGCAACCGCGTACCGATCAACAGCACCAGCATTTCTCTCAATACCGGCACGAGCACGCCTTACAGCGAGACGCAGTATCTGGATACCGGCGTGATCCTCAACGTGCAGCCGCGGGTCAATCCCGGCGGGCTGGTCTACCTCAACATCGGCCAGCAGGTCAGCCAGGTCGACCGCACCGCCCAGCTGGTCAATGGCAACCCGACCATCTCGCAGCGCGAGCTGGCCACCCAGGTCGCGGTGCAGAGCGGGCAGACCGTGCTGCTCGGCGGCCTGATCCAGCAGGACGAGGGCACCTCCGACGGCGGCGTGCCCGGCCTGAACCGCGTGCCCGTCCTCGGCCGGCTGTTCGGTACCACCAGCCGCACGCACAGCCGCACCGAGCTGATCGTGCTGATCACGCCGCGGGTGATCACCAGCAGCGACGACGCCCGCCAGATCACCGAGGAATACCAGCGCAAGTTCGAGTCGCTGGCGCCGCTGCGGGCGAAGGAGGCGGCCGTGCCGACGGCCGCCAGCGCCCCGTCTTCGTCGGCCGCACCGGCCGGTGACGCAGCCCCCACGCCCGAGCAGCTGCAGCAGCAGGCCGAGACCGCGCTGGCACAGACCGACTACGTGGGCGCCCAGGCGCTGGCACTGCGCTCGTGGCGGCAGGGCACGCGCCACGGCGACCTGTGTGTGCAGAACTGGCGGGTGATCGGCGAGGCGCGGGCGCGACTGAAGGACACGGCGGGTGCCCAGACCGCCGACAAATGGATGCAGCAGTGCGTGGCGGCTGAGCCGCGTTAGCTGTCGGGCGCGTCGGGATTCGCGCCGGCGGGGCGTGTCGCGCCCGCTCCGCCGTTACCATGGGCGCGGATGACCGCCACGCCTGCCGACTTCCCGATCACCCCGCTGCTGCCGGACATCCGCGCCTCGCTCGCCGCGCATCCGCGGCTGGTGCTGGAGGCGCCTCCCGGTGCCGGCAAGACCACCCAGGTGCCGCTGGCCCTGCTCGACGCACCTTGGCTGGAACGGCGGAAGATCCTCATGCTGGAACCGCGCCGCATCGCCGCCCGCGCGGCCGCGCAGTTCATGGCGCAGCAGCTCGGCGAGCCGGTCGGACAGACGGTCGGTTACTCGATCCGCTTCGAGTCGCGCACCAGCGTGGCAACGCGGATCGAGGTAGTCACCGAGGGCATCCTGACCCGGCTGATCCAGGACGATCCCGAGCTCACCGGCATCGGCGCAATCCTGTTCGACGAATTCCACGAGCGGCACCTCGCCGGCGACCTCGGCGCGGCGCTGGCGCTGGACGTGCAGGGCACGCTGCGGCCCGATCTGCGCCTGCTGGTGATGTCGGCCACGCTGGACGGCGAACGCGTCGCGCAGTGGCTGGATGCACCGCGGATCAGCAGCCCCGGGCGCAGCTTCCCGGTGCGTATCGAGCACCCGCCGGCGCGCGCGCAGGAGACGCTGGAGCAGCACCTGGCGCGCACCGTGCGCCAGGCGCTGGCGGAGAACGACGGCGACGTGCTGGTGTTCCTGCCCGGCCGACGCGAGATCGCCCGTGCGCAGACCGTCCTCGGCAACACGCTGGACGAGGCGATCGAGCTCGTGCCGCTGCACGGCGAGCTGTCGCTGGCCGAGCAGCAGCTCGCGCTCGGCACCGGCGAGCCGGGCACGCGGCGGGTGGTGCTGGCCACCAACGTGGCCGAGTCCAGCGTGACCCTGCCGGGGATCCGCGCGGTGGTCGACAGCGGGCTGGCGCGCGAGCCGCGTTTCGATCCGAACTCCGGCTTCACTCGGCTGGAGACGGTGACAATCTCCCAGGCCTCGGCCGACCAGCGCGCCGGCCGCGCCGGCCGCGTCGCCGAAGGCACGGCGTACCGGCTGTGGCCGCAGAGCAGGCGGCTGGAGCCCTCGCGTACCGCCGAGATCGCCCAGGCCGAGCTGTCCGCGCTGGCGCTGGAACTGGCCGCCTGGGGCATCACCGCGGGCAGCGGCAGCGACTTGGCCTGGCTGGATCCACCCCCGTCCGGCGCGCTGGCGCAGGGACGCGAGTTGCTGGCCGCACTGGGTGCACTCGATGCCGACGGTCGCATCACAAGGCTGGGCCGGCAGATGCTCGCACTTGGCGCCGCGCCGCGACTGGCTGCGGCCGCCCTGCGCGCACCGGAGGAACGTCGCGCCCTGGTCGCCGACCTGCTGGCGTTGACCGAGGCACGCTCGCCGCTGCGCGGCGAACAGTCGCGTACCGACGACTTCCGCGTGCGCGTCGGCGCCCTGCACGTGTGGCGCGATCGCCGCGGCGGCGGCAGCCATGCCGGCGCCGATGCCGGGGCGCTGGCGGCGATCGAGCAGGCCGCCAAGGGCTGGCGTCGCCGGCTGGACCTGCGCACCGCCGCCAGCGGCGTGCCGGACAGCCACGCGGTCGGCGACCTGCTGGTGCACGCATATCCCGACCGCATCGCCTACCGTGATGCCAACAACCCGCTGCGCTACACCCTGGCCAACGGCCGCGGCGTGCGCCTGCACGAGCAGACCGCCCTGCTCGGCGAGCCCTGGCTGGTGGTGCTGGACCTGCGCCACGAGGCGCGCGACAGCCTGGTGCTGGCCGCCGCGCCGCTGGACCCGCGCACGCTCGAGGCCGAGTTCCCGCAAGGCTTCGCGCGCGAGCGCGTGCTGCGCTGGAACGAGGCGCGCGGCGCGGTGGAGGCGTTCGAGGAACGCCGCTTCGGGGCCATCGTGATGGAGCGCCGCAGCGTGCCGGTGCAACCGGCCGATGCGCTGCCGGCACTGCTCGCCGCGGTGCGCAGCCGCGGACTGGAGGTCCTGCCGTGGAGCGATGCGGCACGCCGCCTGCGCCTGCGCATCCAGGCGTTGCGCGGATGGATGCCCGAGCTCGACCTGCCGGACGTCTCCGACGCCGCGCTGCTGGCCACACTGGAGGACTGGCTGGCGCCTTATCTCGCGGGCAAGCGCGGCCTCGATGCGCTGGGCGCGGACGACCTGTCGCAGGCGCTCGCCGCGATGCTCGACTACGGCCAGCGCCAGCAGCTCGACGCGCAGGCGCCGGACCAGTGGCTGGCGCCCAGCGGTCAGCATCGCCGGCTCGAATACGCACCGGACGAGCCACCGGTGCTGGCGGTGAAACTGCAGGAGCTGTTCGGCCTGGCCGACACGCCGCGGGTCGGCGGCGGCCGCGTGCCGGTGACCCTGCACCTGCTGTCGCCGGCCGGCCGGCCGATCCAGATGACGCAGGACCTCAAGGGTTTCTGGGAGCGCACCTATCCCGAGGTGAAGAAGGAACTCAAGGGCCGCTACCCGCGCCATCCCTGGCCGGACGATCCGTGGACGGCCACGCCCACCCACCGGGCCAAGCCGCGCGGCACCTGAGGCACCGCGCGGCCGGCGCGGTCAGGCGGTCTTGCGGCGGAACAGCTTTTTGAACACGCCGGCGATCGCCGCCACGATGAAGATCACGAACTTCTTCAGCGCCAGCAGCAATACGCCGAGCTTGGCGAACAGGCCCGCCTTGGCGGCGATGCCGCCGGCGACCAGCGCGCCGATGCCGTAGGCGGCCAGCTTGTCGGTGCGCGAGTCGTAGTCGGTGTAGCGCTGGCCGGCGTCGAAGTCGGTCATGTCCAGCACCTCGGGCATGTCCGCGCGCACCTGCGCCAGCTCGCCGATCGGCGCCACCGCGTTGAGCGACAGGTAGCCTTCCCTGCCGAGCACGCGGATGTCGTAGTTGAGCGAATGCCCGCTGTGGCCGTCGCGGGTGAACACCAGGTCGCGTGCCCAGTACAGCTTGTGGCTGGAGGCGTCGTAGTGCGGCGGTTCGGCCCAGCCGGCCAGCTCGAGCTCCGGATAGCCCTGCTTGCGCCGTTCGGCGTTCTCGTCGAGGGTCGATGCCTTCATCTTCGACAGCATGTCGTCGTAGTCGATCGAGGACGCGTCGGCGTCGGACACGTAGCCGTCGTCGACGTAGGTCACCACCACCGCCCACTGCTTCGGATCGAGCAGGCCGTGCGGGTCGGAGTCGGGCAGGATCATGCCGAGCACGTCCTTGTCCGGCGGGTTGTCCCACAGCTGGGTCAGCACGCGCTGCGCGTCCTGCGGCCCCAGGAACGCGTAGCCCGGCTTCAGCGCCAGGTGGGCGTGCGCCGGGGCGATCGCCACGTCGCCGGTGGCCGGGTGCAGCGAGGCGAGGAACCGCTCGGTGCGGGCGTCATCGGCATCCTCCGCCTGGATCGGCGAGGCGTGGGTGGCGCAGAGCAGGACGAGGGCGGGCAGCACGAGTCGTGCCGGCGCGCCGAAGCGGTAGGTCATCGGAAAATCCCCCTGGTGTCGGTCCATCGAGAAGACGCCTGGCGGCAGGCGCCGTCCGGGGGCGCCCCCTGCGCCCCGTCCGGGTTTTTAGCAGTCGCCGCACCTTCCCGCCAGCGCCGGGCTTTTTCGTACTGCGACGGGACGCCGGATGTGCTCAGATAGCGCGGGTGCCCGCCGGCGATAGGGACTTCCGCTTGAGTTCTCCCCCCGTTCCTCGTCCCGACCCGGACCTTTCCCTGCAGACGCCGGTGGTGCGCCCGCCGCGGGGAGGTCTGGCATGGGTGTGGGTGCTGGCGACGCTGCTCGTCGGGGTGCTGTTGACGCTGGTGCTCCATCATCAGCAGCAGGTGCGGCAGCGGGCCGCGGCGCGGGCCGCCCTGGACGAGCTGGCGGACAAGAGCTTCACCGCCCTGCAGGCGCGGCTGGTGACTTCCGAGTTGCTGATCCGCTCGGTGCAGACGCTGTACATCGCCTCCGACGAGGTGACCGCCGCCGATTTCCAGCACTTCTACGCCAACCTGCGGCCACGCAGCCTGTTCCCGAGCCTGGTCGCGCTGGCCTATGCGCAGCGCGAGGCGGGGCCGTCCGGTGCGCGCTACATCACCCGTCAGGTCGCACCGCTGGAAGGCAACGAGCGCCTGCTGGGTCTGGACGTCACCTCGCAGACGCCGAACATGTCCGCCCTGGTCGCCGCCCAGGAAAGCGGCCAGCCGGCTCTTTCCGCGCCGTTCGATCTGGTTCAGCGCGAGCCGGATGGTCGCCCGATCCACGGCGTCACCATGCGCCTGCCGGTCTACAGCGAGGGACCGCCCCCGGCAACACCGGACGAGCGGCTGGCGCGGCTCGAGGGATCGATCGCCGCATCCTTCCGGGTTTCTCAGCTGATCGGCGGCGCGTTCACCCCGGAGGCGCTGCACAAGATGCACGTCCGGGTCTTCGACCTTGCCCGGCCCGGACAGGCCATGTTCGATTCCGATGCGGCGGCTACCGTGGGCAGCGAGGGCGACTTCCGGCGCGACCTGCATTACGGCGGCCGGGTGTGGCAGGTGCGCATGGATTATCCGTTGCTGCCCGAGCGCTGGAGCTGGAGCGGTACGCTGCTGCCCGTCGGCCTGCTGATCAGTCTGTTGCTCGCGTCGCTGGTCTGGTCGGTGGCGGGTACGCAACGCCGGGCGATGGAGCTGGGCTGGCGGATGAGTCGTCGCTATCGCGAGAGCGAAGAGCGGTTCCGCGCGCTCAACGAGCTGCTACCCGCGCTGGTGCTGCTGGCCGATGCGAACGAGGGGCGGGTGACCTACGCCAACCGCGCCGCCCGCGATCGGCTGGGCGATCCACTGGGTCAGGCGCTGCCCGCGCTGTTCGAGGACGCCGCCGTGCGCGGGCGGCTTGCCGATCCGCAGGCCGGTGTGGTCGAGCAGCTCGAGGCGGTGTTGCGTCATGGGCAGCGGCAGCGTTTCTGGGCCAGCGTGTCGATCGCCCACGTCGAGCTCGACGGCGTCTCCAAGCTGCTGATGGTCGCCTCCGACGTCACCGAGCAGCGCCTGCTCAACGACCGGCTGCTTCACCAGGCCAGCCACGATGCGCTGACCGAGCTGTACAACCGGCGCGAATTCGAGCGTCATCTGGGTGAGGTGATGGCGGCGATCGCCGCCGGGGCGCCGGCGGCGGCACTGCTCTACATCGACCTGGACCAGTTCAAGCTGATCAACGACACCTCCGGCCACATGGCCGGTGACCAGCTGCTGGCGCAGCTGGCGATGACCATGCACGAGCAGCTGGGTGACCACGACGTGCTGGCGCGGCTGGGCGGCGACGAATTCGGCGTGCTGCTGCCGCGCGTCGGCAGCCTGGAGGCGGCCGAGGCGCAGGCCGAGCGGTTGCGGCGACGCATCGACGGCTACGTGTTCATGTGGGAGCAGCGCAGCTACTCGGTCAGCGCCAGCGTCGGCGGCGTCATGCTCGACAAGCCCGGCATGCACCTGCACGAATTGTTCGCCCAGGCCGATACCGCCTGCTACATGGCCAAGGAGGCCGGCCGCAATCGGGTGCACTTCTATTCCGAGCACGACGACGAGACGGCTCGTCGGCGCAGCGAGATGGAGTGGGCCAACCGGCTGCGCTGGGCGGCGGACGAGGGCCGGCTGCTGCTTTATTACCAGGAGCTGCTGCCGCTGGTGCCGCAGCCCGGCGAGGGCGTGCGGATCGAGTTGCTGCTGCGCTTCCGCGACGAGGAGGGGCGACTGGTGGTGCCCGGCGCGTTCATCCCGGCCGCCGAGCGCTACGGCCTGATGCCGACGATCGACCGCTGGGTGATCGAGACCGCGCTGGCCCATTTCGACCAGTTGCACCCGGCCGGCGCCTCGCTGCAGCTGGCCACGATCAATCTTTCCGGCGCCAGCGTCGAGGACGACGCGCTGGCCGATCGCATCATCGAGCTGCTCGGCCAGCACCGCGTGGATCCGTCACGGGTCTGCTTCGAGGTGACCGAGACGGTGGCGGTACGGCATCTGTCGCAGGTTGCCCGGTTCATGCAGCGGCTGCGTGCGGTCGGCTGCAAGGTGGCGCTGGACGATTTCGGCGCCGGCATGTCCTCGTTCGGCTACCTGAAGAACCTGCCGGTGGACATCATCAAGATCGACGGCAGCTTCATCCGCGACATGCTGGATGACCCGGTGAGTCACGCGATGGTGCGCGCGGCCACCGACATCGGCCATCGTATTGGCCTGCTGGTGGTGGCCGAATGGGTCACCAGCGACGCGGTGATGCAGGCGCTGCGCGAGCTCGGCGTGGACCTGGCCCAGGGGTTCTCGTTGCACCGGCCGGAGCCGGTGCCGTTCCAGCACGACTGAGCGTGGCGCCTACTTCACTTCGCCGGCGCCTCGGGCGCTTGCCGCTCGAAGCTGCCGGCCGCTCCCGGGAACACCACCGGGCTCTCGTAGCCGTCGGCCGAGACCGAGGACACGCCGAAGAACCAGTCGTCGATCACCACGTCCCGGATCACCGCGTGGTCGACATCGCCGACCGCGCGCGCGTACTGCCAGCGCGGTGCCGTGGTGTCGCGCCAGTGCACGCGGTAGCCGGCGGCGCCGGGCACCCTGTTCCAGCTCACGGTGGTGTCGGTGGCCAGCGCCCCCTCGGTCTTCACGCCGCTCGGCGGCGCCGGCGCGTTGGCCATCGCGGCCATCGTCACCGTGTTGAGCGCGGTGACGCGGGCGAGGTAGCGGAAGTCGATGCCATCGATCGTGTCGCCGTAGTGGATGCCGTGCTCGGTGCGCAGGTCCTGGTGCTGCCTGGTGTAGTCCTCATGGCCCTCGCTGACGCGGATCGCCGGGTAGCCGGCCTTGAGGAACTCCACCTGGTCGCCGCCGCGGCCGTAGCGGTCGGTGCGGTAGATCATCCGCACGCGCAGGTCGGGCAGGTACTGGTCGGCGATCGAAGCCATGTAGCGGGCCACGTTGCGTGAGGGTGAGTCGACCTCGCCGCCGAAGTAGTTGCGGATCCGCGCCTGCTTCGCCGTCTCGGTGCTGCGCGTGCCCTCGCTGAACACGCGCACGGTGGTGTTGTCGAGCACGCCGTTCTGGCCGCGGCTGTTGCCGACGATGTCGTTGTTGAGGTCGGCTTCCACCTTCCAGCCGTGGGCCACGGCGTAGTCGGCCAGCACCTTGCCGCCGTACAGGCCCTGTTCCTCGCCGGACAGCGCGGCGAACACCACCGTGGCACGGTTGTCCTGCTTCGACAGCAGCCGCGCCGCCTCCATCAGCGCCGCCACGCCGGAGGCGTCGTCGTTGGCGCCGGGGGCATCGCTGGTCGCATTCATGATGTCGGTGACGCGCGAGTCCATGTGTCCGCTCATCACGATCACCCGCTCCGGATCACTGCTGCCGCGCTTGATCGCCACCACGTCCATCACCTCGGTGGGTTTCGGAATCCGCTCCCCGGTGAACACCTGCGAGGGCGTGACCACTTCCAGGCAGCCGCCGCAGTCGCGCGAGATCGCCTCGAACTGCGCCTTGACCCAGCGCCGCGCCGCGCCGATGCCGCGCTTGTCGGACTTCGTGTCGGACAACGTGTGCCGGGTACCGAAGCCGACCAGATGGGCGATGGTGTCGTGCAGGCGTGCCTCGCTGGGGGCGCTGGCCAACGCGTGCAGGCTGGCCTGCTCGCCTGGTTGTGCGGCGTTCTGCGCGGCGAGCGGTGCGCTTGCGGCGAGCAGCAGGGCTGCAGCGAGGGACAGTGGGCGGAGTCGGGTCATCGGATCACCTCGTGGAAACGGTCGCGGCGGACAACGCCCGAGTATGCGCAGCGCACCGCGACTGCACCAGTCGACCTTCGGCATGCGACCATCCGCGGCATGACCGATGCTTCTTCTTCGCGCGTCGCCGTGGTCGGTGGCGGGCCGGCCGGACTGATGGCCGCCGAACAGCTGTGCCGGGCCGGCGTGGCGGTGGACCTCTACGACGCCATGGGTTCGGTGGGACGCAAGTTCCTGCTGGCCGGCAAGGGCGGGCTCAATCTCACCCACAGCGAGGGCTTCGCCGACTTCGTCGGCCGTTACGGCGCGAGTGCGACGCGGGTCGGTGCGTGGTTGCGTGAGTTCGATGCGGAAGCATTGCGCGACTGGGCGCGCGGGCTGGGCGTGGAAACCTTCGTCGGCAGCTCGGGCCGGGTGTTTCCGTCGGACCTGAAGGCTGCACCGCTGCTGCGTCGCTGGGTGCGCCGGCTGCATGCCGACGGCGTGCGCTTCCACATGCAACACCGTTGGTCGGGGTGGCGCGACGACGGCACCTTGCGTTTCGCCACCGCCGACGGTGAGCGCACCGTGGCGCCGGCGGCCACCGTGCTGGCGCTGGGCGGCGGCAGCTGGCCGCAGCTCGGTTCCGACGGCGCGTGGATGGATGTACTGGCTGCAGCCGGCGTCGCCACCACGCCACTGGAAGCGGCCAACTGCGGCTTCGAACGCGCATGGAGCGAGCACCTTGCCAGTCGTTTTGGCGGTGCGCCGCTGAAGGCCGTGGTGGCGCATTGGCAGGACGCGGACGGCAGGCCACGGCAGCGCCAGGGCGAGTGCGTGATCAGCGGCTATGGCCTGGAGGGCAGTCTGCTCTATGCGATCGGCCCGGCACTGCGCCGGCAGATCCGCGAACGCGGCGAGGCAGCCCTGCAGCTCGACCTGGCGCCCGGCTACAGCGTCGATGTGCTTGCCGCCCGGCTCGCCGCGCCCCGCGGCAGGCACAGCCTGGGCGACTGGCTGCGTCGCCGCGCGGGGCTGGATGCCGCGAAGTGTGCGCTGGTGTTCGAGGTGGCCGACAAGGCGGTGCTGGCCGATGCCGCGCGACTGGCCGCGCTGGTCAAGGCACTGCCGTTGACGTTCAGCGCGCCGCGGCCGGTGGCCGAGGCGATCAGCACCGCCGGCGGCGTGACGCTGGCCGCGCTGGACGAGAGCCTGATGCTGATCGACCGACCGGGCGTGTTCTGCGCCGGCGAGATGCTGGACTGGGAAGCCCCGACCGGCGGGTATCTGCTGACCGCCTGCTTCGCCAGCGGTCGGCAGGCGGGACTCGGCGCCGTGGCCTGGCTGAAGTTCGCGTCCGCTGCAGGACGGGAATGAATACGTTTACTCACGCGATGCAGCATCGATCGCGCTGGTAGCGTCGGAATTTCGGCGCTACGCTGGCGAACGGGGGATATGGACACGGGGCATCGCATCGCTGCCGGCCGCATGGGCCAGGTCGCAGTGGTCGCGAAGTCGTCAATCGGGCGAGGAGATTGCAGATCATGAAGATTCGTACCCTTTCCATGGTAGCGGTGCTGACGGCGGTGGCCAGTGGTGCGGTGGCTGGTGAGGCCATCCACTCGGCATCGAACCGGGCGCCGGTCAACCGCATGCATCAGGCATTGGGCATTCGCGATACCGGTGGTTTTGCGGATGTGGTGGACGTACGCGGTTTCCGTGCCGCGGCGGAGATGCCCGCTTGCAGCACCTGTCACGTTAAGCAATAACGCCTAGCACCCTGCGGCTGCAGGGTGTCCGGATCGAACGGCCCGCCTTGCGCGGGCCGTTCTGCATCGGGGCTCGGTCAACGATCGTGTCCTGGCCTGCCGGGGACCCCCGCCGCCTCATCGTCAGCGGATGTGCCGGGGCTTTTCCGGGGTCACCACTGCGTGCGATTCGGCAACAGGCCCTTCAATTCCGCGTCGGTGAGATTGCGCCATTGCCCGGGCTTGAGATGGCCGAGCTTGATGTTGTCGATGCGCACGCGGCGCAGCTGGGTGACGCGGTAGCCGAAGGCCGCGGCCATCAGCCGGATCTGCCGGTTCAGGCCCTGGGTCAGCACGATGCCGAAGCCGAACCTGGCGATGCGCCGCACGCGGCAACGCTGGGTCATCTGGCCGTGGATGCGCACGCCCTTGCTCATGCCGGCGAGGAACTCGTCGGTGACCGCCTTGTTCACCGCCACCAGGTATTCCTTCTCGTGGTGGTTCTCGGCGCGCAGGATCTCGTTGACGATGTCGCCGTTGCTGGTCAGCAGGATCAGGCCTTCCGAATCCTTGTCCAGCCGGCCGACCGGGAAGATCCGCTGCGGGTGGTCGACGAAGTCGACGATGTTGCCGGCCACGCTCGGGTCGGTGGTGCAGGTGATGCCGACCGGCTTGTTCAGCGCGATGTAGACGGCCTTCTTCGCCGACGGGGTCGCTGCCAGGATGCGCGCCTTGACGATCTCGCCGTCCACGCGGACCTCGTCGCCCTCCAGCGCCTTGGCACCGGTGGTCACGACTTCGCCGTTGATGGTCACCCGCCCGGCCAGCAGCAGCTCATCCGCCTCGCGGCGCGAGCACAGGCCGGCTTCGCTGATGTATTTGTTCACCCGCATGCCACAGCACCCGTGTAGGAGCGCACCCTGTGCGCGATCGCCTTTGTCCGGCCCCGGAAGATCATTCGCGCACAGGGTGCGCTCCTACCGGCCCATGTCAGGAGCGCAATCCGACGCCGCGCTTGAGCAACTGCAGTGCGATCACCGACAGCACCGCCACGAACAACCCCATCACGGCGAAGGCCGTGCCGATGCCCACGTCGCTGATGCCGAGCACGCCGTAGCGGAAGGCGTTGACCATGTACAGGATCGGGTTGACCCGCGAGATCGCCTGCCACGGCTCGCCGAGCATCTTGATCGAATAGAACACGCCGCCCAGGTAGGCCAGCGGGGCGATGATGAAGGTCGGCACCAGCGCGATGTCGTCGAACTTCTTCGCGTAGACGGCGTTGATGAAGCCGGCCAGCGAGAAGATGGTCGAGCCCAGGATGATCGCCAGCAGGGCGATCAGCGGATGCTTCAGGTGCAGCGAGGTGAAGAACAGCGCAACCGCCAGCACCAGCGCACCGACCGCCAGGCCGCGCACCACGGCGCCGATGACGTAGCCGAGCAGGATCACCCAGTTCGGCATCGGCGACACCAGCATCTCTTCCACCGCACGGCTGAACTTGGCGCCGAAGAACGAGGAGGAGATGTTGCCGTAGCTGTTCTGGATGATCGACATCATCACCAGGCCGGGCGCGAGGTACTGGATGAAGGTGTAGCCGCCGTCGATCGTGCCGATGCGGCTGCCGATCAGCTTGCCGAAGATCACGAAGTACAGCGTCATCGTGATCACCGGCGGGATCAGGGTCTGGGTCCAGATGCGCATGATGCGCGCGATCTCGCGTCGCACGATGGTGTACAGCGCGACCATGTTCAGCGAATGGCTCATGCCACCTTCTCCCGGCCGTTCTCGACGAGCCGCACGAACAGCTCCTCCAGGCGATTGGTCTTGTTGCGCATCGACTTCACCGCGATGCCGTGTTCGGTCAGCGCGGCGAACAGCGCGTTGAGGTCGGAGGTGCGCGGCATCTCCGCTTCGAGCGTGTGCTCGTCGACCCGGCGCAGGGTGATGTCCGTCAGCGTGGGAAGCTGCTCGGGTGCGGCGGTCACGTCGAGCACGAAGGTTTCCGAATCGAGCTTGGCCAGCAGCCGCTTCATCGAGGTGTTCTCCACGATGGTGCCGTGGTCGATGATCGCGATGTTGCGGCACAACTGCTCGGCTTCCTCCAGGTAGTGCGTGGTGAGGATCACCGTGGTGCCGGCCGCGTTGATACCGCTGACGAACTGCCACATCGAGCGGCGGATCTCGATATCGACGCCGGCGGTCGGCTCGTCGAGGATCAGCAGCTTCGGCTCGTTCATCATCGCGCGGGCGATCATCAGGCGCCGCTTCATGCCGCCGGAGAGCATGCGCGCCTGGTGGTGCGCCTTGTCCCACAGGCGCAGTTCCTTCAGGTATTTCTCCGCGCGCTCGGCGGCGATCTTCCGCGGGATGCCGTAGAAGCCCGCCTCGTTGACGCAGATGTCGAACGGCTTCTCGAACTGGTTGAAGTTGATCTCCTGCGGCACCAGGCCGATCAGCTTCATCGCCTCGTTGCGCTGCTTGTTGACGGACACGCCGAACACCTGCGCGTCGCCGCCGGTGGAGTTCACCAGCGAGGAGAGAATGCCGATCAGGGTCGACTTGCCGGCGCCGTTGGGGCCGAGCAGGGCGAAAAAGTCGCCGGGCTGCACGGTCAGGCTGACGCCCTTGAGCGCCTCGACGCCGTTGCCATAGGTCTTGCGCAGGTTGTCGACGACGAGCGCCGGAACCGGGGATGCGGTAGGTGTGGACATGGGCTGCATCGATGGGGGCAAGCCTCCTATTATAAAGGGCTTGTCCACGCCGCCCGCGCCTGCCGGGTGCACACAGCGTTTCCGGGAACCCCCATGGCCGACCACTTCACCCTCCGCCTCGTCGACAGCCGCATGCTGGCGCCCACCGTGCGCCACCTGGTGTTCGAGCGGGCCGACGGCCAGCCGCTGGCCTTCGTGCCGGGGCAGTTCCTGCAGGTCCATTTCCACTACGCCGACGGCACCGCGACCAAGCGCAGCTACTCGGTGGCCACGGTCGGCGATGGCCGCTCGCCGGTGCAGCGCATCGAGATCGCGGTGAGCTACGTGGAGGGCGGCGCGGCCACCGCACTGCTGGGCGGGCTAGCGACGGGCGACACGATCGAGGCCAGCGGGCCGTACGGTCGCTTCTGCCTGCAGGCTGGCGACGCCCACCCGCGCTACCTGCTGCTGGCCACCGGTACCGGCGTGACCCCGTACCGCGCGATGCTGCCGCAGCTGGCCGAATGGCTGGCGCCCGGCGGGCGCGAGGCGGTGCTGATCTACGGCGCCCGCAAGGAGGCCGAGCTGCTCTACGACGAGGAGTTCACCGCCTTCGCCGCGGGCCACCCGGGCTTCACCTACTTGAGTTGCCTGAGCCGGGAAGCCCGCGCCGTGCCGCGTGCGACCGACCGCATGGGTCACGTGCAGACCGCCCTGCCGGACCTGGCGCCGGCCGCCGGCCGCGACATCGCCTACCTGTGCGGCAACCCCAACATGGTCGACGCCGCCTTCGCGGCGCTGAAGGAGTTCGGCCTGCCGGTGCCGCAGATCCGCCGCGAGAAGTACATCTCCTCGCGCTGACCCGCCCCGGCATGGCGGGTGACGCCGGAAAGCCCTGCGTCGGCGCCACGGACCGGAAAGCGTGAAGTGCATCACGGAATCGGGCCCGTCCCCAGGAGACCCGGTCAAGTTGCTCCGGTAACGGCCGATGACCGTCCAAGCCCTCCCCAGCGGAGGCGCCAGGACGGGATTCATGAGGCGGATATTCACAGCAGCCGGATGTGCGTTGGCCCTTGCGATGGGGGTCACCTTCGCGCGCGCCGATGCCGGATCCATCAGTTTTTCCGGTGCCGTGGTGGAGCCCACCTGCGCGGTGGTCGCCTCCGACGGGATCGCCGGCCCGCAGGGCGCCGGCGTCGCCGCGCCCGACCTGCGCAGCTGTGGCCGCACGGCCAGCGATGCCGGCCAGACCTACACCCGCAGCGTGGTCCAGCTCGATGCGGCATCCGCCGCGCACGATCGGCTGCTCAACTACTACGCCGGCTATGCCGGTGCCGGCGCGACCGGCCAGCCCGACGTACGGGTGGTCGTGCGCACATACGAGTAGCAGCAGCCCGGCGCAAAGCGCCTACTGGTAGGACAGCGTGAACGTGGCGGTTGCCCCGAGCGTGCCCGGGCCCACGGCCGGAGCGGTCTGGAAGTAGCGCGCCGAGTAATTCACCGTCATGGTGCCGTTCGGCGTGGCGCCGATCACCGCCGGATTGCCGAACTGCTCGGGGTTTCCGGACGAGCCCAGCACCTGCACGCCGACCCCCGAGGTCGTTCCGCTCGACGGCGCGATCACGCCGGTCTGTCCAGCGACGGGCGTTGCCGTGGTCATGGTGATGCGGACCGTGGCGCCACTGGAGCACTGCAGCCGGATCTGGAACGGTGTGGCGCCGGTCACCGAGCCGACGCCGCTGAACGCGCCGCTGGAGACGGTCGGCAGCGTGACGTCGATGTTCGGCGTGGACACCTGGCATGCGGGGGCGGTGAAGGTCAGCGAGTTCGCCAGGTTGATCACCGCGTCGTAGATCGAGCCGTTGCCGCCCGAGCCGGCCCGGAAGCTCACCAGCGGCCCCATCGACAGGGTGCTGCCATCGGCGATCGTGCCGGTCTTGACGATCTCCAGGGTCACTGCATCGGCTTCGTACCAAGAGCTCGAGCCATCGAGACTGAAATAGGGGTACGGGTAGATGTAGTTGCCGCTCTGCAGGATGCGGTAGCCGACGCCGGGCACGTTGGAGGGAAACAGGTTGGTGGTCGTGCCAGGCGTGGCGCCGACCTCGTTCACCAGCCCCCAGCCGTTGCCGCTGCGCCGGCAGGTGAAATAGACCGTCTGGTCGATCGGGGTCGCCGTCGACGTGAAAAGCACCTGCCCGACCGCGATGCTGGGGTCGTTGACGATGCTGCTGGGCACGGACACGTGATAGGTGCCCTTGCTGTATCCGCGATCGAACGAGCAGGAGGCATGTGCCGATGGCGTGAGGCCGAGCAGCGAGAGGGCGGCAAGCAGCACCAGCGCGCCGACGCGCCTCCAGCCGGGAGAGGGGCGCCGCCTGGTGCCGGCCATGTCGGGCTTGCCCTGTTTCATCCGTTCGCCCTCCCGGACGGCTCGTTCGTTGATGTGTCCACGCAGGTCGCCTGCTCGGTGGCGTAGACGCCGTTGCGGTCGCGCGACGGGCCCGCCGGGACACGGTAGTCGAAGCTGCAGCGCTGGGACGGGGCATCCGGGTCGCCCCACGCGACGCTGAGCCGACCGCTCTTGCGGGTGACGCGCGCCATGATGCGCCCGGCCTGGCCGACCACCCCGACCACCTGGCCCTGGTCGTCCTGCACTTCGGCGCCGAACGGCAATGCCTCACCGCCGGGGCGCTGCGCCTGGATCAGCATGAAGCGGCCGCTCTGGGTGGAGAACTTCACCATCACCACCGCACCGGCGCGCGGGGCGACCTGGGTGCTGGTGCTGGCCAGCTGCACGTCCAGCGGCAGGCCGTTCGGGTCGATGGTGATCGTATTGAGCAGGTACGGGGTGAGATACGGCACCAAGGCGTACCCATGCCGGTCCACCTTCAGCCCGGTGGCATTGCCGACGCTTGCCCCGGCGGCATCGGTGGCCTGCACGATGGCCACGGTGTCGCCCATGGACTGGCCGAACGTCACGCCGCCCGGGTGCGCGACGATGCCGCCTGCTGCGCTGAACGAGGCCTGCGAGTAGCCGCTGCCCCTGCCGTAGCCGGCATTGAGCAGCACGTGCGAGCCGCGGTAACCGCCGCTGAAGCTGGCCGTGGTGCCCGGGCTGCCGCCGCTGACGGTGTCGTCGTGGGTGGCGGTGACGCCGTAGTTGAAGCGGTTGTCGTCGCCGGCGTTGCCGCTGAGCGTGGCCTGTTCCTGCATGCCGCCGGCGGTGTCGCGGGCGGCGCTGCTGGTGAGTACCGGCGCGTGCTCCGTGTTGCCGAGCGGCACGGTGAACGAGGCCATGAAGCGGTTATCGTTGCGGCCGAACAGGTCGCGCTCGCGGCTTGCCGACAGGTTGTAGGTGACCCGGCCCCAGGCGTTGTTGTAGCCGAGCTGGAACTGGGTGTCGGTGCCGCCGCGGTTCCAGTAGCTGCGGACCGATCCGCTCAGGTAGAGCGAGCCACCGCGCTGGCCCAGCGACTGGGTCAGCGCGAGGCTGAAATTGTCGCGCTGGCGGTCGACGCCGTTCTGCGCCGTGAAGTCGACACCGGCCAGGGCCGCCTGCTGCGAGGGGGTGAGCAGGCCCGTCACCGGTACGCCGTTGATCGCCAGCGGGTAGCCGGAGACGCTGGTGGCGAACACCGGCAGGCCGCGGCGGGCGTAATCGCGGGCGCTCACCGCGTCGCGGAGCGAGAGGTAGCCTCCGGTGGAGCGGCGATAGGCGGCGACAGTGAGCGTCGTGCCGGTCTCGGCCAGGGTCTTGCTGTAGCTCAGCCGCAGGCTCTGGCCGGTCATCGAGTCCATGCCGGGCAGGCGCGTGTGTGCGGCGGCCAGATCCATGGCGAAGGCGCCATAGCGGGTGTTCAGTGCCGTACCGAGCAGGGCCGAGGCGTAGCCGTTCGAGCCGATGACGCCGGCATAGCCGGTCAATAGATTGCTGAACCCGTGCTGGATCGTTCCCTGGATCAGGGTGGGCGTGTCGAGGATGCCTTGCTGGCGCACCTGGCCGGCAACCGCGCTGAAGCGGCTCACGCCCGGGCGCAGCAACTGCGGCACCGAGGCATACGGCACCGAGAAGGTGTGGACGCGGCCGTTCGCCTCGGTGACGCTGACCTCGAGGTCGCCGCCGTAGCCGGTGGCGTAGAGGTCGTTGATGGCGAACGGGCCCGGAGCCACGGTGGTCTGGTAGATCACCATGCCGTTCTGGCGCACGGTCACCTTGGCGTTGCTGTCCGCCACGCCCCGCACCGTGGGCGCATAGCCGCGCAGGGACTGCGGCAGCATGCGGTCGTCGGTGGCGAGCTGGACGCCGCGGATGCCCACACTGTCGAAGATCTCGCCGCTGGTCCACGAGTCGCCGATGGTCAGCTGGGCGTGCAGTTCGGGCACGTCGCGTTGTGCGTAGCTGGCGATCGTCTGCCAGCGGCGGCGGGCGGGCGTGACGCCGATGGCGGACTGCCAGTTCAGCGAGGACTGGTGGCGGAAATGCCAGCGGCCGAGGTTGAGGCCGGCGTCCAGGCCGAGGAAGGCGGAGGTCTGCGACACGCCCTGGCTGCTGGTGCGGTAGCCGTTGAAGTTGTAGTTGAGCAGTCCAGCCGTCACGCCGGTGTCCCAGAACTTCGGATCGACGTAGCCGCGCGCCGCCTGGCCGAGGAAGGCCTGGGGCACGCTGATGTCCAGCCGCAGGTCGCCCATGTCGAAGTTCGCGCTGGCGCCGGGGATGATGTCGGCGATGTCGACGCAGCCCTGTCCGCCGGCGAGGGCGGCCTGGGTCGATTTCGACAGGCCGGCCGGATGCAGGCCGAGCTGGTCGAGCAGTGCGCGGGTGAAGCAGGGCGAGGCGCTCGCGTCGGGGGACGGTGCACTGAAGCGCACATCGTTGCGGCCGACCGGACGCTCGTTGAGGTAGATGTCGACGCTGTAGTTGCCGGCCGGCACGAAATCGCCGCGCTCGAAGCGTGACAGGTCGGTGGTGTTCTGCCCGGCGCCGGAGAGCATGCTGCGGTCGAAGTTGGTGTCGACCGCATCGGCATCAGTGGCGGCGGCATTGGCGCCGGAGCCGGCGGGTGCTCCGCTTGCGGCGGCAGCGCGGGCGTGCGGAGCCATGCCGCCGGCGAGCGCGAGCCCGATCAGCAACGACAGGGCCTGGCGCTGGACCGTCCGTCCGCGCGAGGCTGCCGTGACGGCGCTCGCCCTTGCCCGGTTCACGGCGAGGTGCTGCCCTTGTAGGTTGCGCCGGCGCCGAAGTCGTTGATGACCGTATAGTCGACCTGCGCAGCGGTGACGGCGCGGTCGAGCCCGGCCAGCGGCAGCCGCAGCGAGGAGCCGGGAGCGACCATGCCGGTGCCGGCATCGTAGGTGTGCCCGGCGGCGGTCAGCGAGACCTTGTTGAAGGTGATGTAGTAGGGCGAGGCGTTGCGCGCCTCGAGGGCGTAGCCCTTGGCGTCGGAAACCACCGACCAGGCGATCTGCCGGGATGCCGTGGCGAAGTCGCCGGCCAGCCCGGAGGGGCGGAAGAACAGCTTGAGCCGCGAGCGGATCGCGAACTGCAGGGTGTTCTGTTCCTCACCGGCCTTGGCCGTGGGCTTGGGCGGAATCTCCAGCACGTTCAGCCAGAACAGCGACTCGCGGTCGGTCGGCAGCGGCTGTCCGGTGTAGACGATGCGCAGGCTCTGACCCTTGCCGGCGTTCATGCGCACCAGCGGCGGGGTCACCAGGAACGGCACCTTGGCCGTGTCGGGCGTGGAATTGGGGTCACCATCGTCGATCCACGCCTCGATCAGCGCGGGATGGCTGCCGTTGTTGGTGAGGCGGATCGTCACCTCGCCGGTGGCGGCGGGAAACACCACGCGGGTCCCGGCGATCACGACGCTGGCATGGGCGGAGGGTGCGCCAAGCACGAGCGCGAGCACGAGCAAGGCTGCGCCGACGGTGCAGAGCAGGCTTTTCATGGTGCGTTCCGGAGACAGGGCCGGGTACGGCAGGCGGAGGGCGGCCACCCGCCCGATGACGGGTGGCCGCGAGACAGCGACTTACTGGTAGGTCAGGGTGAAGCCGACGGACGAGGTCACCAGACCGGCGGTGGTCGATGCCGCCGTCGCGATGTACTGCGCCTTCATGCCGGTCGTGCCCGAACCGCCGCTGATGGCGATGGTCGGCGCGTTGGCCTGGGTCGAAGCGTTGATCACCGCGTTGGACGAGTTCAGCAGCTGGACCTGCACGTTCGAACCGCCGGTGGTCGTGGTGTTCTTGAGGTTGCCGGTGGTGCCGTCGATGTTGGCACCGTTGAAGGCCATGGCGGCGCTGGTGGTGTTCGCATCGCAACCGCTGACGCCGACGGTGAAGGACGTGGTGCCGGCGACGGCGCCGACGGAGCCGAAGGCGCCGGTCATCACGGTCGGCAGCGCCACGGTGGTGCCGGGACCGCCATTGATCGAGATGGTGCAGGTGTCGGCCAGGACCTTGCCGGTGAAGTTGATGGTGCCGGTGCTGGCCGCGTGGGCCGGCGAGGCGGCAAAGGCCAGGAAGCCCAGGCCGGCGACAAGGGCGGTCGAAAGCAGCGTCTTCTTGTGGAGCATGGGGTTCCCCCTTTGATGATCAGGAAAGTGAATCAGGACAGCAGCCAATCGTTGGTGGTCTTGGATACCGCGAGTGGATCAAAGCAAGCGGCATGCCATGTTTTGCCAAATTTGGGATTTATCCAGAAAAATCCCATGTTTAACAGCTTGTTGAGAACGATTCCTCAGAATCTTGCTGTGAAATTCGCAGGCCCGATTGCGACATACCACGTCACAAATTGCAATCCAGATCACACTTTTGGCCTAAAGTTTTGTCAGACATCGCCGACATACGCCGCTCATGTAAAGCTCGCTTGACATGCGGCGTCGCCGGACCTAGGCTTTCTGTCAAGCATGCTTGACAGGAGGGGTCATGAAGCAAGTGGACGACAGGCTGGATTGCCGCGGCGGGGCGGGGGCATGAAGCGACTTTCCGAACGCCAGTACCGGCGCCAGATCGGCGTCACCATGACCCTGTACGTCATCGCGATGCTTGCTGTGTGGCCGCTGGCGAAGGCGGCACCGGGGCTGTGGGAGAAGGTGGCGCTCACTCTGGTGCCGGCACTGCCGATGCTCTACGTGATCGGTCTGCTGGCCTACAAGATCGCCTCCAGCGACGAACTCGAGCAGCGCACCCACCTGGTCGCGCTGGGTGTGGCCACGGCCGTGACCGGATCGTTGAGTCTCGTCGGCGGCCTGCTCGCCACCTCCGGCGCGATCCGGCTCGACGGCACCGTCCTGATCTGGGTGTTCCCGCTGATCATGTTCAGCTACGGGGCAACGCACTGGTGGGTGGTCACCCGCCGCTACGGTGGCAGCATGGATTGCGACGAGACATCCTCCTGGTCACTTCCGCTCTACTTCCTGCTGGTGGCCGCTTTGCTCGGGGTTGCCACCCTGTTCGCCTGGTGGCGTGGGCACATGGACGGATTCAGCCTGGGCGTGATGCTGGGGACGCAGGCCAGCTTCGTCGGGTTCGCCGCATGGACGGCCTGGCGCCGTTGGCGTCGCCGTCGGGTCGCCGGGGACGTGGTCGGACCATGACCCTCCCGCCCTCCACTCCAGCGGGGCGCACGCCCCGATGAACAACCGCGTCCGCGACCTGCGCGGAGCGCAGGGCTGGTCGCAGGCGGATCTGGCCGAGCGACTGGACGTCTCGCGCCAGACCGTCAATGCCATCGAGACGGGCAAGTACGACCCCAGCCTGCCGCTGGCCTTCAAGATCGCCCGGCTGTTCGGACAGCCGATCGAATCCATCTTCGACCCGGGGAGCAGCACGTGAGCATGAATCGAAAAGCCCGCATGGGCGTGGCCGTCGCCGTGGCGGTCGCGATCCTCGCGGCCAACCACGTCCGCCATCGCCAGGCGCCACCGGCCGTGTCGACACCGGCATCGGCCAGCACCGCGGCACTGGACACGCCGGTGAAACCGGCTCCACCGGCCACCTGGAAGCTTGGCTCGCTCACGCTGCACGCGTGCGAGCTGGGCCAGCCCGACAGTGGCCGCACCAGCGCGGCATGGTGCGCGCCGTTCGATGTGCCGGAAAACCGCGCCGATCCGCAAGGCCGCCACATTACGCTCAAGCTGGCCGTGGTGCGCGCGGAGGCCGAGGTGCCGGCGAAGGACATGCTGGTGTTCCTCGCCGGCGGCCCGGGCCAGGCGGCGACGGAAAATGCCGGTGCTGCGATTGCCGCACTCGGTCCCCTGCTTGGCCATCGCAACCTGCTGCTGCTCGACCAGCGCGGCACCGGTGGCTCGAATCCGCTCAGTTGCAAGGACGAGAGCAAGCCGGCGACCCCGGACGAGGACGTCGACAACGACCCGGCCAAGCTCAAGGCCGAGATCCAGCGTTGCCTGGCACAGGTGGAGAAGAAGGCCGACCCGCGCTTCTACACCACCACCGTCGCGGCGCAGGACCTGGAGGACGTGCGCAAGGCCCTCGGCGCACCTGCGTTCGATCTGGTCGGCGTGTCCTACGGCACGCGCATGGCGCAGCAGTACCTGATGCACTATCCCGACGCGGTGCGCTCGGTGGTGCTCGATGGCGTGGTGCCGAACCAGCTGGTGCTCGGCGAGGACTTCGCGCGCAACCTGGATGACGCGCTGAAGGCGCAGTTCGCGCGCTGCACCGCCGATCCGGCGTGCAAGAAGCGCTTCGGCGATCCCTACCAGACGCTGTACCAGCTGCGTGATGCGCTGCGCGCCAATCCGCATGTGGTCAGCTTCCGCGATCCACAGAGCTACCAGACCGTGCAGCGCAGGCTCAGCGAATTCTCGTTGGCCAGCGTGGTGCGCATGTTCGCCTACACGCCGCCGACGGCAGCACTGCTGCCGCTGTCGATCGACGCCGCCGCGCACGGCGACGTCGGGCCGCTGCTCGGGCAGGCCAAGCTGCTGTCCGGCGACCTGGCCGACACCATGAACGGCGGCATGCAGTCCTCGGTGATCTGCAGCGAGGACGCCGACCTGTTCACCCCCCGGCCGCAGGACAAGGACACCATTCTCGGTACGCGGATGATCGACGCGTTGACCACCGTGTGCAGCGTCTGGCCGCACGGCACGCGGCCGAAGGATTTCCACGATCCGCTGAAGAGCGACAAGCCGGTGCTGCTGATGTCCGGGCAGTACGACCCGGTGACCCCGCCCCGCTACGGTGACGAGGTGCTGAAGGGGCTGAGCGATGGCCGCCACCTGATCGCGCCCGGCCAGGGCCACAACGTGATCAACGCCGGCTGCATGCCGAAGCTGGTCAAGCGGTTCGTCGAGGATCTGCAGCCGAAGACGCTCGATGCGTCGTGCCTGAAGCGCCTGCAGCCGACACCGATGTTCATCGATTTCAACGGAGCGACGCCATGACCAGGCAGCAAACCCGTTCTTCCGCACTGCTGTGGGGGGCGGCCATCGTCGTCGCCGCCCTGCTTGGTACCCCCGCGTTCTTTTCCCAGATCCTGCTTCCGCTGCTGGCGGTGACATCGCTGCTGCCGCGGGCCGGTTCGTGCCTGACCAGGAGCCCTACGCCATGATCGAGGTAAAGGATCTGCACAAGGCCTTCGGCTCGGTGAAGGCTGTCGACGGCGTCACGTTCGCCGCGCGCGACGGCCAGATCACCGGCCTGCTCGGTCCCAACGGTGCCGGCAAGACCACCACGCTGCGCATGCTTTACACGCTGATGAAGCCCGACCGCGGCCAGGTGCTGGTGGATGGCATCGACGCGGCGGTCGATCCGCTTTCGGTGCGTCGCCGGCTCGGCGTGCTGCCGGATGCGCGCGGCCTGTACAAGCGGCTCACCGCGCGCGAGAACATCGACTACTTCGCCCGCCTGCAGGGCCTGCCGGAAGACGAGCTGCGCACGCGCCGCGAGGCGCTGGTATCGGCACTGGACATGGCCGACATCGCCGACCGCCGCACCGAAGGCTTCTCGCAGGGCCAGCGGGTCAAGACCGCGATCGCCCGCGCGCTGATCCACGATCCGCGCAACGTGATCCTGGACGAGCCGACCAATGGCCTGGACGTGATGGCCACCCGCGCGCTGCGCGACTTCATGCGCAACCTGAAAGCCGAAGGGCGTTGCGTGCTGTTCTCCAGCCACATCATGCAGGAGGTCGGTGCGCTGTGTGATCGCATCGTGGTGATCGCGCGCGGCCGCGTGGTCGCCGACGCCACGCCGGACGAGCTGCGCGAGCAGACCGGCGAGTCCAATCTGGAGGAAGCCTTCGTGAAACTGATCGGCAGCGAGGAGGGCCTCGCCGCATGAATGCCCCGATGACTCCCGTGCGGCGCGCGCGCGCCGTGCTCACCGTGTTCCTGAAGGAAGTGCGCGAGAACCTGCGCGATCGTCGCACGCTGACCAGCGCGTTCCTCACCGGCCCGCTGCTGACGCCGCTGATGTTCGTCATGCTGATCAACTTCAGCATCAACCGCGAACTGGACAAGGCCGAGCAGCCGCTCAAGGTGCCGGTGATCGGCGCGCAGTACGCACCGAACCTGATCAATGCACTGAAGGAGGGCGGCGTGGTGCCGCAGCCGCCGGTGGCCGATCCGGAGCAGGCGGTACGCGACCAGCAGATCGACCTGGCCCTGCGCATCCGCAAGGACTATCCCGAGGCCTGGCGCAAGGGTCAGCCGGTGCAGGTGGAGCTGATCTACGACTCCTCGCAGCGCGACTCGCGCACGCCGGTCGATCGCGTCACGGACCTGATCGAGCACTACTCGAAGATGCAGGGAGCGATGCGGCTGGTGGCGCGCGGCCTGTCGCCGGCCACCGCCGTACCCGTGGTGGTGGCCAAGCGCGATCAGGCCACCGCCCAGTCGCGCGCGGTGCTGCTGTTCAACATCCTGCCCTACCTGTTCGTGCTCACGCTGTTCATCGGCGGCATGTACCTGGCGATCGACCTCACCGCGGGCGAGCGCGAACGGCAATCTCTGGAGCCGCTGTTCGCCAACCCGGTGCCGCGCTGGAAGATCTTCCTCGGCAAGCTGGCGGCGATCTGCGCGTTCTCCACCGCCAGCCTGGCGATCTGCCTGGTCGGCTTCAGCGTGGTCGGCCGCTTCGTGCCCACCGAGAAGCTCGGCATGGAGCTGCACCTGGGGCCGTCGTTCGCCCTGCACGTGCTGCTGCTGCAGGCGCCGATGATCGTGCTGCTGGCCTCGCTGCAGTCGCTGGTGGCGGCGTTCGCCAAGAGCTACCGCGAGGCGCAGACCTACGTGTCGCTGCTGATGATGCTGCCGATCCTGCCCAGCGTGGTGCTGATGGTGATGCCGATCAAGCCGCAGGACTGGATGTACTCGGTGCCGCTGATGGGCCAGCACCTGGGCATCCTCGACCTGGTGCGCGGTTCCGGCGTCAGTCCGTTGCACCTGGTCTTGTGCCTGGGCGGCAGCGCGGTCGCCGCGGTGGTCGCGGCCGGCATCACCATGCAGCTGTACCGGTCGGAGCGGCTGGCCATTTCGGGCTAACTGAAAAGCGAGGAGTGAGCCAAGAGGAGTGAGGAATGAGAGAAAAGCGTGGTGCGCGCGCTTTTGCTCACCTACTCCTCTTGCCACTCATTTCGCCGCAAGTGCGAGCCTGCGAGTGAGGTAGGGCAAGTGCGAGGCCTTGCTTTTGCTTTCTCTCACTCCGCTCTACTCACTTCCGATCCGAGGCCCAATCTGCCACGGCCTCCGGATGCTCCAGCTGCAGATGGTGCCCGCCGGCCAGGTGCGTGACGCGGATCGCGCGCACGCACTGCGCACGCCGCTGCATCGGTTCGCTGGGCAGGTAGGAGGTGGCCGGCTCGGCCAGCAGCAGGCGCGTCGGCGCCTCGATGCCGGCGAGCAGCGCATGGATCTGGCTTTCGGCCAAGCGCATCGGCGTGAGGCGGTTGATCCGCGGATCGCTGCGCCACTGCCAGCCACCGTCGACCGCGCGAACGGCCCGCTCGATGATCGGCCGGGCCTGGTCGGCGGGCAGGCCGGTGGCGAGGGTTCGTGCACTGATCGCCTGCTCGATGCTGGCGAAGGTGCGCAGCGGCTTGCCGCCAGCCTCCGCGGCAAGCGCGTTGCGAAAGCGCTGCAGGGTCTGCGTGCCGTCGTCGCCGAGCAGGCCCAGGCCCTCGATCAGCAGCAGTCGCTCGATCCGCTCCGGCCGTGCCGCGGCGACCATCGAGGCGATGCCGGCGCCGAGCGAATGGCCGAGCAGGGTGAAGTGGGCCAGTCCCAGCGCGTCGGCGGCGGCGAGCACGGCGCGCACGTATTCGGGCCAGTGGTAGCTGGCGCCTTCGGCCAGGTGGTCGGAATGCCCGTGGCCGGGCAGGTCCAGCGCGATCAGGTGATGGCGCGCGGCCAGGTGCGGCGCCAGCCGGGCGAAGCTGCCGGCATTGTCCAGCCAGCCGTGCAGGGCGAGCAGCGGCGGCAGGCGCTCGTCGCCCCAGCACTGCGCGGCGAGGGAAAGCGCGGGCAGGGTGATGCGCCGTTCGCGCGGCGGTTCGGCGACGCTCATCCGGTGCGACCGCCCATCGCGTCGGCGCGGGCCTTGGCCGCGTTCTGGCGCAGCAGCGCGGCCTTGGCGTCGTAGTCCGGCGCGAATTCCGGCCAGCCCTGCGCATGGCGCAGCACCAGCCCGGCGATTGCCTTCACCTGGTCGGGCGAATCGTTGAGCGCGGGGATGTAGCGCAGGTCGGTGCCGCCGCCGGCGAGGAAGAACTCGCGGTTCTGCATCGCGATCTCCTCCAGCGTCTCCAGGCAGTCCACGGCGAAGCCGGGCGAGATCACGTCGAGCCTCTTCACGCCTTCCCTGGCCAGCCGCTTCACCGTTTCGTCGGTGTACGGATGCAGCCAGCGCTCGCGGCCGACGCGCGACTGGAAGCTCACCAGCATCTGTTCCTCGTCCAGCCCGAGCTTTTCGCGCAGCAGTCGCGCGGTGGCGTGGCACTGGCAGAAGTATGGGTCGCCTGCGCGCAGGTAGCGCTCGGGGATGCCATGGAACGACAGCAGCAGCTTGTCGCCGCGGCCGCGCTGGGCCCAGAACGCCTCGATGCTGCGCGCCAGCGCGTCTATGTGCTCGGGCTGGTCGTGGTAGTCGTTGACCAACCGCAGCTCGGGCGGCCAGCGCAGCGTCTTCAGCGTATCGGCCACCGCGTCGATCACCGAGCCGGTGGAGGTCGCGGAATATTGCGGATACAGCGGCAGCACCAGCAGGCGGCGGACCCCTTCGCGCTGCATCGCCTCGATCCGCTCGCGCACCGAGGGGCGGCCGTAGCGCATCGCCAGGTCGACCCGCACCGGCCCGGGCAGCCGCCCGGCCAGTTCCGACTGCAACGCGCGGGCCAGTCCCTCGCTGCCGGTACGCAGCGGCGAGCCGTGCTCGGTCCAGATGCGCGCATAGGCATGGGCCGAGCGCTTGGGGCGCACGCGCAGGATGACGCCGTGCAGGATCAGCCACCACAGCCAGCGGGGGTACTCGATGACGCGCGGGTCGCCGAGGAATTCCGCCAGGTAGGGGCGCACGGCGGCAGCCGTCGGTGCTTCCGGTGTGCCAAGGTTCACCAGCAATACGCCAGCCTTGGGCGGCTGGTCGTGGGCGTATCCGGCCAGGCCGGTATAGTGGCGGCTCATGTGCGTCGGCGTCGGTCTGGAAGGGCCGTCCAGTCTGCCACAGGGCCGGCTCCGGCCCGCCAGGTCCGCGACCGCACGATCGTCACCCCAACCTTCAAGAAATTGCGGAGCCACCCCATGCTGAAAGCTTCCCTGCGTCGATGGTCGCTGCTTGCCCTGGTCCTGCTGCTGCCGGCGATGGCCGTGCGCGCCGAGGACGCCCCGCTGGACCGTGCGCACAACGCCGTGCGCGTGCTCAACGAGATCATGCAGGCGCCGGACAAGGCGATTCCGCAGGATCTGCTGCGCGATGCCAAGGCGATCGCGGTCATTCCCGACATGGTCAAGGCCGGCTTCATCTTCGGCGGTCGCCGCGGCGAAGGCCTGATCTCGGTGAAGACCCGCGACGGCACCTGGTCCAATCCCAGCTTCATCACCATGACCGGCGGCAGCATCGGCTTCCAGGCCGGCGTGTCCTCGACCGACGTGATCCTGGTCTTCCGCACCCAGCGTGGCGTGGATTCCATCGTCAACGGCAAGTTCACCCTCGGTGCCGACGCGTCGGCCGCTGCCGGCCCGGTCGGTCGCACCGCCAGCGCCTCGACCGACAGCCAGATGAAGGCCGAGATCTACTCCTATTCGCGCTCTCGCGGCCTCTTCGCCGGCGTGGCACTGGACGGTTCGGCGCTGCGCATCGACTACGACGCCAATGCCGCCGTGTACGGTGCCGGCATCACCCCGCGGCGCATCTTCGAGGGCGGCGTCAGCAACGTGCCCGGTCCGGTGGTCGATTTCCGCGACCGCCTGGAGGAGTACACTTCCCGCTGATCGGACGGCGCGATCCCGCCCTGCGGGGTCCGCCCTCCCAACGGTTGGGCTTCCTGAGGACATCATGAGCATCTGGCATCTCATCATCCTGCTTATCGTGGTCGTGGTGATTTTCGGCACCGGCAAGCTGCGCAACGTCGGCTCGGACCTCGGTGGCGCGATCCGCGATTTCAAGAAGGGACTGAACGGCGACGATGCGTCCGATGCCGATGCCAAGGCGCGCCAGGATGACGAGCGCCTGCGGGCCGACCCGCCGCCATCGTCGACCAACGCCGGCACGACGCAGAGTCAGCGCGACTCCAGCGACGCCAAGTAAGCACGTCGACGGCGTGCGGCCATGATCGAGATCAGCTTCGGCAAGCTGCTGCTGCTTGCCGTCATCGCGTTGATCGTGCTCGGACCGGAGAAGCTGCCGGTGGCCGCGCGTACCGCCGGCACCCTGCTGCGACGACTGCGCTCGGGCTGGGACAGCGTGCGTGCCGAGGTCGAGCGCGAGCTGCAGGTGGAGGAGATCCGCCGCGCCGCACGCGAGGCCGCCGCGCAGGCCGAGGCGGCCCAGGCCAAACTCGACCAGGTGCAGGCGCGGGTCGATGAGACGGCGCGCAAGGCGGGGCAGGCGGCGGCGGACGTCTCTACGCTGGCACAGGCCGACGCCCCGGCCGCTGAGCCGCCGGCGGTCGCCGCCGTACCGAATCCGACGGATGCGACGCTGATGACCGGCAAGCCCGGGGAGGCGCCGTCCACGCCACCGCCGGATCCGCACGACGAGGTGCCGCGTGGCCAAGGCTGACGAATCGATCGACCTCGAACAGGGGCTGTTCTCGCACCTGCTGGAGCTGCGTTCGCGCATCGTGCGCGCCAGCGTCACCGTGCTGCTGGTGCTGCTGGCGCTGGTGCCGGTGGCCAACCATCTCTACACCGAGCTGGCCGCGCCGCTGGTCGCGCGCCTGCCGCACGGCGCCCACCTGATCGCCACCGAGGTGGCCAGCCCGTTCGTGACGCCGTTGAAGCTGGCGTTCTATGCGGCGCTGTTCATCTCGATGCCGATGATCCTTTACCAGTTGTGGGCCTTCGTCAGCCCGGGGCTGTACAAGCACGAGAAGCGGCTGGCGCGCCCGCTGCTGGGCGCCGCGCTGGTGCTGTTCTACATGGGCTGCGCGTTCGCCTATTTCCTGGTGCTGCCGGCGGCGTTCCGCTTCCTCGCCGCGGTGACGCCCGAGGGTGTGGAGATGATGACCGACATCAGCCACTACCTCGATTTCGTGATGCTGATGTTCTTCGCCTTCGGCCTGTGCTTCGAGGTGCCGGTGGCGGTGGTGATTCTTGCCGCGATCGGCCTGGTGAGCCTGGACAAGCTGCGCAGCGGGCGTCGCTACGCGATCGTCGGCGCCTTCGCCGTCGCTGCCTTCATCACGCCGCCGGACATCACCTCGATGATCATGCTGGCCGTGCCGATGTGCCTGCTCTACGAGCTGGGCATCCTGGCGGTGGCCTGGCTGCTCAAGCCGCAGCCGAAGGCGCCGGCGGACAAGGCTGCCTGATCGCATGCATCCGCGTGCGGCGCAGCTGATCGGGCAGCTCGCGCTCGGCCCGCATGTCGAGGGTGGATACTTCCGTCGCATCCACACCGCCGCTGCGTCCGTCGGCGAGCGACCGCCTCTCAGCGCGATCCAGTTCCTGCTCGCTGCGGGCGAGCAGAGCACCTGGCATCGGGTCGATGCCCACGAGGCCTGGCATTTCGTCGAGGGCGATCCGCTGGAGCTGCTGGTCTATTTCCCCGCGGAGGACCGCCTGGAATGTCTGTGGCTCGGTCCGCTCGGGCGCGAGCACGGCGTCGCCGGGCCCGTCCACGTGGTGCCTGCGGGGGCCTGGCAGGCGGCCCGGCCGCTGGGCGATTACACGCTGTGCACCTGTCTGGTGGCGCCGGCGTTCGAGTTCGCCGGCTTCACCCTGCTCGACGATCCCGCGCTGGCGGCGCGGCTGGGCGAGCTGGCACCGCAGATCCGGCGTTGACCGGCTGCCCTCAGCGCGATGCGGGCGAGGCAGCCGGACGATTCAGTGCCAGGCCCTTGAGCACGTTCATCGCCTGCGAAAGGGCGTAGTCCTTGGTCGCCAGCTTGGCGTTCTCGGCGCTGCCGTCGTTGTTGATGTCCTTGCCGTTGCTGCCGTCCTCGTTCGCCAGGTGGTGGCTGAGGTCCGCCTCGGAGCTGATCAGCTGCGGCGCGCTGTCGGCCTTGCGCACGGTGAGGTCGGCCAGTGCGATGTCCGGCTTGATTCCCTCGGCCTGGATCGAGGTGCCGTTGGGCGTGTAGTAGCGCGCCGTGGTGATCTTCACCGCGTGGGTGGCATCCAGCGGCAGTACGGTCTGCACCACCCCCTTGCCGAAGGTGCGGCGCCCGACGACCAGCGCGCGATGGTTGTCCTTCAGCGCGCCGGAGACGATCTCGGCGGCCGAGGCGGTGCCGTTGTCCACCAGCAGCACCAGCGGCGCACCGTCGAGCAGGTCGCCCGGATGCGCGCTGAAGTTCATGTTTGCGTCGGCCAGTCGCCCCTTGGTGGTGACGATGGTGCCGGAGTTCAGGAAATCGTCGCTGACCGCCACCGCCGAGGTCAGCAGGCCGCCCGGGTTGGAGCGCAGATCGAGGATCGCGCCCTTCGGCTGGCCGTGCTTGGCGATCAGCTCGCCGAGCTTCTTCTCCAGGTCGGGCGCGGTGTCTTCCTGGAACTGGCTGATGCGGATGTAGGCGTAGCCGGGCTCGATCTCGCGGACCCGGACGCTGGGTACCGAGATCTTCTCGCGCACCAGCGGCAGGTCGATCAGCTTGTCGCTGTTTTCGTGGACGATGGTCAGGGTGATCTTGGTGCCCGGTGCGCCACGCAGGTCCTTGAACATCTTGTCGATGTTCTCGTCGGTGACCAGCTTGCCGTCGATCTTGACGATCACGTCACCCGGCTTGATGCCTGCACGGGAGGCCGGGGTGTCGTCGATCGGTGCGACGATGCGCAGCGTGTCGCCGTCCTCGATCACTTCGATGCCCAGGCCGCTGTAGGCACCGGTGGTGTCCTCGTTGAGTTCGGCGAGGCCTTCCTTGTCCAGGTACTCGCTGTGCGGGTCGAGGCCGGCCAGCATGCCGGTGATCGCCGCCTTCATCAGCGTCTTGTTGTCCACCTTCTCCACGTAGGCCTGCCGCACTACTTCGTAGACCCGGCTGAAGTTGCGGATGTCCTCGAGATCGACCGGGTCGTTCCCCGCCGCCGAGCTGGCCGCGGCGGGCGCATCGCTGCTGGCGGCCGCGGCAGGGGCAGCCTGGCCCCAGGCGGTCGGGGCGAGCAGCAGCAGGGCGATCAGGCCGTAGGGGGAAACACGCATCGGGGGACTCCGGAGTACCAGGCTTGGGGGCGCTTCGCGCGTTCCCGATTGGACCACGAAAGCGGGGCGGAAATTCCGTCGCACGTCGCGCCGGCCAGCCTGCGCGCCGGCTGGCGCGGCGTCAACGATGACGGGCCAGCCAGCTGCGCGGGTCGACCGGCTTGTTGGCGTGGCGCAGCTCGAAGTAGGCGCCGGTGTTGACGCCGGTCGGTGCCATGGCGGTACCGACCGCTTCGCCGGCCTCCACGGTGTCGCCGACCCGGTGCAGCAGCGCTTCGTTGTTGCCGTACATGCTCATCCAGCCGCCGCCATGGTCGAGGATCACCAGCATGCCGTAGCCGCGCAGGAAGTTGGCGTAGACCACCCGCCCCTTCGCCACCGCATGCACCTCGCTGCCGCCCGGGGCGCGGATCAGCACGCCGTTGCCGTAGCTGTGCACCTCGCCGGGCGCCGGCCAGGGCAGGCTGCCGCGGATGTTCGCCAGCACCGGCCCCCTGCCGCCACCCGGGCCGGCATGCCCGCCGCCGCGTCGCTCGGCCTCGCGAGCCGCCTTGTCGATCGCCGCCTGCAGCTTGTTGACCAGCGAGGTCAGGGAACGCTCGTCCTGCTTCAGTGCGGCCAGCCGATCGCCTTCATTGCGGTAGGTGGCATCGATGGCGTCGGCCAGCTTCTTCTGTTCGGCGCGGCGCGCGCCCAGCGCCCTGGCCTGCTCGGCCTGCTGCGCGCGCGTGGCTTCCAGCGCCTGCTGTTCCTGCGTGATGGCGTCCTGCAGCGACTGCAGTTTGGCGAGGTCGGCCATCAACTGTTGCACGCGCTGCAGCCGGTCCTGCTGGAAATACTTCGAATAGGCCAGCGACCGGGCGATGCGCGCCACGTCCTCGTCGCCGAGCAGCAGGCGCAGGTCGGAGCCCTGGCCGAGCGCATAGGTGGCGCGCAGTAGCTCGGCGATCGCCGCCTTCTGCCGGTCGAGCTTGCCCTGCAATTGGGATCGTTGCTGTTGCAACTGTTCCAGGTCCTTTTGCTTGGCCGCGATCTGCTGCTCGGTGGCGCGGACCGCGCTCGCCGCCGCCGCCAGCGCACGGGCCCGCCGGGCCAGTTCGGCGTTGATCCTGTCGCGCTCGCCAGCGGTCTGTTCGCGGCTCTTGGTCAGCGCTTCCATGCGGCTGCGCACGTCATCCAGCCGTTGTTCTGCCTGGGCTTTTTCGGTCGCGCTCTGCCGGCTGGCATGGGCCAGCGCAGGCGGGGTGGGGAGCAGGAGGAGGCCGGCGAGCAGCGGCAGCAGGGGCAGGTGGCGTCGGGCGGTGTTGGGCATACGGCCGATTATCACCGAGCGCCATGACCGCGGCGAGCCGGCCGGGTCGGACCGATCCGGAACACCTTGCGACCGGCGATCGCGTTTTTACGTTTAGACGCCCAAATGCCTTTGACGCGGCGCGTCATTTGTGCGTACAGTCGGGGGGCACGTCTTGTCAATCGCCTGCGGCGCGTGCGCCGCAGGCTTTGCTGTCTCCCACCGTTCCAACTGGCGAATCGAGAGAGGAAGGCACCCTTGCGACAACACACCACCCCGGGCTTGTACGACGCGAGTTTCGAACACGACAGCTGTGGCTTCGGCCTGGTGTCGAACGTGGACGGGCGCGCCAGCGCCTGGGTGGTGGATACGGCTTTCGAGGCGCTGGCCAAACTTTCCCATCGCGGCGGCGTGAACGCCGACGGCGTCAGCGGCGACGGCTGCGGCGTGCTGATCCATCGCCCGCAACCGTGGCTGCGCGCGCTGGCCAAGGCGGCCGGTATCGCGCTCGGCGAGCGTTTCGCTGCGGGCGTGGTGTTCCTCGACCCGGCCGGTGGCGATGCGGCGGCGGTGCAGCTGGAGCGCAGCCTGCGCGAGGAGGGTGTGGAGACCGCCGGCTGGCGCGAGGTGGCGGTGAATGCGGAGGCCTGCGGGCCGCTCGCCGCGGCGGCACAGCCGCGCGTGCGGCAGATCTTCGTCGAGCCGGGCGAAGGCATGGCCGAGGAGGCATTCGAGCTGGCGCTGTTCCGCGCACGCCGCCGCGCCGAACACGCCCTGCGCAACGACGAGCACTTCTACGTGATCACGCTGGCGGCCGACGTGGTCGGCTACAAGGCGATGGCCGCGCCGGGCCGGCTGCGCGAGGTCTACCCGGACCTGCAGCACGCCGCGCTGACCTCCGACGCGGTGGTGTTCCACCAGCGCTTCTCCACCAACACCATGCCGCAGTGGCGGCTGGCGCAGCCGTTCCGGCTGCTGGCGCACAACGGCGAGATCAACACCATCCGCGCCAACCGGCGCTGGATGCAGGCGCGCGAGGCGATCCTGCGTTCGCCGCGGGTCGACCTGAGCGACATCGGGCCGCTGGTGCGCCAGACCGGCTCGGATTCCGAAAGTCTGGACAACGCGCTGGAAGTATTGCTCGCCGGCGGGCTGGACATGCTCGCGGCGATGCGCGTGCTGGTGCCGCCGGCGTTCGCCGCGCGCGAGGGCATCGACGAGGACCTCGCCGCGTTCTACGAGTACTACGCGCTGCATTCCGAGCCCTGGGACGGTCCGGCCGGCCTGGTGATGTGCGACGGCCAGTACGCCGCCTGCACGCTGGACCGCAACGGCCTGCGCCCGGCGCGCTGGGCGCTGTCGGCCGACAACCACCTGATCGTCGCGTCCGAGGCCGGCCTGTGGGACGTGCCGTCCGCCCAGGTGGTGGCCAAGGGCCGGCTGGCGCCGGGCGAGATGATCGCGGTGGACCTGAAGGCGCACCGCCTGCTGCGCGACGCCGACATCGATGCGATCAACCGTTCGCGCGCGCCGTTCCGCGACTGGCTGCGCGCCGGCGTCAGCTACCTGGAGTCGGACCTGATCGACCCCTCGCTGGCCGCCGAACCGCTGCCGCCGGACGAGCTGCACCGCTACCAGAAGCTCTACGGCCTGACCCGCGAGGAGCGCGAGTCGGTGCTCAAGGTGATGGCCGACCTGGAGGCCGAGGCCACCGGCTCGATGGGCGACGACACGCCGATTGCGGCGATGTCGCGCCAGGTGCGCCCGTTGTGCGACAGATTCCGCCAGGCCTTCGCCCAGGTCACCAATCCGCCGATCGACCCGCTGCGCGAGAAGCTGGTGATGTCGCTGGTCACCCAGCTCGGTCCGGAGGGCAATCCGTTCGAGCTGTCGGCGGAGAACGCGAAGCAGACCCTGATCAATTCGCCGGTGCTGAGCCAGCGCAAGCTGCGTCAGCTGCTGGCGCTGCCGCAGTTCGCCGGCACCCCGCGCTTCGACCTGATGTACGCGCCGGAGGAAGGCCTGGAACAGGCGCTGCACCGCCTGTGCCGGGAGACCGCGCAGGCGGTGCGCGACGGTCACCAGCTGGTGTTCCTCAGCGACCGCTATCCCGAGCGCGACAAGCTGCCGATCCACGCGCTGCTGGCCACCGGTGCGGTGCATGCGCATCTGATCGACGAGGGCCTGCGCTGCCAGTGCAACCTGATCGTGGAGACCGCCACCCCGCGCGACCCGCACCAGTTCGCCTGCCTGATCGGCTACGGCGCCACCGCGATCTACCCGTGGCTGGCCTACCAGAGCCTGTTCGAGCTGGGCCGCCAGGGCCACATCGACGCCGACCGCGCCGAGGTGGGCCGCAGCTATCGCCGCGGCATCCGCAAGGGCCTGTTGAAGATCCTCTCCAAGATGGGCATCTCGACCATCGCCGGCTACCGCGGTGCGCAGCTGTTCGAGATCGTCGGCCTGTCCACGGAAGTGGTCGACCTGTGCTTTCCCGGCACGCCCTCGCGCATCGGCGGCGCCACCTTCGAAGACCTGGAGCACGACCAGCGCCTGCTCGCCGCCGAAGCGTGGGACGAAGCGCTGCCGCTGCGCGCCGGCGGCCTGTACAAGTACGTGCACGGCGGGGAATACCACATGTATAACCCGGACGTGATCGGCAGCCTGCAGCTGGCGGTGCGCACCGGCAACGCGGACGACTACCGCATCTACGCCGACCACGTCGACCAGCGGCCGCCCTCGGCGCTGCGCGACCTGCTGCAGCCGCAGCCGTTGGGTGCGGCGATCCCGCTGGACGAGGTCGAGCCGGTGGAGTCCATCCTCAAGCGCTTCGACTCGGCCGGCATGTCGCTCGGCGCGCTGTCGCCGGAGGCGCACGAGGCGCTGGCGATCGCGATGAACCGGCTCGGCGCGCGCTCCAACTCGGGCGAGGGCGGCGAGGATCCGGCGCGCTACGGCACCGAGAAGATGTCGAAGATCAAGCAGGTCGCCTCCGGCCGCTTCGGCGTCACGCCGCATTACCTGGTCAATGCCGAGGTGCTGCAGATCAAGGTGGCCCAGGGCGCCAAGCCCGGCGAGGGCGGCCAGCTGCCCGGCCACAAGGTCGACGCCACCATCGCCCGCCTGCGCTACGCCAAGCCCGGCATCGGCCTGATCTCGCCGCCGCCGCACCACGACATCTACTCGATCGAGGACCTGGCCGAGCTGATCCACGACCTGAAGGAAGTGAATCCGCAGGCGCTGGTCTCGGTGAAGCTGGTGTCGCACGCCGGCGTCGGCACCGTCGCCGCGGGCGTGGTGAAGGCCGGCGCGGACCTGATCACCGTGTCCGGCCACGACGGCGGGACGGGCGCCAGCCCGCTGACATCGATCAAATACGCGGGAACTCCGTGGGAACTCGGCCTGGCCGAGACCCAGCAGACCCTGCGCCGCAACGAGTTGCGCGGCCGCGTGCGGCTGCAGACCGACGGCGGCCTGAAGACCGGCCTGGACGTGATCAAGGCGGCGATGCTGGGTGCGGAGAGCTTCGGCTTCGGCACCGGCCCGATGGTCGCGCTGGGCTGCAAGTACCTGCGCATCTGCCATCTCAACAACTGCGCCACCGGCGTGGCCACGCAGCATCCGGTGCTGCGCAAGGACCACTTCGTCGGCCTGCCCGAGATGGTGATGAACTACTTCCGCTTCATCGCCGAGGACGTGCGGGTGCACCTGGCGCGGCTGGGCGTACGTTCGCTGGCCGAGCTGATCGGTCGCAGCGAGCTGCTCAGGCAGGCCGAGGGCACCACGCCGGTGCAGCACCGGCTGGACCTCACGCCGCTCACCGATGGTCGCGGCCTCGGCGCCAGTGTCGACACCGCGTGCACCCTGCCGCGCAATCCGATGCGCGATCCGGCCGAGCTGGCCGCGCGGATCAGTGCCGACGCGCGCGAGTCGGTGCTGGCGCGCCGCGGTGGCACGCTCACCTACCCGATCGTCAACACCGACCGCGCCATCGGTGCACGGTTGTCCGGCGACGTCGCCCGGCTGTTCGGCGACCACGGCATGGACGACCGGCCGATCACGCTGAAGCTCACCGGCGCCGCCGGCCAGAGCCTGGGCGCGTGGAACGCCGGCGGCGTGCACATCGAGCTGACCGGCGAGGCCAACGACGGCGTCGGCAAGGGCATGGCGGGCGGACGGATCATCGTGCGGCCACCCGCCGATTCGCCGTTCGCCAGCCAGGACGCGGCGATCATCGGCAACACCTGCCTGTATGGCGCCACCGACGGTGAGCTGTTCGCCGCCGGCCGCGCCGGCGAGCGCTTCGCGGTGCGCAACTCCGGTGCACTCGCCGTGGTGGAAGGCGCCGGCGACCACTGCTGCGAGTACATGACCGGCGGCGTGGTCGCCGTGCTCGGCAAGGTCGGCCTCAACTTCGGCGCCGGCATGACCGGCGGTTTTGCCTACGTGCTCGACCTCGAGCGCGATTTCGTCGACTGCTACAACCATGAGCTGGTCGACATCCTGCGCATCTCGCCGGAGGGCATGGAGCACTACATGCAGCACCTGCGCGGTCTGGTGATGCGCCACGTCGAATACACCGGCAGCGCCTGGGGGCGGCAGATCCTGCGCGACTTCCGCGGCCTGCAGTACAAGTTCTGGCTGGTCAAGCCGAAGGCCGCGAGCCTGGCGGCGCTCGCCGACGAGCTGCGGAGCGCAGCATGAAACAGGAGCGAGGGGAGAGGAGTGAGGAGCGAGAGAAATCCGCGCTCCACATGCTCTCTCTCACTTCTCACTCCTCTGCACTCACTTCCAGGTTCAAAGCATGACCGACAAGACCTTCCAGTTCCTCAACCTGCCGCGACAGCCGCCGCGCACCGTGCCGGTCAACGTGCGCGTGCTCGGCTATGGAGAGATCTCCGGCGGCTTCGACGCCGGCCAGGCCGATGCCCAGGCGGGGCGCTGCATCGACTGCGGCAACCCGTACTGCGAGCACGCCTGCCCGGTGCACAACTACATCCCGAACTGGCTCAAGCTGGTGCAGGACGGCCGCATCATGGAAGCGGCCACGCTGATGCACGAGACCAATCCGCTGCCGGAAATCTGCGGCCGCATCTGCCCGCAGGACCGTCTGTGCGAAGGCGCCTGCACGCTGGAGCAGACCGCGTTCGGCTCAGTCACCATCGGCAGCATCGAGCGCTGGATCACCGACGAGGCGCTGCGCCAGGGCTGGCGTCCGGACCTCAGCCACGTGCGCGAGACCGGCAAGCGTGTCGCCATCGTCGGCGCCGGCCCGGCCGGCCTGGCCTGTGCCGACCGCCTGCGCCGCGCCGGCATCGCCGCCGACGTGTACGACCGGCAGAGCGAGATCGGCGGCCTGCTGACCTTCGGCATCCCGCCGTTCAAGCTGGAGAAGGACGTGGTGCGCACGCGCCGCGCCGTGTTGGAGGAGATGGGCGTGGTCTTCCACCTCGGCAAGGAGGTGGGGCGCGACATCGAGTTCGGCCAGCTGTTGGACGACTACGACGCGGTGTTCGTCGGCACCGGCGCCTACACCTTCGTCGACGGGCAATTGCCGGGCCGAGCGCTGCACGGCGTGCACGACGCGTTGCCGTTCCTGATCGCCAACACCGAGCGCCTGCTGCGCGACGAACCCTCGCCGATCGACCTCAACGGCAAGCGCGTGGTGGTGCTGGGCGGCGGCGATACCGGCATGGACTGCGTGCGCACCGCGGTGCGCCTGGGCGCCTCGGCGGTGAGCTGCGTCTATCGCCGCGACGAGGCGAGCATGCCGGGCTCCGCGCGCGAGGTGAAGCATGCGCGCGAGGAAGGCGTGGAGTTCGTGTTCCACCGCCAGCCGCTGGAAATCCTCGACGACGGCCATGGCCACGTGCGCGGCGTGCGGGTGATCGCCACCGAGCTGGTGGCCGACGGCCACGGCCGCCCGCGCCCGCAGAACGTGCCGGGCAGCGAGGCGGAGATCGAGGCCGACGTGGTGATCCAGTCGTTCGGCTTCCTGCCCAGCCCGCCGGACTGGCTGAAGGCGCACGGCGTCACCCTCGAGCGCAACGGCCGCGTCGTCACCGGCGCCGACGGCGCGCTGCCGCTGCAGACGGCCAACCCGCAGATCTTCGCCGGCGGCGACAACGTGCGTGGCGCCGACCTGGTGGTGCGCGCGGTCTACGACGGTCGCGAGGCCGCCGTGTCGATCGCGCGGATGCTGGCCCAGGCTGCGGTCGCCGCCTGATCAGGCAACGAACCGCGGACCTCAGCGCGCCGGCACCCGCAGGGTCTGCTTCACCTGCGGCGTGCCGTCGCCTGCGGTCACGCGCAGGCGGTAGCTGCCCGGCCGCAGGTAGAGCTCGGCCTGGGTGGCGCCACGCAGCGAGCGCAACCGGTCGTGCAGCGGCGGCGGATTTGGTGGCGGGTCGAACAGCACGCGGTCGGCGGCCACTGCGTTGTCACCCTCGTCCGCGTACAGTGCCTCGACCAGGCAGGGCCAAGTGTCGTCGCACAGGGTCTTGCCGCTGATGAACATGGGGCGGCGCAGGCCGAGCAGCTCAAGCCAGGTGGGCCGCTCGCGGCGCATTTTCACCGGCGGGAAGAACACACTGGCGTCGTAACCGTCACGTAGCGACCACACCTTGCCGCCGACTCCGACGAATACGAACGGTACATCTGGCCGTTTTGCTTGCATCACCGCGCTGTACCAGCGATGGTCGCTGTCGGGCTCCGGATGGGGAATCATCATGGCCTGCTCGATCGACAGCGGCTCGATGCCGGTGATCGACTGGAAATACTCGGCCATGCTTCGCCCGCCGAGGTAAGGCCCTTGCTTCTGGATGTGCGCGTAGCCGGCGTTCAGTACTACCGGGCCTTGGGGGCCTTGCGGAAGATGCGCGCGACGAGATTGTGGGCCTGCGCCCGCTCGCGCGCGTCCGGCGTGCCCGGCTGGTCAGACTCGTAGGCCACCACCTTGAAGCCCAGTTTCAGCGCGCTGCGCACCATTTCGCCGTAGATCGGCTCGTTGATGTAGAAACCACTGAGGGCTGTCGGATAGCCGCGCCGGGCCAGATGGGTGTCATCGTCGTAGAGTGTCTCCACCGCCAGGTAGTCGAAGCCCTCGCGGCGCAGTGCCGGTAGCATGGCCACGGTCAGCGTGCGGGTCAGCGGTAGGTTGTGTGCTTCGTTGAAGAACACCACCTGCCGGCCGTGCACCAAGCGAGTCAGCACCTCGGTGGCGGGCTGGGCGGTCCAGCCTGCGGTGAGTGGCGAGGGTGCGTCATCCGCCTGCGCCGGCTGTGTGATCGAGTAACTGGCCGCGGCACCCGGGTAGTCACCGACGTATGTCTGGAATCAGCTCAGGTATTGGCTGAAGATCACGTTGAAGGCACGGTCATCCGCCTGCGCGTTGGCCGCGGCGTCCATCATCACGCGGTGCTCGCCGAGCAGAGTCTTGCGGCGCATCGCCGAGGCCATGATCCGTTCGGAGAGTTCCGCCGCGGTCACCTGAGCCCGGCGCCAGGCCGCTTCGTCCTTGGCGCGAACTGCCCCGGGCAGCGCTGTCCCCAGCGCAAGCAGCATCGTCATCCACGGTGTCCATCGCATGTGTATGCCCCCCAGACACCTCGACCGTCTGGCTAAGCCTCGCCAGCTGGCCGAGAATGCCACGCATGCCCTCCCGTCGCGATGCCCATCGGTCATGCTGAACCGGCTCTGGTTCGGCTTTTTCCTTGTCGCGGCCGTTACCGCACTGGCCCGCTGGCTGGTGGGCGGCGACGAGGGCGTGTTTGCCGCAATGGTGGCGGCGCTGTTCGACATGGCGGAGCTGTCGGTGAAGGTGATGGTGCTGCTGTTCGGCACGCTGACCTTGTGGCTGGGCATCCTGCAGATCGCCGAGCGTGCCGGTGTGGTCGACGGCCTGGCGCGCCTGCTCGGGCCGCTGTTCGCGCGGCTGATGCCGGAGGTGCCGCGCGGGCATCCGGCGGTGGGCCTGATCACGCTGAACTTCGCCGCCAACATGCTGGGCCTGGACAACGCCGCCACCCCGATCGGCCTGCGCGCGATGCGCGAGCTGCAGTCGCTCAACCCCTCGCAGGACACGGCCAGCAACGCGCAGATCCTGTTCCTGGTGCTCAACGCCTCATCGCTCACCCTGCTGCCGGTGACCGTGTTCATGTACCGCGCGCAGGCCGGCGCTGCCGATCCCACGCTGGTGTTCCTGCCGATCCTGCTGGCGACGAGCGCGTCGTCGCTGGTCGGCCTGCTCGGCGTGGCCGCGGTGCAGCGCCTGCGCCTGTTCGACCCGGTGGTGCTGGGCTGGCTGCTCGGTGGCGCGCTACTGCTGGGCGGCTTCATCGCGATGCTGCTGACGCTGTCGGCGACGGCGCTGGCCTCGCTGTCCTCGCTGCTGGGCAACCTGGTGCTGTTCGGCGTGATCGTCGCCTTCCTGTGTGCCGGCGCGTGGCGCCGCGTGCCGCTGTTCGAAACCTTCATCGACGGGGCGAAGCAGGGCTTCGACGTGGCGAAGGACCTGCTGCCCTACCTGATCGGCATGCTCTGCGCGGTCGGGGTGCTGCGCGCCTCCGGCGCGCTGGAGTTCGCGCTGGACGGCATCCGCTGGGTGGTGCACCTAGGCGGCTGGGACGACCGCTTCGTCGAGGCGTTGCCCACTGCACTGGTCAAGCCGCTGTCCGGCAGCGCCGCGCGCGCCATGCTGATCGAAACCATCCACCATAGCGGTGTGGACAGCTTCCCCGCGCTGCTCGCCGCCACCATCCAGGGCAGCACCGAGACCACGTTCTACGTGGTGGCCGTGTACTTCGGCGCGGTGGGCATCCGCCGCATCCGCCACGCCGTGGGCTGCGCGCTGCTGGCCGACCTCGCCGGCGTGGTCGCCTCGATCGCGGTGTGCTACTGGTTCTTCGGCTGACCTTATCCACACGGAGCCACACGATGCGCCTGGGCCTTGCCGCCAACCGACTCCACCACAGCCACCGCGAGGCGGCGCTGTTCCGCTGGCTGCGCGCCTGCGAGCGGGGCATCCGCGAGCTGGGGGTGGACCTGCACGCGGTCGGACGCACCTACGACGCGCTGGCCGGCGAACGGATCCTGTTCGGCTACGAGGGCCTGCAGCGCTACCCCTACGGTCGCGCCGGCGGCCTGATGAAGCTGGTGGCCGAAGTGGTCGGGATGGGACCGGAGCGCACGCTGGACGGGGCGATCTACCTGATCGATCCGGTCGATCCGTCCTCGATCTTCCCGGAGGCGGTGGCGCTCAAGCGCCAGTGCGTGATCCACGGCAAGCCGTTCATCTCCACCGTGGCTTCGGCGCGCGACTGGATCGAGATGGAGCGCGTGCACGCCGGCCTGCCGCCCGACCCCGGCGCCGACGCGCTGCATGCCCTGGAGACGCAGACGCTGGCGCTGATCGCCCACGACGCGATGAAGCCGCAGATGCTGGCCTACGCCGCCGAGCAGTTCGACGTGCTCTCGCGCTTTGCCGGCCGCGTGGCCACCGGCACCACCGGGCAGCGACTCAACGAGCTGGCCTGGAGTCGCGGCTGGCCGACCGACCGCGAATGGGTGCAGCGCTTCCAGAGCGGCCCGATGGGCGGCGACGCGCAGATCGCCGACCTGGTGCTGGAGCACCGCTGCCAGCGCGCGATCTTCTTCGAGGACCCGCACGTACCGCGCCAGCACGAGGCCGACATCCAGCTGCTCGAACGAGCGGTCACCACGGTGACCGACGAGGCGGTGTGCATGACCACGCCGCGGGTGGCGGCGCGCTGGGCCGAGGCGGCAAGGCGCAGGGCGCAGGAGTGAGTGAAGAGGAGTGAGAAGTGAGAGATGGGGATAAGGAAGGATGGCGCTTGCCTCGTCATGAGGGCGGTTGCGATGTAGTGGGTCATTCCTGCGGACGCAGGAATCCGGCGACTGGGCGGTTCATGGTTTCAAGGCGCTGGATCCCAGCTTTCGCTGGGATGACGAGCGGGAAGCTGCCAGGTACCAGCCGTCGCACGAAGCGAGCGATTCCATTCCTCACTTCTCACTCCTCTTCACTCACTTCTCGTCTTTTCGTCCCATGTGCCTGATCGGTTTCGCCTGGAACGCGCATCCCCGCTGGCGGCTGGTGCTCGCCGGCAATCGCGACGAGTTCCACCCGCGACCTGCCGCGCCGCTGGCACGCTGGCCGGATACGACGATGGCCGCCGGCCGCGATCTGGAGGCGGGGGGCACCTGGCTCGGGGTGACCGATGACGGCCGCTGCGCGGTGGTGACCAACGTGCGCGACCCGCGCGATCCGCAGCTGGGTCGCTCGCGCGGGCTGCTGGCACTGGACTACCTCACCGGCGGAGACGACGCGGTGGCGCATGCCGCGCACCTGCATGCCGACGCGGCGCACTACCGGCCGTTCAACCTGCTCACCTTCGACGCGCAGGCGGGGTTCTACCTCGGCAACCGGCCCGAGCCGCGCGTGCAGGCCGTCACGCCGGGCGTGCATGGCCTGTCCAATGCCGACTTCAACACACCGTGGCCGAAGACCCGTGCGCTGATGGCGCGCATCGAGGCGTGGCTGGCGCACGATGCGCAGGAGGTCGAGCCTCTGTTCGCCGCGCTGGCCGACGAGCATCAGGCCCCGGACGATCTCCTGCCCGATACCGGGATCGGGCTGGAGCGCGAGCGCTGGCTGTCCTCGGCCTTCATCCGCGGCGAGCGCTACGGTACGCGGGCCAGCACCGTGGTGCTGATCGGCCATGACGGTGTGGGCACCATCGTCGAGCGTCGCTTCGGGCCATACGGTCGTGATGACGGCCAGACGACGCTGCCCTTCGGGTCGGGCGGTTGACCGGCACAGTCGACGGCCGCAACCGGCTTCAGGCATCCGCCGGCACCCACAGCGATCCACCGCTCCGCCGGCTGCCGTGGGTCGGTAGCGGCGGCTAGGGTGGCCGGTGACCGGCGGATGGAACGCGCCGGCGGAGAGCCGCGATGCGATGGACAGCGAAACCGGCCGGCAGCGTGCTGCTGGCCCTGGCATGGATGGCAACTGGCGCGGCGCAAGCCGGCTGCCCGGCTTGGCCGCGCGCGCGCGCCCGGCAGGAGCTGCAGGGGCTGCACGACCGGCTGGCGGCGTGGAACCACGCCTATCGGGTGGACGGCACGTCGCCGGTCAGCGATGCGGTCTACGACCAATCGCTGGCGCAGTACAAGCAATGGCGCAGCTGCTTCCCGCCACTGGCCCCTCCCGAGCTGCCGCACCTGGCCGATGCCGGTGGCCGCGTGCGGGCACCGGTAGCGCAGACCGGGCTGGCCAAGCTGCCCGATGCGGCAGCGGTGCAGTCGTGGATCGCCGCGCGCGGTGGTCGTGATCTCTGGATCCAGCCGAAGGCCGACGGCGTGGCGGTCACGCTGCTCTACGAGCACGGCGACCTGCGCGAGGCGGTGAGCCGCGGCGATGGCACCCACGGTTCGAACTGGACGGCGGTCGCGCGCCGCATCGCCGCCGTGCCGAAGCATCTGCCGAACGCTCCGGCGCGGGTGGTACTGCAGGGCGAACTGGTGTGGCGTCTGCCCGGCCACGTACAGGCGCGCGACGGCGGCGGGAATGCCCGCTCGCGGGTCGCCGGTGCACTGGCACGCGGCTCGCTGGACGAGGTCACCGCGGCGCACATCGGGCTGTTCGTCTGGGACTGGCCGACTGGTCCCTTGGCCATGCGCGACCGGCTCGCCGGCCTGCGTGCGATGGGGCTGGGTGACAGCGCCGCGCTGACCGAGCCGGTGACGACGGTCGTCGGGGCCACCGCCTGGCGCGAGCGCTGGTATCGCCAGGCGTTGCCGTTCGCCGCGGATGGCGTGGTGTTGCGACAGGGGACGCGGCCGGCCGCCGGGACCTGGCGCGCCGCGCCGCCTGACTGGGCGGTGGCCTGGAAGTTTCCCGCCGCGCAGGCGCTCGCCACGGTGCGTGCGGTCGAGTTCCACAGCGGTCGCAGCGGAAGGGTAAGCGTGGTGCTGGCGCTCGAGCCGGTGCAGCTGGGCGACCACCGGGTGCAGCGGGTGAACGTCGGTTCGCTGGCCCGCTGGCGGCGGCTGGACGTGCGTCCCGGCGATCGCGTCGATCTCTCGCTGGCCGGCCTTACCATCCCCCGCCTCGATGGCGTGGCCTGGCGGCCGGCGCAACGCGCGCCCTTGCCGCAGCCGCCCCCTCGTCACGGCCCGATGGATTGCTGGCGTTACATCCCCGGCTGCCGGGCACAGTTCCTCGCGCGGCTGGCGTGGCTGGGCAGTCGCCATGGCCTGGACCTCGCGGGGGTGGGTGAGGGGACCTGGCAGCGGCTGGCCGAGGCCGGGCAGTTGCACGGTCTGCTGGACTGGATGGCGCTGGATGAGGCCAGGCTGGCCCGGGTGGACGGTATCGGCCCGGCACGCGCCAGGACCATCGCCGCGGCCTTCGCAGCGGCGCGGCGCATGGCCTTCCCGCGCTGGTTGTCGGCGCTGGCGCCGCCACCGATGGGTGATGCCGCCGCACCGGACTGGGCGACGCTGGCATCACGCAGCGTGGCCCAGTGGCAGCAGGCGCCCGGTATCGGTGCACTCCGCGCCCGTCGCCTGCACGCGTTCTTCCGCCATCCCGACGTGGTGGCGCTGGCCACGCGCCTGCACGCGGCGGGCGTGGCCGGCTTCTGACGGTCGCTCAGTCGCCGATGTCGCCGTCGACGTAATACCAGCGGCCGTCCTCGCGCACGAAGCGACTCACCTCGTGCATGCGCTGCGCCTTGCCGCCACCATGGCGCAGGCGCGCGACGAACTCGACCACGGCGCGGTCGCCCTCCGGGACGTGGCGTTTCACGTCCAGCCCGAGCCAGGTCGGTGCCGGCTGCTGTGCGGCAAGATCGAGTGACGGCGGTCGCGTGCTGGCGTGCCAGCTGGCCAGCAGATAGGCCTCGTCGCGGCGCACGTAGGCGCTGTAGCGCGAGCGCATCAGGGCTTCGGCATCGGTGGCCGGAGCGCCGGCGTGCAGCGCACCGCAGCAGCGGGAATAGTCGCGCGGCAGGCCGCAGGGACAGGTATCACGAAGGGCAGGCATCGCACCGGGCGGAGATAGCAGCAGGGACCGGCGATGGTGCGCGCCGGGCCGCGTCCTGCCAAGGTGCTTCCGCTCAGAGCACGTGGAAGGTTTGCAGCCGGCCGCTGACCACCAGCGGAGCCAGGTCGTAACCCAGGCCGCGGGCGACCGACTTCAGCGCCTCGAGGACCTGGCGCTCCATGGTCGGCGCGCGCGACAGGATCCAAAGCTCGCGGCGACGCGGCTCACCCAGCATCAGCCACTGGAAGTCGGGGTCGTTGGCCAGCACCCACAGGTCCTTCCAGGCCGAGGGCAGCCACTGCGCCCACGCCGGTGCAGCGGTGCGCTGGAACTGGCCTGGCTCCTCCATTGCAAACCGGCGACGGGCCTGCAGGTCGTCGATCCGTTCGTTGCCGTTCGGCTCGGTCGAGGTGCGGCGCATCCGCAGCATGCCGGGCTCCGGCTCCTCCAGGTCCAGGCGGATATCGCGGTCGGTTGTGTGCTGCTGCGGCGAGGGCAGGCGCGCCATCTCGTGCCAGCGTCCCAGCATTCGCGCCAGGTCCAGCTGCGGTACGGCCTTCATCACGCCCGGGGTCGACACGGACAGCGCCACGCCGGTGGTCAGCGTGATCGGCAGGGAGGACGGGTGGGACCAGTTCATGTCGCGTTCCTTGGATGCAGCCGGCCCGCATGCCGCGGGTTTCCGCCGCTCGCGGACCCGGCCGGAGACGACGCTCTGCAGACACCCAGGCGTGCGGGATGCGCGGGCACTGCCCTAGGACATCGGCATCCCGCGGAAAAGCTTGAGTCGCGTTGGGGCGTTCTCGCGGGAACGCCCGAGTTGCACGAGACCGGTCCAGCGACCGGCGGACGATCACCCGGGAGAAGCGGTTAAAGGGCAGGCCGCGCGGCTGCCCGCAGGGTCGTCAGGCGGGGCGACCCCGCAGCACGCGCGCCGGCAGCATCAGCAGCGCACCGAGGAAGGCGAACACGGCGCTGACGGTGATGCCGACCAGCCGGAACGGCAGCGCAAGCAGCCACACGATGGGGTACAGCACCAGCGCCAGCAGGGCGATCGGCCAGCAGAACACCAGCAGCAGCAACCAGAGCAGGAAACCGACCATGGCGCACCTCGCGCTCGGGTGGGGAAGGCCTCCGATGATACGCCGTCAGCCGAAGGGGCTCACCCCAACGATCAGCCTATGCAGCCAGAACGCGAACACCGCCCAGGCCGCCATGCCCACCACCACGGTGATCACGGTGCGCGAGGCCGGCCCCTTCGGGTAGGTGACGCCGGCGGCACGGTCGCGACGGCGCGAGACCATGAAATCCGCCACCGCCCACAGCAGGAAGCCGCCGAACAGCACGATGTCGTGCAGCATGCCGGCGGCCAGCAGATGGCCGAACGCCCACAGCTTCACCGCGGCCAGCATGGGGTGGCCGATACGTGCCTTGATCGCATTGCCCGGGACGTAGGCCGCCGCCAGCAGCACGAAGGCGAGCAGGGTGAACAGGGCGTTGAGATGGCGCAGGGCCATCGGCGGCACCCACACCACCACCGGGTGCTGGCGCGCCAGCCCGAAGCCCCACACCAGCAGCACGAAGCCGGCAATCGAGAGGATGGAATACAGCCCCTTCCAGCCCTTCTCGCCGAGCCGAGCCACCTGCCGCGTGCGCCAGCCGTCGGCGAACACGCGCACCGAGTGCACGCCCAGGAACAACAGCAGACCGAGGATCAGCATCGCCATCGAACGTTGCTCCGTGCCCTGAGGGAATGGGGCGAGTGTAGCGGTGGCTCAGCCGGCGAGGTGCACCCGCACGGCGAGGGCCTTGCCGTCGATCCGGATCGTGCCGGGCGCTTCTGCACCGGGCAGCCAGCTGTCGCCGGGGCCGAGGTCGCCGTCCGGCGTGCGGGCCTGGCCGCGCACGAGGTGCAGCAGCACGAGGTCCGGCGGAGCCGGCCGGAGGGCTGCGTCGTGCCATACCTCGACCTCGCCGGTGGCGCGGCCACGCCGCAGCATCAGGTTGAAGTCGCGGGTCGGGCCGCCCGCCAGGGCCACCGCCACGTCGGCCTCGCCGGGAAAGGCGAACGGCGCACACGGCGTGGTGAGCTCGTGGACCTGCGCGCTGTCCAGCGTCATGCGGAAGCCGGCGCCGTCGAGCAGCACGATGGTCCGGTCCACGCCGGGAAAGCGCGAGAACGGCGCGGCGCCGACCACGTCGGCCAGGCTCACCCGCCAGAGGAAATCGTCGGCGCCTGCGCCGGGCGGCATCACCGCCAGCTCGCGGGTGATGCCCTGACCGTTGCGCCACGGCACCGCCTGCAGTTCGTCCGCGCGCAGGATGCGGCCGGCGGTGCTCATGCGGCGCGCTCGATCACGCGCTCGAACGGCGGCAGTGCCTGCAGCATGCGCTCGCCGTAGCGCTTGACCACCACCCGGCGGTCCAGCAGCACGATGCGGCCGCGGTCGGCCTCGCTGCGGATCAGCCGGCCGCAGTACTGGATCAGCAGGCGCGTGGCCTCCGGCACGGTGACCTCGATGAAGGGATTGCGCCCGCGCGATTCCAGCCACTCGGCGTAGGTGGCGCCGACCGGATCGGTCGGCACCGCGAACGGCAGCTGGGTGATCACCACCGTCTCGCAGAGCTTGCCGGGGAGATCGAGACCCTCGCCGAACGAGGCCAGCCCGAACAGCGTGCTGCCCTTGCCGGCCTCGATGTCGGCGATGTGCTCGGCGACCAGCTGCGACTTGCCCAGCGAGCCCTGCGCGCGCACCTTGCGCACCATCGCGATCGGCAGCTTCTGCAGCACGCGGTCGAGCTTGGCGCGCGAGGTGAACAGCACCAGGTTGCCGGCATCCCAATCCAGGTTTTCCGCCAGCCATTCGCACACTTCCTCGGCGTGCGCGTCGCGGGCGTCGGGCAGGCTTTCCATCGCCGGCACTTCCAGCCGCGCCTGCTCGGCCAGGTTGAAGGGCGAGGGCAGGCTCAGCGTGACCGCCTCGTCGGGCAGGCCGACCGCATCGGCGAAGTGGCGGAAGTTGGCGCCGGCGCTGAGCGTGGCCGAGGTCATCACCACGCCGCTGGCGTTGCCCCACAGCACGTTGCGCAGCAGGCCCGCGGCCGACACCGCCGAGGCGTGGCAGACCAGCTGCTGGTCCGCCGCCTGGGTGACCCAGCGCGCCAGCGGCGGCGCATGTTCGTGGTCCGGCGTGGACCAGGCGCGCCAGCAGCGGCCCTGCCGCTCCAGCCGTTCCAGCGCGATGCCCAGCTCGCGCGCCAGCGCTTCCTGGGTCGGTCCGCCCTCGCTCATCTCCACCACCGCGCGGCGCACCGCGTTGAGCCAGCGCTGCACCTCGCCGGTGAGCACGGCGAGGTGTTCGGCGTGCAGCGTCCACTGTTCCGGCAGCTGGCCGAGCGAGCCGCGGTACATCGGCTCCTGTTCGCCGGGGTCGGGCATCCAGGCCAGGCGGATCTCGCGCTCCAGTTCCTCCAGCGCGTCGCTGAGCTCCTGCAGCTTGGCGTCGCCCAGGTCGAGGGTGAGCTTGCCCAGCAGTTCCTTGTCGGTGAGCGAGTAGGCCGCGTGCACCTGGCGCCCGAGCCGGCTCAGCTGGCGCGTCGCGGCGCCGAGGAAGACCTCGGCGGTGCCGCGGTCGATCGCCTTGCTGGCGACGTGGTGGGCCTCGTCGAACACGTACAGCGTCTCGTCCGGCTTGGGCAGGATCACCCCGCCCCAGCTGTCCTCCTCGCTGCCGGGCATGGTCAGGTCGGCCAGCACCAGGTCCTGGTTGGCCACCACGATCTCGGCATCGGCCACCGCGCGGCGCGCGGCGAAGAACGGGCAGCCCATGAACTGCGCGCAGCGGCGACCGGTGCAGCCGCCGGCGCTGGTGGTGATCATCGCGCGCACCATGTCGCCGACCGGCTCGGGCGCGGCGTCCATGTCGCCGTCCCAGCGGCCGGTGTCCAGCGCGGTCACCAGCTTGCCCAATGCGGCCTTGTCGCGCTCGCCCGGCGGCTTGCTCCACAGCGCCAGGTCGGTGTCGAAGCCCAGCCCCAGCTGCGCGTCGGCGGCCAGGCTGTTGCCGGCCATCAGCAGGTTGCGCGGGCAGACGTAGCGGCCGCGCCCCTTGGCCAGCGCCACCTTGGCCTCGATGCCGTTGAGCGACAGGTACAGCGGGATATCGCGCTGCACCAGCTGCTCCTGCAGCGCGACGGTGGCGGTGGCGATGAGCAGCTTCTTCCTCTGCGCCCGCGCCACCGCGTGACCGGCGATCAGGTAGGCCATCGACTTGCCGGTGCCGGTCGGCGCCTCGATCACCGCCGCGCCACCTGCCTCGGCCAGCGCCTTGGCCACCTCGGCGATCATCCGCCCCTGCGAGGCGCGCGGACGGAACCCGGGCAGGCCGTCCTTGAGACGGGTGTAGGCGGCGCGGATGGCGTCCTTGGTGTCGTCGGTCAGCACGGGGTCAAGCCGGAGGGGAAACGGTCGATAAGGGGCGATGAGGCGTGGAAGCGAGGGCAGGCACGCGGGCAGACCAGTGTATCGGATCGCCCCGGCAGGCTTCGCCGACGGCCATGGAGCAACGAGACCCGATGAAGCCACTACCGCACGACGAGATGCCGAGCACGCCCGTCGCCAGCCCGCTGACGTGGCTGGAGCGGTTGCTGGAAGCGCCGAGCCCGTCGGCCGTCGCCGGCGTGGTGACGGACATGGCGCTGAGCGCGCCGGAGGTCGAGGCGGCCTGGGTGCTGTGGTGGATGCCCGGGCAGATGCAGCCGGAATGCTGTCCACCGATGCGCCTGGACGCGGACGCGACCGCTGCCGTCCTTGCCGTGACCGGACAGGAGCGGCTGCACGGCAGTGCCGACGGCTCGCTGCTGGCGTGGCGGCTGTGCCGTCCGGCGCGCGCGGTGTTGCTGCTGCGCTGGCGCGAGGCCCAACGGGACCCCGTGCAGGCCATGGCGAGCCTGCCCGCGGCGCTGCTCCAGCTGGCCGGCCGCCAGCTACAGCGCACGCTGGAACTGACCGACCTGCAGCGCTCGCATGACCAGCTGGAGCGCTCGGAGCTGCTGCAGCGGGCCCTGCTGAGCATCTCCGAGCTGTCCGCCTCGGAGCTGGAGATGCCGGACATGCTGCGGGCCGTCCACGACATCGTGGGTGGCCTGATGTACGCGGAGAATTTCTTCATCGTCCGCCACGATCCCGTCCGCGGCATGCTGCGCTTCCTGTACTACGCCGACACCCTCGACGAGGAGGGGCAGCCGGCCGAGGAGACCCCGCTGGATCGGCTGGAGGGCACCTGGACCTGGCATCTGCTCACCGGTGGGCGGCCGTTGCGCGGGACGCCCGAGGAGATCGAGCGCGAGCTCGGCGCCACGCTGCGGCTGGTCGGGCCGCAATGCGTCTACTGGCTGGGTGTGCCGATGCTCTGCGAGGGGGCGGTCTGTGGCGCGCTGGTCGTGCAGACCTACGAGCCGGGCAGCCGCTATACGCCCGAGGACCAGGCGCTGCTGCAGTTCGTCGGCAACCACATGCTCACCGCGCTGCAGCGCCGGGAAGGGCGCGAGGACCTCGAGCGGCGCGTGCGCGAGCGCACCGCCGAGCTGGACACACTGAACCGGGGCCTCAAGCAGGAGGTGGCCGAACGCCAGCGTGCCGAGCGCCTGCAGGGCACCCTGTTCCGCATTGCCCGCCTGGCCACCGACGAGATCGACCGCCAGGCTTTCTATCGCGAGGTGCACGCCACGGTCGGCGGGCTGATCGAGGCCAGCAACTTTTTCATCGCGCTGGTCGACGAGACGACCGGCATGCTCGAGTTCCCCTACGCGGTGGACATCACCGGCGAGTCCTACGCGCCGCGACCGCTCGGACGGGGCCTGTGCGAATACGTGCTGGGCCACGGCGCGTTGCTGCTCGACGCCGACGCGATGGACGACATGCGCAGGCGGGGGATGATCGACGTCCACAACACCGGCACGCCATCGCTGTGCTGGCTCGGTGTGCCGTTGCGCGACGGCGAGCGCACGATCGGCGTGGTCGCCGTGCAGAGCTACACCGGCGCGGAGACCTATGGTCCCTCGGAGCTCGAACTGCTCGGCTTCGTCGCCTCGCAGATCGCCACCAGCCTGCAGCGTCGCCGCGTCGCCGACGCCCTGCAGCACGCCTATGCGCAGCTCGAACAGCGCGTGCACGAACGTACCCGCGAACTGCGCCGGGAGATCCGCGAGCGCGAGCGCATGCAGCAGCAACTGCGCCACCAGGTGATGCACGATCCGCTCACCGGCCTGCCCAACCGCGACTTCCTGCGCGGCCGCATCGACCGCGCGCTGGAGCGGATGGCGCTGGACCCGCAGATCCGTTGCGCGCTGCTCTACATCGACGTGGACCGCTTCAAGATCATCAACGACAGTCTCGGCCACCTGGCCGGCGATGCCGTGCTGAAGGAGGTCGCGCTGCGCCTGCAGGCCTGCGTGCGCGAGCCGGACGTAGTCGCGAGGCTGGCCGGAGACGAGTTCGCGATCCTGCTCGAGCACGTGGACACCCCCGAGTCCGCGGCCCGCGTGGCCCAGCGCGTGCTCGATGCGGTGGGGCATGCGCTGCCGGTCTCCGGCCGCGAGCTGCAGCCCAGTGCCAGCCTGGGCATCGCACTGGGCGACAGCCGCTACACCCATGCCGACGAACTTCTGCGCGATGCGGACATCGCGCTCTATCGCGCCAAGGAGCTCGGCCGCAAGCGTTACGCGATGTTCGACGACACCCTGGCGAAGAACGTGGTGGACGAGCTGAGCATGGAGGGTGAGCTTCGCCAGGGCTTGCAGCGCGGCGAGTTCCAGCCCTACCTGCAACCGATCTGTCGGCTGGAGACCGGCGAGCTGGTCGGTTACGAAGCGCTGCTGCGCTGGCACCATCCCGAGCGCGGCACGCTGCTGCCCGGGGCCTTCCTGCGGGTGGCCGAGGATTGCGGGCAGATCGAGGCGATCGACTGGCAACTGTTCGAGCGCGCCTGCGAGGCGCTCCTTCGGCTGCCGGGAGACAGCGAATTCCTCACCCTCAACGTGTCGGCACAGCACCTGCGCCACGGCGACTTCGACCGTCGCCTGCTGGGCATGATCGCGCGCGTGGGCGTGTCGCCGTCGCGGGTGATCGTGGAGGTGACCGAGGGCTCGCTGCTGGACGATCCCGACCGCGTGCGCAACATCCTCGAGCGCCTGCGCCTGGCTGGCGTGGGTGCGGCGCTGGACGACTTCGGCACCGGGTATTCCTCGCTCAACTACCTGCACTCGCTGCCGTTGCGCATCCTCAAGATCGACCGCAGCTTCGTGCAGGCACTGGATGCCGGCGATGCCAACAGCTCCACCGTGGTCGAGGCGATCCTGGCGCTGGCGCGGGCGCTGGACATCCACGTGATCGCCGAAGGCATCGAAACCCAGCGACAGCGCTCACTGTTGCGCAACATGGCCTGCGAGCTGGGCCAGGGCTTCCTGCTCGGCCGGCCCGAGCCGGTCGAGCACTGGGTGGTCGAGCCGGCCTGAGGGTGGCTCAGCGTCCGGCGATCTGGCGCAGTGCCTGTTCGAAGACTTCCGGCGGCTGCCCGCCGGAGATCAGGTGCTGCCGGTTGACGATCACCGCCGGTACCGAATGGATGCCCGCGCGCAGGAAGAACTGCTCGTCGCCACGCACGTCCTCCGCGTAGCGGTCGCTGGCCAGCACGGCGCGGGCCTCTCCGGCGTCCAGCCCCACCGAGCCGGCCACGTCCGCCAGTACGTCGTGGTCGCTGACATCCCGGCCATCGGTGAAATAGGCCACCAGCAGGGCGCGCTTGAGCGCGTGCTGCCTGCCGGTCTCCTCGGCCCAGTGCAGCAGGCGGTGCGCGTCGAAGGTGTTGACGATGCGCCGCTGGTCCTGGTGGGCGAAGGTGAAGCCCACCGCGGCGCCACGCTGGCGGATCGCTTCCTGGTTCTGCGCCAGCTGCACGGCGTTCAGGCCGTACTTGCGGCCCAGGTGCTCGGCGATGTCCTCGCCCTCCGGCGCCATCTGCGGGTTCAGCTCGAACGGCTGGAAGTGGATCTCGGCCCGCACCTCGCCGTCGAGCGCGGCCAGCGCGCGTTCCAGCGAGGCCAGGCCGACGGCGCACCACGGGCACACCACGTCGGAGACGAAGTCGATGCGCAGCGGCTGGGGGTCGGACATGGCGGGGATTCCGTGGGGCGCCAGCGACAGGCTGGCCGATCCGCCCCAGATGGAGGCGGATCGCCGCGGGCTCAACCGCCGGTCAGGCTCAGCGCCACCGCCTCGGCCACGCGGATGCCGTCCACCCCCGCCGAGAGGATGCCGCCGGCGTAGCCCGCGCCCTCGCCGGCCGGGTACAGGCCGGTGGTGTTCAGGCTCTGCAGCGACTCGTCGCGCTTGATGCGGATCGGCGAGGAGGTGCGCGTCTCCACCCCGGTGAACACCGCGTCGTGCATGCCGAAGCCGCGGATCTGCCGGTCGAACGCGGGCATCGCCTCGCGGATCGCGGCGATCGCGTAGTCGGGCAGGGCGCTGTCCAGGCTGCCCAGGGTGACGCCGGGCTTGAACGAGGGCAGCACCTCGCCGAAGGCCGACGAGGCCCGCCCGGCGAGGAAGTCGCCGACCAGCTGGCCCGGTGCGTTGTAGTTCTCGCCGCCCAGCACGTAGGCATGGCTTTCCAGCGCGCGTTGCAGGGCGATGCCGGCCAGCGGGCTGCCGCTGGGATCGAAGGCGGCGTAGTCGGACGGATCGATGCCGACCACGATCGCCGCGTTCGCGTTGCGCTCGTTGCGCGAGTACTGGCTCATGCCGTTGGTGACCACCCGGCCCGGCTCGCTGGTCGCCGCCACCACCGTGCCGCCCGGGCACATGCAGAAGCTGTACACGCTGCGGCCGTTCTTCGCGTGGTGCACCAGCTTGTAGTCGGCCGCGCCGAGGCGCTCGTGGCCGGCCTGCGGACCGTAGCGGGCGCGGTCGATCACCGACTGCGGATGCTCCACGCGGAAGCCGACCGAGAACGGCTTGGCCTCCACGTAGACGCCGCGCGCGTGCAGCATGGCGAAGGTGTCGCGCGCGCTGTGGCCCACCGCCAGTACCACGTGCTCGCTGCGCAGTTCCTCGCCGCTGGCCAGGCGCACGCCGCGCACGCGCTGGCGCTCGCTGCCTTCGGCGTCCAGCAGCAGGTCCTCGACGCGCTGGCTGAAACGGATCTCGCCGCCCAGCGACTCGATCGTGGCGCGCATGTGCTCGACCATCGATACCAGCCGGAAGGTGCCGATGTGCGGCCGGTTGATCCACAGGATCTCCTCCGGCGCACCGGCCTTCACGAACTCGGTCAGCACCTTGCGGCCGTAGTGCTTCGGATCGGAGATCTGGCTGTACAGCTTGCCGTCGGAGAAGGTGCCGGCGCCGCCCTCGCCGAACTGCACGTTCGACTCCGGGTGCAGGTTGCGCTTGCGCCACAGGTCCCAGGTGTCCTTGGTGCGCTCGCGCACGGCCTTGCCGCGGTCCAGGATGATCGGGCAGAAACCCATCTGCGCCAGCACCAGCCCGGCGAACAGGCCGCACGGTCCCATGCCGATCACGATCGGCCGGTGCGGACTTTTCGCCGGCGCCTGCGTAACGAAGCGGTAGCTGGTGTCCGGCGTCGGGCCGAGGTGGCGGTCGTCGGCGAAGCGCGCCAGCACGGCGGCCTCGTCGGCCAGCTCCAGGTCCAGCGCGTAGATCAGCGCGATCGCGCCGCGCTTGCGCGCGTCGGTGCTGCGTTTGGCCACGCTGTAGCCGCGCAGCGCACCCTTGCCGAGCTTGAGACGGGTGAGGATCGCCTGCTCGAGATCGGCCTCGGTGTGGTCCAGCGGCAGCTTGAGGTCGGTCAGTCGCAGCATGTCGGCGCGCTCGCTTGTTCGGCGGGATGGCGGCGGCCACGAGGGCCGCAGGCGCGCATTGTCCGGGCCGCGCGGGGCGCGGACAAGGATCGGCCCGCCGGAGGCGGGCCGTGGGTGAGCGGCGGGGAGGAAAAAATCAGCGGCCGGCGGAGGGCTGGCGGGGGTAGGGGGATGCCTTGCTCCGCCGGACGCTGAAAGGGAAAGCGGTGCGATCAGGCTGCCAGCATGGTGAGGAACTGATCACCCGTGGCCTTGGGGTGAAGCAGCAGCATGCGGGGACCGGGACCGCGGGTGTGCCGGCGCGCGGCGGCGCGACACAGCTCTCCGTCGCCGCTCGCGATGGCGATGGCCTCGGCGGGCAGCGACGGCAGCGGGTGGCGGCAGGTCATGCCGTGTTGCGGGCCTCCGACGATGACGTACTCGATGATGGTTTCCATGGTCCTGTCCTCAACTGGCGAGGGAGCATCCTTTGATCGCACCGGGAAGACCGTCGGGGGGGGGGGATGGGGGAGCCGCCGGTCTGTCCTGGCTGAAAGGAAGCAGGGGCCGCGCCAGCGAAGCGGGCGCAATTGCGGGATCGATCACAGTTCGGAAAGGCGCTGCGACGCGTGCCCCCGGATCGATCATCGGTCTGCGCTCGATGCCGGCCGGAAAACGCCGCTTCAGGCTGCCGGAGAGGGGCTCACCGACCCCGGAGGGACGGTTCCCGCCCGGGAAAGTGGCCCTGATCGGCGATCGGAGCGTTCGAATGCGACCAAACAGGTCCGGACTGACGTCCCGCGTCACCCGTCCCGGCCGGTCGGGTCCGGAAGGGGCGGCTCGAGCGGCGGCAGCCGGTCGGCGACGCAGCGCCGGGCCAGTCCGATCCAATGGGTCAGACGCTCGCGATACATCGCCATGCTTTCCGGATCCGGCGGCTGGTTGAGCTCGGCGTCTTCCGAGTCGGCATCGGCCAGGCGGCTCAGCCGGTCCAGCACCATCCGGGGGTCCGGGTGGGCGGTGAGCAGCGCGGCGATCACCACGCTGTCCGCCTGCTGACGGGCGGAAATCAATCGGATCACTTGGGCGAGGTCGTCCGTGTTCATGGTGCACTCCCGGTCACTGCTGGAGGGCTGCCGTCCGGCACGAGGTGCCGGACGGCCATCGGTCGTCAGTGGCGGCCGATGAAGTCCTGCTTGCCGATCTCGGTACCGGCCTCGCGCAGGATGTTGTACGCGGTCGTGCAATGGAAGAACACGTTGGGCAGCACGAATTCCAGCAGGTAGGCCCGCCCCTCGTAGTCCAGCTCGCCGCTGCGCATCTTCAGGTGGATCGCACGCGTCTCGCTGCCGTCGATCTGCTCCGCGCCGAAACCCTTGACGTAGGTGACGGCCCGCCCGATGCGGTCGTAGATCTGCTCGAAAGTGACTTCGTTGTCCTCGAACGAGGCCGGTTCCACGCCGGCGAGGCGGGCGGTGCCACGGCAGGCCATGTCGCAGGCGATCTGCACCTGCTTGACCAGCGGCAGCATGTCCGGGATCAGCCGCGTCTGCAGCAGCACGGCGTCGTCCACGCCCTTGGCCTGGGCGTGGGCGTGGCCCTTCTTCAGCACGGCGGTGAGGTTTTCCAGCGCGCGCACGAAAACGGGAACCGAGGCCTGGTACATCGAAAGCGTCATGGGTGGTGCTCCGTGGGGTCGGGGATGGAAGAGTCGTTCGCCGGAACCGCCAGCGCGGCCGCATGAGCGGCGTGGGCCGGGTCCGGGCTCGTCGGCATGCCCGCCGCCGCCAGTCCGCGGGTGGCGCGCATCGCCGTGAGCAGCGCCACCGCGAGCAGAGCGGCGGCCAGCAGGAAAGCGGCCCCGGGCACGTGCATGGCGTTGCCCGGGGCGATCGACCAGGCGAACACCTGGGCGAACAGATACGGACCGAAGATGCCGGCGAAGCTGCCCAGCGAGGTGTTCGCACCCTGCAGCCGGCCCTGCTCGGTCGCTTCGACCTGATGGGTCATGATCGACTGCAGCGGCGGGTTGGACAGGCCCCACAGCGCCATCAGCGGGATGCCGAGCAGGAACACCCCGCCGGTGCTGGCCAGCCCCATCAGCACGAACGAGGCGATGCCACACAGCATGCCGAACAGCAGCACCGGTCGTTCGCCGAAGCGCGGCGTCAGCCGGCGGGTCAGCAGCGCCTGCACCAGGCCGTCGCAGGCACCCACCAGCATCAGCACCAGGCCGACCGCCTGCGGGCCCCAGTGGTAGCGGTAATCGCCGTACAGCACGAAGGTGATCTGCAGCGCGTAGTGGGCGAGGAACACCAGGAAGCTCGCGGCGCCCAGCCCGAGCAGGGTCGGCGTGCGACGCAGCAGCTTCAGCGCACCGATCGGGTGCGCGCTGTGCAGCTCGAAGCGCGGCGCGCGGCGATCCTTCGGCAGCGACTCGGGCAGCACGAACAGGCCGTAGAGGAAATTGCACAGCGCCAGCGTGCCGGCCACGTAGAACGGCAGCCGCAGGTGCATCGCGCCGAGCCAGCCGCCGAGGCCGGGGCCGAGCACGAAACCCACGCCGAATGCGGCGCCGAGCAGGCCGTAGGCGCCGGCACGCTTTTCCTTCGGCGTGATGTCGGCGATGTAGGCGTTGGCGGTGCTGAAGCTGGCCGCGGTCATGCCCATCACGGTGCGGCCGACGAACAGCAGCCACAGCGTGGGCGCCATCGCCATCACGAAGAAATCGATCGCCAGCCCGAAGTTGGAGATCAGGATCACCGGCCGCCGGCCGAAGCGGTCCGACAGCGCGCCCTGGATCGGCGAGAAGATGAACTGGGTGATCGCGAACACCGTGCTCAGCACGCCGACCCACCAGGCGGCGCGGGCGGTGCCGCCGCCGATCAGCTGCTCAACCAGATGCGGCAGCACCGGGATGATGATGCCGAAAGCCAGCATGTCCAGCAGCACCGTCACGAAGATGAAGGCGAGGGCGGCGCGGCGCGGGGAGGAAGCGGTATCCAAAGCGTCCGGAGAGTCAGTGCGAAACGCGCACGATAGCCCAGCGCCGGGTGGGCGGGCAGTGCCGGGGTTCAGGGTCCGGGGGGAGCGGTCAGTTCGCGGGCGTCGAGCGAGCCATCGTGGTTGCGGTCGAGCCGGCGGAACTGACGGCGCAGGTCGGCTTCGTGCCGGGCGAGGGTCACGGCACGACCGCGGCCGCCCGGCAGTTCCGACGGCTCCAGCGTGCCGTCGTGATTGGTATCCATGGCGACGAAGCCACGGTCCAGATAGCCGACGTACTCGGCCTCGCTGACCCGGCCGTCTCCGTTGCGGTCGAACATCGCCAGATAGGCGCTGCGCGAGGACTGTGCCCGCACGCCGGCCGCGGCCAGCATGGCCATGGCGATGGCGAGATACCCGGCTTGCTGGCGCATCCTCAGCAGGTGCGCTGGATGCCGAGGAACTGCAGGATCTCCGCGCGCGTGCGCGGATCCTCGCGGAACACCCCGAGCATCTGGCTGGTGACCATCGACACGCCGCGCTTGTGCACGCCGCGGGTGGTCATGCACTCGTGGCTGGCCTCGATCACCACCGCCACGCCGCGCGGCTGCAGTGTCTCGTTGATGCACTGGGCGATCTGTGCAGTCATCTTTTCCTGCACCTGGAAGCGGCGCGCATAGCCGTCGACCACGCGGGCCAGCTTGCTGATGCCCACCACGCGGTTGGTCGGCAGGTAGCCGACGTGCGCGCGGCCGATGATCGGCGCCATGTGGTGCTCGCAGTGGCTCTCGAACTCGATGTCGCGCAGCACCACCATCTCGTCGTAGCCCTCGACTTCCTCGAAGGTGCGCTTGAGGTAATCGGCGGGGTCTTCCACGTAGCCGGAGAACCAGTCGCCGTACGCCTTCACCACGCGCTTTGGGGTGTCGAGCAGGCCCTCGCGCGACGGGTCGTCGCCGGCCCAGCGCAGCAGGGTGCGCACGGCCTCCTCGGCCTGCTCGCGGGTGACGTCGTGGCGCGTGGATTGGTCGCTCATGCGTGTTCCTGGATCAGATCAGGCGGGAGAGTTTAACGGCATGCCGCCGATGGGGGCGGCCGAAGCCGAATGAGGGGCGGGCTGGAGGCATACGTGGGGCGTTGCTGGTCGGATGCGAAACGACGCGTTGTCGTCCCCGTCGGGCGAGCCTAGACTCGCGGCTCATCCACGAAAGGAGTCGATGATGAAGCGTACTGCTCTGATCCTGCTTGGTTCCCTGGTGGCGTGCGGTGTCGCGCATGCCGATGCCCGTGCCGTGCGCAGGACCGCCGAGGCCAGCATGCTGGTGACCGGCCATGTTCAGGTGAAGCCGGACGGCACGATGCAGGGCTACACCATCGATCACTGGCAGGCCTTGCCGGCACCGGTGCAGGCCCTGATCGGCAGACTGCTGCCGCACTGGACGTTCCAGCCCACCGGTTCGGACAGTCAGGTGGTCGATTCGTCGATGAGCCTGCGGGTATTGGCGCGCCCTCAGGATGACGGAAGCTACAAGCTGACCATCGCGGGCAGCTCGTTCGGTGGTCCGCCCAATCCCGGCGAGGCGGTTGCGCTGCTCACGCGCAGGGCACCCTTCTATCCGCGCGGCGCCGCCAAAGCGGGTGTCTCGGGCACCGTCTATCTTCTGGTGCAGGTGGGACGGGATGGCCACGTGCTCGATGCCATCGCCGAACAGGTGAACCTCGACCAGTACGGCACCGAACTGCAGATGCGCTATTTCCGCCGACTGCTGGCGGATGCATCGCTGGATGCCGCCCATGCCTGGACATTCCGCGTACCTACCGTCGGGCCCCGGGCCGGCGCGCCGTTCTGGGTCGCGCGCATACCGGTGCACTTCAACCTGGGTGGCGAAGGTGGCCCTGGCAAGGATCTGGCCTACGGTCACTGGCAGCGCTACATCCCCGGCCCGCGTGAGCAGGCGCCGTGGGCTGGCAAGCGCCTGGCCGGGGGTGCGCCCGATGCAGTGCCGAACGGCAGCACGCAGACCCTGGGTGCCGGTCTGCGTCTCAAGTCGCCGATGGGCAGCTAGCTGTGGTCGCCCGGTAGGCCGGTCGGCCCCAGCAGCCGCCGCTCGATCGGCGCGGACAGCCGGGTGACCAGCAGCGCCGCGACCGCGCCCAGCACCACCTCGCCGAGCCGGAACAGCGCGAACTGCAGGAAGGTGCCCTCGTGCGGCACCAGCATCACGATGGTGACGGTGACGCCGGCCACGCGTCCGGCGGCGCCGAGGTCGAGCATCCAGCACAGCGTCAGGCCGACCACCAGCGCGAGCGCGTAGGCGGGAAACTGGTTGTGCACCAGCGCCGCGGCGGCGATGCCGACCACACCGCCGATGATCGCCCCGATGAACTGGTCGCGCGAGGAATGGCTCACTTCCGCATAGCTGGCCTGGGTCACCGAGATCGCGGTGATCGCCGCCCAGAAACCCTGCGTGAGCCCCACCGCCAGCGCGCCGTAATAGCCGAGCGCGGCGGCGGCGGCGGCGCGCAACGCATAGGCCAGTCCGGTCAGCAGCCGGTCGCGCCGCGACAGCGCGCGGCGCAGCTGCGCCACCTCCTCGCCCACCTGCTCGACGCGCCGGAGCAGCTCGGCCAGCGGGCGCGGAGTCTCGCTCATGCGTCGTTGTCTGCTTCGCTCTCGCCGTTGCCGAGCAGGCCCGGGGCATCCTCGCCCGGCAGCGATTCCACGTCGCGCAGCTTGCGTTCGATCGCGCGCGTGCGCACGCCGGTCTGGTCGATCTGCTTGCTGGCCTGGTCGAGCTTGTTCTTCACGTTGTCCAGCACGTCGCCGAACTTGCCGAACTCGGTCTTGGCCGCGCCGAGGATGCGCCACACCTCCGACGAGCGCTGCTCGATCGCCACCGTGCGGAAGCCCACCTGCAGGCTGGTCAGCAGCGCCAGCAGGGTGGTCGGGCCGGCCAGGGTGATGCGGTGCTCGCGCTGCATCGCCTCGAACAGGCCGGGCCGGCGCAGCACCTCGGCGTACAGGCCCTCGGTGGGCAGGAACAGCACGGCGAACTCGGTGCTGTGCGGCGGCGCCACGTACTTGGTGCGGATCCGCTTGGCCTCCTCGCGCACGCGGCGCTCCAGCGCGTCGCCCGCCGCGCGGGCGGCGTCGGCGTCGGCGCGCTCCTGCGCGTCGAGCAGGCGCTCGTAGTCCTCGCGCGGGAACTTGGCGTCGATCGGCAGCCACACCGGCGCTTCCGGACTGGAGCCGGGAAACTTCACCGCGAACTCCACCCGCTCGGCGCTGCCCGGCACGGTGGCCACGTTGGCGGCGTACTGGTCGGGGGTGAACACCTGCTCGAGCAGGCCGGCCAGCTGCACCTCACCGAACACGCCGCGCGACTTCACGTTGGTCAGCACCCGCTGCAGGCCGCCGACGTCGGCGGCGAGCTTGGTCATGTCGCCCAGACCCTGGTGCACCTGCGCCAGCATCTTGGTGACGTTGCCGAAGCTCTCGGTCAGTCGCGTCTCCAGCGTGGCGTGCAGTTTCTCGTCGACGGTGGCGCGCATCTTCTCCAGCTGCTGCGCGTTGTCCTGCTGCAGCGCCTTGAGCTGGGCGTCGAGGGTGGTGCGCACCTCGCCCATGCGGCGCTCGTTGCCCTCGGCCACGGCAGTCAGTCGCGCCTGCATCTGCTCGCCGAACTGGCCCAGGGTCTGGCGCAGATCCTCGCGGGACTTGCGGGCGTCCTCGGCGAGGCCGTTGCGCAGCGCGTCCAGGCCGCGCTCGGTGCGGTCGGTCAGTGTGGCCAACCGCTGGCCGAATGCATCGATGCGCTCCAGCTGCTGCAGCGACGCGGTGCCGAGCTGCTCGCCCACGTGTCCTCGGAAGCGGTCGAAGCCTTGCTGCAGCTCCTCGCGGCCGGCGCGCTGCTCCTCGCGCAGCACGCGTTGCAGGCGCTCGTTGTCGTCCTTCAGTGCGTCCAGGCGGGAGGCCAGGCCGGCGTCGGTGCGGCCGCGCAGCAGCTGCACCACTTGCAACAGGAGGATGCCGACCGTGGCGAGCAGGACGAGAACAAGCAGGGTATCGGTGGAGGGCATGCGCGGGACCGTGATGGAGTGCCGCCCATTCTACGGGCTGGAATCTCAGCCCTTTGGATTGTCGCTCCCGGCTCGCCAGAAATCGGCCGGATAGTGGATCGTCAGGGTGGTCATGTCCGCAGGGGGTTCGTAGGGCAGGGCGGTGCATCCGTGGGCCACCTGGCGCGCGGCGGCCTGCTCCAGCAGCTTGGCCACGGCCGGCGACTGCAGCGCCGACTTGGGTCCGGATTCGAGCTGGGATTGGCGGATCGTCACCGCGAAACCGTCCGCCGAGACCGGATCGCCGGCGGCGGTATCCGCCACCGACGTGGCCGGTGCGGGGTCGGAGTCCTTGATGATGCGTACCTCGAGCCGCTGGCCGCAGCTGCCGACGCTGACCACCCGGATCGCGCCGAGCAGCTCGCCGGCCATGGCATTGGCATCGGCCGGCAGGTCAGCGGCACGCTCGATCGGCAGATCGGCGCGCAACTTGTATGCGTACAAGCCTTGGTGGAACAGGTAGGTCCGCGAGATCACCGCATGGCCGTTCTTCAGCGTCGCGGTCATCGAGAGCACCCGGCCGCGCCAGGGCCTGCCGTCCCCATGCATCAAGGTACGGGCTTCCGATTCGCCCCAGCTGACGTGCCGGTAGAGCCCTGCGCGCCGGACCTGGTCGATGCCATCGCGGAACTCCCGCACCATGTCGTCATCGGTGGCGGACTCGCCGATCGGATAGACGAACAGGTCGGCATTGAGCGCCGGATCGTTGCGGTCGGTCCATTTCATGCCGATGCCGGCTCGCGGATCGCCCTTGTCGGCGTAATTGGTGCTGCCGCGCAGGACATAGCTGCCGATGTCGTGCGGCACCGAAACGTAAGTGTTCTCGATCACCGGCCGCGGGCGTGCCGGCGGCTTGTCGGCGTGTGCGGAGGCACAGGCCAGCGTGGCGGCACAAAAAGCAGCGATCCATCGCATGGTGCATCCCCCGTGGTTGGTGGATGCACTATCCGCAACTCGGCGGCACCGCTCAAGAGCCGGCCGCGGGATGCGTGCCTAGCCGACCCGGCAGAACACCGCCTTCAGGTAGCGGCTTTCCGGCACGTCGGCGCGCACCGGGTGGTCCGGGCCGGCGCCGCGCACGTCGAGGATCTGGATCTCGCGGCCGGCGTTGAGCGACACCCGGCGCAGCATCTCCAGGAAATCCGCCTCGCTGACCAGGCCGGTGCACGAGCAGGTGAGCAGCAGGCCGCCGGGCGGGATCACGTCCAGCACCATGCGGTTCATCGCGAAGTATTTCTTCAGCGCGTCCATCACCCGGTTGCGGTCGCGGGTGAGCTTCGCCGGGTCGAGGATCACCGCGTCGTAGCGCTCGCCGCGGGCCACCGCCGCGCGCACCCAGTCGAAGATGTCCGCCTGTTCGAAGGCGATGTCCAGCTGGTTCGCTGCTGCGTTGGCGCGGGCGATCTCCAGGATGCCGGCGTCCATGTCCACGCCGATCGCCGACTGCGCGCCGGCGGCCATCGCGTGCACGGCGAAGCCGCCGGCGTTGCAGCACAGGTCGAGCACGCGGCGGCCCTTGGCCAGTTCGGCGAAGCGGTGGCGGTTGTCGCGCTGGTCGGCAAAGAAGCCGGTCTTGTGGCCCAGCCCCGGCGCGGCGTGGAAGGCCAGGCCGTGTTCGTGCACCTGCACCGGCTGCGGCGGCTCGGGGCTGCGGCAGTCGAAGGACTCCTGCTTCTGCACGTGGTTCTCGGCGAACCAGTACAGCCGCGCGCCGGGGAAGTGCGCCAGCAGGGCGGCGTGGATCGCCTCGCGGAATTTCCACATGCCGGCGGCGAAATACTCCACCACCAGGATGTCGGCGTAGCGGTCGACGATCAGGCCGGAGAGCCCGTCGCCCTCGCTGTGCACCACGCGCCAGGCGTCGCTGACGCCATCGAGTTGCAGCCAGTCGCGGCGTAGCTGCACCGCCTCGCCGATGCGGCGGGCGATCCAGTCGGCGTCGATGGCCTCGTCGGGCCGGTTACTCAGCAGGCGCAGCGCGATGCGCGCGTGGCCGTTCCAGAAGCCGCGGCCGACGAAGCGGCCCTTGGCATCGGCCACCTCCACCACGCTGCCCGGCGGCAGCCGACCCTCCGGCTTGTGCACCTGCGCCGACCACACCCACGGATGGCCGGGCGTGCGGTCGGACTTGAGCTGGATCACGGGGAGCGAAGCGGGCGTGGCGGGCGTATTCATCGCCGCATTCTACCGGCTGCGCCCTCCGCCCCGCTGGCTCACTCTGCCTGCATCACCGCCAGTTCGTTGCCGTGGGGGTCGCGGAACTGGAAGCGGCGGCCGCCGGGGAAGCCGAAGATTGGCCGCACCACGATACCTCCGGCCTCGGTGACGGCGGCCAGTGCGGCTTCCAGGTCGTCCACCTGGATCACCGGCAGTGGCGCGGCCGGTGCCTCGCTGGCATCGCCCTGCAGGCCGATGTCGACGTCGCCGGTGGTGGTCGCCGCGTAGGTCGGGCCGAAGTCGGCGAGCGTCCAGCCGAAAGCCCGGGCATAGAAGGCCTTGGACGCCGCGATGTCGGCGGCGGGCAGTTCGATGTAGCAGGGACGTGCCATGAAACCTCTCCGTGGTTCGTGTATGCCGGTTGTCGGGAATCAGCGCAGCTTGAGCACCAGCCAGGACAGCAGCGCCAGCAGGTTGAGGCCGATGCGCGATACGCCCGGCCCGGCCACCGCCAGCACGAAGCCGTGCGAGCCGATGTGATAGTCCAGTCCCAGCCGCATGCCGTCGTGGATCACCGCGAACACGTTGACGAAGCCGCCGGCGTGCAGCGCGTAGCTGAACACCGGGGTGGCGACCAGCGGCAACTGCAGCAGCTGCGCCACGCGCGACAGCGACACGCCGCGCTCGCTGCCTTCCAGCAGCAGCACGCCGGCGATGAGGATGAAGCCGAACAGCGCCAGCCCGATCACCGCCATCAGCGTTTCGTAGGTGGAACCCAGCGGCAGCAGCCGGCGGATCATCGCCACCACGCCGAGGAAGCCGCCGGCCACTTCGAGGATGCCGATCAGGCGGAACAGGAACGAACGCATGCAGTGGCTCCAGAGCGAAAGGCGCGATTATGCGGCTGACAGGCACCGGGTAGGAGCCCACCCTGTGGGCGACAGGCATCACCGCAGGCTGCGGCCCGGTCGCGCACAGGGTGCGCTCCTACGGGGGGAGGCATCATTCCAGATCCTCGGCCAGTTCGTGCAGGTCGGTGACGTGCTGCTCCCACCAGCGCGGTTCGGCCACGAACGGGAACGCCAGCGGAAACGCCGGATCGTGCCAGCGCTGGGCGATCCAGCCGGCGTGGTGGACCTGGCGCATGGCGCGCAGCGCCGGCACCAGCGCCAGCTCGGCCGGGTCGAAGTCGCGCATGGTGGCGTAGCCCTCGAGCAGGGCCTCCATCGCCGCGGCGTCGTTGGCCAGCATCCACAGGTCCTGCACCGCCGGGCCGCTGCGCGCGTCGTCGAGGTCGACGAAGTGCGGCCCGGCGTCGGTCCACAGCACGTTGCCGGGATGGCAGTCGCCGTGCAGGCGCAGCGTGCGCACCGGGCCCACGGCATCCAGCCGATCGGCGACAGCCCGGTCGAGCCGGTCGGTGGCGGTGCGGTAGGCGCCTTCCAGCGACGCCGGCAGCAGCAGCGAGGCCAGCACGGCGGACACCGGCGCGGCAATCATCGTGGCGCGGTCGAGCCGGCCGCGATGGGCGAACGGGGTGCGCGCGCCGACGGTGTGGATGCGCGCGATCAGCCGGCCCAGCCATTCCAGCTGATCGCGCGATTCCAGCGACGGCGCGCGGCCGCCGTGGCGCGGTGACAGCGCGTAGCGGTAGCCGCCGTGGTGCAGCAGGCTGCGGCCGTCGAAGCGCAGCGGCGCGACCACCGGGATCTCCGCGTCCATCAGTTCCTGCGCGAAGGCATGTTCCTCCTCGATCGCCGCGTCGCTCCAGCGGCCGGGCCGGTAGAACTTGGCGATCACCGGCGCGGCATCCTCGATGCCGACCTGCCACACGCGGTTCTCGTAGCTGTTCAGTGCCAGCAGGCGACCATCCGGCCACAGCCCGCAGGCGGCGACCGCATCCAGCACCAGGTCGGGGGTGAGTTGCGCGTAGGGCGCTTCGTTCGACATCGGGGCGGGCGGCTCAGCCCTTGTTCCCGATCACGCGGGCCGGCACCACCGCCATGGTCAGGCGCGAGATGCACACCAGCGAGCCGTCCTCGTTCTCGATGCGGATCTCCCACACCTGGGTGGTGCGGCCGATGTGCAGCGGCCGCGCGGTACCGGTGACCAGGCCGCTGCGCACGCCGCGCACGTGGTTGGCGTTGATGTCCAGGCCCACGGTGAGTTCCTGCGTCGGGTCCAGCGTGAGCATGGCCGCGGTGGAGCCCAGCGTCTCGGCCAGCGCCACCGAGGCGCCGCCGTGCAGCAGGCCGTAGGGCTGGTGGGTGCGCGCGTCCACCGGCATCGTGCCGCGCAGGAAATCCTCGCCGCGCTCGGTGATGCGGATGCCCAGCGCTTCCATCAGCGTGTTCTTCGACCAGCCGTTGATGGTGTCGACGCCGATGTCCTGCTTCCAGATGCTCATGCTTGATACCCGTATGACGAACCCGCATTGTCGGCTGACACCCGCCGCGGCGACAATCGCAGACGTGTTCACCATCACCCTCCAGGCCACCGGTCACCGCTTCGCGGCGCAGCCGGGGGAAACCGTGCTCGAAGCGGCGCAGCGCGCCGGCATCGCGCTGCCGTATTCCTGCCGCTCCGGCGTGTGCGGCAGCTGCAAGGCGATCCTGCTCGAGGGCCAGGTGGACTATCCGCGGCATCCCCCACTGGCCCTGGACGCCGGCGAGCGCGCGCATCGCGCCGTGCTGCTGTGTCAGGCGGTGGCGACCAGCGACCTGCTGATCGCCGCGCGCGAAATCACTTCAGTAGAGGATATCGTCCGCCGCGCGCTGGACGTACGCATCGTCGACAAGCGCCGGCTGGCGCCGGAGGTGATCGGACTGCGGCTGGAACCGGTCCCCGGCGAACGCCCGCTGCGTCACCTGGCCGGCCAGTACCTCGACGTGCTGCTGGACGAAGGCAAGCGTCGCCCGTTCTCCATCGCCAACATGCCCGCGCCCGACGGCAGCCTGGAGCTGCACGTGCGGCACATCGCCGGCGGCGGTTTCACCTCGTGGGTCAGCGACCGGGCAAAGGTGGGCGACACGCTGCGCATCGAGGGCCCGCTCGGCACCTTCGTGCCGCGTGAGGATTCCGAGCGGCCGATGATCTTCATGGCCGGCGGCACCGGCTTCGCGCCGGTCAAGGCGGTGGTCGAGCACTTCCTCGCGCTGGGCACCCGCCGCGCCATCCGCGTCTACTGGGGCGCCCGCCAGCCTGGCGATCTCTATCTGCGCGCGCTCGCCGAGCAATGGCAGTGCGACGCGCACGACCTGGTCTTCATCCCGGTGCTGTCCGAGGCCGGCGACGCCAGCGCACGCACGGGTCTGGTGCACGAAGCCGTGCTCGCCGACCATCCGGACCTCTCCGCCCACGACCTCTACATGAGCGGCCCGCCCGCCATGATCGACAGCGCCCGCCACCGCTTCGTCGACGCCGGCCTGCCGGAAGACCGTCTCTACTACGACTCGTTCGAATACGCGCCAGACGTGCTGGCGCAGATCCTGTCGGGACGGGCGGGGATCCGGGCGCAGGGGTAGCGGCGGGCGTCGACGGCACTGCGATTTGATTGCCCAGAAGCTCAACCAACGCCCGAGGAAGAGATATGGCTTCAGGACGCCCATCGAACGACTCGATGAATGACTCGGGGTGTCGCACTTCGAGTGTTAATTCACCCCGCTCAGCGATGAAGCTGGTCATTGTGTACATGCGGGCGTGAGCCATAGAACCGAAAGTACTCGACTACACGGTCGCCTAGCTGGTCGTAGAGGTCGTCGTCTAGGTACGGGGCGTCATAGTCCCGAAGCCTCTGCAGCGCCGAGCTCGTCTGGGCGACCGTCTCCGCTGAGTAGACTGCCGGATCAAGCAGGTGGTTCGCCAAATAGGCAACGAGGAGGTCGAACCCCTCATCCCAGTTGCAGTTTCCATTACGGACAGCCTCGTCGCGAAGCTTTTCCACTGCTCTGAGCAGCTCGCCCTGCACCGTTTCGGCTTGGCCGCGCCTGGGAACGTACGTCTGCCAGATGTGCTTCGCCTCTTCGAACGTGCTCATAGTTGCTCCATGACGGCCTAACGCAGGAGTTGAGCGGCGGCGGAGCCGTCCGCCTCGAACGAGATGTTAGCCATGAGCGGATGACCTCCTGTAACGGATGTGCTCCGCGCTCGGCGGTGATGGTCGAAGCTGGCAAACAGCTTGCCACATACTTTGCATGGAGTCGCGAGTGAACGCCTCACACGAATAGTGGATATGCGACCCACCGATTTTCCAGTGGTTACCAAACTCAGTCTGATCTCGCTGGTCGAAGTAGAAGAGTGACCAATAATCCTGTGGTGGCAGGTACAAGAGATGTGCAGCAAACATGCGACGATCATTGATTGCCTGGAACATTTTGTTTACGGCTGTCTTTGCTTTTCCGGTGAACAACCCTACGCCGTGATGGGATAGCGCAGACAACTGCTCGGATGATGGTATGACGTGTTCGGGCGTGTAATCGGAGAAGTGGCAAGCGTACCGGTATGGCTGAAGAAGCCCATTTCTGCCTGCAATGATGAAATCGAAGAGGTCTTGACTCTCAATCACGAGGTCTTTGCATATTTTCTGCGCCGATCTTTTGTCTGGCGCATTGAGTAGATTCAAAAGGCCATCGAAACCGGGGGTTGTAGAGTCATCTTGCATATTGGCCAACGCTGGAATTAAGCGGCGGCGGAGCCGTCCGCTTGGATGAGTAAAAAGAGACTTCCTCCCCTTTCGGCCTCGAGGGCCATGATGGTGTTGCGACACAACCGTCAGCAGAGGAGGAAGTCTCCATGGGCACTATAACTCTGGGTGTGGACCTGGCGAAGCGGGTGTTTTCGGTGTGCGAGGTGGACTCGGCCGGACATGTGCTGCGGCGGCAGGAGTTGAAGCGCGACGCCTTTGCCGCGTGGCTCGGCCAGCAGCCGGCCGGCACCGTGGTGGCGATGGAGGCGTGCAGCGGGGCGCATCACTGGGCCCGGCACTGCCTGGTGCTGGGCTTGCAGCCGAAGATCATCGCCGCCCAGTTCGTCGGCCCGTTCCGCAAGAGCCGCACGACCAAGAACGACCGCAACGACGCCGAGGCGATCGCCACCGCCGCCCGGCAGGGCAACATGCGCTTCGTGCCGGTGAAGTCGGTGGAGCAGCAGGCTCGGCTGGCTTGGCACCGGGTGCGCGAGGGCTACAAGGCCGAGGGCCTGGCCATCGGCAACCGGCTGCGTGGCCTGCTGGCCGAGTTCGGCATCGTGGTGGCCAACAGCGACGTGGCGTTACGCCGGGTGCTGGCCGACCTGGAGGCCTACGAACTGCCCGGTGAGTTCCGCGAGCTGCTGCGCGACCTGGCCGCCCACTGGGCGCAGGTGCGCGAGCGCATCGAGGCATGTGATGCCCGTATCGACGCCCACGCGCGAGACGATACGCGCTGCATGCGGCTGCGCTCGATCGTCGGCATCGGGCCGATCACCGCCGACGCGGTGGTGGCGACGCTGGGCGCCGCGACCGACTTCCGCAACGGTCGGCAGCTGGCCGCCTGGCTGGGTCTGGTGCCGATGCAGCACTCCACGGGCGGGCGGGCGCGTCTGGGCACGATCAGCTGCCGTGGCGATGCCTATCTGCGCACGCTGCTGATCCAGGGCGCGCGCAGCAGCCTGCAGCGGGCCAAGGCGGTGGCGACGGAGCAGGCCACGCCGGAGCAACTGTGGATACGCACGCTGGATCGACGACTGCCATTCGGCAAGGTGCTGGTGGCGATCGCCAACAAGCATGCGCGGCAGATGTGGGCGATGCTGACCCGGGACGTCGACTACGATCCGCACGCCTGCCTGCAGCATCCGAGGCATCGGCAAGCAAGCGCAGCCGAGGCCGCTTGAGAGATTCGATTCACTGTCCGTGCGACGCGGTAGACAACGGGTCAGACCGACCCGGCGAGAACCTGACTAACCATTTGGACGTCCATCCCGCGTCGCGGCTGATCCCCGCACGCCGGACAGTCCGATGAATGAATGAGGTCGCCGGGTGCGGTTTATACCCTGGTCCGGGTCGGCAGCATCGACCCCACAAGACCGTTTACGGAAATGCAGTCTGGCATCCGTTGAGGTCGCATCGCATCGACACGCAACACGCACCATCGGAGGACAACATGATGATTGGCAGTGGCCCGAACGCCTGGGGCAAAAGCGTCATGCACCCGGGGTTGATCGGAAGTCTCTTACGGACTGGTTAGAGGCTACCCACAGCTGCCGGCAGTTTCCATGCCCGCACTGATGCACATCTTCTTGCCTTTGCGGATAAAAATATATGTGTCCGAACAGAGGCCATTCGCAGAACGCAACGTTTTTAGCTCGGAAGGAGACAGCAACTTCGCAGCGTTTGCACGGACCATTCGGGAGTCGGTGCACTGGATGGCGATGGCCGCAGCGCCAAAAAGTCCAAGAGTCCCGAACACAGCAAAAATGGCCATTACTGCGCCGATTTGCATCCCTTTCATTTCACATCCCTTCCTTCAAGTGGCACGTGATCATCTCCGGAGCCTTGGTGTCGCTGACCGCGAGCCTTACCTCTAACGCTTAGTAGACTCCATGTCGGGGTATATGCATCGATGCCCCCTTGCAGCATCATGCGGCGTCAAGCCAGAAATTTTCCGCTACATCAATTATCTGTGATGTGGCCTGCGGTGAAATCCGCCGATCTTCAGCGATCGCATATAGCACTTTTCGGGTTGATATCCGATATCGCTCGGATCCGGGGTAATAACGCGTACGGTCGGCACGATGCGAGCCGCGCGCAAAAAAGACCCACCTTGGCTCTCATAGCCTCGGCGGGTTTCTCGTTCTTGCCGGCATCGCGCCGAGTCGGATGTCTCGATGCTTTGCAGGTCTGGGGATTACTTCCCCTTCACCACCGGCAACTGCGCCTGCGTCCACGCACCCATGCCGCCGCCGAGGTAGAAGACCTTCTGGAAGCCGGCCTTGACCAGGCGCTGGGCGGCGCCCTGGGCGGTCTGGCCGGAGCGGCAGATAACGACCACCGGCAGGTCTTTGGCCTTGGCCAGGTCCTTGCTCTCCGGGTCGAACTGGCTCATCAGCACATGCTTCGCGCCGGGGATGTGGCCCTTCTCGAAGCTGTCGCGCGGGGAGATGTCCACCAGCAGCGGGTTCTCGCGGTTCATCAGCAGGGTGAGGCCGGCCGGCGTCAGTTCCTTGAACTTGCGCAGCAGGGTCATCAGCTGGGTGACGATCAGCGCCAGCAGCAGGACGACGAACAGCGCCGAAAGCGCGAGATGGTTGCCCACGAAGGCGGGCAGCTTGTGCAGGAAATCGTTCATCGGGACTCGATTGGTGCGACCGCTCGGGTCGCCTGGGCATGCGGAAAGGAACGCGATTATAGGGGCAAGCGGTGGCGCCGCCCCTGCGGCATCACTGCGCGGGTTCCAGGTCGGGCAGGCCGGTGGTCAGCCACCAGTGCTTGGCCTGCGGGTCGTACTTCCAGGTCTGGCGGTCGACCAGGGTGCGTTCGACCTGGGTGTGCACGTTGACGATGCCGATGTGCACCACCTGCTTGACCTCGTTCTCGCCGGTGGCGACCGGACCCGAACCGTCGTCGTAGTCGCTGACCCGGTACTGGGTGAACCGGGACAGCTCGATCGGGGTGAGCGGGTGCTCGTTGCGGATCGCCGGGTCGACGAACTGCTCGGCGTTGGCCAGGTTGCCCCAGCGGACGGTGCTGGCGTAGGCGTTGAGGGTGGCGGTCAGCGTCTGGTTGCGCTGGTCGGTGGCGCAGCCGGCGACCAGCAGCAGGGCGGCGGCGGCGGTGATGCGGGCGATACGACGCATGGCGCGTTCTCTTCGCGGGAAGGGCGTCGGCCATTGTGCCGGATGACGCCGTGCGGGCAAGCCCGCCACCGGCTCAGGAACTTGCGCGGCGTTTGGCGACGAAGCGCGCGGCCAGCGTGGCGGCGGGCTTGCCGTCCTCGCCGGGGACGGCGCAGCTCACCTCGATGCGGGCGCGCCCCCGAGCGGCCAGGGTGGCGAAGAAGGTGGTCCAGTCCGACTCCGGCGCCAGCACGGCATCGGCGCGGAAATCCGTCCACACCGGCGCCAGATAACGCACGGTGGACTCGCCGACGAACACGTCGCAGTCCTCGCCACGCTCGCGCAGCGCCAGCTCCACCAGGGCCCAGCCGGCCAGCGTCATCAGGCTGACCAGGCTGCCGCCGAAGGCGCAGCCCTTGTCGTTGACGTTGGGCGCCAGTGGCACGGCGAGGCTGAGGCGATCCGGGGTGTGGGTGTCCAGATGCAGGTCCATCGCGCGGGCCAGCGGGATCTCGTCGCGGATGAATCGCACCAGCGCATCGGCGGTAGCGTCGCGGGCGCCGGAGGGCGCGGGGGAGGAAGTCGACATCGATATCTCGTGGTGCAGGGGGACAGCAGCCCGGCGCGCCGGGCGGGGCGGGCCAGTGTAAGCGGCGGCAACGCTAGACTGCGACCCTGCCGCGCATCGTCGCCGACGTCCCCGAACGCGAGGAATCCATCGCCATGTCCTCATCGCCTGTTCCGTTGCTGCATGGCCGCGCGGTGGTCATCACCCGTCCGGCCGGCACCGGCGCCAGCCTGGCGCGACGGGTGCGCGCGCTGGGCGGCCGGCCGCTGCTGCTGCCGGGACTGTCGCTGCATGCGATCGGCGACGGGGCGACGCGGGCGGCGCTGCTCCGGGCGCTGCGGGCGGAGGTGGTGGTCTTCACCAGTCCGGCCGCGGTGCGCTACGCGGCGGCGCTGGCTCCGATTCCGGCCGGCTGCGTGGCGGTCGGTGTGGGCCAGGGCACCGCGCGCGCCCTGCGCCGGGCGGGCATCGCGGCGCCGCTCGCACCGGCCCGGCAGGACAGCGAGGGCGTGCTGGCGCTGCCGGCGCTGCAGTCGCTGACCGGCCGGCCCGTGGCGCTGGTCGGCGCGGCCGGCGGTCGCGGCCTGCTGCGCGAAACGCTGGTCGCGCGCGGTGCGCGGCTGGACGAGGTGCACGTCTATACGCGCGCCGCGCCGCGGCTGGACCGCCGCCACATCGCGGCCGTGCGCGCCCTGCCGGCCGACGCACGGGTGCTGCTGTCCAGTGCCGAGGCGTTGCACAACCTCGCCCGTTCGCTGCCACCGGAGGCCTGGGCGGTCCTGAAGCGGGCGGTGGTCGTGGTCAGCAGCGAGCGGCTGGCCGAGGCCGCCCGCATCGCCGGATTTTCCCGCATGGCGCTGGCCCGCTCGGCCGGCGCCACCGACCTGCTGGCGGCCGCCGGCGGTGACTTCACGCTGCCTTGATGCGGCCCGGCGTGCCGCCGCTGCTAGCATGCGCGCATGAACAACGATGCCGCTCCGAACGAGACCGCCAAGGTCGCCCCCGCTTCCTCGCGCCCCGTCGCGCCGCGTCCGTCCGAGCCGAAGGGCGGCGGCAGCGCGCTTGCCCTGGCCCTCCTGCTCGCCTTGCTGGCCATCGCCGGCACGGCCTACGTCGGCTGGCAGCAGTGGCAGCGGGCCCGCGGCGATGCCGCTGCCGCCGGTACCGTGGCCCAGCTCGATACCCGCGTCGCCACGCTGGAAACCAGCCTGAAGGCGCTGGATGACGATCGCCGCTCGCTCAGCGCGCGGCTGCGCGACGCCGACGACGTGAACCGCGGTCTGCGCGAGGAGGTGCTCGGCCAGAACGAGCGCCTGCGCAACCTCGAGGACGCGGTGGCCAAGCTGTCGGAAAAGAGCCTGTCCAGCCACGACGCGATGCTGCTGGACGAAGCCGAGTCGCTGCTGCGCATGGGCAAGGAACGCTACGAACTGTTCCACGACGCCGCGGGTGCGGCCGCCGCCTACGGCCTGGCCGACCAGGCGCTGTCCGGCGTGGACGACAGTGCTTTCTACGGCCTGCGCCAGAGCGTGGCCGCCGAGCGCGAGGCGCTCGATCGTGCCGCCGCCAGCCACGACAGCGCCGCGCTGGCCAGGCTGCAGCAGTTGCGCGGCCAGATCGGCGGCCTGCCGCTGCGTCCGCTGGACGCCCCGGCCTCGTCGTCCAGCAGTGGCGCGTGGGCGCGGATCGGGCAGGCATTGTCCAGCGTGGTGCGGATCGGTCGCGACAACGGCGCGCCGATGGCCGTGGCCGACGCGCGTCTCTCGCGTGAACTGGTGGCGCTGGACCTGGCCCAGGCCGAGGCCGCGCTGCTCGCGCACGATGGCACGGCCTATCGCGCCGCCCTGCAGCGGGCCGACACCGGCCTGGCCGGCCAGTTCGACGCCGCCGATGCGACGGTGAAGGCGGCGCGCGACACGTTGGCCGGCCTCATCAAGGACGCCGCGCCCGGCACGCCGGTGGAACTGGGCGAGGCGCTCACGGAGCTGCGCAACCTGCGCGCGGTGCACGCGCTCAAGCCGTCGGCTGGCGCTACCCCGGTCAAGCCCGCTGCGAACGGAGCACGCCCGTGAAGCTGTGGCGCTGGATTCTCCTGCTGGTGCTGATCGCCGCACTGGCGGCGTTCGGCTGGCACTGGGTCGCCGAAGACCCCGGCTACGTGCTGGTGCGCATCCGCGGCTGGTATGCCGAAACCACGGTGCTGGCGGCGGTCGTCATCCTGCTGCTGCTGTGGGCCGTGCTGGGCGCGTTGTGGCAGCTCGTGCGCTGGCCGCTGGGCGCGTTCACCCGCCGGCATCGCCGGGTCAGTCGGCGCCGGTTGGCCGATGGCCTGGTGGCACTGGCCGAGGGTCGCCACGGCGACGCCGAGCGCGACCTGGCCCGCGCCTCGCGGCTGGATGCGCTGCGCGGCCCGGCGCTGCTCGCCGCCGCCGAAGCCGCCGCCCGCCGCGGCGAGACCACGCGGGCCCGCGAATTCCTCGACCAGGCCGCGCAGGACGTACCGCCGGCCGCGCGCGTGCTGCGCGCCTCGCTGCTGCGCCGCGAGGGCAAGCCGGCCGAGGCCGTCGCCTTGCTGGCGCCGGAAGCCGACAACGGCAAGCTGACTCCCGGCGGCTGGCGCGAACTGGCGCTGGCTGCACTGGCGGCCGGCGACAGCCGCCGCGCGCGTGCCGCGCTGGCCCCGCTGCAGAAGAGTTCGGCGCTCGGCACCCGCAGCTACCAGGCGCTGGAGACCCAGGTGCTGGTGGCCAGCGTGGCCGCCGCGCCGGATGCGGCCGCGCTCAACCAGCTGTGGTCGCAACTGCCGAAGAACCAGCGACGGACGCCGGCGGTGATCGAGGCCTATGCCCGCCGCGCCGCGGCGCTGGGCATGATCCTGCCGGCGATGGACGAACTGGACTCGGCGCTGCGCCGCGAGTGGTCGTCTTCGCTGGTGCAGGTGTGGGGTGCACTGGGCGACGAGGATCTGGAAGCCCGCCTGCGCCGCGCCGAAGGCTGGCTGGACGCGCATCCCAACGACGCCGGTCTGCTGCTGGCGATGGGCCGGCTGTGCGTGAAGCTCAAGCTGTGGGGCCAGGCTCGCAAGCACTTGGAGCGTTCCATCGCGCTCGCCCCCAGTGCCGGCGCATGGGAAGCGCTGGCCGAGATGTGGACCGGCCAGGGCGACGCGGTGATGGCGCAGCGCTGCTACCGCAACGCACTGGCGCTGACCCGCGGCGACTCGGTGCTGAACGTGCCGACGGCATCGCTGGGCGCGATCGACACCCGCCCGATCGCCATCGAGGACCGCAACGAGCACGGCATGCCGCGCCTGCGCGAATAGCGCAGGCGCTTCGCGACCGGATCCGCTAGAGCACCACGCCGAGACTGGCCAGCCGGGGATCGGCCATGCGCCAGTGCGGCCAGTAGCCCAATTGCACGCACTGGCGGATGTAGTGTCCGAGTCGACGCTTCTCGTCATCGGACGCCGGCGGCGTCCAGCCCCGTCCGTGCACGCGGTTTTCGACGCGTTGGCAGTCCGGTCCGTCGACCGTTGCCGGTGGTGCGGAGACCAGCAACGACACGGGTCGGGGCACGTCGGCGGTCTGCTCGCTGACCTGCTGAGGGGGCGGCGTCAAGATCGACGCTATCTGTGACGAATGACTGCCCACCAGATCGAGCAGCATGCGCAGCGCAAAGAACACGGCGATTCCGAACGCCCATCCGGGGAAGCCCCGGCGAGCGCGTTGCCGAGGCTGTGCGCGACGATAGGCCGCCGGCGACGCCGGCGCAGCACTGGCCCGCTCCTCGGCCAGTCCCCGTTGAAGTTCCGGCAACGCGGCGAATGCCTGTTGCCACGCCTCCAGCATCGGCCGGCCCGCGCGCAGTGGAATCAGGTTGGGGAACAGGCGCAGTGCCTGCAGGACAAACGGCCACTGCGCCGCCATGTCGGGATCCGGCGGCGTGCGGTCACCGCGCATCAGGCGTTCGAACCAGCCGGCGCCGTGGCACGGTGCGGTGGCCTGCTCCCAATGGCGCTGCTCGTGCATCACCTGCTGCAGCCACTGGCCGCGCGGGCCGAGCTGGGCCAGCCGGGTCACGTCCATCCAGTCGAAGACCTCGCGTGCCGCGTTGAACACCTCCAGCGGTGCATCCAGCGCGCCGGAGGCGAGAGCATCGATCAGCAGGCACTCGAAGATGGCCGGAAGCTGCAGGTGGCCCTGGCGGACCCCGGCAAGCACGTCGGTCAGCGCGGCGGTCGGCGGGGTGCCGGATGACAAGGCCTGCCGCAGCCTTGCCAGGGCTTGCCGGGCCTCGGTGACGACCGGGTTCTCCAGCGGTGCGGCGGATGCGCCGGACGCGGGTGTGCTCGTCGGTGGGTGGGACGGCGTGGCGGGTGCTGCCACGGGCTCCCCGTCGAGCGCTAGCAGCGCCGCCTCGTAGGCCTGGCGCAGGCGCGTGAAGCCCTCGATGTCGGTGGCGGTATCGAGCCGCTTGAGCTGCCTGGCATAGGCCTGCTTGATCGCGCGCGAGTCGGCGCCGGCGGGCAGGTCGAGGTGCTGGAGATACCAGGGGACGTCCATGTGCTCGTCTGGCTTGCGAAGGTGATGCGAGGCTAGCGCGACGCCGGGGCGCTCGCCCAGTGGCGGGCGGGGCGCGCCATGGTTCCGGGACTCGGCGCCGCGCTCAGCGCACCGAGATCGCCCAGGTGATCAGGCCGGCGCTCACCGCGGTGAGCGTGAGAGCGACCAGGAACACCACGTCGGCGGTGCGCTCGACCCGATGGTTGCGCTTGTGGTGACGGGTGCGCAGCGCCCAGTAGGCGAGCAGGCAGGCGGCGAGGTAGAGGATCGCGTCGCCGGCCAGCAGGTCGTCGACGAACAGGTCCGCCTTACGCAGCGAGATCACCACGCGGATGATGCCGATCACCGTCAGGCACACGCCGACCATCCCCGCCGAGGCGGTGAAGATGTGCACGCACAGGTCGTAGTCGAGCAGGCGGCTGGCGGGATCGTCGCGGCGCATGGTTCGCGCTCCGGTCGTGGGCTCCGGGGGAAACGGAGCGTTGGACAACGCGGGCGCGACGAGTTCCCGGGGATGGGTCAGGCCGTCCTCAGAGCGGGGTGAGGTTGGCGTAGGCCGCCACCAGCCACTTGCTGCCGGCGTCGGCGAAATTCACCTGCAGCCGCGCGTGCGCACCGGCGCCTTCGGCGCTGAGCACCACGCCCTCGCCGAAGGTGGGATGGCTGACGCGCTGGCCCAGCTTCACCGGCAAGGCTTCTTCCAGCGAGGCGCTGCCGCCGTAGCGTGGCGCGCCGCTGTACATCGGGCGGCTGACCTGCACGCGCGGGCGTACTTCGTCGACCAGCTCGGCCGGCATCTCGGCGAGAAAGCGCGAGGGCCGCGCCAGCATCTCGGTGCCGTGCATGCGGCGCGATTCGGCGTGGGTGAGGAACAGCTTCTGCCGGGCGCGTGTGATGCCGACGTAGGCGAGCCGGCGTTCCTCTTCCAGCCGGCCTTCGTCCTCGACCGAGCGCTGGCTGGGGAACAGGCCCTCCTCCATGCCGACCAGGAACACCACCGGGAATTCCAGGCCCTTGGCCGAGTGCAGGGTCATCAGCTGCACGCAGTCGTCCCAGGCCTCGCCCTGGCCTTCGCCGGCTTCCAGCGCGGCGTGCGAGAGGAAGGCGGCCAGCTCCGACAGGCCGGCGTCGACGTCCTCGGCGGTTGGCTCGAAGCGGCTGGCGACGTTGACCAGCTCGTCCAGGTTCTCGGTGCGCGACTCGGCGTTGCCGCGGCTGTCCTTCTCGTAGAAGTCGCGCAGGCCGGTGTGGCTGATGGCGTGGTCCATCTGCTCGGCGAGGGTGAGGCCGCGGCCGTCCGGATCGTCCGCCGGCGGGGCGAAGTCGCGCGCCATCTGCTCGATCAGGGTGAGGAAGGCCTTCACCGCATTCTTGGCGCGTCCGGCCAGCTCGCTGGCACCGGAGAGTTCACTCAGCGCCGCTTCCCACATCGAGGTGTTGCTGACGCGGGCGCGCCGGCGCAGCACGTCCAGCGTGCGGTCGCCGATGCCGCGCGGTGGCGTATTCACGGCGCGCTCGAAGGCGGCGTCGTCGTGGCGGTTGGCGGTGAGCCGCAGGTAGGCCAGCGCGTCCTTGATTTCCGCGCGCTCGAAGAAGCGCAGGCCGCCGTACACGCGGTACGGGATGTTGCGCTGGGACAGCTGTTCCTCGAAGTTGCGCGACTGCGCGTTGGAACGGTAGAGGATCGCGCAGTCCTTGGCGTCGCCGTGCTCCTCGATGTATTCGCGGATGCGCTCGACCACGAAGCGCGCCTCGTCCTGTTCGTTGTAGGCGGCATACAGCGCGATGCGCTCGCCGTCGCCGCCGTCGGTCCACAGCTGCTTGCCGAGGCGGCCGCCGTTGCGTGCGATCACCGCGTTGGCGGCTTTCAGGATGGTCGCGGTGGAGCGGTAGTTCTGCTCCAGCTTGATCGTGCGGGCGCCGGGGAAATCCTTCAGGAACTGCTGCACATTCTCCACTTTCGCGCCGCGCCAGCCGTAGATCGCCTGGTCGTCGTCGCCGACCACGAACACCTGGCCCGTCGCACCGGCGAGCACGCGGATCCACGCGTACTGCAGGGTGTTGGTGTCCTGGAACTCGTCGATCAGCAGGTAGCGCCAGCGGTGCTGGTAGTGCTCCAGCACGGCCGGGTTCTTCAGCCACAGCTCGTGGGCGCGCAGCAGCAGCTCGGCGAAGTCGACCAGGCCGGCGCGGCGGCAGGCATCCTCGTAGGCCTGGTAGATCTGCACGAAGGCGCGGGTGACCGGGTGGTCGTGGTGCTCGATGTTCTCCGGGCGTTTGCCCTCGTCCTTCCAGCTGTTGATCTGCCAGCAGGCCTGGCGCGGCGGGAACTTCGCGTCGTCCAGCCCCAGCCCGGCGACCACGCGCTTGACCAGCCGCTGCTGGTCGTCCGAATCGAGGATCTGAAAGCCCTCCGGCAGCCCGGCCTCGGCCCAGTGTCGGCGCAGCAGCCGATGCGCGATGCCGTGGAAGGTGCCGACGGTGAGGCCCTGCGTGCTCTGCGGGATCAGTGCACCGAGCCGCGCGCGCATCTCGCCGGCGGCCTTGTTGGTGAAGGTGACGGCGAGGATCGCCCACGGCGGTACCTGTTCCACCTCGCACAGCCAGCCGATGCGGTGGGTAAGCACGCGGGTCTTGCCGGAGCCGGCGCCGGCCAGCACCAGGTAGTGGCCGGGCGGGGCGCAGACGGCTTCGCGTTGCGCGTCGTTGAGCGAATCGATCAGGTGCGAGACATCCATCCGCACCATTGTAGCGGCGCCGAGGCGATTGCTCCGGGTAAAAGAAGGCCGCCGCCCCTGCGGGCGACGGCCGGATGTCCTCGCGGATGAGGCCTCAGCGCTTGCTGACGAAACCGCCGATGGCCAGTACGCCGCCGATCACGATGCCGGCGATGCCGACCCACTGCGGGATGGCCTTGTCGTGGGTTGCGGTGATTTGTGCCGGGCCCAGCTTGGCGACGGTATCGGTCTTCTTGTAGCTGCCGTTGCCTAGGGTGACCCAGATGCCAGCGGCCAACAGCACGACGCCGACGATGATGAGACCTGCGCGCATGGGTGATCCTCCTGTTTGGGTGCGCCGATCATACGGGGTCGGCGCGTGCAGGCCGGGTGCACGTCGCCCGCTTCGTTCATGTCCGGCGGGCGAAAAAAAAACCCCGAAGGCTAGGGGGTGCCTTCGGGGCCGGGTTTGGCGAAGCGGCCCAGGGGAAGACCGGTATCGCCGCGATACGGAGGCCCAGGGGAAGGCGCGTATCGGATGGGTTCTCCAGGGAGGGGTTGAACCCATGGATGCCGTTGCGTGCATCCGATGGGATAGATCGTCCGAAGCCGGGAAAAGTTGCCCTCGCTTCCAGGAAAGATTTAGCGCCGATTCATTTGACGAAAATCCAACAACCGCGCGGGTTCAGTGCGCCTCGTCCCAGTTGGCGCCAACGCCCACGTCGACCAGCAGCGGCACCTTCAGTTCGGCCGCGCCGCTCATCCGCGCGACCACGCCCTCACGCACCGCGTCGACCGCGTCGGCGCGCACTTCGAACACCAGTTCATCGTGCACCTGCATCAGCATGCGGGCGTCGTCGCGGCCGGCGAGCCAGCCATCCACGGCGATCATCGCCCGCTTGATGATGTCCGCCGCGCTGCCCTGCATCGGCGCGTTCACCGCGGCGCGCTCGGCGCCCTGTCGCAACGCCTGGTTGCGGGCGCTGAGGTTCTCCAGGTACAGCCGGCGGCCGAAGATGGTCTGCACGTAGCCGTCGCGGTGCGCCTGCGCGCGGGTGGTCTCCATGAAGGCGTGCACGCCGGGGTAGCGGGCGAAGTAGCGCGCCATGTAGTCGCCGGCCTCGCCGCGGTCCACACCGAGCTGTTTGGCCAGGCCGAAGGCACTCATGCCGTACATCAGGCCGAAGTTGATCGCCTTGGCGGCGCGACGCTGGTTGGCGCTGACCTCCTCCGGTGGCAGGCCAAACACCTCCGCCGCGGTGGCCCGGTGCACGTCGCCGCCCTCGTGGAAGGCCTTGAGCAGGCCTTCGTCGCCGGACAGGTGGGCCATGATGCGCAGCTCGATCTGCGAATAGTCCGCCGCCATCACCCGCCAGCCTTCGGGAGCGATGAAAGCCTGGCGGATGCGCCGGCCCTCCTCGGTGCGCACCGGGATGTTCTGCAGGTTCGGATCGGAGGATGAGATCCGACCGGTCGCCGCGCCGCCCTGGTGGTAGCTGGTGTGCACGCGACCGGTGCGCGGATTGACCATGCCGGAAAGCTTGTCGGTATAGGTCGAGCGCAGCTTGGCCAGGCCGCGGTAGTCGAGGATCAGCCGCGGCAGCGGGTGGTCGTCGGCGATCGCTTCCAGTGCCTCTTCGTTGGTCGAGGGCTGGCCCTTGGGCGTCTTCACCCTGGCCGCCAGGCCGAGCTCATCGAACAGGATCGCCTGCAGCTGCTTGGGCGAATCGAGGTTGAAGTCGCGGCCGGCTTCGGCATACGCCTGCTGCTGGATCTCGTGCATGCGCTTGCCGAGCTGCTGGCTCTGCTTGCGCAGTTCGTTCACGTCGATCAATACGCCGCGCTGTTCCATCCGCGCCAGCACCGGCACCAGCGGCATCTCGATGGTCTCGTAGACCTGGCGCAGCTTCGGTTCGCTTTCCAGCTTCGGCCATAGCGCACGGTGCAGACGCAGGGTGACGTCGGCGTCCTCGGCGGCGTAGTCGCGCGCGGTCTCCAGATCGACCTGGGAAAAGGAAATCTGTTTGGCACCCTTGCCGGCCACCTGCTCGTACTTGATCGTCTCGTAGCCGAGGTACTTGCTCGCCAGCGAATCCATGTCGTGCCGCGTGGCGGTGGCGTTCCACACGAAGGACTCGAGCAGGGTGTCGTGCTTCAACCCCTGCACGGTGATGCCGTACTGGCTGAGCACGTTGATGTCGTACTTGGCGTGCTGGCCGAGCTTGGGTCGCGCGGGGTTCTCCAGGAGCGGCTTCAGCGCGGCCAGCGTGGCGGCACGGTCCAGCTGCGCGGGCGCGCCGGGGTAGTCGTGCGCCAGCGGGATGTAGCAGGCGTGGCCGGTCTCGACCGCGAACGAGGCGCCGACGATCTCTGCCTGCATCGCGTCCAAGCTGGTGGTCTCGGTGTCGAAGGCGATCAGCTCGGCTTTCTCCAGCTTCGCCAGCCAGGCGTCGAGCTGGGCCGGGGTGGTGACCAGTTCGTAGCTGCCCGGCGCGTTGTCTGCGGGTAGGAGCGCACCCTGTGCGCGATCGTCTTCGGCCGCATCAGGAGCAAGAGCATCGCGCACGGGGTGCGCTCCTACCGGGGCGTCGGCGCTGTCCAGTTCCTTCAGCGCCTGCTTGAACTCGTAGCGGGTGTAGAGCTCGCGCAGCGTCGCCACGTCGGCCTCGCGGCGGGCCAGGTCGGTCGGCCCCTGTTCGAGCGCGACGTCGGTCTTGATGGTGACCAGGTCGCGCGACAGCGGCAGCTGCGGCAGCGCGGCGCGCAGGCTCTCGCCGATCTTGCCGCCGACCTCGCCGGCGTGCGCGATCACGCCGTCCAGCGAGTCGTATTCGGCCAGCCACTTGGCGGCGGTCTTCGGGCCGCACTTGGGCACGCCGGGGACGTTGTCGACGGTGTCGCCGGTGAGCGCGAGGAAGTCGATGATGCGCTCGGGCGGCACGCCGAACTTGTCCTTGACGGCGTCGGCATTCATCACCGTGCCGGTCATGGTGTTGACCAGGGTGATGTGCGGGCTGACCAGCTGCGCCATGTCCTTGTCGCTGGTGGAGACCTCCACCTCGATGCCGGCCGCCTCGGCCTGCCGCGCCAGCGTGCCGATCACGTCGTCGGCTTCCACTCCGGGCACACGCAGGATCGGGAAGCCCAGCGCCTCGACGATCGCCAGCATCGGCTCGACCTGCGCGCGCAGGTCGTCCGGCATCGGCGGTCGGTTCGCCTTGTACTGGTCGTACATGTCGTCGCGGAAAGTCTTGCCGGGCGCATCGCTGACGAAGGCGAGGTAGTCCGGATTCGCCTTCAGCGTGGCGCGCAGCATGTTGACCACGCCGAACAGCGCGCCGGTCGGCTCGCCCTGGGCGTTGGTCAGCGGCGGCAGTGCGTGGAAGGCGCGGTAGAGATAGGAGGAACCGTCGATCAGGATGAGCTTGGCCATGCGAGGCATTCTCGCATGGGCTTGCGCTGGCGACCGCTGCGACATGCCTTCAGCATTTGCGCGGGGTGGCCGCTGCTATGCTGCGGACCTGTCCCCTGCGTGAGGTTACGCGCCATGTCCGCCCGCCTTCCCCTGGCTCTCGCCACCCTGCTGCTCGCTGCGCAGGTGCATGCGCAGGATGTTCCGGCCAAACCCGACCTGCCGGCCCTGCCGCCGCCGGGCCTCAACGATCCGGGCGTGAACACGGCCACCGCCCCCGCTCCGGCGAAGACCGCGCCGGCTCCGGAATCGACGCCCGCCGAGCTCACCCCGACCCATCTGCCCGGCAAGCCGATCCCGCTGCCGCGGGCACCGGGCGACCACCGTCCGACGGAGGCGATCCCCCAGGTCAGCGTGCATCGCGAGGGCGACCAGACGGTGCAGGAGTACCGTCGCAGCGGCCGCCTGTACATGGTGGTGGTAACTCCGAAGAACGGGATCCAGCAGACCTACATGGTCGACCCGAACGGGCGCTGGGTCGACGAACACGGCCAGAAGCCGGTGGGTCCGGTGATGTACAAGATCCTGGAATGGGGCAAGAGTCGCCCGCCGGCCGAGACCAGGGACAGCGGCGACAACGGCTCGAACTGAGTCGCGCAGGATGCCGCTGCGCGACAGCTGGCTGCTCTTCGCGCTGGGCTCGGCGTGCTTCGCCGCGCTCACCGCGATCTTCGGCAAGCTGGGTGTGGCCGGCATCAACTCCAATCTCGCCACTTTCATCCGCACGGTGGTGATCCTCGGCGTGACGGCCGCCATCCTCAGCCTGCGCGGTGAATGGGCGAAACCCTCCGGACTGCCCTGGCACAGCTGGCTGTTCCTGGTGCTGTCCGGCATCGCCACCGGCCTGAGCTGGCTGTGCTACTACCGCGCGCTGCAGCTCGGCCCGGTGAGCAAGGTGGCGCCGATCGACAAGCTCAGCGTGGCGATCGCCATCGTGCTGGGGCTGGTGTTCCTGGGCGAGAAGCCGAGCCTGCCGCTGCTCGTCGGCGGTACCCTGATCGTGGCGGGCGCCATGGTGATCGCCCTGTTCTAAGCATCCCGCCGTAGGAGCCCGCTCGCGGGCGATGCTCCTGCTCCTGATCTCCATCGAAGAAAAGGAAAGAGAAAGAGCATCGCCCGCGAGCGGGCTCCTACGGGGCCTTCGCTTCCTCAGCCATCCAGCTCCGGGTAGTGGCGAAAGATGCCCTGCGTATTGAATGCGATGCGACGCGGCGACGCGATATAGGCGGCGATGTTCGGACGCTGCTCTATCCGGTCCGCCAGCGCACGCAGGCGGGTCGTCCGCCGCGCCAGCCGGCGCATCGCCTTCGGGTAGGCATACTCGAGTCCGCGCACCAGCTGGAACAGCGACAGATCGACGTAGGAGTGCCGTCCCAGCGCGTGACGCCCGCCGGCCGCCTCCAGCATCTGCTCGAAGTAGCCGAGGAAGCGCGGCAGGCGCTCGCGGCGGAACACCTCGGCGCGCCGGATCGCCTCGTCGCGCTGCTCCTCGTAATACAGCGAGCCGGCGACTGGATGGTGGTTGTCGTGGACCTCGGCAACGGCGTCGGCGATGGTCAGCTGCCACTGCAGCGCCTGCAGGCGCCGCGATTCCGCTTTCGGCACCAGCGCCAGCGGCGGACCGAGGAAGTGCAGGATGTTCGCGACCTGCGCGATCACCGATCGCCCGGCCTTGAGGAACGGCGGCGCGAACGGCCTCGCCCCGGCCATCTTGCCGTCCAGGAAGGGCCGCATCGCCCGATCGCCTTCGACCCGCGCCACGTCGACGTAATCCGCGCCGGCGTCTTCCAGCGCCAGGCGCACGAATTCGCCGCGGCCCTGGATGCCGGTCCAGTAGTAGAGCTGATAGCGCATGGCGGAGTCCTCGCCGGAAGATGCGCGGAGGCTAGCCGGCACCGGTTCAAGCCGGCGTGTTCGGCCGGACCGCTAGACGCGGGCCAGCACGGCGACGTGCACGTCGCTGCGCCAGGCGAAACCCAGGCTTTCGTAGAGGCGGATCGCCGGTGCGTTGTCGCGCCACGCGTGCAGGAAGGCGGTATCGCCGCGCGCGGCGATCAGCGATGCCACGTGCTGCGACAGCCGGCGCGCCAGACCGCGGCCGCGGAAGTCGGGATGGGTGCAGACGCCGCTGAGCTCGGTCCAGCCGGGGAAGCGCATGCGCTCGCCGGCCATCGCGGCCAGCCGGCCGGCGATGCGGACGCCGTGGAACCGGCCCATGCGATGCGTGTGCGCCAGGAACGGCCCGGGCTGGGTGAGTTGCGCCAGCGCCAGCATCTCGGCCGCATCGTCGTCACCCAGCGGAACGATGTCGCCGGTGTCCGGCTCCGGCGCGAGCGGCGCATCCGCCACCATCTGCACACCCCAGGCCTGCCTCACGGCAGCGAGACCGGGCGGGACGGTGATGGCCGGCACCTGCAGCTGGTAGACCTGCTCGCCGGCCCCGACCAGGGCGGCCAGTGCAGCGAGCGCCTCGTCGCCGTCGTCGCATGCCGAGGCAAACAGGTTCACATCCGGGAGATAACGCCGCGCCCGCGCGTCGCCCAGCGACAGCGCTTCGTGCGCCGTCGACAGGCTGGACCAGACCGGGCGGTCGAGCGGATGCACGGCGTCGCGGCGATCAGTGGCGGAAGTGGCGCATGCCGGTGAACACCATCGCCATGCCGTGCTCGTCGGCGGCTGCGATGACTTCTGCGTCGCGCATCGAGCCGCCCGGCTGGATCACTGCGCTGATGCCGGCTGCGGCGGCCGCATCGATGCCGTCGCGGAACGGGAAGAACGCATCGGAGGCCATCACCGAGCCGCGCACTTCCAGCTTCTCGTCGGCGGCCTTGATGCCGGCGATCTTCGCGCTGTACACGCGGCTCATCTGGCCGGCGCCGATGCCGATGGTCTGGCGGTCCTTCGCGTAGACGATGGCGTTGGACTTGACGAACTTGGCCACCTTCCAGGCGAAGATCAGGTCGTCGATCTGTTGCGGCGTCGGTGCCACCTTGGTCACGACCTTCAGGTCCTCGGCCTTGACCATGCCGGTGTCGGCGGTCTGGATCAGCAGGCCCGAGCCGACACGCTTGACGTTGTTGCCTGGGTGCGCGGCAACCAGGTCGGTACCCGGCGGCACCGGAATCTCCAGCACGCGCACGTTGCCCTTCTTCGCGAACGCCTTCAGCGCGTCGTCGTTGTAGGACGGCGCCAGCACCACCTCGACGAACTGGCGCGCCACGATCGCCTGCGCGGTGGCGCCGTCGCACTCGCGGTTGAACGCGATGATGCCGCCGAAGGCCGAGGTCGGGTCGGTCTGGTAGGCCAGGTCGTAGGCCTTGCCGATGCCGTCCAGGCTCACCGCCACGCCGCAGGGGTTGGCGTGCTTGACGATCACGCAGGCCGGCTTGACGAAGCTGCGCACGCATTCCCACGCGGCATCGGCGTCGGCGATGTTGTTGAAGGACAGTTCCTTGCCCTGCAGCTGCCGGAACGTGGCCAGCGTGCCGGCGTGCGGATACAGGTCGCGGTAGAACGCCGCGCTCTGGTGCGGGTTCTCGCCGTAGCGCAGGTCCATCACCTTGACGAAGCGGCCGTTGCTCTGCGCCGGGAAGGCCTCGTGGCCGGCGATCGCCGCGTGCGCGTCGTCGAGCTTGAGGCCGGAGAGGTAGTCGCTGATCGCGCCGTCGTAGTTGGCCACGTTGTTGAACGCGGCGACCGACAGCCTGAAGCGGGTGGCGCGGGTCAGGCCACCCTGCTGTTCGATCTCGGCGATCGCCTCGTCGTACTGTGCCGGGTCGGTGAGCACGCCCACGTCGTTCCAGTTCTTCGCCGCCGAGCGCAGCATCGCGGGGCCGCCGATGTCGATGTTCTCGATCGCGTCTTCCAGCGTGCAATCCGGCTTGGCGACGGTCGCTTCGAACGGATACAGATTCAGCACCAGCAGGTCGATCGGCGCGATACCGAGTTCGGCCATCACCGCGTCGTCGGTGCCGCGACGGCCGAGCAGGGCGCCGTGCACCTTCGGGTGCAGCGTCTTGACGCGACCGTCCATGATTTCCGGGAAGCCGGTGATCTCGCTGACGTCGGTGACGGCGATGCCGGCCTCGCGCAGGGCTTTCGCCGTGCCGCCGGTCGACAGCAGCTGCACGCCGGCGGCAGCCAGGCGCTTGCCCAGGTCGAGCAGCCCGGTCTTGTCGGAGACACTGAGCAGGGCGCGGCGGACGGGCGTGACGGCGGGGGCGGGCATGGCGGCTTCCAGGGCTTCGGGAGCCGGCGATTATAGCCCAGGAGGCCCGCGGCATTCCGCCCGTTGCAGGGAATCAACCGGCGGTATGGACGGCCAAACGAAAAGGACCCCGCAGGGCCCCGATCATCGCGCGGCGGCTTGCCGAAGGTCAGAGCAGGCCGTGCTGGGCCAGCTTCTTGCGCAGCGTGGCGCGGTTGATGCCCAGCGCGGTGGCCGCGCGGCTCTGGTTGCCTTCATGGAACGCCATCACCTCGCGCAGGAGCGGCCCCTCGACCTCGTGGATCACCAGCGCGTGCAGCCCCTCGCTGCATTCCGTGTCACCGATGTCGGCGAGGTAGCGACGCACGGTGCGCGCGACACACTCGCTCAGCGCGCTCTGCGACGAGGCATCCCGGCCGGCCTCTGGGACAGGCAGTCTCACGGCATTCAAAGGCATATCCCTCACGTCCTAGGGCGACGGCTGCATCGGCCGTCGCCTCGATCTGATTGGTGGTTGCCGCGGAAGCGGCAGGCAGCCGATGTCGAACGACCTGCTGCGCGAAGGCACCGAGTGTACTCGCGCCGGGGTGCAAAATTAAGTGCGTGGCGCCCTTGACTATTCGAAGCCGAACTCGAACGCCACGGCCCTGCGGCCGGGATCCTCGACCTCCAGCACGACGGCGGTGGTCGCGCCGGGCGCCATGCCGGCGCGCAGGCTTTCACTGTCGTCCAGGTACTCGGACGGTCGCAGGCGGCGCATCGCCACGTGATGCCCCTGCGGATCGGACAGCACGAGGGTGATGATCGGATAGGGCTGGGCGAACGGGGCATCGTTGCGGAACGTGGCGCTGATCATCAGTGCGCCCTTGACGCTGGGGTGCGCCTCCACGTCGCGGGCGATCAGGTGCATCTGCTGCACACTGCGCACCAGTGGCAGCCGACAGCCAAGGACGGTGCACGCCTGCCGCAGCCAGGGGCCGGTCACCGGATCCGACAACAGGGTGTTGCGCTGGGCCCATGCGACCTGGGCGCCGAGCAGCAGCGTCAGCAGCAGACACACCGTCACCCAGGGCCATCGGCGCTCCCCCAGACCGTCGTCCGATGCGCTGCGTCGCCGCCGCCGGGCGAAGCGCGGGGCGATGTCCTGGTCCTGCCAGGCGACGGGAAGTCCGTTCGCCCCCACCACGGCCTCCGGCTCGGGGCGTGGCCGATACACGGCCAGCTCCAGCTGGGGCGGAGGGCCGGCCACGGCCGGCGGCGCCAGGCGCTGGAAGGGTTCGGGTGGTAGCTGGCTGGCGATGCAGGCGAGCGCATCGAACACCGTCTGGCAATGTCCGCATTGCACGTGCCCACCCGCCGGCATCAGGGCGTCGGCGTCGAGCGAGAAGACGGTGAGGCAGTCAGGGCACTGGGTGTACATGCGGACCGGCGCGGCGAAGTGCCGCCAGCCTAGTGCAGCGGCGGCGACAAATCATCGGGGCATTGCGCAGAACCGGTGGCTCAGCGGCGGCGCCCGCTGATGCGGACCCAGTCCTCGCGCCGGTCCACGCGCAGTTCGTCGAACCATTCGGCGTAGCGCGCGAGCAGTTCGTCCTGCTGGCCGTCCAGGATGCCGGAGATGGCGAACGGCGCACCCGGCTTCGCCGCGGCGGCGAAGGTCGGTGCCAGTTCGCACAGCGGTCCGGCCAGGATGTTGGCGACGAACACGTCGGCCGGCGGGGCGTGGAAATCTTCCGGCAGGCAAACGCTGAGACGTTCCGCCACGCCGTTGCGCTCGGCATTGTCGAGCGAGGCAGTGAGCGCTTGCGGATCGTTGTCCACGCCGACCGCGCTGGCGGCGCCGAGCTTGAGTGCGGCGATGGCGAGGATGCCGGAACCGCAGCCGAAGTCGGTCACCGTCCTGCCGGTGAGGTCGAGCGAGTCCAGCCACTCCAGGCACAGCGCCGTGGTGGGGTGGGTGCCGCTGCCGAAGGCCAGGCCCGGATCGAGCCGCACCACCACGAGGGCGTCGTCGGCCGGTGGCTCGATGTTCCACGGATAGATCCAGGTCCGACGGCCGAAGGCCATCGGCTGGAACTGGTCCATCCAGGCGCGCTCCCAGTCCTGGTCTTCGACGTCGGTGAAGGCGAGCTGGTCCGGTTCCACCCAGGGCAGCAGCTCGGCCACCGCCTCGCCCAGGCCGCGGCGGTCGGTGTCGGCCTCGAACAGCGCGTTCAGCGTGATCGTCGGCCACAGCGGCAGCTCGCCCACGCCGGGTTCGAAGATCGCCTGCTCGTCGGGCGTTTCCGCATCGGCGTCGCGCAGGGTGATGGACAGCGCGCCGAGCTCCTCCAGCGCCTCCTCGACCTGGGGCTGCTGTTCGGCGCGGACGGTGAGGGAGAGTTCGAGGAAGGGCATGGTGTGTCCAGAAAACGGTAGGAGCGCACCCTGTGCGCGAACGCTTCTCCTAGATCGATGATCGAGAGCGTTCGCGCAAAGGGTGCGCTCCTACAGGGTTGCGTCAGTGATCCGCGGGCGGATGGCCCTTCTGCTCGGCCATGCGCTTTTCCAGGTAGTGGATGTTCTGCCCGCCCTGCTGGAAGCCGACGTCGGCCATGATGCGCTGCTGCAGCGGGATGTTGCACTTCACCCCTTCGATCACCGTCTCGGCCAGCGCCAGGCGCATGCGCGCGATGGCGGTGGCGCGATCACGCCCGTGCACGATCAGCTTGCCGATCATTGAGTCGTAGTTCGGCGGGATGCGGTAGCCGTCGTACAGGTGGGTATCCACGCGCACGCCCGGGCCGCCCGGAGCCTCGAAGCGCTTCACCGTGCCGGGCGAGGGCATGAAGTTGTCCGGGTCCTCCGCGTTGATGCGGCACTCGATCGCGTGGCCGGTGATCTTGATGTCCTCCTGCCGGATCGACAGCTTCTCGCCACCGGCGATCAGCAGCTGCTCGCGCACGAGGTCGATCCCGGTGATCAGCTCGGTCACCGGATGCTCGACCTGGATGCGGGTGTTCATCTCGATGAAGTAGAAGCGGCCGTTCTCGAACAGGAACTCGAAGGTGCCGGCGCCGCGGTAGCCGATGCGGATGCAGGCATCCACGCAGACCTTGCCGATCTGCTCGCGCAGCTCCGGGGTGATGCCTGGCGCCGGCGCCTCCTCCACCACCTTCTGGTGGCGGCGCTGCATCGAGCAGTCGCGCTCACCCAGGTGGATCGCGTTGCCCTGGCCGTCGGCCAGCACCTGGATCTCCACGTGGCGCGGGTTCTCCAGGAATTTCTCCATGTACACCATGTCGTTGCCGAAGGCTGCCTTGGCCTCCTGCTTGGTCATGGTGATGGCATTGCCCAGGTGCGCCTCGGTGCGCACCACGCGCATGCCGCGGCCGCCGCCGCCGCCGGCGGCCTTGATGATCACCGGGTAGCCGATCTCGCGCGCGATGCGCATGTTCTCTTCATTGTCTTCGCCCAGCGGGCCGCCGGAGCCCGGCACGCAGGGCACGCCGGCCGCCTTCATCGCCTTGATCGCCTCGACCTTGTCGCCCATCAGGCGGATCACGTCGGCGGTCGGGCCAATGAAGATGAAGCCGGACTGCTCCACCTGCTCGGCGAAGTCGGCGCGCTCGGAGAGGAAGCCGTAGCCCGGGTGGATCGCCTGGGCGTCGGTGATCTCCGCCGCGGCGATGATGCGCGGGATGTTGAGGTAGCTGTCGGTCGATGGCGCCGGACCGATGCAGATCGCCTCGTCGGCCAGGCCCACGTGCTTGAGGTTTCGGTCGGCGGTGGAGTGCACTGCGACCGTCTTGATGCCAAGGCTGTGGCAGGCGCGCAGCACGCGCAGCGCGATCTCGCCGCGGTTGGCAATGACGACTTTTTCTAGCATCGGAATATGTCCTGCCGGATCAGGCGATGACGAACATCGGCTGGTCGAATTCCACCGGCTGGCCGTTCTCGACCAGGATGGCCTGCACCGTGCCGCCGACGTCGGCTTCGATCTGGTTGAACATCTTCATCGCCTCGATGATGCCGATCGTCTCGCCCTGCTTGACCTGCTGGCCGACCTTCACGAACGCCGGGGCACCCGGGGTGGAGGAGGCGTAGAAGGTGCCGACCATCGGCGCCTTGACCACATGGCCGGCCGGCAGCGCGTCGGCGGCAGGCGCCGCGTCGGCTGCCGGGGCGGCGGCCACCGGGGCCGCCGGAGCAGGCGCCGCGACCGGCATTGCCGCCGGTGCCGGGGCGGCCACGGTGATGCCGCCCTTGGGCACGCGCGACAGGCGGACGACTTCCTCGCCCTCCTTGATTTCCAGTTCGGCGAGGTTGGACTCCTCGAGCAGGTCGATGAGCTTCTTGATCTTGCGCAGGTCCATAAGACAAACCTTTTTGCAGGGTTACCGCCCGCAGGCGGCTGGAAAGGAAAAACGGAATCCGAACCGCCGCGCTCAGCGCGGCGTGTCGGCCTCGGGTCGGGCCAGCCGACGGATCGCGGCATCCAGCGCCAGCCGGTAGCTGTCGCTGCCGAAGCCGCTGACCACACCGACGGCGATGTCCGCCAGGTAGGAGTGATGGCGGAACGGTTCGCGGGCGTGCACGTTGGACAGGTGCACCTCGATGAAGGGGATCGCCACGGCAGCGAACGCGTCGCGCAGGGCGATGCTGGTGTGGGTGAATGCGCCGGCGTTGCACAGGATCAGCGCGGTCTGGTCGTCGCGTGCCTGGTGGATGCGGCCGATCAGCTCGTGCTCGGCGTTGGACTGGTACCAGCTCAGCTCGTGCCCGGCTGCCTGCGCCTGCTCGGCCAGGCCGGCGTTGATATCGGCCAGCGTCTCGCGGCCGTAGATGTCTGGCTCGCGCACACCCAGCAGGTTCAGGTTGGGGCCGTGCAGGGCCAGGATCTTCGCCATGCGGCTGCCTTCGCCAAGGTCGGAACGGGTCCGGAAGCGCCGCAGTGTGATCGCACCGATACGAGTTGTCCAGTTCGGCGCAGATCGGCGATGTTTGACGGAGAAGTCCGCGTTAAACCGTGCGCGGACGTATGTGGCCAATCGAGTTCAGTCCACCGGGCCGCCGCCGAGCCAGCGCGCCAGCGTCGTCGCGTCCAGCGGGCCGCGGCGCGTGGCGAGCAGGCGCCCGTCCGCATCCAGCAGGGCGCTGTACGGCAGCACCTGCGCCGTATCGCCGAAACGCAGCGAGGTGCTGGGCGAGGCCAGCTCGCCGAGCAGGGTCGGGTAATCCACCGGGTGTGCGGCGAGGAAGGCGCGGGCGCGGGCCGGATCGTCCATCGCGATGCCGATCACCGTCGCGGTACCGGCATGCTGCCGGGCGGCCTGCGCCAGCGCCGGCATCTCTTCCAGGCAGGGGCCGCACCAGCTCGCCCAGAAATTCAGCAGCACGCGCTTGCCGCGGTAGTCGGACAGCCGGTGCTGGCGGCCATCGGTGCCCATCAGGGCAAGGTCGGGAGCGATGTCGCCGATCGCCGCCACATGCACGCCGGCCGGCACGCGGGCCAGCCGGCTGCGATGCTGCAGCCAGCCGCCGGCGGCGGCAAACAGCGTGGCGACCAGCAGCACGATCCAGGTCTGGCGAGTGAACATCAGCGGCTCGCCTCGGTCAGGGCCTGCTCGACGATGCCGGAGGTGAGCACGGTCGGCAGCACCTTGCCCTCGCCGCCGCCCTTCGGGAACACCACGTACAGCGGCACGCCGGGTGAGTGGTAGCGCTGCAGGAAGGCGGCGATGGTCGGGTTCACGTCGGTCCAGTCGCCCTTCATGTAGACCGCGCCGGTGCGCTGGAGCAGGTCGTGGAAGCGGTCGGTATCGAGCACGGTGTGCTCGTTGGCCTTGCAGGTGACGCACCAGTCGGCGGTCATGTCGACGAACACCGGCGTGCCGGCGTTGCGCAGCTCGGCCAGCTTCGTTGGGGAGTAGGCCACCACCCCCTCGGTCGCCACCGGTGTGGCCGACGGCGGCGGCACATGGGCGAGGTAGTAGAGCGGCACCACGGTCGCTACCGCCAGCAGCAGCACCAGCAAGCGGCTGGCCGGACGGCCGCCGCGACTACGCTCGAACCACCACAGTGCCATCGCCAGCAACACCATCGCCACCAGCAGCAGACCGATCGCGTCGGCGCCGCGCTGATGCGCCAGCACCCAGGCCAGCCACACGGCGGTGAGGTACATCGGGAACGCCAGCACCTGCTTGAGCGTCTCCATCCAGCGACCCGGCCGCGGCAGGCGGCGCGCCAGCGACGGCACGAAGCCCACCAGCAGGAACGGCAGCGCCAGACCCACGCCGAGCATCAGGAACACGGCGAGTGCGGCGGCGACCGGCGCGGCGAAGGCGTACGCCAATGCGCTGCCCATGAACGGTGCGGTGCAGGGGCTGGCGACCACCACGGCGAGCACGCCGGTGAAGAAGTCGCCGGCCGGGCCGGACCGGCTGGCCAGCCCGGCGCCGGTGTTGCCCAGCGAAGCCCCGAACTGCACCACGCCGGACATCGACAGGCCGACCGCGAACATCACGCAAGCGAGCACCGCCACCACCAGCGGCTGCTGCAGCTGGGCGCCCCAGCCCAGCGCGTGGCCGGCCGCGCGCAGGCCGACGATCGCCACGCCGAGCACGGCGAAGCTGCTCATCACGCCGGCGGTGTAGGTCAGCGCGTGACGACGCGCGCGGGCCGGGCTCTCGCCGCTTTCCAGCAGGCTCACCGCCTTGATCGACAGCACCGGCAGTACGCAGGGCATGAGGTTGAGCACCAGGCCGCCGCCCAAGGCGAGCAGCAGGGCGAGCAGCAGCCCGTCGTGCGGGGCGGCGGGGCCGGTATCGCCGCCAGTCGCACCGGTAGCTGCCGATGCCTGGGCGGCGGGCAGCGACACCTGGAGCGTGCGGGTCATGACCGGGTAGCAGATGCCACCGTCCTGGCAGCCCTGGAAGCGCGCCTGCACGCTGAGCTGATGGCGACCGCCCAGGTCGCCGGCGATGCCGACCGGGACGTCCACCTCGTCGTAGTAGATGACCGTCTCGCCTTGGTAGTCGTCCTGGTGATGCGTGCCGGCCGGCCAGGCCGGTTGCAGCTTCAGGCCGGTGGTGCCGGGCGCGGAGAGTTCGGTCTTGTCGCGATACAGGTAATAGCCGTGCGGCATGGACCAGCGCAGCAGCAGTCGATCCGGGGCCGTCGCCACGGCCTCCAGGCGGAATGCCTGTTCCGGCGGCAGTGGCGTGCCCGGCGCACCGGTCGCGCCCAGCTTGCCGAAGGTGGCGCCGAAGCCGGCCGGGCCGGTGCCGCCGGTGGCGGCCGCCGGCAGCGGCAGGTCCAGCTTCTCGGTATGCGGCGGGTAGCAGATCTTCGGGTCCACCTCATGGCAGCCCTGGAACTGCACCGCCACCTGCAGCCTCGTGGCGCCCGCGGCCGCGGTATAGGGCAGGCGGGCGTCGATGCCGTGGTGATAGGTCTCGACGTCGCCGAGGTATTCGTCGTGGTGCTTGTCGCCATCGGGCAACTGCGCGGTACCGAGGGTGATGCCGTCGCCGGCGGTGAACTTCATCCGCCCGCGATAGAGGTAGTAGTCCTGGGCAATGTCCCAGTGCAGCTTGAGTACGTCGGGCTGGCTGGCGTCGGCGCTGAGCTTGTAGGCCTCGGTGACCGGCAGCAGGCTGGAGGCGTCCTGGGCCATCGCGGGGCCGACGGACAGCGACAGCGCGGCGAGAAGGAGGCGGGCGACGAGCCGCCCCGGGTTGATCAATCGCATCACGTTTCCAGCGTTTCGGTTCGCGGAGAGCGAACCGGGATTATGGGGCAGGGGAGGGCGCGGGGCCGTCGCCCCCGACCGCGGCGTGGGCGCGCACCCAGTCCAGGTAGGTTGCGTGACCATCGACCACCGGCAGGGCGACCAGTTCGGGTACCTCGTACGGATGCAGGGCGACCAGCCGCTCCCGCAGCGCCTCGAAGCGGCCGGCGGTGGTCTTGATGACCAGCAGCACCTCCGGATCGGAGTGCAGGCGGCCCTGCCACGCATAGGTGGAAATCGCCCCGGGCAACTGGTTCACGCAGGCGGCCAGACCCTCGGCCACCAGCGTCTCGGCCAGCGCCCGGGCGGTTTCGGCTCCGGGACAGGTGCTCAGGCAGACCAGGACGTCATCGGGCATGGCGGGTGAGGGCGAGAACGGAAAATGCAGCCTAGCAGGCGGCACTGGGGTGTTCGCCCCTTGAGATGGCGGGGTTACGTCCCAACTTGGCAGCGAGCCGCCCGGGCCTTGCATGGGGTTCATGCATCGCTAGAATTGGCACTCATCGGTACCGAGTGCTAACAACGGCATCGGACCGGGCCTTTTTCCTCAACCATCCAAAGTGAGCTGGAGCCACCCATGAGCAAACTGCGTCCGCTGCACGATCGCGTCATCGTCAAGCGCCTGGAAGAGGAGCGCGTCTCCGCCGGCGGTATCGTGATCCCCGATAGCGCCACCGAGAAGCCGACCCGCGGCAAGGTGATCGCCGCCGGTACCGGCCGCATCCTCGAGGACGGCAACGTCCGCCCGATGAGCCTGAAGGAAGGCGACGTCGTGCTGTTCGGCAAGTACGCCGGCCAGGAAATCAAGATCGACGGCGAAGAGCTGGTCTTCCTCAAGGAAGACGACATCGTCGCGGTGATCGAAGGCTGATCGGCCTCTCCCGCATCTCTCGCCAAACCCACTGAATTTCGAGGAATACAAAGATGGCAGCCAAAGAAGTCCGCTTCAGCGAAGACGTCCGCGCCCGCATGCTCAAGGGTGTCAACACCCTGGCCAACGCGGTCAAGGTCACCCTCGGCCCGAAGGGCCGCAACGTCGTGCTCGAGAAGAGCTTCGGCGCTCCGACCGTGACCAAGGACGGCGTGTCCGTGGCCAAGGAGATCGAGCTGGCCGACAAGTACGAGAACATCGGCGCGCAGATCGTCAAGGAAGCCGCGTCCAAGACCTCCGACGTGGCCGGTGACGGCACCACCACCGCCACCGTGTTGGCCCAGGCGTTCATCCAGGAAGGCCTCAAGGCCGTCGCCGCCGGCATGAACCCGATGGACCTCAAGCGCGGCATCGACCAGGCCGTGGTCGCCGCGGTCGGCGAGCTGAAGAAGCTCTCCAACCCGACCACCGACGACAAGGCGATCGCCCAGGTCGGCACCATCTCGGCCAACTCCGACGCGGCGATCGGCGAGATCATCGCCACCGCGATGAAGAAGGTCGGCAAGGAAGGCGTGATCACGGTCGAGGAAGGCTCGGGCCTGGAGAACGAGCTGGACGTGGTCGAGGGCATGCAGTTCGACCGCGGCTACCTGTCGCCGTACTTCATCAACAACCAGCAGAGCCAGCAGGTCGAGCTGGATGACCCGTTCATCCTGCTGCACGACAAGAAGGTCTCCAACGTTCGCGAGCTGCTGCCGATTCTCGAGGGCGTGGCCAAGGCCGGCAAGCCGCTGCTGATCGTCGCCGAGGAAGTGGAAGGCGAGGCGCTGGCGACCCTGGTGGTCAACACCATCCGCGGCATCGTGAAGGTCGCCGCCGTGAAGGCGCCGGGCTTCGGCGACCGTCGCAAGGCGATGCTGGAAGACATGGCGATCCTGACCAACGGCCAGGTGATCTCCGAGGAAGTCGGCCTGTCGCTCGAGAAGGCGACCATCGCCGATCTCGGCCGCGCCAAGAAGGTCGTGATCACCAAGGAGAATTCGACCATCATCGACGGCGCCGGTGAGGCCGACAAGATCCAGGCCCGCATCGCGCAGATCAAGGCGCAGATCGAGGAGACCTCCTCCGACTACGACCGCGAGAAGCTGCAGGAGCGCGTGGCCAAGCTGGCCGGCGGCGTGGCCGTCATCAAGGTCGGTGCCGCCACCGAAGTCGAGATGAAGGAAAAGAAGGCGCGCGTCGAAGACGCCCTGCACGCGACCCGTGCGGCGGTGGAAGAGGGCGTGGTGCCGGGCGGCGGCGTGGCGCTGATCCGCTCGCTGAAGGCGGTCGAGGGCCTGAAGGGCGCCAACGCCGACCAGGACCTGGGCATCGCGATCACCCGTCGCGCGCTCGAGGCCCCGCTGCGCGCCATCGTGGCGAACGCCGGTGAAGAGCCGAGCGTGGTGCTCAACAAGGTGAAGGAAGGCCAGGGCAACTTCGGCTACAACGCCGCCACCGGCGAGTTCGGCGACATGATCGCCTTCGGCATCCTGGATCCGACCAAGGTGACCCGTTCGGCGCTGCAGTTCGCCGCCTCGGTGGCCGGCTCGATCATCACGACCGAAGCGGCCGTGACCGAAGTGCCGAAGAAGGAAGAAGCCCACGCCCACGGCCCGGCCGGCGGCATGGGTGGCATGGGTGGCATGGACTTCTAAGTCCGGTTTGCCATCGCAGTACCCCGAAAACCCCGCCACAAGGCGGGGTTTTCTTTTTCCGGGGGGTGATTTCCGTTTGGCCCGGCTCGAACGTCATGCAGGCAGTCACCACACGGATGCTCCATGCATGCCTCGGGAGAGTGCCTTGTCTTTCGCTGACGCCGGAATGGCGGGAACCATGCCGCCAGATCCGGCGATGGCTACCATCGGCAGGCCCCTGCCGAACCCGGATGAACACCGGACACCGCCCATGCATACGCCAGATCACGATCGCGGCACCATGCGGGAATCGCCCGATCCGGCACATGCACTGCGCGTGGCCGAGCTGTTCCGCGAGCACAACCGCGCGCTCGTGGCGTTCCTTCGCTGCCGGCTCGACTCGCTCGCCGACGCACAGGAGGTGGCGCAGGAAGCCTATGTGCGACTGGTGACGCTGGAGCATCCGGAGGCAGTGGATTCGCTGCGGGCGTATCTGTTCCGGATCGCTTCGAATCTCGCGGTGGACCGGCTGCGGATGCGCCAGGTGCGCGCCACCCATGCGTTCGAGCCGGAGGAGCCGGCACTGCATCTTGCACCGGTGCCGGAGCGCACGGCCGAGGCTGGCGAGCGCCTGCACCAGCTGGCCGCAGCGTTGCGCGAACTGCCCGCGAAGACCGCCCGGGCGTTTGTCGCCCACATGATCGACGGCCGCGACGTCGGCGCGATCGCCCGCGACATGCGGATCACCGAGCGCATGGTGCGCTACCACGTCACCCGTGCCCTCGCCCATTGCCGGGCACGGGTGGACGAACCGGAGAACCCCTGATGCCCCGTCCCGCCCACGAACAGACCCTGCGCACGGCCGCCGACTGGTGGATGCGCCTGCGCGCCGCCGATGCCGGCGAGCGCACGACCGAGGAGTGGCTGGCTTGGATCGACCAGGATGCCAGTCACCTGTCGGCCTTCGAACAGATCGGCGAAATGGCCGAGCGGCTCGGGCAAGCCGGCGCAGTGACCCGGGCCCGGCTGGTGGCCGAGTTCGCTCCCGCGCGCGTGCGCCCGCGCTGGGTGCCGTTGGCCGCCGCCGCGGCCGTTCTGCTGGCGGTGGGGCTTGGCTATCTCGCCTGGCCGGATCGCGGCAGCACCACACAACGTTATGCCAGCGGGATCGGTGCTCGCCTGGAGATCCGCCTGGCCGACGGCTCGCAGATCGTCCTCGGCGCAGCCACGGCACTCCGCACCCGGCTGGACGACGGACGGCGCGCGGTCGAGCTGGAGCGCGGCGAGGCTCTCTTCCGCGTCGTGCACGACCCCCGGCGACCGTTCCTGGTGCGCGCGGGCGTGGTGACGATCCAGGACATCGGTACCGCGTTCGACGTGCGCCGCACCGGTGAGCAAGTGACCATCTCCGTGGCCGAGGGTCGCGTGCGCGTGGCCGACGGGCATGGAGGCAGCCTGGAGGCCGGCGCCGGCCAGGCCATCCGCTTCGATCCCGCGCATCCGGCGATGCAGGTGATCGCGATCGATCCGGCCCAGGTTGCCACCTGGCGCGACGGCCGGCTGGACTTCGACAATGAGCCGTTGCCGGTGGTGGTGGCCAACATCAATCGCTATCGGCCGTCCCCGCTGCGTATCGGCGATGCCCGGTTGGAGGCATTGACCTTCACCGGCACCGTGCGCACCGATGCCATTGACGAGTGGCTGCGCACGCTGCCGCAGGTCTTGCCGGTGGTGGTGCGCCAGCAGGCCGGCTCGACCGTGCTCGAGCGCACCGGGAGCGACCGCAGGCCACGCTGACATCTGTCGCCGGGGCGGGCAGCCCATGCCACACTGCCGACTTTCGCCGGGGAGCGCGGGGGCACATGGGGAGGGCAAGGGCGTGCTGGCTGCTGGGCAGCCTGCTGATCGGGCTGCCCCGGCTTTGTGCGGCGGTCCCTTCCACCGCATGCCGCCACTTCGACGTGCCCGCGCAGCCATTGGCCACGGCGCTCATCGCATTCGGCCGGCAGTCCAACCTGCAGGTGCTCACCGACGGTGCCGCCGTGGCGCGGGTGCGCTCGCCGGGTGTCCGCGGTTGCCTCGGGTCGGAGGTCGCGCTGGCGGATCTGCTGCAGGGCACCGGGCTCGGCTTCTCGTTCAGCGGCGCGAACACCGTGGCGGTGACGCCACTGGCTGCGCGCGCCGCTTCGCGGCCTGCATCGCCGCCAACCCGCGAACTGGCGCCGGTGGAGGCCGACGCGATGGTAGCCAGGGATCGTGGCTTCCTGGCCATGCTGACCAGCACCGCGGCGCGTGACGACGCGGCGCTGATCGACGTGCCGCAGTCGGTCAGCGTGATCACCCGCGACTTGATGGACGCCCAGCAGGCGCAGAGCGTGGCCGACGTGGTGCGCAACGTCGCCGGGGTGCAGGCGATCGCCGGCGCCGGTGGCTTGCCGTCGTTCCGGATCCGCGGCTTCGATACCGGCAACGGGCTGATCGACGGCATGCCCAGCAGCATCGCCGGATCGGGTGACCTGCCACCGTTGATCGGGCTGGACCGGGTGGAGGTGTTCAAGGGGCCGCAGTCGATCCTCGGCGACAGCACCGGCAACACCTTCGGCGGTCTGCTCAATGTCACCCTGAAACAACCGCAGGACCGTCCGGCACGCGTGCTGCAGTACGCGCTCGACGGCGGCGGTCGGACCAGCCTCGGCGTGGACCTGACCGGGCCGCTGCATGGACATCCCGGATTCGCCTACCGCCTGATCGCGTACGGCGGCTATACCGACCATTCGGTCCAGGGGTATCGCAACCGTCGCAACGGCTACCTCGCTCCCTCGATCGCCTGGCAGGACGAACGCAGCCGGTTGGTGGTGGGCTACCAGCGCATCGCCAACCGCCTGCCGGTGCCGGATCATCTGGTGCTGCTTGGCGGGAGCCTTTCGCAGGCCTCGCCGTTTGGCGTGCTGCCGGGCTACCCGGGTGACTACGCCAGCTATCGCACCAGCCGTCTCTACTACCTGTTCGACCGCCAGCTCGACGCGCGCTGGACCTGGCGCAGCCGCGGCCAATACGTACGGCAGCGCAACGCCTCATCGGCATGGACGCTGACCGACCCGCAGCCCGGCGGACAGGTGCTGGCGATCGCCCAGCAGTACCGCTACGGCGACGCCTACGCTTCGTTGCAGAACGACCTGATCGGCACGTTCACCACCGCCGCGACCGAGCACACGGTGACGCTGGGGCTGGACTATGCACGCGCCCACGTCGGCCACATCGAGGACCGCGTCGGCCTGGACAGCAACCCGTTCTTCGACTTCAACGGGACCGCCACCCTGCCTCCGGCTGCGTCCGTTCTCACGCCCGCCGACGATCAGCCACAGCCGGGTTCGCCCTGGCAGACCGATACCGGGCTGTTCGTGCAGGATCAATGGGCGATCGGCCAGCGCTGGAACCTGATCGCCACGGCCCGGCGATCCGCCTACGAGGTATTCGCCGTGGATGCGCAGGGGCGGACCGTACGACTGCGCCGCGTGCGATGGGTGCCGGATGCCGGCGTGGCCTTCGAGCCCATGCCGGGAGCGACGCTTTACGCCAGCGTGGCCAGCGGATTCCAGTCGCTATCCTACCTGGGCAGCGACGGTCGCCTGTTGCCGCCGGCGCTGTCCCGCCAGGTGGAGGCCGGTGCCAAGTTCGAGCTGTTCGACCATCGGGCGCGGCTGACCGTTGCGGCCTATCGCATCCGGCTCGATCACAGTTACCTGCTGGTGTCCGTGCAGCAACCGGGCTTCGCCTCGCTCGGGCCGGGTCAGACCAACCGCGGTGCGGAGGTGGAACTGGTCGGGCGCCTCGCCAGCGGACTGGACGCCAGCCTGGGCTACACCCGCGCGCGCATCGCCAACAGCGACGGGACCGCGGCCCCCGGTGCGCCGCGACAGCGCCTGGACCTGTGGCTGGATTACCGGTTCCGGGGGGCATGGCTGCGGGGCTGGGGTATCGGTGGCGGGGTCCACGCACGCAGCCGTTCGCTGGGACAGAGTTCGGACTTCAGCACCCGGTATCGCGTACCCGGGCAGGCCGAGTTCGATCTTGCCCTGTCCTATCGCACCCCGCGCTGGCGGGTCGCCCTCGGGGCTGCCAATCTGTTCGGTCGAAGGCTCTATGCCGCCGATTTCGACGAGACATTCGTGCCCGTGCGCACCCGCACCCGGCTGCGTCTCAGCGGCAGCGTCGACTTCTGACGCCCGCCATTTCCGTTTCCCCGCGCTCGCACGTCCTGTGAGCGAAGGGGCCGGTTGCCCGTGCGGCAGCCGGTCCCTTTCGTCGGGCCCGCCTGGGCCCGGCGAGACCGTCAAGACAGAAACCGGGGAGACAGGGGTGAGCAAGATTGCATACCGGCCATTGGCCATCGCACTGGCGTACGCGTTCGCGTCCCACGTCTGGGCACAGACCACCGACGTGCCGCTGGACGTGATCAGGCAGGACTACGGCAACGGCCAGTACGGCTACCGCCTGGGCATCAACGTGGGCGTCAACGGCGCTGCCCCGAAGGAGTACCTGTTCGACACCGGCTCCGACTCGTTCAACATCGACGTGGGCCTGGGCGCCCTGCAGGGCAGCTCGCCCGACTGGTTTCCCAACGAGGCCGGCGCCAGCACCGGGCCGCTGCAGTTCTACCTGTACGGCGACGGCAGCTACGGCTACCTGCAGTCCTCCACGACCGTGTCCAGCATGCAGTTCTACAACAGTGGCTCCGGCACGCGGGTGGGCAGCTTCGGCACTGCCGCCGGCGCGCCGGTCGCCGTCAACTACGCCTGGGTGAGCTCCACCGCCACCGGCGATCCGGTCGGCACCGTCGGCAACGTGACGCTCAAGATCGACACCGACTTCCAGAAGAACCTCGCCGACGGCAAGGCGCCGGAAGAGGGGGCGTTCTACGGCACCTTCGGTGCCGGCGACTTCGGCAACGGCGTGCCGGGCATGCTTACCAAGAGCGGCTACATCGTCGAGGCCAACGGCGGTGCCGGCGTGCCGGGCCAGTGCGGCCAGGGTTGCATGATCCTTGGCCTGACGCCCGCGTTGCGGGCACAGTTCCTCAGCGTGGTGTCCTGGAGCGGTGGCGCACAGGGCCAATTCGCGCTGTCCGGGGCGCCCTCGGCCAGCCAGTTCGACACTCAGTTCGTGTACGCACTGAGCGATGGCAGGCACACCTCCACGGCAGTGCTTCCCACGCTGTTCGATACCGGCACGCCGAACATCATGCTGATCGACAACGGCGTGGGCCTGGTCGCCGGCGAGACCGCTGCGGGCCATCTCAATCCCTATGGCGACGAGAACCCGGGCATCACCCTCACGGTGACCGGGGCTGCGCACGGTGCCTTGCCCGCCTCGATCACCACCGGCAACGATGCCAGCGGCGACTACAGCAACGTGGTCACGCTGGGCCCCTACGGCGGCTTCCCGAGCAGTGCGATCTACGGCATCAGCTTCTTCATGCACAACGCGGTGATGTACGACCTGGCCAACCAGTCGACCGGCTACACCCCGTTCTACGTGACCGATGCCCCCATCACCGCGGCATTCACCGCGACCGCCGCGATGGGGCCGCTGGGGTTGGCCGGCACCATCTCCGGCAGCGGCGCCTTCACCGTGGCGGGCGGTGGCGTGGCCAACCTCAGCGGCAGTAATACCTACACCGGCGCGACCTTGGTCGAGCGCGGCGGCTGGCTGGGGCTGGCCGGGCCGGGCAGCATCGCGCAGTCATCGGGCGCGCAGGTCGATGGGGCGCTGGACATCTCGCGTACCGCGCAAGCCACCGAGCTGGCGTCGCTTTCCGGTGGCGGCGAGGTGCTGCTCGGCAGCAACGTGCTGATGCTGACCGGGGCCTCGGGCAACTTCACCGGCCGTCTCGCCGATGGTGGCCTGAGCGGTACGGGCGGTGGTGCCCTGGTGGTCGCGGGAGGGCGTCAACAACTCAGCGGCAGCAACACCTACACCGGGACGACCGGGGTGGCGGCCCGTGGCGAACTGCTGCTGACCGGCTCGCTGGCCAGCGGAGTCCTCAACCTCGGCGTGCTGGACAACCAGGGCCGTATCGGTGGCTCGGTGGTGAACCAGGGACTGCTGAACGACAGTGGCGACATCGGCGGTGGCCTGGACAGCAGCGGCATCCTTGCCGGACAGGGCCGGATCGGCGGCGATCTGCTGGCCAGCGCCGGCGGCATCGCACCGGATGGAAGGGGCCTGCTCGGCGCAGGGGATTACCGCCAGTCCGCCGGGGCGACCCTCCGCGTGCAGCCGCTGGCCAGCCAGCCGGACGCCGCCGCCGGCATCGCCGTCGACGGTTCGGCGTACCTGGCCGCCGGGGCCCTGCTCGGAGCGGCACCCTCTGTGCCCGGCCGGTTCTATCAGGCTGGCGCGCGCTACACCGTGCTGAGCGCGGGGCGGGGCGTGCAGGGGCGGTATACCCTGGCCGGCAACGGTGCGGTCAGCGCGGTGCTCGGCGTGGCGCCTGCCTACGATGCCGATCACGTCTATCTCGATGTGGTCCAGCAGCGCAGCCTCGCCAGCATCGACGGGACCCGGAACCAGCGCGCCGTGCTCGGTGGCCTGCAGACGCTTGCCGTTGCCAACCCGGTGTTCACCGCGGTCGCCAACCAGCCGACCGATGCCGCGATCCGCAACGCGGGCGATGCGCTTTCCGGCGACATCCATCCGAGTTTTCGAGGCACCCTGCTCGACGACAGCCGCTTCATCCGCGATGCGGCCGATAGCCGACTGGTGCAGGCCAGTGGCGACGACCTTGCCGCCGGCCCCGCGACCGGTACGCCGGGCAGCCACGGCTTCACCGCGTGGGGCCAGGTGCTCGGCGCCTGGGGTCACCGTGCCGGCGACGGCAACGCGGCCGGCGCAGCCCGCTCGCTGGGCGGCGCGATGGTCGGTGGCGACCTGCCGGTGGGCGAGGCATCCCGCATCGGTGCGATGGCGGGCTATACCCGCACCTCGCTGCGCGTGCCCAGCCGCGCCGGCACCGACCGCAGCGACGACACGCACCTGGGCTTCTACGCCGGGCAGCAGCGCGGCGACTGGCGTCTGCGCGGCGGTCTCGCCTTCAGCTGGCACCGGTTCGACGCGGCACGCACCGTCGCCTTCACCGGTCTCTCCGAGCGCCTGTTCGCGCACGGTCGCGCGACCACCTCGCAGGCGTTTGCCGAAGTGGGCCGCCGGGTCTCGTGGCACGGCGTGGCGCTGGAGCCGTTTGCCCGCGCGGCCTACGTGCGCCTGGCCAGCCCCGCCTTTGCCGAGCGCGGCGGTGCGTCCGCCCTGGCCGTGCAGGGGCAGGACGATGTGGTGGCCTATGGCACGCTGGGCGCTCGCGCGGGCACCCGCTTCGCCTTCCGCCACAGCGTGCTCGACGCGCACGTGCAGTTGGGCTGGCGCCACGGCTTCGGCCGGATGCGGCCGGATGCGGCGGTGGCGTTCGAAGGCAGCTCGAGCTTCGTCGTCGACGGCGTGCCGATGGCGCGCGATGCGATGGTGCTGGACGCGGACTTGGCTTTGCCGCTGTCGCGCAGCACCACCCTCACCCTGGCGTACGACGGCCTGCTCGGCCATCGCAGCGTGGACGGTGCCGTCCGGGGCGGGATCGTCTGGAGGCTCTGAGCCGTGGCTCGTCCGGTCGGCGGATCGCCGACCGGACGAGTGCGTTCATTGCGTGGCGCCGACGCTGCCGTCGGACGGTCCGTGCGGCGGCGGCGCGTTCGTGGCCGGGGACGTGGCCAGCTGCTGCTGCGGAAGCAGTGCTTCCAGCTTGCCGTCCAGGCGGAGCAGCGCGACATCGGACATCTCGTGGTCGGTCTGGCGCTCCTGAGCGTCTTCCGGCGGCGGCGGTGCATCGGGCGCGCGGGTCAGCGCCGCAAGGTCCGGACCGACCACCTGGGTGAGCGCGAAGTAGGCATCGTGGATGCCGGCCGCCTGCAACAGACGGCCAGGCAGCATCCACGAGGCGGTGTCCACGTGCTGCGGTGTCATCGCCTTGCGCGGGTCGACCAGCAGCCAGGTGCCGGGCTCGCCCAGCATGTCGCCGCCATCGACGAAGCCGTCGGTCTGGAACACCCCGCTGAGCGCGGGCAGATGGTCGCCGTAGAACATCAGCAGGGTCGGCCGGTCGCGCCGGGCCAGCGCAGCGGCCAGGCGCCCCAGTTCCTGGTCGGCGTGGCCGATGTGGTAGAGGTAGTTCTGCAATTCCAGCTTGTCCTTGCCGGTGATGCCGGCCGGCACCGGGATCGCGTCGCGCGCGGCCGGATCGGCAGGCACCGTGTCGTACGGACCGTGCGCCTCGATGCTGATCGCGAACAGGAACTGCGGCGGGCCGCTGTCTTTCAGCTGGGTCAGGATCTCGTCGGTCATGCCGCGGTCGGCCATGTACTGGCCGTCGTTGGTGGCGCTGGCCGGAAACGACGACTGCGAGACGAAACGGTCGAAGCCGATCGCCTTGAATGCGCTGGTGCGGTTCCAGAACGACGGGTCGTTGCCGTGGATCGCCACCGTCTCGTAACCATGCGCGCGCAGCGTGCGCACCAGGCTCGGCACCACCTTGGCGTTGAGCTGCAGGTAGGGGAACTGCAGGTTGCGGAAGTAGCGCAGCGACAACCCGGTAAGCACCTCGAACTCGGTGCGGATGGTGCCGCCGCCGAAGGTCGGCACGTGCAGCGCGCCGCTGATGCCGTGGCGGGCCAGGCGATCCAGGTTCGGGGTCAGGTCGGCATGCTGGTAGCCCTTGAGGATGCGCGGATCGAAGAACGATTCGCTCTGCACCACCACGATGTCCGGCTGCGCGCCATCGGCGGCCGGCGTCTGCAGCTCCTGCCGTAGCGCGTCGTCGTTGCGGCCGATCAGCTCGCGCGCGGCGCTGGGGTCGGGCTTGCGGTCGTGCTTGCCGTACTGCAGGTGGTAGATCATCAGCGAGCTGACCAGGCCCGAGTGGGTGGCGGTCGAGCTGGCCGACCACGGCTCCAGCCACAGCGTGCGTCCGTTGTAGAGCTTCGCCCAGGCCGGGGTGCCGGCCAGCAGCGTCGCCAGCAGGACGAACGAAACGGCGCCTGCGGCCATCCTGGGCGAGCGCGGCCGTCTGGCCAGCAAGGCCGGCTCGAGCCGCCAGAGCGCCACCACCAGTGCGATGGCGGCGACGATCGCCAGGTAAGGCCACGGACTGTGCGGCAGATAGGCGCCCAGCACGTGCATGCCGCCCTTGTCGAGCTGGCCGAGCATGTGGAAGTCCGCCGGAATCAGCGGAGTGCCGAGGTTGTCGACCTTCAGCCCATTCACCGCGTACACCAGCCCCTCGGCGGCCAGCGCCAGGCCGAAGGACAGCAATGCGCGGCGGGTCAGTGCCAGCAGGGTGAACGCCAGCAGCAGGCCCGGCAGTGCATTGGCGAACACGTAGAACGGCTGATCCAGCAGCCGTCGCGGTACCACGCCGACACCACCGTCGATGGTGCCGGTGAGCAGGGTGAACGCCAGCACCATGACCGCCAGCGCCAGGGCTTTCTGCCAGGCGGGGCGCAGGCGAACCGGGCGATCCGGAGAGGGGTTCATGGCTGTCCGTAAGATGTCACGATCTGGACGCACGAATGTAACGCCGTCCAGATGAACCGCCGGCATGGGGCCGGATCGCCGGTCGGCGTCGGTTGCTGCGGCACAATGGTCGCCATGAATGCTCCCGAATCCACCGCGCTGCAGGCGCTGATCGACGATCGCTATGCCCAGCTGGTGGCGGCCTGCCGCAGCGCGGGCGTGGCCGTGCAGGACGATGCCGGTGTCGCCGAGCGCATCCGGCGCACCCTGCTGGCCAGCGACTTTGCGTTCGAAGTCTGGCGCAGCCAGCCGCAACTGCTCGCCCCGGCGGGGCTGGAACGCCTGCGCTCCTCTTCCGACGCGGCGTCGCGCGGCGAGGCCTTGCGTCTGCCGGTGGACGAGGCCGAAACGCTGTCGCTGCTGCGCCGGTTCCGCCGGGCCGAGTCGCTGCGGCTGGTGTTCCGCGACGTCAACGACCTGGACGACGTGCCAACCACGCTGGCCGACACCAGCGTGTTGTACGAGGTGCTGCTTGACCGGGCGCTGGCCTGGTCCGAGCAGATGCTGGCCGGCCGCTACGGCCAGCCGCGCGGAGCCGACGGCAGCCTGCAGCGGCTGGTCGTGGTCGGTTTCGGCAAGCTCGGCGGCAGCGAGCTGAACTTCTCCTCCGACATCGACCTGGTGATGGCCTATCCGCAGGGAGGCCAGAGTGACGGTTCGCGCAGCCTGGACAACAGCGAATACTTCGTGCGGCTGGTGCGCCAGCTGGTACGCCTGCTCAACGAGCCGACCGTCGACGGGATCTGCGCCCGGGTCGATCTGCGCCTGCGCCCGTTCGGCACGGCCGGGCGGCTGGCGCTGCCGTTCGCCGCGATGGAGCAGTACTACCAGAGCGAGGGACGCGACTGGGAGCGCTATGCCTGGATCAAGGCACGCCCGGTCGCCGGCGACCGCGTGGCAGGCAAGCAATTGCAGGAGCTGCTGCGCCCGTTCGTCTATCGCAAGTACCTCGACTACACGGCGTTCGCCGGGCTGCGCGAGATGAAGGCGCTGATCGACGCGGAGGTGGCCCGGAAGGACCTGGCCGACAACCTCAAGCTCGGTCCGGGCGGCATCCGCGAGATTGAGTTCATCGTGCAGCTCACCCAGCTGATCCGCGGCGGCCGCGAGCCGACCCTGCGCGTGCGCGGACTGCTGCCGGCGCTCACCGCCTGCGAGGCACGCGGACACATCCCGGCGGCCCGCGCACGCGCCCTGCGCGAGGCGTACTTCTGCCTGCGTCGGGTGGAGAACCGGGTGCAGATGCTGCGCGACGCGCAGACCCACGACATTCCCGAGGACGCGCTCAGCCGCGAGCGGATCGCCCGTGGCCTGGGCCATCACGACTGGCTGTCGCTGGCCGCCGAGCTGGCGCGTCACCGGGCCGTGGTCAGCGAGGAGTTCGCCGCGGTGCTGATGCCGCAGGGCGGACGCGCCGCCAGCGCCCCGGTCGCCGACACCCGGCTGTGGCACGACGCCTGCGCCGGCACGTTGGAGCCGGCGGCGATGGAAGGTTCCGGCTTCGTGCCCGGCGACGCCGCGGCCGAGGCGCTGGTGAAACTGCCCCAGGGCTCCAACGTGAAGGCGATGTCGCCCGGTTCGCGCGAGCGGCTGGACCGGGTGATGCCGCAGCTGCTGATCGCTGCGCGGCAGACCGCCGCGCCGGTGGCCTGCCTGCTGCGGCTGGTGCAACTGGTGCAGGCGGTGGCGCGGCGCTCGTCCTATCTGGCGCTGCTGGAGGAGCAGCCGGCGGCGCGGCGGCGGCTGGCACGGCTGTTCGCCGACCGGGCCTTCCTCGCCGAGCGGGTGATCGCCCAGCCGCTGCTGCTGGACGACGTGCTCGATCCGCGGATCGACCAACTGCCGCTCAAGCGCGCCGACATCAGCGCGGAGATCGCCCGTGTGCTGTCGACGCTCGACGAGCGCGAGGCCGAGGCCGAGCTCGATCGCATCAACGAGTTCAAGGCCAGCGTGGCGTTCCGGCTGGGCCTGGCCTTCAGCGACGGGCGTGCCGACGCGGTGTCGACCGCGCGCCGGCTGGCCGCGCTGGCCGAATCGGTGGTGGTGGCGGTGACCGCGCTGGCCGAGCGCGAACTCGCTGCCCAGCATGGAAGATTGCCGGGCTCGGGCTCGGGCTTCGCGGTGCTGGGCTACGGCAGCCTGGGCGGCGAAGAGCTGGGTTTCGCCTCGGATCTCGACCTGGTGTTCGTCTATGACGGCCGTCGCGCGCAGGCGATGAGCGATGGTGCCCGGCCGCTGGAAGGCTCGCGCTGGTACCAGCGGCTGGCGCAGCGGGTGATGAACTGGCTCACCGTGATGACCCGCGCCGGACGCCTGTACGAAGTCGATACCCGGCTGCGCCCGGATGGCTCCAAGGGCCTGCTGGTATCCAGCTTCGATGCGTTCGCCGCCTATCAACGGGGGCGCGCCTGGACCTGGGAGCATCAGGCCCTGCTGCGTGCGCGGCCGGTGGCCGGCGACGTCGCGTTGCATGCCGACCTGGCGGCGCTTCGGCGGGAGATCCTGGCGATCGCGCGCGATGTGGACGTGGTGTACGACGAAGTGTCGAGCATGCGTCGCCGCTGGCGCGCCGAACGCGATCGTTCGGACCCGTCACGCTTCGACCTGAAGCAGGGGCCGGGTGGCCTGCTCGACATCGAGTTCGCCCTGCAGGGACTGGTGCTCGCCCATGCGGTGCGCCATCCGAGCCTGCTCGAGATGACCAGCAATGCAGCCCTGATCGAAGCCTGTCGCGAAGCAGCGTTGCTCGATGCCGGCCAGGCGGAGGTGTTCCTGCATGCCCATGCCGAGCTGCTGCAGCGCGCGCTGACCTGCACACTCGACCTGCGCTCGCGCATCGGCGAACGCGAGCCCGAGCTGATGCAGCGGGTCGCCACGGTGCAGGCGGTGACGCGTGCGCTGGGTTTCGCCTTCGAATCCTAGGAGGCGTCGATGTCCGGGTGCCGGGCACGGATCGCCTGGCTCACCCGGGCAGCGAGGGTGGCGGTTTCGCGCAGCGGTCCGGCGGCAGGGCCGCCATCGCCGAGCCAGCCACCGTCGCGCAGGGTCCGGTGGAAGCTGGCGATGCGCGGTGGCAGCGGAGCGGGTGCCAGTGTTTCGACCGGGCAGCCGACCGCACAGGCCTCGCTCAGCATGTTGACCGAGTCCGGCGTCACCAGCAGCCGGTTCGCCCAGCCGAGCACGCCCGGGTAGGGGTTGGGCCCATCCGATGGACCACGCCAGAACAGGCCGGGCAGGTCGCGCACGGCATGACCCACTGCATCGCAGAGCGACGAGGGCGTCCGTCGCGATGCGACCACCATGGCGCTGCCGCCGTTTCCGGCGATCTGCCGGCGCACCGCGTCGCCCAGCGCGCGGGCGTAGCCGGCGTCCATCGGGATGCCACGCCGCGGACCGCCGAGCAGCACGCCGAGGCGTGGCCCCGGCAGCTCGCCCAGGGCGGGAAACGCCTCGCGGGCGTCGTCCAGCCAGGCGTCGTCGACGGGATTCAGCGAGCCGACCGGGTGGAGCACGTTGGGGCCGGCGAGCTCGTCGTGCCGTGGCGCGATGACCAGGTCCCATTCGCCCGGATCGATGCGCGGATCGAGGATCTGCACGGTGAAGCAGTCACCGTCGGAGAGTCTGCGCAGCATCCGCGTGAACAGCGCCGCGGCGCGACCGCAGCCGATCGCGGCCACTGGCCACGGTGGGGCGAACAGTTCACGCTGCGCTGCGGGCAGGGCAAGCCGGCCGCCGGAGAGCAGGCGTGGCGCGAACCACGACCAGGGGGCGCGCGGCTCCAGCACCAGGTGGCGGACGGGCATGGCCAGCCGCTCGGCCAGCGCGAGCGCCTGCCGCTGGTTGCCGGCGGCGTCGTCGGTGATCGCCCAGCATTCGCCCGCGGACCTCAGCATGCGCGTCGCCGCGGCGATTGTTTCCGGATCGAGCACAGTTCGTTCCACGCGGCGGGGTCCTGTGGGCTGGGCCGTCCACGTAAACTGACGGCTTCCTGCGCCAGCATCGGCGCGTCACGCCGGAACAAGGATACCCATGAGCGAGATGCTTTCCGATACCGCCCTCGACCAGCTCTTCCGCCATGCGCGCACCTTCAATGCATGGCTGGACCGTGAGGTGACCGACGCGCAGCTGCACCAGCTGTACGACCTGCTGAAGTTCGGCCCGACCAGTGCGAACAGCTCGCCGATGCGGCTGGTGTTCGTGAAGTCGGCCGAGGCGAAGGCGAAGCTGTCGCCATTCCTGTCCGAGGGCAATCGCGCCAAGACCATGGCGGCCCCGGTCACCGCGATCGTCGCCAACGACCACGCCTTCCACGAGAAGCTGCCGCAGCTGTTCCCGCACGCCGACGCAAAGAGCTGGTTCGAGGGCAACCAGCCGCTGATCGACACCACCGCGTTCCGCAACGCCACGCTGCAGGGCGCCTACCTGATCCTGGCGGCCCGTGCGGTGGGCCTGGATTGCGGCCCGATGTCCGGCTTCGACAACGCCGGCGTCGATGCCGCGTTCTTCGCCGGTACCTCGGTCAAGTCCAACTTCCTGATCAACATCGGTTACGGCGATGCCAGCCGCGACCTGTTCCCGCGCAGCCCGCGCCTGTCGTTCGACGAAGCGTGCACGATCGCCTGATCGGCCGTTCCTCCCTTTCCCTTCGGAGTTTTCCCATGCGTGCATTGAAAGTATTCGCCCTCGCCGGCCTGCTTGGCGCCGCGTTCGCTGCCCAGGCGGCCCCGCAGACCTTCAACCTCGATCCCACCCACACCGTGGTGACGTTCACCTGGAACCACCTGGGCTTCTCCAACCCCAGCGGCTACGCAGCACTGGGCTCGGGCACGGTGGTGTTCGACAAGGCCAATCCGTCCAAGTCCTCGGTCGACGTGACCCTGCCGGTGTCCGGCTTCGACACCCACGTGGCCAAGCTCAACGAGGAATTCCAGTCGCCGGCCTTCTTCGACGCCGCGAAGTACCCCAACGCCGTGTTCAAGAGCACCAAGGTGCAGGCGCTGGGTGGCGACAAGTACAAGGTGACCGGTGACCTGACCCTGCACGGCGTGACCAAGCCGGTGGTGCTGACCGCCCACCTGAACAAGCTCGGCATGCACCCGATGGCCAAGGTCGAGGCGATCGCCTTCGACGCCACCGGTACCCTCAAGCGCTCGGATTTCGGTGTGTCGAACTACGTGCCGTACGTCAGCGACGAGATCAAGCTGCAGATCACCACCGAAGGCGAAATCGCCAAGTAATCCGGTTACCTGCGGTACCTGTCTGGACAAGGGCCGTACCTCCGGGTGCGGCCCTTGTCATTGGGTCGGGCGTCGGGTCCACCCCGGGCCCGGCCGGGGTGTCCGTGCGGCGTTGGCACGGAGGGTTCTCCCCATCGCCTGCTAAGATCGCCTTCTTGCATCCCCTCCCGGAGCCCGATCCATGTCGTCCCCCTCTGCAGCGGCGGTCACCCCGATCCCGGCGAATGCCCAAAATCGTTACGAAGTGACGCTCAGCGACCTTCCGTTGTCCTGTCCGATGCCTGGCATGGCCCTGTGGAACTCCCATCCGAAGGTCTACCTGCCGATCGTCGACGATGGCGGGGAGTCCACCTGTCCCTACTGCGGCGCGCATTACGTCCTGCGCGACTGATCATGGGGCCGGGAACTTCGGCCGGATCGCGGCTTTAGGCACGATCGCTGCTTGCCTGAAGGGATGAAGGCCTTGATGCAAGACACCATGCCTGCAGCCGCCAGTCATCCCGCCCGGGTCCTGACCGTGGTCCAGCTGATCCCGGCGTTGCATTCCGGCGGGGCCGAACGGTCCGCGCTGGAGATTGCCCGTGCGCTGGTGGCGGCGGGGCATCGTTCAGTGGTGGTGTCGGCCGGCGGCCGTCTGGTGGACCGCCTGCTGGCCGAGGGCAGCGAGCACGTCACGCTGGATATCGGCCGCAAGTCGCTCGGCACGCTCACCCGGGTGGGCGCGGTGCGCCGGGTGCTGAAGTCGCTGGATGCCGACATCGTGCACGCCCGCTCGCGCATGCCGGCCTGGATCGGTCGTCTGGCGATCCGTGGCATGGAGCGCAAGCCGCACTTCATCACGACCGTGCACGGGCTCAACTCGCCGGGCCGATACAGCGCGGTGATGCTTCGCGGCGAGCGGGTGATCGCGGTGTCGCAGACCGTGCGCGCCTACGTACTGGGTCACTACCGGTGGCTGGAGCCGGCGCGCGTGCGGGTGATACCCCGCGGCATCGATCCCGAGGCCTTCCCTTACGGTCACCGCCCCGACGATGCCTGGCAGAAGGCGTTCTTCGCCGAATTCCCGCAGCTCGACGGTGCCCCCCTGCTCACCCTCCCCGGGCGCGGCACCCGCTTGAAGGGTCACCACGACGCCATCGAACTGCTGGCCGACCTGCGCGATCGGGGCGTGGCGGCCCGGCTGCTTCTGCTGGGTGTGCTCGAACCCGGGCGCGAGGCCTATGCCGAGGAATTGCGTGAGCTGGTCCGCTCGCGCGGACTGCAGGCAGAGGTGGTGATGACGCCGCCGCGCGACGATATCCGCGACATCTACGCGATATCCGCGCTGGTGCTGCAGTTGTCGAACAAACCGGAAGCCTTCGGGCGGACCGTGGTGGAGGCGCTGTCGCTGTGCCGGCCGGTGCTCGGTTATGCGCACGGCGGGGTTGGCGAATTGCTGGCCGAGCTCTACCCGGCTGGCCGGGTGCCGCTGGGCGACCGTGAAAAGCTGGTCGAGCGGGCTGCGGAATTGCTGCGTGTCGCGCCCCCGATCCCGATGCTGCAAAGCTACCGGCTGGCCGACATGCAACAGGCCACGCTGGAGCTGTACGAGGAAGTGGCGGGCGCGGACAAGCGCTGACCCACTCCCTGCGCGAGCCATCGCTCCGCGTTCGAGCGCTCCCCTACAATGCCGGCTTCCTCCAGGCCGGTCGCAGCATGCCCCCGTTTGCCTCGTCTCTTGTCGCCGCGCTGCGCTCGCCGCTGCTGCCGTTCTGGCTGGTGGTGGCGCTGCTGCCGTTCGGACGCAGTGCCGAGCTGGGAACCGCGCTGTGCCTGTTCGGCACGGTCATGCTGTTCCTGCGCTTCCCGCATGCGCTGTCACAGCACGAGGGCGCGCGATGCCTGCTGGTGATCCTGGCCGGCTACGTGGGTGCGGCACTGGTTTCCTCGCCGGATTCGGTGGCGCCGGGCAAGAGCTGGGAGACGGTCGCAGGCCTGCTGCGTTTCGCGCCGCTGGGCATCTACGCCTGCTTCGCCCTGCGGCGGGCCGACCGCGTGCGCACGCTCTACATCGCGGTGGCCGCGGTAGTCGCGCTCTGGGTGCTCGACGCCTGGGTCCAGGCACTGACCGGTTGGAGCCTGGGCGGACATGCCGACGCCGAACGGCTGTCCGGCATCTTCGGCGCCGACAATCTCAAGCTGGGGCCGACCCTCGCCGTGCTCTCGCCGTTCGTGCTGTGGGCTGCGCACGCACGGTGGGGGCGCTGGGCGTTGTGGCTGGCCGCGCTGGTGCTGCTCGGGCCGGTGCTGCTGGCCGGTTCGCGCGCGGCGTGGGTCTGCTACGCGGTGGTGGTGCTGGCGTTCGCCTGGCGGGATCTGGGCTCGTTGCGCCGGTTCCTGACGTTCGGGCTGGTTGCCGCCGTGGTGCTGGCGTTGGCCGGCGCGCTGGCCTGGAAGACGTCGACCCGCTTCCATGCACGTATGGAGCGCACGCTGGAAGTCTTCAACGGCAGCGAGCACGCGGTGGATCAGGCGCTCACCGGGCGGCTCGACATCTGGGGCACCAGCCTGCGCATGATCGCGGCGCACCCGGTGAACGGCGTCGGCGTGCGCGGCTATCGCTATGCCTACCCGGAGTTCGCACCGGCCAACGACCACTTCGTCACGGCGGAGGCCTGTGGCGTGGGCGAGGGCGCCTGCCACGCCCACCAGGTGGTGCTGGAGGTACTGACCGAGACCGGCACGATCGGGCTGCTGCTGTGGCTGGCCGCGCTGGCCTGGGCGCTGCGCTATTGGCGACGGGTCGGGCACGAGGCGCGCGCGCTGGCTTTTCCGGCCACGGTGGCGCTGGGCGCGATGCTGTTTCCGCTGAACACGCACCTGGCGTTCTATTCGGCCTGGTGGGGGCTGCTGTTTGCCTGGCTGCTCGGCCTGTGGTGCGCGTCGCTCGGCGCGCTGCCGGAGGAGCGCGCCGATGCCGCGTGAACCGCTGTCGGTGGTGGTGATCACCTACAACAACGCCGACACCCTCGACGCCTGCCTGCGGGAAGTGGACTGGGCTGACGAGATCGTGGTGCTCGATTCCGGCTCCACCGACGACACCGTGGCCATCGCCGAGCGCCATGGTGCGCGGGTGGCGGTGCATCCGTTCGACGACTACGGTCCGCAGAAGCAGCGCGCGATCGACCTGGCGCGCCACGACTGGGTGCTCAACCTCGATGCCGACGAGATCCTCTCGCCGGGCACGCGCGGCGTGATCGAGCGGGCGCTGGAGCACCCCCGCCACGCGGGTTATCGACTGCCGCGCCGCGAGCGCATGTTCTGGACCGTGCAGCACCGGCGCAGCTGGCGCAACGGCCACCTGCGCCTGTTCGATCGCCGGCGCGGCCGCATGAACGACGTCGAGGTGCATGCCGCGGTCGAGGTGGACGGCCCGGTGAAGACCCTGCGCGCGGCCGACTTCGTCAACGATGGCGATGGCGACATCACCACCCGGGTGGACAAGATCAATCGCTACACGACCGGCATGGTGGCGTACAAACTGCGCAGGCGGCAGCGCTTCACCGGCCTGCGCATGGTGCTCTACCCGCCGGTGTTCTTCCTGCGCCAGTACATCGGCAAGCGCTACTTCCTCAATGGCTGGGCCGGCTTCATCGCCAGCGTCACCGGGGCGTTCTACGCCTTTCTCAAATACGCCAAGCTGCACGAAGCGCGTGAGCGTCAGCGCGCTTCATCCCGACGTGGCTCCGAGCCGGTCGAGCCCCGCTGAGGCCTGGCCGGCGGCTGCCGGTTGCAGCTGGACCACGAACTCGCGGGCAATCACGTGGGTCGCGAAGTGCTGCAGCACGAACTCGCGGGCCGTCGAACCCATGTGCTGGCGGGTAGCGTCGTTGCACAGGGCCAGGATCGCCTCGCACCATGCGGCCACGTCACCTGGGGGCAGCAGCCGCCCGCTCTCCCCGTCGGCGAGGGTTTCCGGCACGCCGCCGATGTCGCTGGCCAGCACCGGCACCCCGCAGGCCTGCGCCTCGATCGAAACCCGGCCGAACGTCTCGGTGGCGATCGAGGGGAAGGCCAGCATCGACAGGCTGCGGAAGTAGTCCGCGGTGTGGTTGTTCCAGCCGGCGAAGCGATGCCGGCTGCCGACGCCGGTGTCCGCGGCCGCCAGCGCCTGCAGCCGGGCCGCGTCCGGTCCGTCGCCGACCCACAGGCAGTACAGGCGGGGTTCGCGTCGCATGGCCGCGCTGGCCGCCTCCAGCAGCGGGAACACGCCCTTGCCGGTGTGCATGCGGCCGACGTAGCCGAGCACGATCGCGTCATCGGGGATCCCCAGCGACGCGCGCATGGCGGCGCCGGCATCCGCGTCCGGCCGGAACAATGAGGCGTTCACCGGGTTGTACAGCACCTGCACCCGCTGCGCAGGGATGCCGCGGTCCAGGTAGGCCTGGCGCGCGTGCTGCGAGACCGCGAAGAAACGCGAGGCCAGCCGCGGCAGGAGCAGCGCCGACAACCGTTTCATCGGCGGCGTGCGGTGCCGGAAGAGCGCCACCGGAATGCCGAGGGCACGGCCGATCAGCACCAGTGGCCAGTACTCCTTGCCGAAGTTGCCAACGATCCAGTCCGGTCGTGCTTCGGCGATCTGCCGTCGCACCGTGGCGTAGCCGCGCGGGTCCAGCGCGTTGCGGAAGAAGCCTGGCCGGCAGCGCACGCCGCTGTAGGCCAGCCCCTGCCAGATCAGGGTGTCCGGACGCAGGATCGCGTCCACGTCATGTCCCGATTCGACCAGCGCCTGCGCCAGCGCCACGAAATGCGTGGCCGCGCCGGTGTTCTCCGGATGGGTGCCCACGAACAGGAACCTCATGCGCGGCGGTCCTCGTAAGCGGTGAACACCCGCTGGGCGAACGGCAGCAGCCAGTGGTGACGGGCTACCTGCACGCGCGGAAGCTGGAACAGGTCCATGCCGGGTCGGGCACGGCCGCGCCGGGTAGCCGTGGCCGCTTCATAACCGGCCTGGCGCGCGGCCTCGGCGACCCGTTGGTCCGTGTCGCCGTAGGGGTAGCAGAACTGGTTCACGGTCGCGCCGATCACGTCCTCGAGCTCGGCGCGCGAGCCGGCGATCTCGTCGCGCAGCGACGGCTCGTCGCATCGGGTCAGGCGCGGATGGCTGCGGCTGTGCGCTCCGACCTCCATGCCGGCGTCGTGCCACTGGCGCAGCTGGGCGCCGTCCATCAGCCGCTTGCGCACCCCGAGCTTTTGCTCGTCCCAAAGGTTGTGGCTTCCCAGGGTGGCACTGACCACGTAGCAGGTGGCGGTGAAACCCTGGGCGAGCAGCGCCGGGAGCGCGTTCTCGAGATTGTCCAGGTAGCCGTCGTCCAGCGTGATCACGGCGACGCGGCCGCGCCGCTCGCCACGCAGGTAAGGCATCGCGTCGCGCATCGACAGGCCGGTGTAGCCGGCGCGTCGCAGCAGGGCCATCTGACGCGCGAAGGCTCGCGGTGCGACATACAGGCTACGGTAGACGCGTGCCTCCCGCGGCGGCCGGGAGACGTTGTGATACATGAGGATGGGCACGGGAAAGGTGGGTTCCACGTGCTGCTGTTTAAGGGACGAGGGCATGGTCATGCTGCTGAGCGCGTGCCGGCGCCATGGCGGGTGCCGCTGCACCACTTCCCTGGCCTGCGCCGGCTGTGGCGCGGAGCTTCCGCGCCGTGACTTTCAGCCGGCTGTCGATACAGGCGCTGGCGTGTGCTCAGTACACCGACGGTTTACCTTCGGGGCGGGTCTTGAACCGCTTGTGTACCCACAGGTACTGCTCGGGTGCCTCGCGCGCCATCTGCTCGATGCAGGCGTTGACCCGCGCGGTGTCCTCCAGCACGTCGTCGCTTGGAATGCCCAGCAGCGGGGCGCCCAGGCGCAGCGCATAACCACCGTTGCCGGGCAGGCGACGGTGGAAGAACGGGATCACCACGGCGTTGCCCATGCGCGCCAGGTGATGTGTGGCGGTAATGGTGGCCGCCGGCACGCCGAAGAACGGCACGAACACGCTGTCCTTGCTGCGCATGTCCTGGTCCGGGGCGTACCAGAGCGTGCCGCCGCCGCGCAGGTACTTGACGGTGCCGCGGATGTCGTCCTTCTCGAACATCGCGTCGGCATAGTGCAGGCGCGAGCGCAGCACCACCCACTCGAACACGGTCGAGTCCATGCGGCGGTACATGCCGGCAATGCGGATGCGCTGGGAGACCAGCCGGGCGCACAGTTCCAGGTGCGAAAAGTGACCGCCGACCAGCAATACGCCCTTGCCTGCGGCGCGCGCCTGTTCCAGATGCTCCAGTCCCTCGATGCTCAGCGGCAGGCGGGCGATCGCCTCGTCCCGCCCCATCCAGCCGAGGGCGAACTCGACCAGCATGAGGCCGATGTCGCGCAGGTGGGCATCGACCAGCGCAGCCTGCTGGTCCGCGTCGAGTTCGGGGAAGCACAGCGCGATGTTCGCCTCGGCCACCGGACGACGGGCCGAGTCGATGCGCATGGCGAGCGCGCCCAACCAGTGTCCCACGCGCATCAGCGCGGGATAGGACAGGCGGGCGATCAGCCAGATGCATCCCACGCCGAGCCAGGCGGGCCAATGGCGGGGAGACAGCAGGGAGGCACGAAAAGGGGGGCGGGGCATGCCGGGCATCCGCTCATTGTAGCCAAGGCATCGCGCCGAGCCGCGGGGTGCGCGCTTTATACTGGCGGACCGCACAGGGGATGCTGCCGTTGCGTTATCTCTACACCTTGCTGATGTACCTGGCGACACCGGTGATCGTGTTGCGACTGCTCACGCGCGGGATCCGCTATGGCAGCTACCACCAGCGCTGGCCGGAGCGGTTCGGACTGTTCCCCGCGCCCGGGCTGAGCGGCTCGTTGTGGGTGCATGCGGTTTCCGTCGGCGAGGTCAATGCGGCCGAGCCCCTGATCAAGGCGCTCAGGTTGGCCTACCCGCACGCGCCACTGGTGATCACCACGGTGACGCCGACCGGCTCGGAGCGCGTGCGCCAGTTGTTCGGCGACAGCGTGTTCCATGTGTATCTGCCCTACGACCTGCCGTTCGCGGTGCGGCGCTTTCTGCTCCGGGTGCGTCCGCGGCTGGCGGTGATCGTGGAGACGGAGATCTGGCCGAACCTCTACTTTGCTTGCCGCCGGCGCGGCATTCCGCTGATGATCGTCAACGCGCGGCTCTCGGAGCGCTCGATGCGCGGATACCGGCCCGCACGCGGACTGGTGCGGGCCGCGCTGCGTTGCGTGAGCTTGGTGGCGGCGCAGTCGCGGACCGATGCCGCGCGCTATCGGGTGCTCGGCGCACCGGCCGAGCGGGTGGTGGTCAGCGGCAACCTCAAGTTCGACATGCCGGTGCCCGCGCAGGCGAAGGTGGACGGCGAGGCGATGCGTGATCGCTGGGGACGCCTGCGCCCCGTCTGGATGGCGGCGAGCACCCATGAGGGTGAGGAACTGGCCGTGCTGGAGGCTCACCTGGAAGTGCTGCAACGCCTCCCCGATGCCCTGCTGCTGCTGGCGCCGCGCCACCCCGACCGCTTCCGGCTGGTCGAACATCTTGTGCGAAATCTCGGCTTCACCGCGGGCACGCGCAGCGCCGACCGGGTTCCCGCGGCGGGGCACCAGGTGTTCGTGATCGACGCGATGGGCGAGCTGATGCCGTTTTTCGCCGCATCGGATCTTGCGTTTGTCGGCGGCAGCCTGGTGCCGATCGGCGGCCACAACGTGCTCGAGCCGGCGTCGCTTTCGCGGCCGGTGCTGGTGGGGCCGCATACCTTCAATTTCGACGACATCACGCAGACGCTGGTTCGCGAGGGAGGGGCCGTCCGGATCGGGAGTGGCGATCGACTCGGCGCCGCCGTTCAGCAGTTGCTGCGGGACGCTCCGAGCTTGGGGCAGATGGGGCGGTGCGCGCACTATGTCTTTGCCAGCGAGCAGGGCGCGGTACAACGCGTGATGACCCTGATCGACCGCATGCTGCAGGAGTGAGTGCGGAAACAGGAAGGCCGCCCGGAGGCGGCCTTCCTTGACGGGTCTGCGAGGGTCGCCCGCCAGCGGCGTCACTCGAGCAGGGTGTTGATCGACTCCATGTCCTTGAAGTCCGCCGCACCCGCGGCCTGCTTCAGCAGCAGCTTGTCGAGGATGAACTGGTGGCGTGCCTGCGAGTACTGGCTTTCGGAGGACGTCAGGGTCTGGATGGCGGTCAGCACGTCCAGGATGGTCTTGGTACCGACGCTGAAGCCGGCTCGCGTGGCGTCCAGTGCCTTCTGGCCCGCCTCGACGGCGGACTTGGCCGCCTCGACCTGGCTGATCCCGGCAATCACCGAGCGGTAGTAGTTCAGCGTGTTGCGCTGGACCTGGCGACGATCGGCTTCCAGCGAGTCCTGGGCGGCATCGCGCTGATAGATCGACTGGCGTACCCGCGACTGGGTAGCGCCACCGGAGAACAGCGGCACCGACAGCGTCAGGCCGACCGTGGTGGAACTGGGGCGACGGAAATGGTCCGTCGAGTTCTGGTACCAGGTCGCGCCCTTGCCATAGTTCACCGTTGCGCTGATCGTCGGCAGGTGGCCGGCGCGCGCCGCGGAAATACTGTGTTCGGCCGCATCCACGCTGTACTTGTCGGACAAGAGGTTGGGATTGTTCTGCAGCGCCTGCTGCACCCAGGCCTTCTGGTCGTTCGGCTGCGGCGGATCCATCGGCAGGTCGTCGCGAAGTTTCTTCAGCTCGCCGGTGGGCTTGCCGGTGATCTGCGCGAGCGCTTCGCGCGCGTCGTCCAACGCATTCTGTGCGGCGATGGTCTGCGCCTTGGCCGATTCGTAGAACGATTTGGCCTGGTAGACGTCGGTGATCGCCGACAGGCCGACCTTGTAGCGCTGGTCCGACTGCTCGTACTGCTGCCGGTAGGCTTCTTCATTGGCCTTGGCGAAGGTCAACGAGTCCTGGCTGGTGAGCACGTTGAAATAGGCGGTGGCCACGCGTACGAACAGATCCTGCAGCGCCGCCTGGTACAGCGCATCCTGCGCGTTCGCCTGGGAATGCGCGGCCTTGAGATCGGCAATCTTGCTCAGGTCGAGGACGCTCTGGCTGAGAGTGGCCGAAATATCCCGCGTACGAGAGTGGCCGACATTGCTGTTGGCCGCGCTCGACTGCAACGGGCCAGTGCAGTTGTAGCTGCCGCTCCCCGCCGCGATGCCGCTGCAGAGGTAGCTGTCGGCGCCGTAATTTTGCGAGCTGCTGCTGGTGCTGCTGCTGGTGCCATTGGTCTGGCTCAGCGTCAGCCCCGCCGAGATCTGCGGCAGCAGCAGCGCACGTGCCTGGGTTACCCCCTCGCCGACCGACAGGCGCTGGGCATCTGCCTGGGAAAGCACCGGGTCATTGGCGCGCGCTTCCCGATAAGCATCCAGCAAATCCTCGCCGTGGCTGGGCAGCGAGATTGCCGACAGAGCCAGGGCAAGAGTGAGAAGCTTCAAACGCATGAGGTGCCTCGCAGGTCTCGAATGGGGTCAGAAAACGAACTGGCGCGGCGGTTCAGCGTGCACCAGGTAGGGGAGGTCGGTTTCCAGCAGCACCTCTTCGCGATAGCGGCCGGCGCCTTCCTGGGTCATCAGCACGACCTGCTGCGCCGGAGACATGCCTCGGATCGCCAGCAGGCGACCGCCGGGCTTGAGCCAGGCGAGCATGCGTTCAGGCAGGTGGGCCACGGCGCCGGTCAGCACGACCACGTCGAACTGGCCGGTGGGCGACCAGCCGATCACGGCATCGCCGGTATCCAGCGTGACATTGCCGACGCCGGCGGCGGTCAGCCGCTGCGCGGCGGAGTGGGTGAAGTCGGCATGGATATCCACACTGACCACCTGTCCGGCAAGACCCGCCAGGCAGGCCGTGAAAAAGCCCGAACCGGTGCCGACTTCCAGCACCCGGTCATCCGGATTGAGCTCGAGCGCCTGCAGCAGGCGACCCTCGAGTACCGGCTTCATCATTACTTCGCCGTGGCCCAGCGGCAGGCATACGTCGGCAAAGGCAAGCTGGCGATGTTCGGCTGCCACGAAATCCTCGCGCCGCACCCGTGCAAGGACGTCCAGCACCCGCGCGTCAAGCACCTCCCAGGGGCGCACCTGGTTTTCCACCATGTTCTGCCGCGCCTGTTCGAAGTTCATCGCCATGTTCTGTCACGTCCCGTACGGATCGAAAAAGGTCAAAAAGGATAAGCGCTTAGGCCATTTCCGACAATCGTTAGCGTGCGGGCTGAGCGCGCGCGGCCGAAGTGCCGGAAGTCACCGCGTGGCGCTGACGGAAGTCATGCGTGGCGCGGTGTCCGCGGACACCGGCGGTTCGACGGCCAGACGCACGACATCCGCCGGCGACATGGGCGGCAATGTTGCCAGAGTGGTCCGCATCAGGGCATGCAGGGATGCGTCCAGTTGTCGCAGGCGTTCGTCCAGGCGCCGGCTACCCCGGCAGCGCTCGGCGCTGACGATCCACGCCAGCCAGCGGGCGAGCCGGTGTCGATCGGCCGGGCCCAGTTGGGCCACGGCGGCCCGTGTCCTGAACGCCTCGCGTCGCGCGGCCGCATGCCGGGCATCGATCCACTGCGAAAGTACGCGCTGCGCGTGGCGATACACTGGCGAGAGGGTCAGTTCCATGAATGTCGTCTGCACCGGCGGAATTTCCCTGAGCTGGAAATAATTGGACCGAACCGTATAATAATTTTGCTGCCGAGCAATGTGAAGGTGTGTCGATGAGTTCTGCCTCGCCCGTGAAGTGCCAAGGCCCGGGCCGCCCGAAAGACATGGAGAAGCGCGCCGCTATCCTCGAAGCGGCCAAGGCGCTGTTCGTCCGGAATGCCTTCGCCGGCACCAGCATGGACGCGGTGGCCTCCGAGGCCGGCGTCTCCAAACTGACCGTCTACAGCCATTTCGGCGACAAGGACAACCTGTTCCGCGAGGTCATCCGTGCCCGCGTGCAGGATCTCATTCCGGACAACATCTACGACTTCGACCCCTCCACCGACATCGGCCAGACCCTGCTCCGGATCGCGCTGACCCACGCGCGACTGGATTGCGATCGCGAGACCGTCGGCACGTTCCGCGCCATCCTCAGCGACTGTCGCCAGGGCAACCCCCGTTACGGGCGCCTGCTGTGGGAAGAGGGCCCGATGCGCACGCACAGGCTGATGGAACGCCTGCTGCAGCGTGCCGTTGACGCAGGCCTGCTCTGCATAGAAGACATTCCGCGCGCCGCCGTGCAGTTCCTTTCGCTGATCAAGGGGGATCTGGTCCTGCGCCGCATGTTCGGCTGTGACGATTGCCAGCAGGCCTACGCGGAGGAGATCGAGGCGACCGCCAGGGCAGGCGTGTCGACATTCCTGCGGGCTTACCAGCAACACTGAGCTGGCCCCAGGCCTCCCTCGCGAAATCCTCGCGTCGGCTTCACCGGCGCTTCGCACCGAATTCCTAGGATGGTACGGGTGCCTGCCGCCAAAGGCAGGCGAGCCCCTGATCAAGCCAAGGAGTTGCGGTATGTCCAGCAAACCTTTCGTCAGCGATATCGAGACGATCCGCAAGCGCGCCCGCGAGCATATCGAGCGCGGCGCCGTGACCGCCGGCTACGGCGCCGACCGCGATACCGTGGTCAATTTGCTCAACGAGGCCCTCGCGACCGAGATCGTCTGCGTGCTGCGCTACAAGCGGCACTACTTCATGGCCTCCGGCATCCATGCCAAGAGTGTCGCGGCCGAGTTCCTCGAACATGCCAACGAGGAGCAATCGCATGCCGATCGCATCGCCGAACGCATTACCCAGCTCGACGGCGCGCCCAATTTCAATCCGGACGGGTTGCTCACCCGCGCCCATGCCGACTACGTGGAAGGCGACGACCTCGTCGACATGATCAAGGAGGACCTGGTCGCCGAGCGCATCGCGATCGACAGCTATCGGGCCATCATCCGCTTCCTGGGCAACGACGACCCGACCACCCGGCGGATGATGGAAGAGATCCTCGCCATGGAGGAAGAGCACGCCGAGGACATGGCCACCCTGCTGGAGGAGCTCGGCAAGAAAGGTGAGCCTGCCCGGCCCGCCCGGAAGACTCACTGATCCGACGTGCGCCGGGCCATCTCCGGCATCGAACCGAGAGGCCACCCCATGAGCATCCTGCACGGACGTTGTGCCTGTGGAACGATCGTTTACGAGGCACGCGTGGATTACCTCGATCGCCGCTTTTGCGAATGCCCGCTTTGTCGCGGATTGCTCGATCACCGTGTGGTGGTGGGCGTGATGGTCGTGCCGCGAGGTGGCCTGAGCTGGCATGGCCAGGCGCCGGTCCTCTACGAGGACGAGGGTAGGGGCGTGCGTGCGGTCTGCGGTGTCTGCGGTAGTACGCTGGCTACATGGTCGCCCGGTGGAAGCCTCGTGGATCTGGATGCGAGCCTGCTGGATGACGAGGGGGCAATCGGCTCACGCTCGCACGTGCGGCCTCTGCCGCGGGTTCCGCTGATCAGCGTCACGCCGGCCCCTGCCGGATAGTCGTATCGACGACCGGAAACGAAAAAGGCGCGCCCCGGGCGCGCCTTTTCATTCCTGCGGAGGGATGGATCAGCCCTTGTCCTGCACGTAGCGCTCGATGCCCTTGAGCACTTCCGCCTTGGCCTCGGCCGCCTTGGCCCAGCCCTCGAGCTTGACCCACTTGCCCTTCTCCAGATCCTTGTAGTGCTCGAAGAAGTGGCCGATGCGTTCGAGCCAGTGGCCAGAGACGCCATCGATGTCCTGAATGTGGGCGTAGCCCGCGAAGATCTTCTCCACCGGCACCACCACCAGCTTCTCGTCGCCGCCGGCTTCGTCGGTCATGCGGAGCATGCCGACCGGATGGCAGCGGATCACCGAGCCCGGAATCAGCGGCAGCGGCAGGATGACCAGCGCGTCGAGGGGGTCGCCGTCGTCGCCCAGCGTGCCCGGCACGTAGCCGTAGTTGCACGGATAGCGCATCGGGGTGGACAGGATGCGGTCGACGAAGATCGCGCCCGAGGCCTTGTCGACTTCGTACTTGACCGGCTCGGCGTCCTTGGGGATTTCGATGATGACGTTGATTTCGTCCGGCACGTTGCGGCCGGCGCTGACCAGATCCAGACCCATGAAGGTGATCCTGCACTAGGAGAAAGTAGGGCCGGATAGGATAAGGCAACTGCTGTTGCGACGCAGCACTCCCGCGGTCAGCGGACGAACGGGCGTTCACGCAGCCATTTGGTGGCGATCCATTTTTCGCCGCGTTCCACCGGCAGTCCGCTATGCAGGGAGGACGTGTCGTTCGTCTCGTAGGCGAAATAGGCGGCCGCCCCCTTGAGCGCCGTGACGGTGAGTCCGGCGTTGGGGAAGCCGGTGCCGCCACCGGCCTCGGGGGTATTGAGATACATCACCACGCTGGCAATGCGCTGCCCGCCGTGGGCGGTAACCGCCTCGAAGCCGGGCTGGGTCGGATCGAACCAGTCGTAATGCGGCTCGTACTCCTGGCCTGGGCCGTAGTGAAGCACCTGCAGACCCTCGCCATGACTGACTGGAATCCCGAGCAGGGCGGCTAGTCGGGACTCGATCCGCTCGATCAGCGGTGTCTCGCCGAGCCGGAAGAACATGCCCTCGCTGGTGCGGCGCTGGTCCACCTGCTGCCCGCCCTGGGCGTCGACGGTTCGGGCCCGGTCGAGGCGGGGACGGGCCAGCGCGATCAGCTCGTCGCATTCCTGCGGATCGAGCAGCTGATCGAGCACGCGCACCACCGGTTCATCCAGCGAGGCCAGTACCCGCACGTCGCGGTCGCCGGCGTGGGTTGCCGGTGCCTCCGGGTGGCGTGGCCGCAGGGCATGGGGATGTGCCACGCCGGTCAAGGCCGCGAGCGGCATTTTGAGGACCGTGGCGACCATGCTGCGGCTCTCCCGCGGGTCGTAGCCAGCTTCCTTCAGTTGCTGCAGGATCTGGTCGACGCTCTGGCCGTTGCGGGTGGAGTCGAGGATCCACTGGCGCAGTTCGGGACGGATGCTGGTATTTCGCTTCATACCGGAACCGGGGGAAAGCTGAAAATCCGATGATAAGCCAGCCCCGCCGCCTGTGTCGGCAGCGGGGCTTCGCAATCAGTGCAGCTGATCCCAGAGGAACGAGTAGGCCAGTGCGTGCATGTACGCCGACTGGCGGTTGTCCGCACCCGCGCCGTGACCGCCCTCGGTGTTCTCGTAGAACCAGACGTTGCGGTAGCCCATGCCTTGCATCTTCGCGGCCATCTTGCGTGCCTGCACCGGACCGACGCGGTCGTCGCTGGTAGCGGTGTAGAACAGCACGGGCGGATAGTGCATGCCCGGCTTGACGTTCTGGTACGGCGAAAAGGTGCGGATGAAGTTCCAGTCCGAGGTGTCGGGGTCGCCGTATTCGGCCATCCACGAAGCGCCGGCGGACAGGTGGCTGTACCGCTTCATGTCCAGCAGCGGCACCTCGCAGGCGATCGCCCCGAACAGTTGCGGGTACAGCGTGAGCATGTTGCCCATCAGCAGGCCACCGTTGCTGCCACCCTCGGCGCCTAGGTGTTTCGGCGAAGTGATCCCCCGGCGTACCAGATCCTGCGCCACTGCGGCGAAATCCTCGTAGGCGCGCAGCCGCTTGGCCTTGAGTGCGGCCTGGTGCCAGGCCGGGCCGTACTCGCCGCCGCCGCGGATGTTGGCGATGACGTAGACGCCGCCGCGATCGAGCCAGGCGCGCCCGATGCTGCCGCTGTAGGTAGGGAGCAGCGAGACTTCGAAGCCACCGTAGCCGTAGAGCAGCGTACGGTTGCTGCCGTCCAGCTTCATCGTCTTCGGCGCGATCTCGAAATAAGGCACGCGGGTACCGTCCTTCGAGGCCACGAAGTGCTGGCTGACCACGAATTTCGACGCATCGAAGAACGCCGGTTCGCGCTTGAGGGTTTCCGGGGCCGCGCCCCCGATGACGCCGTATTGCAGCGAGGACGGGGTGAGGAAGCCGGTGACGCCCAGCCAGTATTCGTCACTGTGGTCCGGGTCGGTATCCACCACACTGACCGTACTGAGTGCGGGCGCGCCTTCCATCGGGGCCCGCTTCCAGCCGCCCGCTTCCGGGGTCAGCACTTCCAGCCGGCTCTTCACGTCGTCCAGCACGTCGAGGATCAGGTGGTGGCGCGTCCAGCTGTAGGACGCCAGCGAGGTGTGCGCATCGGGCCGGAACAGGACCTCGAACTGCCGCTTGCCTGCCATGAAGTCGTCGAAGCGGGTGACGAGCAGGGCACCGGAGGGATAGGTGGTGTCTCCCACGGTCCACGGCGATCGCGTCTCGACCAGCAGCCACTCGCGATGGGCGTCGGCGGTGGCGTCCTCGGGCACCTCGACCCGCTGCAGCTTGCCGTCCTTGCGCAGGAACAGCTGGCTGTGGAAGAAGTCCTTGGCGACCGAGACGAAGTCCCGCTCGAATCCGGTGGTGTCGTCGTGGCTGGCACCCACGGCCAGATCCTTGGGGGTGCCTTCGTATACGACCGTCGCCTGGTCCAGTGGTGTGCCGCGACGCCATTCCTTGACGATGCGGGGATAGCTGGACTCGGTCATCGAACCCGGGCCGAAGTCGGTGCCCACGTAGAGGGTGTCGCGATCGATCCAGTCCACTTCGCTCTTGGCGACCGGCAGCACGAAGCCGTCCTTGACGAAGGAGCGCGAGGGCAGGTCGAACTCGCGCACGGCCACCGCGTCGCCGCCGTCCGGTGACAACGAGACCAGGCAGCGCGTGTAATCGGGCTTCAGGCACTGCACGCCCTTGAACACCCAGCGCTTGTTCTCGGCCTTGTTCAGTGCGTCGACGTCCAGCAGCACGTCCCAGTGCGGCTTTTCCTTGCGGAACTCCGCCAGCGTGGTGCGACGCCACAGGCCACGCGGATGCGCCTTGTCGCGCCAGAAGTTGTACAGATACCCCCCCATCCGGCTGACGTAGGGGATGTGTTCGTCCGAGTCGAGCACCTCGAGAATCTGCTTGCGCGTCTTTTCGAACGGGGCGTCGTCGGCGAACCGCTTGGCGGTGGCCTCGTTCTGCTGCTCCACCCAGGCCAGCGGCTTCTGTCCGTGGATATTCTCCAGCCAGAGATAGGGGTCATTGCCGTCGCCTGTCGGTACGGCGGGTGCTTGTGCGTGGCTCATGCCGGCAAGGGTGACACTGGCAGCCAGTGCGAGCCAGATCGAGGGCCTCGAAGTCATGTGGGAGATCCTTGCCAAAGGCGTGTCATGCAGGGATGAGGGGCCGGTAGTGCCCTGTGTTCTCCGGCCGGTGACCGAAGATGCGTGGCCTGCCGGATCCATGGGCTGCGAGCACCACCGTGGCAGGTGGGCGACGGGGGTGATGCGCCCGGCCAGCGACGATGCGGCCGGGCGCAGTGCCTCTACAGCAGCGGGATCAGCAGCAGTGCCACGATGTTGATGATCTTGATCAGCGGATTCACCGCCGGACCGGCGGTGTCCTTGTAGGGGTCGCCCACGGTGTCGCCGGTGACGGCGGCCTTGTGCGCTTCCGAGCCCTTGCCGCCGTGGTGGCCGTCCTCGATGTACTTCTTGGCGTTGTCCCAGGCGCCGCCGCCCGTGGTCATCGAGATCGCCACGAACAGGCCGGTGACGATGGTGCCGATCAGCACGCCGCCCAGCGCCTGCGCGCCGGCTTCCGAGCCGCCCAGCCACTTGAAGCCCACCACCACCACCACCGGCACCAGCACCGGCAGCAGCGACGGCACGATCATCTCCTTGATCGCTGCGCGGGTGAGCATGTCCACCGCCTTGTCGTACTGCGGCTTGGCGGTCCCTTCCATGATGCCGGGGATGGAGCGGAACTGGCGGCGCACCTCCTCGACCACCGCACCGGCCGCGCGGCCGACCGCCTCCATCGCCATCGCGCCGAACAGGTACGGGATCAGGCCGCCGATCAGCAGGCCGATGATCACGTAACGGTTGGACAGGTCGAACGACGGCGCGTGGCCGCCGAAGTGCGTGGCCAGGTTGTGCGTGTAGTCGGCGAACAGCACGAGTGCCGCCAGCGCCGCCGAACCGATCGCGTAGCCCTTGGTCACCGCCTTGGTGGTGTTGCCCACTGCATCGAGCGGATCGGTGATCGCACGTACCTCCGGCGGCAGTTCTGCCATTTCGGCGATACCGCCGGCGTTGTCGGTGATCGGGCCGTAGGCATCGAGCGCGACGATCATGCCGGCCATCGACAGCATGGCCGTGGCGGCGATGGCGATGCCGTACAGCCCGGCGAACGCATAGGCGCTCCAGATCGCCGCGCAGATCACGATCACCGGCAGCGCGGTGGCCTTCATCGAAATGCCGAGGCCGGCGATGATGTTGGTGCCGTGACCGGTGGTCGAGGCCTGCGCGATGTGCTGCACCGGCTTGAACTGGGTGCCGGTGTAGTACTCGGTGATCCACACGATCAGGCCGGTCAGCACCAGGCCGATCAGCGAGCAGTAGAAGATCGCGTGGCTGGAGATGACCAGTCCGTCGGCGTCGGTCAGCCCCTGTGGCAGCAGGCCCGCGGTGACGAACCAGAAGGCGATCGCCGAGAGCACCGCCGAGACGATCACGCCCTTGTACAGCGCGCCCATGATCGAGCCACCTTCCTTCACCCTGACGAAGAAGGTGGCGATGATCGAGGCGATGATCGATACGCCGCCCAGCAGCAGCGGGTACATCACCGCGTCGACGTTGCCGGCGAAGCTCAGGCCGGCCAGCAGCATCGTGGCGATGATGGTCACCGCGTAGGTCTCGAACAGGTCGGCGGCCATGCCGGCACAGTCGCCCACGTTGTCACCCACGTTGTCGGCGATCACAGCCGGGTTGCGCGGGTCGTCCTCGGGGATACCTGCTTCGACCTTGCCGACGAGGTCGGCGCCGACGTCCGCACCCTTGGTGAAGATGCCGCCGCCGAGACGCGCGAAGATCGAGATCAGCGAGGAGCCGAAGGCCAGCCCAACCAGCGCGTGCAGCGCAGACTCGCCGCTGGCGCCCAGGTGGCCGAGCACCAGGTAGTAGCCGGCCACGCCCAGCAGGCCCAGGCCGACCACCAGCATGCCGGTGATCGCGCCCCCCCGGAACGCCACGTCCATCGCCTGCCGCATGCCATGGCGTGCCGCCTCGGCGGTACGCACGTTGGCGCGCACCGAGACATTCATGCCGATGTAGCCGGCGGCGCCGGATAGCACCGCACCCACGAGAAAGCCCACCGCGGTAAGCCAGTTCAGACCGAAGCCGATGACCACGAACAGCACCACGCCGGCAATCGCGATCGTGGAGTACTGGCGGTTCAGGTAGGCGCGGGCGCCTTCCTGCACGGCTGCAGCGATTTCCCGCATCCGCTCGTTGCCGGCCGACTGCGTCAGGACCCAGCGCACCGACAATCCCCCGTAAAGAATCGCTACCACCGCACAAGCCAATACCAACCACACGCCATACTGCTGCAGCATCGGAACCTCCCCATGAGTAGTCACCGTGGTGCCGGGCGGTTCGGGAACGCGCCCGAGATGGCCGTCTAGAGATCAGGCGGTCCCGGCGAGTATAGGCAGAGCGTGTGACGCTCGCCGTTGTGCGCTGCAATGCCGGGGCCGCGGGCGTGGCGCAAAAAGAAAGGCGGCGCCGAAGCGCCGCCTTGCCGGACATACATCACTTCGCCGCGGTATCAGTGCAGCGCCATGTCCAGGATGATGCCGGTGGCGATACCGACCAGCAGGTAATCGCCATCGTCGGCGCGAACCCAGTGGTAGCCGCGCGGCGGCGTGCGCAGCCGGTACTCGCGATAGTCGTGAACCACGTAGACCGGTCCTTCATAGCGATGGCCGCGCTCCCAACGGTGGCCCGGCGGCACCCAGTCCCGATCGTGGCCGCGGCCGTGACCGTGACCGTGTTCCCGGTAGTCATCGTCCCGGCGGCCTTCGTACCGGCGCCTGTCGTCATAGCGGTCGTGGTCGCGATCGTCGCCACGGTCATGACCGTGGCCACGGTCATGACCGTGGCCACGGTCGTGATCCTGATCGTGCCAGCCGTGGTCACCGCGATCACCATGGTCTGGCTGCGCCATGGCCAGCCCGCTGCAGGTCACCAGCGCAGTCGCAAGCAGCATGGAAGTGAGCAGTTTCATGGCGTCCTCCTTCTGGACGTCGGCCGGGATTGGCCTTTGCGGTAATGCGACTGTGAGCCTAGGGAGTCGAGCCTGAATCAAATACCTGTCGTGTCCGGCAGCTTTTCAGACAGGGGTCATCAAGCTGAGCGAGTCGTTCATTCTTGCTTCGGAGGGAGCCGCCTGGCTACGGAGGCGAGGCGCAGAGTGCCGTAAGCGGGAAGTCCATCACGCCTCCACGGCAGAGGAGCCTCGCCGGCGATCAGTGGCGACAGGTAGCGGCGGGCAGCGGCGGTGATGCCGAAGCCATCACGACGGATGAAGCCCTTCGGCATCTTCTTTTCCTTGTTGGCGATCTTCGCCAGCGGTGCCGGTTCCACCTTCCAGCGATAGGGCGCATCGGACGTGCGCACGATCACCGGCATCACCGCGTTCATGCCGGCCAGCGCGCAATCGACCGCGGCCTTGCCGACCGCGTAGGCCTGCTCGGCGTCCACCTTCGAGGCGGCATGGCGGGCCGAGCGCTGCAGGTAGTCCGGTAGCGCCCAGTGGTACTTGTAGCCGAGCTTGTCCTTCACCAGCTGCGCCAGCACCGGTGCGGCGCCGCCGAGCTGGGTATGGCCGAACGCATCGCGCGTGCCGGCCTCGGCAAGGAACTGGCCCTGCGCGTTGCGCACGCCCTCGGAGGCGACCACGGTGCACCAGCCGACGCGTTCGACCGTGGCCTTCACCTTGGCCAGGAAGGCGGCTTCGTCGAACGGCACCTCCGGGAACAGGATGACGTGCGGCGCGCCGTCCACCCCGTCGCCGGCCAGGCCGGCGGCCGCGGCGATCCAGCCCGCGTGGCGGCCCATCACCTCGAGGATGAATACCTTGGTCGAGGTCTCGGCCATCGAGGCGACGTCCAGGCTCGCCTCCAGCGTTGATACCGCCGTGTACTTGGCCACCGAGCCGAAACCCGGGCAGCAGTCGGTGATCGCCAGGTCGTTGTCCACCGTCTTCGGCACGCCGATGCAGCGGATGTCGTAGCCCATCGCCTTGCCCAGCTGCGAGACCTTCAGCGCGGTGTCGGCCGAATCGTTGCCGCCGTTGTAGAGGAACCAGCGGATGTCGTGGGCGCGGAACACTTCGATCAGCCGTTCGTATTCGGCCCGGTTCGCCTCCAGCGACTTGAGCTTGTAGCGGCAGCTGCCGAATGCCCCGCCCGGGGTGTGGCGCAGGGCGGCGATGGCGGACCGGGTTTCCTTGGTGGTGTCGATCAGGTCCTCGCGCAGTGCGCCGAGGATGCCGTTGCGGGCGGCATAGACCGGCACCCCTTTCGCGCGCGCTGCTTCGATCACGCCGGCCGCGGTGGCGTTGATCACCGAGGTGACGCCGCCGGACTGCGCGTAGAGGAGGCGGCCTTGGGGACTGCGAGTAGCACGGGTCATACGGGCTCCTTGATTCACTCGTTGCGCCGCGTCAATTCGACTTTGGCAGGACAGACAGACACTTGCCGCATCGCGGGCGCCAGATTGGTTTGACGACCCCGGGGCCAGACGGTACTTTGAGCGTCATTTTGATGAATCCGGCGAAGCGCCGCAGCGTGCGGCCCGACGCGGATGGTGTGGAGCATTATGCGACTCGTGCTACTCGGCGCGCCCGGTTCGGGCAAGGGAACCCAGGCTGGCCGTCTCAAGGCCGAACTCGGCGTTCCGCACATCTCCACTGGTGACATGCTGCGCGCCGCCGTCGCGGCCGGTACCGCCCTGGGCATGAAGGCCAAGGCCGTGATGGATGCCGGGCATCTGGTGTCCGACGACATCCTGCTCGGCATGCTGGAGGAGCGCCTGGCCCAGGATGACGCCCGCGCCGGCTTCATCCTCGATGGCTACCCGCGTAATCTCGCCCAGGCCGCCGCGCTGGACGAGCTGCTGGCCAAGATCGGCCAGCCGCTGGACGCGGTGGTCAAGCTCGAGGTGCCGAACCAGGCGATCATCGAACGCTGCGAGCTCCGCTTCGCGGCGGAGGGCCGGGCCGACGACAACCCGGACACCGTGCGTCGCCGTCTCGGTGTGTATGCCGAGCAGACGGCTCCGGTGGCCGATTTCTATTCCAGCCGCGGCAAGCTGCAGGTGGTCGATGGTGTCGGCGACCTGGACGAAGTCACCGCGCGCGTGAAGCGGGCACTGGCGGGCGACTCGGCGACGGTCAACGGCTGATCCGGCTTCCTATCCGGGGGCACGTTTCCGCGACGGCAGCGCCTGGTGCGCTGCCGTCGTCGTATCCGGCGGGCATACTCGCGACGACGCGCTCCGCGCGGGTTTCCAGAAGGACTTTTCATGCGTCTGCACATCCTCGGCATCTGCGGCACTTTCATGGGCGGCGTGGCGGCGCTTGCGCGCGAGCTCGGCCAGACCGTGGAAGGCAGCGACGCCAACGTCTATCCGCCGATGAGCACCCAGCTCGAGGCGCTCGGCATCCGCCTGATGGAGGGCTACGCGGCCGAGCACCTGCAGCCGGCGCCGGATCTGGTCGTGGTGGGCAATGCGATGACGCGCGGCAACCCGTCCATCGAGTACATGCTGGACGAGCAGTTGCGTTACGTCTCCGGCCCGCAGTGGCTGGGAGAGACGCTGCTGCCCGGTCGCGAGGTGCTGGCGGTAGCCGGCACCCACGGCAAAACCACGACCACCAGCCTGCTGGCGCACCTGCTGGAGAGCGCCGGACTGGCGCCGGGCTTCCTGGTCGGCGGCGTGCCGGGCAACTTCGGGGTGTCGGCGCGACTGGGCGAGGGCCAGCCGTTCGTGATCGAAGCGGACGAGTACGACACCGCGTTCTTCGACAAGCGCTCGAAGTTCGTGCACTACCGTCCGCGCATCGCCATCCTCAACAACCTCGAGTACGACCACGCGGACATCTTCCCCGACGTGGCGGCGATCCAGCGCCAGTTCCATCACCTGGTGCGCACCGTGCCGGGCAACGGCCGGCTGATCGTCAACGCGCACGACACCTACCTGGCCGAGGTACTGGCGATGGGCTGCTGGACGCCGGTGGAGACGTTCGGCATCGGCCAGGGCGACTGGCAGGCCGAGCTGGTCGAGGCGGACGGCACGCGGTTCGCGGTGAGCCATCGTGGCAAGCGGCTGGGCGAGGTCGCCTGGCCGCTGCTGGGCCGGCACAACGTGATGAACGCACTGGCCGCACTCGCTGCTGCGGCGGCGGCCGGTGCCGATCCGGTCGCGCTGCTGCCGGCGTTCGCCGATTTCCGCAGCGCGGCGCGCCGCATGGAGGTTGTGGCCGAGACGTCGGGCATCACCATCTACGACGACTTCGCCCACCACCCCACGGCCATCGCCACCACGCTGGCCGGGCTGCGGGCGAAGGTCGGCGATGCGCGCATCCTGGTGGCGCTGGAGCCGCGCTCGAACTCGATGCGGCTGGGCGCGCACGCAGAAGGCCTTGCCCCCTCGCTGGCCGATGCCGATGCGGTGGTGTTCCTGCATCGTCCGGAGCTGCCGTGGGATGCGCAGAAGATCACCGGTGCCCTGGGCGGTCGCGGCCGTACCGTGCCCACCGTCGATGCGTTGATCGATGCGCTGCAGGCGGCGGTCCGGCCCGGGGACCACGTGGTGTTCATGTCCAACGGCGGCTTCGAGGCGGCACCACGGCGCTTCGCCGAGGCGCTGAGGCAGCGCGGCGGCTGATTCAGGCCGGCGGTGGATCGAAGCAGGGGGTGCGGCGCTGGTACTCGCGCTGCGCGGCGAACCACACGCCCAGCCCGAAGCTGATCGCCACCAGTGCCAGCAGTGCACCGCCCAGCTCCACGCCGAGCAGGCCGAGCAGCAGGTAGCCGCCCCAGTAACTGGCCATCGCGCCGAGCACCACGGCAATGTTGACGAGGCCGCGGCCGAAGCTGCCTTCCGGGCCGATCAGGTGCACCGCCAGCGCCACCAGGCTGGCGGCGGCACCGACGATCGCCGCGGTCAGCAACATCCGGCCCGGTTCGGTGGCGTGCACCAGCACGATGCCCAGCGCGGTGTAGGCCAGCGCGCTCAGCACGGTGACGGGTACCAGCAGGAGCAGGGCATGCACCAGGGTCCGCTGGTAGTCGGCGCGGCTCTCCGGCGCCAGCGTGAGATAGAGGTCGGCCAGGTTCGGTCGCATCCGCAGCATGCCGCGCCCCAGCTGTGGGAAGCGGGTCAGCGACAGCAGCACGGCGTAGGCGCCGATCACCGCCGCGTTGTAGTGCGGGCGGTGCAGGATGGCGAAGAAGTACACCCCGACGATCGCCGCGACCAGCACCAGGCGCAGCGCGATCGCCTCCGGGTTGTCGTGGGGCAGCAGCAGGCTGCGGATCAGCGTCATCCGCTGGCGCGTGCCGGGATGTCGGCGGTATGCGGCCAAGGCCCGCTCCATCGCGCGCTGCGCCATGCCGTCGAACCAGCCCTGGATGCGCTTGCCGATCGCCCCGCGCGCGGGACGTCCCTGCATGGCCTGCGATTGCATCCGGCCCAGCCCCGTGCTCTCCAGCGGCGAGGTATCCGGTTCGATGTCCTCGATGCGCAGCAGCGGCCGCAGCGCCAGCCGGAACACGAGCACGGCGGCGAGTGCCAGCAGTGCAGGCGTCCATGGCGAGTGCATGGCGATGTCGACCACCTGCGCGGCCAGATGCGGCTTCCAGCCGACGGCGATGAAACCCGCCCAGATGAATAGCCCGACCCGCTTGCCTGTGCCGCTGGCCAGCCCGACCGCGGTCACCAGCAACAGTCCGGCGGCGCCCATGACGGCATGAGGCATGCCACACAACGCGGCGACGATCGCCGGCAACGCGACCCAAAGCATCAGATCCAGCGCGCCGGCGCCGGCCAGCCGGGCGCGGAAACGCGGCAGCAGGTGGATTTCCGGCCGGCACAGGCCGCGCAGCATCTGCCCCTGGCCGATGTGCCAGAACCAGCCGCCGAAGGCGACCAGGCCCAGTCCGGTGCCGGCCAGGGAGGCGTCCGCGCGCGTCGACCACACCAGCAGTCCCAGGCCGCATAGCCACAGCGCGCCGGCCAGCACCGCCAGCACCGCCATCTGCCGCCACAACTGCAGCGACAGTTGCCACACCGCCCTCATGCCAGCTCCACGAAAAGGTCTTCCAGCGTCGGCGTCTCGATCTGCACGGTCGCACCCTCGCGGGCGGCCAGCGCCTGCAGGCTCTCCGGCATCGGGTCTTCCACCAGCAGCTCGGCGCGTGGGCCCTTGATGCCGGCCTTGAGCAGGCCGGCCACCACCGGCGCCTGCGACCAGCCGCTCTCCCGCATGAACACCACGCGGCGCAGGCGTGCGCGCAGTTCGGCCAGCGGCCGGGTGAACTGGATCCGTCCGTCGCGCAGCAGGGCGATGTCCGCCTCGGCGCGTTCCAGGTCGGCCGTGATGTGGGTGGAGAAGATCACCGTCTTGTCTGGCCCGCGCATCAGCTCCAGCAGTTCGGCCATGAAGGCGCGGCGGGCCTGCGGATCGAGGCTGGCGACCGGCTCGTCGAGCACCAGCAGATCCGGTTCCGGCGCAATGGCACGGACGATCGCCAGCTTCTGACGCTGCCCCTGCGATAGCTGGCCGATCTTCTGCTTCGGATCCAGTTGCCAGTCGCCGAGCAGGCGGTCGGTCAGCGACCGGTTCCAGCGCGCGTAGAACGCAGCGGTGAAGTCGAGATAGGCGCGCACCTTCATCCAGGGGAAAAGGTCGAAGGTCTGCGGAACGAAGCCGATGCGGTGCATGCGCTCACCACCCGGTTCGGTCATCGGTACGCCGAACAGCGAGATCTCGCCGCCGTCGATCGGCGACAAGCCGAGCAGGCAGCGCAGCAGGGTGGTCTTGCCGGCGCCGTTGCGTCCAAGCAGGCCGATCACCCGACCGGCCGGCACACTCCAGTCCAGCGCGCGCAGCACCTCGCGCTTGGCGAAGGATTTCTCCAGTCGCTGCACCGTCACCACCGCAGGCGACGGGGCCGGCGGATTTGGCGGGGGGGTGGCCGTTGTCGAGAGGTCGAAGAGGGACATCCGTGCTCCTGGGGGATGGGGAAGCCGTCGAGGACGACGATCCGTGCATCGTCCATCGGAGCGGCGGGCTGCGGCAACCATCGGCCGGTACACTTCGGGGCATGGACGCCCCGACACCTCTGGTCGATCTGCCGCTGTTTCCGCTCGCGACGGTGCTCTACCCCGGGGCACCGTTGCAGCTGCGCATCTTCGAGCCGCGTTATCTGGACATGGTGCGCGAGTGCGCGCGGACCGGTGGAGGTTTCGGCGTCTGCCTGATCATGGACGGCTACGAGGTCGGTGAGCCGGCCCTGCCCGCGGCGGTCGGCACGGTGGCGACCATCACCGATTTCCATACCACCGCCGAGGGCCTGCTGGGCATCGTGGCGCACGGCGGTGCGCGTTTCCGCGTCGAGCGAACGCGGTCCGGCGGCGATGGCCTGCTGCGCGGCGACGTGGCGTTGTGGCCGGATGAGCCCCGGGTGCAGGTTCCCGTGGAATTCGCGTTGCTGCAGGTCATTCTGGAGCGGCTGGTGGAGACGCTCGGCCCACATTGGCGCGACGCTCCCCAGACCGACTACGACGATGCCAGCTGGCTCGGCTTCCGTTTGGCCGAGTTGCTGCCGCTGGCCAATCCGGAACGCCAGCAACTGCTCGAACTGACCGACCCGGTGGAACGCCTGGCCGAGCTGCGCGACATCCTGCCTCGCTTCCAGAAGCCCTGACAACGGGCGCTACACTCCCGCTTCCGAGACGACGCGTGGAGCACGAGCATGACCACCCTGGCCGGCAAGACCTTGTTCATCACTGGCGCATCGCGCGGCATCGGCCTGGCGATTGCGCTGCGCGCGGCGCGTGATGGAGCCAACGTGGTGATCGCGGCGAAGAGTGGTGTGGCCAATCCCAAGCTGCCCGGAACGATCCATGCCGCGGCAGCCGCGGTCGAGGAGGCCGGTGGCCGCGCGCTGGCGCTCAAGGTCGACATCCGTGACGAGACCCAGGTGGTCGACGCCGCCGCACAGGCGGCCGAGCACTTCGGGGGCATCGACATCCTGGTCAACAATGCCAGCGCGATCTGGCTGGCGGGTGTCGAAGGCACGCCGATGAAGCGCTTCGACCTGATGAGCCAGGTCAACACTCGCGGTACGTTCGTGACCACCCAGGCCTGTCTTCCCTACCTCAAGCGCGCCGCCAATCCGCACGTGCTGATGCTGTCGCCGCCGCCCACGCTCGACCCGAAGTGGTACGCGCCGCATACCGCCTACACAATCGCCAAGATGGGCATGAGCCTGTGCGTGCTCGGCATGGCGGAAGAGTTCCGGCCGCTCGGCATCGCTGTCAATGCGCTGTGGCCACGCACGGTGATTGCCACGGCGGCGATCGCGATGATCGATGGCGTGAGGCCGGAAAACTGCCGTACCCCGGAGATCGTTGCCGACGCAGCACACGCGATGCTGGTGCGATCGTCGCGCGAGATGACCGGGCGATTCGCCATCGATGACGAAGTGCTGGCCGGGACCGGCGTGACCGATTTCGATCGATATGCCGTACAGCCCGGTGCATCGCTGCTGCCGGACCTGTTCCTCTAGACAACTGGGCGCTGGCGGACGGGACCGGCGATTCATGAATGCTAAGTCCATGAATATTAGATAAATATTGGCGAAATTCCGCAGCTGGCCCCTGCCCTGTTTACGTGCTTCTGTCATGGACGAGGCGTAGCATGTTGCGCTGTTGTGTCGCGGCAAGGGCGTTCGACAGCGAGACAGCACTACGTGAGGGGCCACAGGGGGACCATCGGCTGGGGAGATGGCCATGCAGTTGGAGGTGGTCGCAGCGCAACGCTGCGTGATTTGGCTCGGCAAGCCCACTGGCGAGGAGGTCCGGGCGTTGGCGAGCGAGGGCTGGTCGATCAGGGTGGTCGATGCGGTCGATGTCGGCAGGCTGCAGCAGCGCGAGGGCGACCCGATGGTCGCACTGGCCGACCTGCGCGGCTGCGATGCGCAGATGCAGTCGGCGATTGCCCGCCAGCTAGAGGGATCACCCAACCTGACCTGGCTGGCCTTGCTGGGAGCAGGCACCACGACCGGGTCCCCGGCGGTGCAGCGCATACTTCGGGACAGCGCCGAATATTTTACGGTGCCGTTGGATATCGCGCGGCTGGCCAGGGTGTTGTCCTCGATCGCACAGGGCACGCCGGCAGCGGAGGGGGAAGACTTCCCGGATATCGTCGGGCAGAGCGATATCGTCCGCAGCATGTGCTCGCACCTGCGCAAGTTCGCTCCGGTGGACTTGCCGGTACTGATCACGGGCGAGACCGGCACCGGCAAGGAAGGGGCCGCTCAGGCCCTGCATCGGTTGTCACGGCGGCGTGACCGCCCCTTCGTGCCCATCAACTGCGGTGCCTTGCCGGTGCATCTGGTGCAGTCCGAACTGTTCGGCCATGAGCGAGGTGCATTCACCGGTGCGACGGCCCGGCGGATCGGCCACATCGAGAGCGCGGCGGGCGGCACCGTATTCCTCGATGAGATCGGCGACCTGCCGCTGGATGCGCAGACCAGCCTGCTGCGTTTCCTGCAGGAAGGCACGATCGAGCGGCTCGGCAGCAGCCAGCCGATCCGTGCCGACGCACGCGTGGTGGCGGCAACCCACGTGGACCTGGAGCGCGCAGTAGCGGCTGGCCGGTTTCGCGAGGATCTGTTCTACCGGCTCAACGTACTGCGACTTGCGGTGCCGCCGCTGCGCGAGCGAGGCGGCGATGTCGAGCTGATTGCCCAGCACGTGCTCGATCGCTTCCGCGAACATCATTCCTGCCGCGCCCGGACTTTCGGCGCGGCGGCGCGTACGGCGATGCGAAGGTATGCGTGGCCCGGCAACGTGCGCGAGTTGATCAACCGTGTGCAGCGCGCAGCGGTGGTCGCGGACGATGCGGTGATCGGGGCCACGGATCTGGACCTGTCCGGTGCCGTGGGGCAGGGCGACGGCGTTGCCTCGTTGGACGCCACCCGGGTCCGGGCAGAGCGGGAAGCCATCCTCGCCTGCCTGCGCGAGAGCCGCTTCAATATCAGCGAATGCGCGCGTCGCCTCAGTATCTCGCGGGTCACCGTGTACCGGTTGTGCAAGAAGCACCACCTGGCGCTCGACGAGCTGCGCTGAGCCGGATGGTCGCGGGAAGCATGGGCAGCGCCCGGCGCCGGCGTCGGACGTCCCATCACGTGGCACCTGAGCCCGTGCGACCCGCAGGCGGTGACGTCACCCTCGCATTGTCTGCCGCGACAGCAGTCACTTCGGACGGTATTTGGCGGCCACGGGTCCGCTTCCGGAGCAGCGAGCGAAAGGGTGTTGCGGAGGGGGTGCCCGAATCGTGAGGGCTCTTGATTCTGCCGCTTGCGCTCCGTGCAAAGACCTTGGTGAGGTTCTACGATGGCGCCCCCTTCACCCTTGGTGGCGTCCGTTGCCCGGCGCCCGTTGGATCGGCGATGCAATCGAAGAATGGCCGTCTCATAGAGCTTGGCAAACGCTACTGGCTGCCGGTGTACAAACCCCGCGACCTAGTGCTCGACCACGGCAAGGGTGCGCGGGTGTGGGATACCGAGGGGCGCGAGTACATCGATTTCGGCGCGGGCATCGCGGTGAACGCGCTGGGCCATGCCGATCCGGAGCTGCTCGCCGCGCTCACCGCGCAGGCCGGCAAGCTGTGGCACAGCTCGAACGTGTTCTACACGGAGCCGCCGCTGCGACTGGCCGAGGAACTGGTGCAGGCGTCCGGCTTTGCCGAGCGCGTGTTCTTCTGCAACTCGGGCGCGGAAGCCAACGAAGCCGCGATCAAGCTGGTACGCAAGTGGGCCGCCGCGCAGGGCCGGCCGCCCGAGCGTCGCACCATCGTCACCTTCCGCGGCTCGTTCCACGGCCGCACGCTGGCCACCGTCACCGCGACCGCGCAGCCGAAGTACCAGGAAGGCTACGAGCCGCTGCCGGCCGGCTTCCGCTACATCGATTTAAACGACGTGGCCGCGCTGGAGGCCGCGTTCGCCCCGGACGACGTCGCCGCCGTGATGCTCGAGCCGGTGCAGGGTGAGGGCGGCGTGCTGCCGGCGGCACCGGGCTTCCTTCAGCGCGTGCGTGCGCTGTGCGACCAGCACGGCGCGCTGCTGGTGCTCGATGAGATCCAGTGTGGCATGGGCCGCACCGGCACCCTGTTCGCCCACGTGCAGGACCACGTCACGCCGGACATCGTCACCCTGGCCAAGGCGCTCGGTTGCGGCTTCCCGATCGGCGCGATGCTGGCCGGGCCGAAGGTGGCCCAAGTGATGCAGTACGGCGCGCACGGCACCACCTTCGGCGGCAACCCGATGGGCGCGGCGGTGGCCCGGGTGGCGTTGGCCAGGCTCGGTTCGCCGGAGGTGCTGCTGAATGTGGAGCGCCAGGCGCACGATCTGCGCGAGGGGCTGGCGGAAATCAATGCGGAGCTGGGGCTGTTCGAGCAGGTACGCGGCCGCGGCCTGATGCTGGGTGCGGTGCTGGCCGGGCCGTGGAAGGGGCGCGCAGGCGAAGTGCTCGACCACGCCGCAGCCCACGGCCTGCTGCTGCTGCAGGCCGGCCCGGACGTGCTGCGCTTCGTGCCGCCCCTGGTGCTCACCGACGCGGACGTCGCCGAGGGCCTGCAGCGCCTGCGCGCGGCCCTGGCGGATTTCGTCGCGGCGGCGGGAGCGGCGGCGTGAAGTACCTCCACACCATGGTCCGCGTGCGCGATCTCGACGCCTCGCTGCGCTTCTACTGCGAGGGTCTGGGCCTGCGCGAGGTGCGCCGGCACGACGTGCCGGCCGGCAAGTTCACGCTGGTGTTCCTGGCCGCACCGGAGAGCCCGGACGCGGAGATCGAGCTCACCTGGAACTGGGACTCCAGCGAGGATTACGGGTCGGCCCGCAACTTCGGCCACCTGGCGTTCCGCGTGGACGACATCTACGCCACCTGCGCGCACTTGCAGGCGATGGGCTACACCATCCATCGTCCGCCGCGCGACGGGCACATGGCCTTTGTCCGCTCGCCGGACCTGATTTCGGTGGAACTGCTGCAGGCCGGCGACGCGCTGCCGCCGGCCGAGCCGTGGTCATCAATGCCGAACACCGGCAGCTGGTGAATCCGCCCCCGGCGTTTCCGACCGGGGCAGCTTCTCGCCGCAGTGGCGGCAGAACCGGGCATCCGCCTCGTGGCCGGCCAGTCCGCATCCTTCGCAGCGCCGCGCTTCGCGCGCCTGGCGCATGCCGTTGGCCAGCTCGGCGGTGAAGATGCCGGTCGGCACCACGATGATGCTGTAGCCGACCAGGATGATCAGCGAAGTGAACATCTGGCCCAGCGGCGTCTTCGGCGTGATGTCGCCGAACCCCACCGTCGTCATCGTCACCACCGCCCAGTACATCGATTGCGGGATCGAGGTGAAGCCGTGCTCCGGGCCCTCGATCAGGTACATCGCCGCGCCGAAGATGAGCACCAGGGTCAGGAAGGTGCTGACGAAGACCAGGATCTTCCTCCGGCTGCGGATCAGCGCCGACCAAAGCAGGGTTGCCTCGCCCACGTAACGCGTGAGTTTGAGTACGCGGAAAATGCGCAGGATGCGCAGCGCCCGGATGACCAGCAGATACTGGCTGCCGGTCAGCACCAGGCTCAGGTAGGTCGGCAGCACCGACAGCAGATCGACGACGCCGAAGAAGCTGCGCGCATAGCGCCAAGGACGCCGTACCACGTAGAGCCGGACCAGGTACTCGGCGGTGAAGATCACGGTGAACAGCCATTCGAGGAGATAGAGCAGCTCGCCGAAGCGCTGATGCAGGGACTGCACCGAGTCCAGCATGGTCACCAGGATGCTGGCGAGGATCGCCACGATGAGTGCCACATCGAACAGGCGGCCGGCGCGATCGTGGTGGCCGAAGATCACGTGGAACCAGCGCTCGCGCCAGGCCGCCCCCGTGGCCGGGAGCGGTTCGCCGGGGCGTTGTGGTGCCTGTTTCCCGCTCATCCCCGGCAACCCCCGGATCAGTCCCGCGTCAGGGTCGTCATGACCTGGCGCGCCGCTTCCAGCGTGGCGGCGATGTCTTCTTCGCTGTGCGCCGAGGACATGAAGCCCGCCTCGAACGCGCTCGGTGCCAGGTAGACACCGCGCTCGAGCATGCCGTGGAAGAAGCGGTTGAACCGCGTGGTGTCGGCGGCGGTGGCCTGGGTGAAGCTCTCGACCTTCTCGCGGATGAAGAACAGGCCGAACATGCCGCCGACGCAGTTCGTGCTGAACGCCACGCCTGCGCCGTCCGCCACCGCCTGCAGACCGTCGCACAGCAGGCGTGTCCGGGCCGCGAGCGCGTCGTGGAAGCCCGGGGCCTGGACCAGCCCGAGCATGGCCAGGCCAGCGGCCATCGCCACCGGATTGCCGCTCAGCGTGCCCGCCTGGTAGATCGGCCCGGCCGGTGCCACCTGCTCCATCAGGTCGCGGCGGCCACCGTAGGCGCCGACCGGCATGCCGCCGCCGATCACCTTGCCGAAGGTGGTCAGGTCGGGTTTCACGCCGTAGTGCGCCTGGGCACCGCCGAGCGCCACGCGGAAGCCGGTCATCACCTCGTCGAAGATCAGCAGGGCGCCATGCTCGTCGCACAGGGTGCGCAGGCCCTGAAGATAACCCTCGCGCGGGAGGATGCAGTTCATGTTGCCGGCGACCGGCTCGATGATCAGCGCTGCGATGTCCTGACCGTGCTCGGCGAACAGCGCGCGCGCCGCGTCGATGTCGTTGTAGGGCAGGGTGAGGGTGAGGTCGGCGTTCTGCTTGGGCACGCCCGGCGAGGTGGGCACACCGAAGGTGAGCGCACCCGAGCCGGCCTTCACCAGGAAGCTGTCGCCATGGCCGTGGTAACAGCCCTCGAACTTCACGATACGGCTGCGGCCGGTGGCGCCGCGGGCCAGCCGGATCGCCGACATCGTGGCCTCGGTGCCGGAGTTGACCATCCGCACCATCTCCATCGAGGGCACCAGCCGCGCGATCGTTTCGGCCATGGTCACTTCCGCCGGGCAGGGCGTGCCGAACGAGAGGCCGTCGCGAACCGCCCGCTCCACGGCCTCGCGCACTGCCGGATGGTTGTGGCCGGCGATCATCGGTCCCCACGAACCGACATAGTCGATGTACCGCTTGCCCTCGACGTCCCACAGGTAGGCGCCGTCGGCGCGCGCGGTGAAGAACGGTTCGCCGCCGACCGACTTGAAGGCCCGCACGGGAGAATTCACGCCGCCGGGCATCAACTGGCGCGCGCGCTGGAAGAGTTCGTGGTTCGTCATGCGTATTCCGGGTCAGGCTTGGAGGAGGGAGGCCAGCTGCGAGGTCGCGGCGCGCGGATCGTCGGTGCCGAACACGGCCGATACCGTGGCGAGAAACTCCGCCCCGGCGGCCACCAGCAGCCCGCCATTGTCGAGGCTGATCCCCCCGATCGCCACCCGGGGAATGCCGAGGTGGCGCGTTTCGTGCAAGAGCTCGATCGATGCGCGTCCGGCGCCGGGCTTGGTTGGGGAGGGGTAGAACGCGCCAAACGACACGTAGCTGGCTCCAGCGGTCGCCGCAGCCGATGCGAGTGCGGCGGAGGCGTAACAGGAGACACCGACAATGGCGCCCGGCCCGAGCGTCGCGCGGACCCGGGCGGGTGATCCGTCGGCCTGGCTCAGGTGCACGCCGTCGGCGCCGACGGCCGCGGCGAGCGCGACGTCGTGGTCGATGACCAGCGGCACGCCGTGACCCTGGCACAGCTTGGCCAGGGCTCGCGCTTCGTCCGCACGGCGTGCGTCGTCGCGGGTGAGGTCGCGGTACTGGATCAAGGCAGCGCCGCCGGTGAGCGCCTCGGCCACTCGTTCCACCAGGCCGGTGGGGCGGCCATCCGTGATGACATAGATGCCGCGGCTGGGAAGTGGGGTATTCATAAGTCCCCATGATGCCGCAATCCGTGCCGCCCGCCCGCCTTTCGCGGGCGCGGGCGAGTTGCGAGAATGGCCATCCACCCATACGACGGAACATGCAATGACAGACAGCACCGCTCCCGCCTCGCGCAAGTGGATGTGCGTGGTTTGCGGCTTCATCTATGACGAGGCGCTCGGCGTGCCGGAAGAGGACATCGCGCCTGGTACGCGCTGGGAGGACGTGCCCGATACCTGGACGTGCCCAGACTGCGGTGCGACCAAGGACGACTTCGAGATGATCGAGGTCGACTGATCTGCGCCCGTCCGTGCCCGAAATTTGTCCTTTGCTGTCCTCGGCGGGCCTCTGACGGATGGTGTGATGTTCCCGCGCTGATTCGCGCGCATGACTAGGGAGCATCGCCATGAAAGAGTTCATTCCGCTTGAGGACGACTGGACGCTGATCGAGGCGTTTCTTGGCCAGCGCCTTGTGCCCTACCAGCCCGGCATGCCCTGCGTACATGAGGCGGGCATCCGCCCATCTGGCGGCGATCGCATCAAAGGGTGTGCGGAGAAAAAATATCTCGCGCCCCCTTCACAGCCCCTCGGCGCAGCGCTATGATTCTCGCCCCTTGACGAGCAGCCGCTCTGTCGAGGGGATTTCCACCCCGCGGCAATGCGAAAAAGTTTTTCGCGAAGGTGTTGACGGGCATTGAAATCGATGTAGAATGAGCGGCTCACCTGAGGCGAAACGCTTCGGGGCGATTCGAGAAACGGATCGCAAGTGATTGATCTTTGACAGTGTGCGCAGGTGACTTGTGTGGGCGCCTTGCAGTGGACGGGATGACTGTCCAAGCAATGCAAGGGTCCAACATACAAGTCAGCAATGACGTTTTATGTTGGGATCACCCTTCAGAAAGATAGATCGACTTCGGTTGATCGAAAACTTAAGTGAAGAGTTTGATCCTGGCTCAGATTGAACGCTGGCGGCATGCTTAACACATGCAAGTCGAACGGCAGCACAGCAGAGCTTGCTCTGTGGGTGGCGAGTGGCGGACGGGTGAGTAATGCATCGGGACCTACCCAGACGTGGGGGATAACGTAGGGAAACTTACGCTAATACCGCATACGTCCTACGGGAGAAAGCAGGGGACCTTCGGGCCTTGCGCGGTTGGACGGACCGATGTTCGATTAGCTTGTTGGTGAGGTAATGGCTCACCAAGGCGACGATCGATAGCTGGTCTGAGAGGATGATCAGCCACACTGGGACTGAGACACGGCCCAGACTCCTACGGGAGGCAGCAGTGGGGAATATTGGACAATGGGCGCAAGCCTGATCCAGCAATGCCGCGTGTGTGAAGAAGGCCTTCGGGTTGTAAAGCACTTTTATCAGGAGCGAAACACTGTCGGCTAATACCCGGCGGGACTGACGGTACCTGAGGAATAAGCACCGGCTAACTTCGTGCCAGCAGCCGCGGTAATACGAAGGGTGCAAGCGTTAATCGGAATTACTGGGCGTAAAGCGTGCGTAGGCGGTTTGTTAAGTCTGCTGTGAAATCCCCGGGCTCAACCTGGGAATGGCAGTGGATACTGGCAAGCTAGAGTGTGTCAGAGGGTGGTGGAATTCCCGGTGTAGCGGTGAAATGCGTAGAGATCGGGAGGAACATCAGTGGCGAAGGCGGCCACCTGGGACAACACTGACGCTGAGGCACGAAAGCGTGGGGAGCAAACAGGATTAGATACCCTGGTAGTCCACGCCCTAAACGATGCGAACTGGATGTTGGTCTCAACTCGGAGATCAGTGTCGAAGCTAACGCGTTAAGTTCGCCGCCTGGGGAGTACGGTCGCAAGACTGAAACTCAAAGGAATTGACGGGGGCCCGCACAAGCGGTGGAGTATGTGGTTTAATTCGATGCAACGCGAAGAACCTTACCTGGCCTTGACATGTCCGGAATCCTGCAGAGATGCGGGAGTGCCTTCGGGAATCGGAACACAGGTGCTGCATGGCTGTCGTCAGCTCGTGTCGTGAGATGTTGGGTTAAGTCCCGCAACGAGCGCAACCCTTGTCCTTAGTTGCCAGCACGTAATGGTGGGAACTCTAAGGAGACTGCCGGTGACAAACCGGAGGAAGGTGGGGATGACGTCAAGTCATCATGGCCCTTACGGCCAGGGCTACACACGTACTACAATGGTCGGTACAGAGGGTTGCAATACCGCGAGGTGGAGCCAATCCCAGAAAGCCGATCCCAGTCCGGATTGGAGTCTGCAACTCGACTCCATGAAGTCGGAATCGCTAGTAATCGCAGATCAGCTATGCTGCGGTGAATACGTTCCCGGGCCTTGTACACACCGCCCGTCACACCATGGGAGTGAGTTGCTCCAGAAGCCGTTAGTCTAACCGCAAGGGGGACGACGACCACGGAGTGGTTCATGACTGGGGTGAAGTCGTAACAAGGTAGCCGTATCGGAAGGTGCGGCTGGATCACCTCCTTTCGAGAAAGGCAGCACTTATCTGCTGCAAGACGTCCACACAAGACACCTGCACATCCGCACGCCACAGGGCGTGCATGGTCATTTCGACCGGAAGCTTTATGGGTCTGTAGCTCAGGTGGTTAGAGCGCACCCCTGATAAGGGTGAGGCCGGTGGTTCGAGTCCTCCCAGACCCACCACCAAGCACCTGGGGCCATAGCTCAGCTGGGAGAGCACCTGCTTTGCAAGCAGGGGGTCGTCGGTTCGATCCCGACTGGCTCCACCAGTTTTGAAACGAGCTTCTGACGGATGTGTAGCGCACACAAAAGATTTGAAACCGACCGGCGTTGAGGCCGGCACGGTGTTCTTTGAAAATGTAAACGAGTGACAAGCGTTTTGGTTCAAACCGAACCGAGATGTGTCGTTGAGGCAAATGTAGCGACGTGTTGTTTGGCGGAATCCCGTTCCTGAGGAGGAAAGGGAGTATGCCCCGAGGCGACTTGGGGTTATATGGTCAAGCGAACTAAGCGTATACGGTGGATGCCTTGGCAGTCAGAGGCGATGAAGGACGTGGCAGCCTGCGAAAAGTGTCGGGGAGCTGGCAACAAGCTTTGATCCGGCAATGTCCGAATGGGGAAACCCACTCCGCAAGGAGTACTGCATGGTGAATACATAGCCATGCAGGGCGAACCCGGGGAACTGAAATATCTAAGTACCCGGAGGAAAAGAAATCAACCGAGATTCCCTCAGTAGCGACGAGCGAACGGGGAGCAGCCCAAAAGCGCACAGTGTTTTAGTCGAAAGGTCTGGAAAGGCCTGCCGTAGACGGTGATAGCCCGGTAGACGAAAGGGCACCGTGCGTGAAATTGAGTAAGGCGGGGCACGAGAAACCCTGTCTGAACATGGGGGGACCATCCTCCAAGGCTAAATACTCCTGACTGACCGATAGCGAACTAGTACCGTGAGGGAAAGGCGAAAAGAACCCCGGAGAGGGGAGTGAAATAGACCCTGAAACCGTATACGTACAAGCAGTGGAAGCCCGCAAGGGTGACTGCGTACCTTTTGTATAATGGGTCAGCGACTTACTGTCAGTGGCGAGCTTAACCGTATAGGGGAGGCGAAGGGAAACCGAGTCTGAATAGGGCGCATAGTCTCTGGCAGTAGACCCGAAACCGAGTGATCTATCCTTGGCCAGGTTGAAGGTGCGGTAACACGCACTGGAGGACCGAACCCACATCTGTTGCAATAGATGGGGATGAGCTGAGGATAGGAGTGAAAGGCTAAACAAACTCGGAGATAGCTGGTTCTCCTCGAAAGCTATTTAGGTAGCGCCTCGGACGAATCTTCCTGGGGGTAGAGCACTGTTATGGCTAGCGGGTCATCGCGACTTAGCAAACCATGGCAAACTCCGAATACCAGGACAGACTATCCGGGAGACACACGGCGGGTGCTAACGTCCGTCGTGAAAAGGGAAACAACCCAGACCCGCAGCTAAGGTCCCAAAGTTAGTGCTAAGTGGAAAACGATGTGGAAAGGCATAGACAGCCAGGAGGTTGGCTTAGAAGCAGCCACCCTTTAAAGAAAGCGTAATAGCTCACTGGTCGAGTCGGTCTGCGCGGAAGATTTAACGGGGCTAAGCACTACACCGAAGCTCGGGGTGCATCGCAAGATGCGCGGTAGAGGAGCGTTCCGTAAGCCTGTGAAGGTGAGTTGAGAAGCTTGCTGGAGGTATCGGAAGTGCGAATGCTGACATGAGTAACGATAATGCGGGTGAAAAGCCCGCACGCCGAAAGCCCAAGGTTTCCTCGCGCAACGTTCATCGGCGCAGGGTGAGTCGGCCCCTAAGGCGAGGCAGAAATGCGTAGTCGATGGGAAGCTGGTTAATATTCCAGCACTTTTCTTAAGTGCGATGTGGGGACGGAGAAAGTTAGGTCTACCGGGCGTTGGTTGTCCCGGGGAAAGGCGGTAGGCATGGATCTTAGGCAAATCCGGGATCCTTTATGCCGAGCACCGAGACGAGTCCTATTGGACGAAGTGACTGATACTACGCTTCCAGGAAAAGCCACTAAGCTTCAGCTTAAGAAAAACCGTACCGTAAACCGACACTGGTAGGCAGGGTGAGAATCCCAAGGCGCTTGAGAGAACTCGGGTGAAGGAACTAGGCAAAATGGCACCGTAACTTCGGGAGAAGGTGCGCCCTCCGGTGTGGTCACGTGCGTGACTGAGCACTAGAGGGTCGCAGTAACCTGGCCGCTGCGACTGTTTATCAAAAACACAGCACTCTGCAAACACGAAAGTGGACGTATAGGGTGTGACGCCTGCCCGGTGCTGGAAGGTTAATTGATGGGGTCAGCCGCAAGGCGAAGCTCTTGATCGAAGCCCCAGTAAACGGCGGCCGTAACTATAACGGTCCTAAGGTAGCGAAATTCCTTGTCGGGTAAGTTCCGACCTGCACGAATGGCGTAACGACAGCGGCGCTGTCTCCACCCGAGACTCAGTGAAATTGAAATCGCTGTGAAGATGCAGCGTTCCCGCGGCAAGACGGAAAGACCCCGTGAACCTTTACTATAGCTTTACACTGAACGTTGAGTTCTTCTGTGTAGGATAGGTGGGAGGCTATGAAACCAGGACGCCAGTCTTGGTGGAGCCATCCTTGAAATACCACCCTGAAGTGCTTGACGTTCTAACCTAGGCCCGTAATCCGGGTCAGGGACCGTGTATGGTGGGTAGTTTGACTGGGGCGGTCTCCTCCCAAAGAGTAACGGAGGAGCACGAAGGTACGCTCAGCGCGGTCGGACATCGCGCACTGTGTGCAAAGGCATAAGCGTGCTTGACTGCGAGATCGACGGATCAAGCAGGTACGAAAGTAGGTCTTAGTGATCCGGTGGTTCTGTATGGAAGGGCCATCGCTCAACGGATAAAAGGTACTCCGGGGATAACAGGCTGATACCGCCCAAGAGTTCATATCGACGGCGGTGTTTGGCACCTCGATGTCGGCTCATCACATCCTGGGGCTGTAGTCGGTCCCAAGGGTATGGCTGTTCGCCATTTAAAGTGGTACGCGAGCTGGGTTCAGAACGTCGTGAGACAGTTCGGTCCCTATCTGTCGTGGGCGTTGGAGATTTGAGGGGGGCTGCTCCTAGTACGAGAGGACCGGAGTGGACGTTCCGCTGGTGTTCGGGTTGTCATGCCAATGGCATTGCCCGGTAGCTATGAACGGAAGCGATAACCGCTGAAAGCATCTAAGCGGGAAGCGCGCCCCAAGATGAGATCTCCCGAGAGCTCGACTCTCCTTAAGGCCCCATCTAGACTAGGTGGTTGATAGGCGCGGTGTGGAAGTGCAGCAATGCATTGAGCTTACGCGTACTAATGAGCCGTGCGGCTTGACCATATAACCCCAAGACGCTTCGCTTCTCTTCAGCGAAACATCCCGATCGGTTCCAAATCGCTTGTCACTCGTTTACCCCTTTAGCCGGTCCGGCGCTCCAAGCGCTGACCGCACCCCTTCCCTGGCGGCTATAGCGCTGTGGCCCCACCCGATCCCATCCCGAACTCGGAAGTGAAACGCAGCCGCGCCGATGGTAGTGTGCATCCGCATGCAAGAGTAGGTCACTGCCAGGGACCTTTTTCAAAAAGCCCCCTCCGTCAGGAGGGGGCTTTTTTTTCGTTACTGGAATCGCATTTGTCCCGGCGCAGCGCACGTCCCACACCCTTGGCTCTTCCTCTCGCCGCGACGACCAGGAATGGCCCACGGGATTGCACCGTACGAGCGGCACGTTGCCCTGATCGCATGCCGGATCATTCACTCCGGGATCCGCGCTGACCTGACACTGGATGGTCCCGAACGGGCAAGCTACCTGCCAGCCGTGAGCACCCCGGATCCCGACCAGACCCCCAGCTCCCAAGATCGCGCAGTTTCCGTGCTGATTCGCCAAAAGGTTCGGTCTGATCGTCCACCGACCGCTTGCCACGCGCCTCTTGCCCTTGGCGCAGGCGTAAGCTCCCCCGTCAAGCAGACACTTCAAAAGTAGAACCACTGGCGGCTTGTTGACGGTATTCGGCGGGTGTCAGGTCGCCGAGTGATTCGTGGGGGCGTTGCTCGTTGTAGTCGAGCATCCACCAGTAAGCGGCTTCACGCACATCCTCCAAGCGGGCGAACAGGTGTTGGTCGAGCACCTCCTCTCGGAAGGTGCGGTTGAAGCGTTCGATGTAGGCATTCTGGTTGGGCTTGCCGGGCTGGATGTACTGGATGGCCACGCCGCTGGTCTTGGCCCATTGGGTAAATGCCTCGCCCAGGAACTCCGGCCCATTGTCCGAGCGCAGCACTTGCGGCAAGCCGTGGTCGCGTTTGATCTGTTCGAAGATGCGCACCAGCCGCGCCGAGGTGATCGACGTGTCGATCTCGATGTGCAGTGCCTCGCGGTTGAAGTCATCGACTACGTTGAACGTGCGAAAGCGGCGCCCGCAAGCGAGCGCATCGCTCATGAAATCGATCGACCACACGGTATCGGGCAGTCGTGGCACGTACAGCGCCACGCGTTCACGCTTGGGCAGGCGGCGCCGAGCGGCCCGACGGAGGTTGAGCTTCATGGCCTTGTACACCCGATAGATCCGTTTGGGGTTCCAGTCCGGCCGGACCTTGCGCAGCTGGGCACAGCACTTCCAGAAGCCGCGGCTCGGCCGATCCTCAACCAGGCGGGCCAAGGCAGCGATGAGCTCGGCATCGCGCACCGTCCAATCCAGCGGCGGGCAGTAGTACGCGGCACGCGACAAACCCACACAGGCGCAGGACCGGCGTAGCGGCCGTGCGTGCACCTCGACCAGGTACCGCACCGCCTCGCGCTTGCTCGCCGGCCCTACAGTTTTTTTGCGATCAGGTCCTTCATCGCGGCGTTGTCCAGCGCCAGCTCGGCGTACATCCGCTTCAGCCGGGCATTCTCGGCCTCCAGCTCCTTGACGCGCTTGAGGTCGGAGGCCTCCATGCCGCCGTACTTGCTCTTCCACTGGTAGTAGGTCGGCACGCTGATGCCGGCCTGGCGACAGATGTCCTTGATGGGCACCCCGGCGTCGGCCTGCTTGAGGATCGAGACGATCTGCGTCTCGGTGAATTTCGACTTCTTCATGGAACCTCCTGGCTCGGGAACGATGCCAGAAAGTTCTACTTTCGAGATGTCTGCCTAGCGGGGGAGCTTACGCAGGCACAAAAAAAAGCGGGGAAAACCCCCGCTTTTTCCTCTGGCGCTGTCGGTCTGAACCGTCAGTCCAGCGCGTATCCGAACTGTTCCTGGAACTCGGCATGGAACTGCCCGTAGTCGAAACGCTGGTTCTGGGTGCCTGGGTGCTCGACCTTCAACGCGCCCATCAGAGAGGCCATCCGCCCGACCGTCGGCCAGTCGCGGCTCTGCATGATTCCGAAGATCAGACCTGCACGGTAGGCGTCGCCGCAGCCGGTCGGATCCACGATGCGCCGCTCCCTTGCGGGCGGAATCATGTACGTCGTGCCTTCGGCGTGGATGATCGAGCCGCGCGGACCCTGCGTGACGATGTAGGCCTTCACCCGGGAGGCGATTTCCTCCGCCGACCAACCCGTCCGCGTCTGCAGCAGCTGCGATTCATAGTCGTTCACGATGACGTAGGTCGCCTTCTCGATCATCGAGCGGAACTCGGCGCCGTCGAATAGCGGCATCGCCTGTCCCGGGTCGAAGATGAAAGGCACGCCGCGCGCCGCGAATTCGTCCACGTGCTGCAGCATCGCCTCGCGACTGTCCGGCGCGACGATCGCAAAGCTGATCTCCGGAATGTCCTTGACGTGGTTCTCGTGCGCGCTGGCCATCGCGCCCGGGTGGAAGGCGGTGATCTGGTTGTTGTCCAGGTCGGTCGTGATGAAGCACTGCGGGGTGAACTGGTCACCGTACTCCCGCACGTGGTCCAGCCGGATGCCGCACTCCACCAGATGCTGTCGGTACGGCGCGAAGTCCTGGCCGACGGCCGCGACCGGCAGCGGATCGGCGCCGAGCAGCTTGAGGTTGTAGGCGATGTTGCCGGCGCAACCGCCGAACTCGCGCCGCATCCTGGGCACCAGGAACGAGACGTTCAGGATGTGCACCTGGTCCGGCAGGATGTGGTTCTTGAACTGGTCCTGGAACACCATGATGGTGTCGTAGGCCAACGATCCGCAGATGACGGCTGACATGATGCTTGGGTGCCTCGGCAAGATGTTCGGACCGCCCGGTCGGCGGCCACGCAGACAGCCGCGACCGAAGGGCCCGGCAAAGTTGCGAATCGTACCTCGAACGCCCCTGCTTGGCGACTTTCTGCCGTCCGCTGATGCTGCGTGGACACTCAAGAAACTGTCGATATCATCCCGTCCTGCAAGGATTTCTTAACGTTACAGTCCTTGCGCCCCATGGCAGCGCTGACTAGACTGGCGCGCTTACTTTTTAGCCAGTCGGAAGCGCGGCGCTGCCCATGTTCAAGAAGTTTCGCGGGATCTTCTCCAACGACATCTCCATCGATCTCGGCACCGCCAACACGCTGATTTACGTGCGTGGCCAGGGCATCGTGTTGAACGAGCCTTCGGTGGTCGCCATCCGCCAGGATCGCGGTCCGGGTGGTCCCCGCGCGGTGGCGGCGGTCGGCGGCGAGGCCAAGCGCATGCTGGGCCGTACGCCGGGCAACATCGCCACCGTGCGCCCGATGAAGGACGGCGTGATCGCCGACTTCACTATGACCGAGGCGATGCTGCAGCACTTCATCAAGCAGGTGCACAAGTCGCGCATGCTTCGTCCCAGCCCCCGCGTGCTGGTGTGTGTGCCGTGCGGTTCGACCCAGGTCGAGCGCCGTGCGATCAAGGAATCCGCCGAAGGCGCCGGTGCCCGCGACGTGTTCCTGATCGAGGAGCCGATGGCTGCCGCAATCGGCGCCGGCATTCCGGTGCATGAGGCGCGTGGCTCGATGGTGCTCGATATCGGCGGCGGTACCTCCGAGGTGGCGGTGATCTCGCTCAACGGCATCGTCTACTCCGCTTCGGTACGCGTGGGCGGGGACCGCTTCGACGAAGCGATCATCAACTACGTGCGCCGCAACCACGGCACGCTGATCGGCGAATCCACCGCCGAGCGGATCAAGCTGGAGATCGGCTGCGCGTTCCCGCAGGGTACGGTCAAGGAGATCGAGATCTCCGGCCGCAACCTCGCCGAGGGCGTGCCGCGCATGTTCACCATCAACTCCAACGAGATTCTCGAGGCGCTGCATGAGCCGCTGGCCGGCATCGTCGCCGCGGTGAAGTCGGCGCTGGAGCAGACGCCGCCGGAGCTGTGCTCCGACGTGGCTGAGCGTGGCATCGTGCTCACCGGCGGTGGTGCGCTGCTGCGTGACCTGGATCGTCTGATTTCCGAAGAAACCGGCCTCCACGTGCAAGTCGCCGATGACCCGCTGACCTGTGTGGCCCGGGGCGGCGGCAAGGCGCTGGAACTGATCGACCAGCACGGCAGCGACTTCTTCGCTCCCGAGTAATCCGGGGCCGGACCGTGCGTCCGGCATCCGTTGGATCCCGCAATCATCACCGCCCGGGCCGGTGCGAGGCAGCCCGAGGAGTCCTGTCGTTGAAACAGCGCAGCAGCATCCATGACGGACAGGCGCCATGCCGCTGACTCGTGAGGAACCCTCACCGCTGTTCGCCGGCACGGTCGCCGGCACGCTGCGTCTGCTCACCTACCTCGCTCTGGCGATGGTGCTGATGGTGCTGGATCACCGTAATGGCTGGACGTGGCGGGTACGCTACGCCGCTGCCGTGGTCGTCGAGCCGCTCTACCGCCTCGCCGGTGCGCCCAGTGCCGGATTGCACTCCCTTGCCGTCGCGTTCGCGGAGCGCAAGACCCTCACCGAGGAAAACCAGCGCCTGCGTGAGGATCTGCTGCTGGCCAATGCCAAGCTCAACCGCATGGCTGCAGTGGCCGAACAGAACCAGCGCCTGAAGGAACTGCTCGACACCCAGCGAAGCCTCGAGCTGAATGTGCAGCTCGCCCGGGTCATCGGCGTCGATCTCGGTCCGGGAGAGGACCGCATCATGCTCGGCGTCGGTGCCAACAGCGGCATCCACGTGGGCCAGCCGGTGATCGACGCCCGGGGAGTGATGGGCCAGGTGGTGCATGTGCTGCCCAGCACCTCGGTGGTGATGCTGGTGACCGACCCGGCGCACGCCATTCCGGTGACGGTGGAGCGCACGGGGCTGCGCACGATCGCCTACGGCACCCGCGACGGCAACGGACTGCTCTTGCCGGACATCCCGATGGCGGCCGACGTCCGTGCCGGCGACCGTCTGCTCACCTCTGGCATTGGCGGGCGGTTCCCGCCGGGGTTCCCGGTGGGGACGGTCGACAAGGTGCAGCCGGCGCCGACCGGCATGTTTCTGCAGGCGAGCGCGAAGCCGGCCGCCGACCTGGACCGCAGCGAGGACGTGTTGCTCCTCCACGATCTGGCCGAGCCCGCCGGCCCGCCGGCACCGGCGACGTCGGTGGGGCCGCCGCAAGACCTGGCGCTGCCGGCTTCGGCAACCTCCTCGGCATCCACGACGAATACGGGCGCGAAACGATGAACCGTCAGCGTGTCGCCCTGTTCTGGTTCAGCGCGACCGTCGCGGTGTCGCTGATCGCCATGCTGGTGCCGCTGCCGGCGGTACTGCAGCCGTTCAAGCCGTACTGGCCGGCGCTGGTCCTGCTCTACTGGGCGCTGGAGTCCGGCGATCGGGTGAGCCTGGGACTGGCCTTTGCGGTGGGTCTGTTCGCCGACCTGCTCGATGGCGTGTTGCTGGGTGAGCAGGCGTTGCGACTGACTGCGCTGATGTTCATTGCGCTGCGCTTCCGCTCGCGGCTGCGCTTTTTCCCGATGTGGCAACAGACCCTGGCAGTGCTGGCACTGCTGCTCAATGACCGGATACTGCTGCTGATCGTGCGCACCTTCGCAGGCGAGGTCTCGCCGACCCTGAGTTGGTGGTTCTCGCCATTCGTCGGCGCCGCGCTCTGGCCGTTCCTGTTTCTGCTGCTGGATGACCTGCGCATCCGGCTGCGTATCGCCTGATCGGGCCGCCGGTGAGCAAGCGCCGCATCCATCGTCCGCGTCGCGCCATCAAGGACCCGCGGGGTGAAAGTGCGCTGTTCCGCGGTCGCGCCGTGGCGGGTTTTGCACTGATCCTGCTCGGCCTGCTGGCCTTGGTCGGACGCTATGCCTTCCTGCAGGTGCTGCACCACGACGAGTTCGCCACCCGCTCGGATGCGAACCGGATCAAACCCCGCGCGTTGCAGCCGGCGCGCGGACTGATCTACGACCGCAACGGCGTGCTGCTGGCCGACAACGTTCCTGCCTTCCGGCTCGAGGTGGTGCCCGAGCAGGTGCCCGACATGAAGGCGATGCTGGCGCAGATCGGTTCCGTGGTGCCGCTTGGCGACGACGACATCGATGCATTCAAGAAGCAGCTCGCGCAGAGCCGTCGCTTCGACAGTATTCCGCTGAAGATGCATCTTTCCGAGGACGACATCGCCCGCTTCTCGGTCAATCGCTGGCGCTTTCCCGGTGTGGACGTGGTGCCGTATCTGACCCGACGCTACACCTTCGGCCCCCGTTTTGCGCATGTGATCGGCTACGTCAACCGCATCGACGACAACGACCTGAAGCGGCTCGATCCGGTCAGGTACAAGGGCGCCACGCATGTGGGACGAAGCGGTATCGAGCGCTCCTACGAGGATCTGCTGCACGGCACGCCCGGTTACGAGCTGGTGGAGGTGAACGCCGATGGGCGTACCCAGCGCGTGCTGGAGACCCATCCGCCGATCCCCGGCAAGAACCTGTACCTGAGCATCGATGCCCGCATCCAGAAGGCGGCCGAGGATGCCTTCGCCGGACGTCCTGGCGCGGCGGTCGCGATCGATCCGCGCAACGGCCAGGTGCTGGCCATGGTCAGCGTGCCCAGTTTCGATCCCAACCTGTTCGTCAACGGCATCAGCTCGGCCGACTACAAGGCGCTGACCACCGACCCGAAGAAGCCCCTCTACAACCGTGCCCTGCGCGGGGTGTATCCGCCCGGCTCCACGGTCAAGCCGCTGATCGGTCTTGCCGGCCTGGAATCCGGCCTGCGTACGCCGGACGACACGGTGGTCTCCACCGGCCAGTACTGCATTCCCGGCACCACCTTCTGCCGGCGCGACGATCAGCGCGGAGGCGCCGGGCGGGTGGACCTGGCCGAGGCGATCGAGCAATCGGTCAATACCTATTTCTACAAGCTCGCGCTGGATCTGGGCATCGATCGCCTGAGCCACTACATGAGCCAGTTCGGCTTCGGCCATGCGACCGGCATCGACCTGGTCGGCGAATCGGACGGCGTGTTGCCCTCGCGCGAGTGGAAGGCGGCGCATTCGAAGATGCCGTGGTTCCCGGGCGAGACGATGATCGCCGGCATCGGCCAGGGCTACTGGGCGGTCACGCCACTGCAGCTCGCCCATGCCATCGCCACCTTTGCCGGCGGCGGCGTGCCCTACAAGCCACGCCTGGTGATGGCCACCCAGGATGGCGTGGACGCAAAGGCCGTGCCGTTGCCGAACCCGCCGGAAGGCCCTTCGCTGATCAGCTCGAAGGCCAACTGGGAAGCGATCGACAAGGGCATGGAGATGGTGATGTACGGCGACAAGGGCACCGGCCGTAGCCTGACCGTCGGCTTTCCCTACCGTATCGCCGGCAAGAGCGGGACGGCCCAGCGCTACTCGCGCACGGGCAACAGCTACGACGACCGCAGCAACCTGGCCTACCTTGCCAGCCGCAACCGTGCTTGGTTCGAGATGTATGCGCCGGCCGACGATCCGCAGATCGCGGTGGCCGTGGTGCTTGAAGCCGGTGCCTGGGGTTCGTCCTCGGCCGGCCCGATCGCGCGGCACATCCTCGACGCGTGGCTGGCGACGAAGGGCAGCAAGGCACCGCCGTTCACGCCCTACAGCGATCCCTCGCTTGGCGACGTGCCGCCGCTGCCACCGGAAGACCTGCCGGTCGCCCCCCCCGACGGAGACACGCCATGATCCGTCCCTACTACATGCGCATGCGCCGTTTCATCCGGCGTCTGATGACCCGGCCGCGGATCGACCTGCCGCTGGCCTTCGGCCTGTTCGTGCTCGCCTGCGTGGGGCTGATGACGCTCTACAGCGCCGGCGACCGCAGTCTGTCGCTGGTAGGCGGGCAGGCCGCCCGTTTCGTGCTGGGTGGCGTGCTGCTGCTGCTGGTCTCGCGCATACCGCCGTCAACCCTGCGCACCTGGACACCCTGGCTCTACGCAGGCAGTACCGCGCTGCTGGTGGTGGTGGCGGCGCTGGGCGAGGGACGTGGTGCGTACCGCTGGCTCGACCTGGGCGTGATGCGGTTCCAGCCATCGGAGCTGCTGAAGCTCACGATGCCGATGATGGTGGCGTGGTACCTGCACCCGCGCCAGCTGCCGCCGAGCTGGAAGGACATTGCCGTGGTCGGCCTGCTGATCGTCCTCCCTGCCGGCCTGATCGCCGAGCAGCCGGACCTCGGTACCGCGCTGCTGGTGGCGGCCGCCGGCGCATTCGCACTGTTCCTCTCCGGCATGGCATGGTGGCGCATCGGCATGCTGCTGGCCGGCGCGGCCGCCATGGTGCCGGTGGGCTGGCACTTCATGCACCAGTACCAGCGCGATCGCGTGATGACCCTGCTGAACCCCGAGTCCGATCCGCTCGGCAACGGCTGGCACATCATCCAGTCGCAGATCGCGGTGGGTTCCGGCGGCGTGTTCGGCAAGGGCTGGCTGCACAGTACCCAGTCGCGTCTGGATTTCCTGCCCGAGCACACCACCGACTTTATCTTCGCGGTGTTCTCCGAGGAGTTCGGCCTGGTCGGCGTCGTTGGCATCCTGCTGCTGTATGCCTTCATCATCGGCCGCTGCCTGTGGATCGCGATGGAGGCGCGCGACACCTACTCGCGGCTGCTCGCCGGCGCGATCGGCATGAGCTTCTTCGTCTACGTGCTGGTCAACGGCGGCATGGTCGCCGGCATGCTGCCGGTGGTCGGCGTGCCGATGCCGCTGGTCAGCTACGGCGGTACCTCGGCGGTGTCGCTGCTCACCGGTTTCGGCGTGCTGATGTCGATCCACGCCAACCGCAAGATGCACCAGTGACCAGCCCGCACGCATGCGCCGCAGCCTCCCGGGCTGGCCGCGACACGCGTGCTAGGCTCTCCGCGCCCCCCTGCCATGCGAGCTTTGCCCTGATGACTGTCCGCAACGCGACCCGTGTCCTCCGCCTGGTCATCGCGTGGGGTCTGCTCGTCGCCCCGGCACTCATCCCGCTGCACGCCGAGACCCATCCGGGCCAGGCCGCGCTGGTACGCGAGGTGGCTCGCGATACCGGCAAGGATCCGGCCGCACTGAACCGCCTGCTCGACGGCGCGAGCAAGCAGCAAAGCATCCTCGATGCGATCAGCCGGCCGGCCGAAGCCAAGCCGTGGCGGGACTACCGGCCGATCTTCCTGACCCCGCAGCGCATCGCCGACGGCGTGGCGTTCTACCGCGATCACCGCGCGTTGCTCGAACAGGTGGGCCGGCAGTACGGCGTCGCCCCGGAATACATCGTGGCGATCCTCGGCGTGGAGACCAACTACGGACGGCTCACCGGCAAGTACAAGGTGCTCGACGCATTGGTCACGCTGGGCCTGTACTACCCGCCACGTGCGAAATTCTTCCGCGAGCAGCTGAAGGTGCTGCTGGAGCTGCCGGACAACCACCTGGCCGGTCCGCTCGACACCCTGATGGGTTCGTACGCCGGCGCGCAGGGCTGGGGCCAGTTCATGCCGTCGAGCATCCGCGACTTCGCGGTGGACGCCGATGGCGACGGCCACATCAACCTGGTCGATTCACTGCCGGACATCGTGTCCAGCGTCGCCAACTACTTTGCCGGGCATGGCTGGGTTCGCGGCGGTCCGGTCGCGATGCGCGCCCAGCCCGATGCGGCGGCGAAGGCGATCAGTGCCACTGACACCAAGCCGCATTGGCCGCTGGAGCAACTGGAGGCGTGGGGCTACGCGCCCTTGCAGGCGGCCAATCCCGGCGAGTCGACCGGACTGCAGACGCTGGAGGGGCCGAATGGCCCGGAGTACTGGTTCACTTTCCAGAATTTCTACGTGATCACCACCTACAACCGCAGTCCGCTGTACGCCATGGCCGTCTATCAGCTGGCGCAGGCGATCGATGCAGGCGTGCAGGCGGCGGATCACCAGCCGTGAGGCGGGCCGGCGCACTGCTGCTCCCGGTCATGGCGGCACTGCTGCTGGCCGGATGCGCGGGCCATCGTACCCGTCCGTTGGCGCACCAGGGATCGCGTGATGCCGCAGCCGCCAGGCCGGAAGCGGGCACCCCGCCGGGGGCACCCTCCGGTGATGATCGCTTCCACGACGACATCAGGCGCGACCAGGCCGATCGCTACCGCGAGCAGGCCGACAGCGTGCCGTCGGGTCCGCCGCCGGACGTGGACAAACTACCCGAGCCGGTGCCGCACTGGGAGCCGCGTTCGACCTACGGCAACCGGTCGCCGTACACCGTGCTTGGCCACACCTACCGCGTGCTGTCGAGCGCCAAGGGTTACGACGAGCGCGGTATCGCCTCGTTCTACGGCAACAAGTTCCACGGCTACAAGACGTCGAACCTCGAAAACTACGACATGTACAAGTTTTCGGCCGCCCACAAGACGCTGCCGCTTCCCAGCTACGCGCGGGTCACCAACCTGGCCAACGGCAAGAGCGTGATCGTGCGGATCAACGATCGTGGCCCGTTCCACGACAACCGGTTGATCGACCTTTCCTACGCCGCCGCAGTGAAGATCGGTATCTGGCCGAAGGGCACCGGGCTGGTCGAGGTGCGCGCGATCGACCCGGCCCATCCCGAACGTACGCCGCCTCCAGCCGCAGTGGTGAACGGGCAGGTCAAGGCCGCGGCGCCCACCGCGCATGGGGAACCTGCGACCGGTGCACCGGTCCCTGTGCTCGGAAGCAAGCCGTCGATCTACCTGCAGGTGGGGGCTTTTTCCGACGCGTCGAACGCCGAGCGCCTGGCCGAACGGCTGCGTGCGGCGAATCTCGGCACCGTACAGGTGATTCAGGCGCAGAGCGACGGACGAACCATCCGCCGCGTGCGCGTCGGACCTCTGCCAGATGCTGAACAGGCCGACGCCATCGCACGCCAGATCGAGGCCCTGGGCCTGCCGCATCCTCAGGTCGCGGTAGACTGAACGGTATTTCTCATGCGACGGCGCCATGTCCGCCGTCCCCAGCCAGACGGGATTGAACACAACGATGAGCTTTTTCCGCCGTACCCTGGTTTCGCTCGCGGCCACCGCCCTCGTGGCCAGCGCCGCCATGGCCCAGCAGGCTCCGCCGCACCCCACCGCCGTGCCGCGGCCGGTGGCGCCCGTGGTGCCCGTGCCGCCGCCGCCGGACGTGGATGCGCAGAGCTGGGTGCTGATGGATTACGCCACCGGGCAGATCCTCGCCTCCAAGAATCCCGACGAGCGCCGCGCCCCGGCCTCGCTGACCAAGGTGATGACCGACTACGTGATCTCCGCCGAGATCGGCGCCGGTCGCATCCATCCCGAGGACACGGTGACCATCAGCGAGCACGCCTGGCGTGCCGGTGGCGGCGGCACCGACGGCTCCACCAGCTTCCTCAAGCTGGGCAGCCAGGTGAAGCTGGAGGATCTGCTCAAGGGCATGATCGTGCAGTCCGGCAACGACGCAGCGATCGCGCTGGCCGAGCATGCGGCCGGTTCCGAGGACGCGTTCGCCAACCTCATGAATGCGTACGCCAAGCAGCTGGGCATGGTCAACACGCATTACTCCAACGCTTCCGGCTACCCGGTGGACGACCACTATTCGACCGCGCGCGACATTGCGATCCTGTCTCGGGCGCTGATCCACAACTTCCCCGAGGACTACGCGATCTCCAAGATCAAGGAGTTCGAGTGGAACGGCATCAAGCAGCAGAACCGCAATGCGCTGCTGTGGCGCGATCCCGCGGTGGACGGCATCAAGACCGGCCACACTGCCGCAGCGGGGTTCTGCCTCGACGCCTCGGCCGTGCACGGCGACGAGCGCATGATCGCGGTGGTGATGGGTTCCAGCAGCGACAAGGGGCGCGCCGACGCGGCGATGGCCCTGCTCAACTACGGTTTCCGCTTCTATGAAACCCACAAGCTGTACGAGGCCGGCAAGGCGCTCGCCACGCCGCGGTTGTGGAAGGGCGCGGCCGACCAGCTGCCGATCGGCGTGTCCGACGACGTGCTGGTGACGGTGAAGACCGGGCAGTACGACAAGCTCAAGGCCACCATGGACATCCCGGCCACCCTGATCGCCCCGTTCAAGAAGGGCCAGCAGGTCGGAACGCTGCGCATCGCGCTCGACGGCGAGCCGGTGCAGAGCGTGCCCCTGGTGGCACTGGCCGATGCGCCGCAGGGCGGGTTCTTCTCGCGGCTTTGGGATTCGATCCTGCTGTGGTTCCATGGCAGCGGCAAGAAGGCCGACGCGGACGCCAAGTAATGCAAGAGATCGACTTCACCCAGGCGAAGAAGGACGGCAAGGGCTTCCAGTTTCCCGGCGAGTTCGAGATCACCGCCATGGGCAACGCCGGCGCCGACCTGCCGGTACATGTGCCGCGGCTGCTCGAGGGCGCCGGCCTGCACGTGCTGCACGAGACGGTGCGCTACAAGCACTCGGCCGGCGGCAACTACGTCTCGGTGACGGTCAGCTTCCGCGCCCAGACGCGGGAGCAGTACGACTCGGCCCATACGGTGCTGCGGGCCGATCCGGACATCCGTTACACGCTGTGAGCGGCAGCGGCTGAGCCGGTCATCACGGGGAACGCGCCTGGCGCGTTCCCCGTTTGTTTTGGTGGCCGGCGCCCTTGAATCGTCCGGACGCCCCCCTGATCTCAACGACATTTCCCCCGATCCACCCCAGGCTTCACCCCATGTCCCTGCCCCTGAAAGTCCGCCGTCTCGGCCGCCAGCCCTACGAGGCGACCTGGAAGGCGATGAGCGAGTTCACCGACCGTCGCACCGCCGATACGCCCGACGAGCTGTGGCTGCTCGAGCACGACCCGGTATTCACCCAAGGCCAGGCCGGCAAGGCCGAGCACGTGCTGGCGCCGGGCAATATCCCGGTGGTGCAGGTGGACCGGGGCGGCCAGGTGACCTACCACGGCCCGGGCCAGATCGTCGGCTACCCGCTGATCGACCTGCGCCGGGTGGGCGTGGGCGTGCGCGAGCTGGTGCACCGGATCGAGCAGTCCATTATCGATACGCTGGCGCACTGGAACATCGGCGCCGCGCGGCTGGAAGGTGCCCCTGGCGTCTACGTGGCCGGGGCCAAGGTGGCGGCGCTGGGCCTTCGCGTGCGGCGCGGCTGCAGTTTCCATGGCCTGGCCTTCAACGTGGACATGGACCTGGAGCCCTACCAGCGCATCAATCCTTGCGGCTACAAGGGTTTGGCGGTGACTCAAGTGCTAGACTTGGGCGGTCCGTCGCGCCTGGCGGACGTCGAAGACGTGCTGATCGGCGAGTTCTGTCGCCAATTTGGCTTCGACGCCGAGCCGGCCGCCCCCCAACTCCCCGAACTCCCCGCGCGCGCCGCGGTCTAGGCCCGAGCACATGAGCGAATCCTCCGCCACTCCCAGCAAGACCATTCCGATCCAGACGCTGTCCGCGCCGGTGGTCGAAAAGCAGCTCGGCAACGACAAGATCGCGCGCAACCGCGCCGGCTTCGACACCGAGACGCCGACCCTGCGCAAGCCGGGCTGGATCCGCGTGCGCCTGCCGCAGGGCAATGCGGTGCAGGAGCTGAAGTCGCGCCTGCGCCGGAACGCGCTGGTGACGGTGTGCGAGGAGGCCTCCTGCCCGAACATCCACGAGTGCTTCTCCAAGGGCACCGCCACCTTCATGATCCTCGGCGAGGTGTGCACCCGCCGCTGCTCGTTCTGCGACGTGGCCCACGGCCGCCCGGCGCCGCCCGATCCGCTGGAGCCGGCGCGCCTGGCCGAGACCATCGCCGACATGCGCCTGAAGTACGTGGTGATCACCTCGGTCGACCGCGACGACCTGCGCGACGGCGGTGCCGAGCACTTCGCCAGCTGTATCCGCGCGGTGCGCCATGCCGCCCCCGGCATCAAGATCGAGATCCTCACCCCCGACTTCCGCGGCAAGGGCCGCATGGAGCGGGCGCTGGAGGTGATGAAGGATTTCCCGCCGGACGTGTTCAACCACAACCTGGAAACCGTCCCGCACCTTTATCGCGAGGTGCGCCCGGGCGCCGACTACCAGTGGTCGCTCGACCTGCTCAAGCGTTTCAAGGCGCAGCATCCGGACGTGCCGACCAAGTCCGGCATCATGCTGGGCCTGGGGGAGACGTACGAGCAGGTGATCGAGACCCTGCGGGATCTACGCGCCCATGACGTGGAAATGATCACCATCGGCCAGTACCTGCAGCCGACGCCCCACCATCACCCGGTGGTGCGCTACTGGACGCCGGACGAATTCGACGCGCTGCGTCGGGAAGGCGAGGCGATGGGTTTCCACCACGTCGCGTCCGGCCCGCTGGTGCGTTCCTCCTACCACGCCGACCTGCAGGCACATGCCGCGGGCGTCACCGAACTTGCCTAAAGGGACCTGCATGACCCTCCGCCCCGCGCTCGCCCTGCTGATCGCCCTGACCTTTGCCGGCAGCGTCCCGGGCGCGCATGCCCAGGACAGCGCGGCGCCCGCCGGCGCCGCCACCACGGCACCGGCGCCGAAGTACGCCACGTTGCCGCTGGAGCCGACCGCCACCGAGGCGGACGCCGCCCAGCTTTCCGCGCGCTTCCTCACCCGCTTCCACTACGACGCGCAGCCGCTCGACGACGCGATGTCGGCGCGTATCTACAAGAAGTATCTCGACCAGCTCGACGGCGAGAAAGTGTTCTTCACCCAGGAGGACCTGGCCAAGTTCGCGCCGCTGAAGACCAGGCTGGACGACGCGATCTGGAACAAGGACCTCAGCGGCCCGTTCTCGATCTTCAATCTCTACGTGCAGCGCGCCAAGGAGCGCATGCACTACGCGCTGGGCCTGCTGCCCAAGGGCTTCGACTTCACCAAGGACGAAAGCTACGTCGTCGACCGAGAGAAGGCCGACTGGCCGAAGAACCAGGCCGAGCTGGACAACCTGTGGCGCGAGCGGGTGAAGAACGACTGGCTGCGCCTGAAGCTCGCCGGCAAGGACGACGCGGACATCCGCAAGACGCTCACCAAGCGCTACAACACGCTGCTCGACCGCATCAAGCAGCTCGACGGCGAGGACGCGTTCCAGAGCTTCATGACCGCGTACGCGGAGACCACCGACCCGCACACCGACTACCTCGGCCCGCGCCTGGCGGAGAACTTCGATATCTCGATGAAGCTCTCGCTGGAGGGCATCGGCGCGGTGCTGCAGGCGCGCGACGAATACACCCAGATCCGCGAGATCGTCCCGGGCGGCCCGGCGGCCAAGTCCGGCAAGCTGCACGTGGGCGACCGCATCGTGGCGATCGGCCAGGACAACGGCCCGATGGTCGATGTGATCGGTTGGCGGCTGGACGACGTGGTCGCCAAGATCCGCGGCAAGAAGGACACTACAGTGCGGCTGGAGATCCTGCCGGCCGACTCCGGCCCTGACGGCAAGCACGAGCTGGTCACGCTGGTGCGCAAGAAGGTCGTGGTGGAGGAGCAGGCCGCCAAGTCCAAGGTCATCGACGTGAAGGACGGCGACGTCAGCCGCAAGATCGGCGTGATCGAGTTGCCCACGTTCTATGCCGATTTCGCCGCCCGCGCCAAGGGCGACCCGAACTACAAGAGCGCCACCCGCGACGTCGCCAAGCTGCTCACCAAGCTCAAGGCCGATGGCGTGCAGGGCGTGATCGTCGACCTGCGCAACAACGGCGGCGGTTCGCTGGACGAGGCCAATGAGCTCACCGGCCTGTTCATCGACAAGGGCCCGGTGGTGCAGGTGCGCAAGGCCGACGGTGACGTCGAGGTGGAAGGCGACGACCAGCCGGGTCTGGCCTGGAGCGGCCCGATGGCCGTGCTGGTCAACCGTGGCACTGCCTCGGCCTCGGAGATCTTCTCCGCGGCGATCCAGGACTACGGCCGCGGCCTGGTGATCGGTGAGCCGACCTTCGGCAAGGGCACCGTGCAGAACCTGGTCGACCTCGACCGCTTCGCGCAGACCGACAGCGAAAAGCCGCAGATGGGCGAGCTGAAGATGACCATCGCGGAGTTCTTCCGCATCAATGGCGGCTCCACCCAGCTCAAGGGCGTGACGCCGGACATCCAGTACCCGAAGAATGGCGACGAGAAGGATTTCGGCGAGTCGACCTACGACAACGCGCTGCCTTGGACCCAGATCCCGCCGGCCGACTACAAGCCGGTGGCGGACCTGAAGGCCTACCTGCCCCAGCTCACGCAGATGCACGACGCACGCGTGGCCAAGTCGCCGGCGTGGAAGCTGATGCTCGACCAGCTCGCGCAGTACAAGAAGATGCGCGACAAGACCACCATCTCGCTCAACTACGACAAGCGTCTGGCCGAGCGCAAGGAGCTGGACAAGATCCAGGCCGACTTCCTGGCCCGCCGCAAGGCGATCGACGGCGACGCCGTGCCGTCCAACCCGGACAGCACGCTGGACGATGGCCTCAACGCCAACGAGCGCAGCCTGAAGTCCGAGCTGAAGGCGGAAAAGGAGGCCAAGGACGCCAAGGACGTGGAGCTGGACGAGACCGCGCACATCCTGTTCGACGCGATCGGCCTGATCCAGTCCAATCCGAAGCTGGCCGCCGAGGTGCTGCCCTACGGCGGCAAGTTCTCCGAGCGCACGGTGGCGGCCGCACCGACACCGGCCGCGGCATCGGCGGAGACCCGCACCAAGCCCTGAGGCGCGCTGCCTCGAGGGCTACAAAAAAGCCGGCGCCTGCGCGCCGGCTTTTTTTTGGCCCCGGTAGGAGCCCGCTGGCGGGCGATGCTCCTGCTCCTGATCCACATCGAAACAGAAGCGCATCGCCCGCCAGCGGGCTCCTACGGGAGCGTCAGGATTTTGCGCCAGCCTTCGCGCGGGCCTGCTTCTGCTGCTCCAGCCACCGCTGGAACGCCTCCACGTGCGGCATCTCGCGCAGCACCTTCGAATGCGGGTCGGCGATCACCAGCGTGCCCGGTGGAGCGTGCACCTCGCCGTGGCCGTCGGTCATCGGCAGCGTCTGCACCGTGTGGCCGACCTGCACATCCAGCGGCATCGGGAATGGTTCGCCGTGTTCGGTCTGCCAGTGGAACGCCAGCGTGTCGCCGTGGCGCTCCTCGACCAGCTTCGGCAGCGCGGCGTCATACAGGTACACCTTGAAGAACCAGCCGTAGTCCTTGCCGGTGACCCGGTCCACGATGTCGATGTAGTCCTTCGTGGTGGCGTAGCGCGGCTGGAAATTGCCGGGCTTCGGGTCGGGTCGGCCGTAGACCAGCTCGCGGATGCTGGTGAAGAACGCATCGTCGCCAATCAGCTGGCGCAGCGTGTGCAGCAGCAGCGCTCCCTTGTTGTAGATGTCCTGGCCCGGGCCGGTATGGGTGTTGTAGACGTCGTCCTCGGTGCGCCGCTCGCCCGACACGATGGGCCGCTGGTCGCGCGCCATCAGCCGCAACTGGTGCAGCCAGTCGAAGTAGTCCATGTCGCCGTACAGGTACTGGCTGTAAAGCGGCTGCATATAGGTGCCGAAACCCTCGTGAAGCCACATGTCGTCCCAGTTCACATTGGTGACCTGGTTGCCGAACCACTCGTGCGCAAATTCATGCTGCAGCAGCCAGTCGAACCCGTGGCCGTCCATCTTGTAACCGTTGCCGTAGGCGTTGATGGTCTGGTGTTCCATTCCCTTGTGCGGGGTTTCCACCACGCCCATCTTCTCGTCCCCGAACGGGTACGGGCCGATCTCCTGCTCGAAGAAATCCAGCATCGGCTTGAAGCCGGCGAACAGCTCCTTCGCCTGCGCCTCGTGCTCGGGCAGGTACCAGAACTCCATCGGGATGGTGTTGCCGTAGCGGCTGGCGTAGCTGCCCTTGAGCTCCTTGAACGGCCCCACGTTCAAGGTGATCGCATAGGTGTCCGGGCGCTTGATGCGCCAGTGCCACGTGCGCGTGGCGCCATGGTTCTCGATGCCGATCAGCACGCCATTGCCGGGCGCGGCGAGGTCCTTCGGCACGGTCACCCAGGTGTCGACCAGGTCGGGCTTGCCGGTGGGCTGGTCGATGCACGGCCAGAACAGGTCGCAGCCCTCGCCTTCCACCGCGGTGGCGACCCAGGGCTTGCCATCGGGCGCGGTGGCCCAGACGAAGCCGCCGTCCCACGGGGCATTCTTCGCCACGTGGGGCGCGCCAGCGTAGCGCACGCCGACGGTGACATTCTCGCCCTTGGCCAGCGCGTGGGGCAGGGCGATGCGCAGGCGGCCTTCCGGATTGCTCCAGGCGCTGGCCGGCATCGGTTTGCCGTTCACCGTGATCTGCGAGATCGGCAGGTTGCGATCCAGATCCAGCACGACCGCGTCGGTCGGTGCGGTGGCGGTGAAGGTCAGCCGCGCGTCGCCGGCCAGCCGCTTGTGCGGGATGTCCAGCGTGAAATGCAGGTCGGCGTGGTCGAAATGCACCCGCGTCTGCTCCACCGGCATCGGGCCGCCCGAGCTGAGCGTCAGCGCGGTCAGTTCAGGCTGCCGGACCGTGGAGGGCTCGGCGGCAGTCGCGCTGGTGCAGGCGGTGAGGCCGAGTGCTGCGCCGAGCGCCAGCGAGAGCAGGCGTGGATACATGAGGGCTCCTTGGCTTTCCAATCCGGAAGCATGCCCCGTGCGCGCTCGGCGCGACTAGGCCGGAAGTCACGTTGGTTCGTGGGATTGGACCGTCAGCTCAGCGGCTGTAGCCGAGGCGGTCGATCATCGGTTGCAGCAGGGGCAGTACCGGCTCGAACTGCTCGCGATAGCCGTGCCAGCGGTTGACCGCCCCTGGATGAATGCCCTGGGTGACCTGGGCGTAGCTTGGGGTGCTGATGAAGCGCTTGGTCCGGGCATGGTCCGCGAAGCGGGCCATCGGCGATGCATCGGCGACCTCCAGAAATGCGGCCAGCTCCGTGAGGTGGCGATCCAGGTCTTCCACGACCGATTCATAGCGCCACTCGAGTACCCGGGGTGCGAACACCTCTACTTGACGGAACCACTGTTCGAAGGCTGTAACGTAACCGCGCGCGAGCCGTTGCAGGGACGAGCACAGCACCATGAAGGCGGGCGAGCGGAACGACTGCATGCTGCAGCTGAGCAGCACGTCGCAGGGGTGGCGCAGACACAGGACGATGCGCGCCTGCGGGAACAGCCGCATGATCATCGGCAGGCACAACATGTTGAGCGGGTTCTTGTCGACCAGTCGGTGCTGCCCGAGATCCGGCAGCACGCGTCCTACCATCCGGTAGTACGTCGCCCGCAACTGCTCGACCTCGGTCCCGCCCAGGTTCGCCAGCTCGTCGGGGTAGCGCTGGCCGACCTGCTCCATGCGTTCGGTCAGTTCGTGGATGAAGGCGCGCTCGTCCATCGAGCGGAACTCCGGATGGGCGTCGAGCATCTGCTCCAGCAGCGTGGTGCCCGAGCGGGGGAAGCCGACCACGAAGACAGGACTCTGCCGGCTCGAAGGGGCGACGAGCGGCCGCCAGCGGGCATGCGCGGCACGGTCGACCTCGGCCACCTGTAACGGCTGGCTGTCCGGCGCGAGCAGTTCCGGCACCACCTCGCGCGCTATCTCCAGTTGCGCGGCATGGGCGGCGTCGAGAGCCTGCCACGCGTCGCCGTGCCGCCCCAGCCGATCGCAGGAGGCGGCCAGGCCGAAGGCGGCACTGGCACGCGCTTCGGCATCCACGCGCAGCGCGAGCACGCGCCGGTACAGCGCCGCGGCATCGGCCCAGGTGCCGGCACGCATCGCCAGTGCAGCATGCGCGCGCCAGCCCTCTGCACGTGCCTGGCTCGCATCGTCCGGCAGCGCATCGAGAGCGGCCAGCGGCAACAGCTTCAGCTCCTGCCGTGCAAGGTCCAGATGGTTGCTTCGCTCGTAGAGCACGGCCCGCTGGGCGGCGATGCGCAGCCGCAGGCGCTCGTCTTCCGGGGTCGCCGGCAACCGCGCCCTTGCCAGCGTGTGCAGGGCCGCGTCCAGGTCGCCCTGGGTCGACAACATCGCGGCCAGGATCAATGCCTGCTCTGCTGGTTGGGCCGGCCAGTTGACGGCTCCGGCAAGCATGGCTTCCTGACCGATGTTGTCCGCGCAGACGTAACAGGCGTAAGCGGCCTGCAGGCGGGCCTCGACGAAGCCGGGCGAGCAGTCCACTGCGTCGAGCAGGATCTCCCGCGCCAGCGGCCAGCGTCGCTGCTGGATGTAAACCAAGCCTAGGTTGTAAAGCACTTCAGCGTCGTGCGGGGCGACCGATCTGGCTGTCGACAGGGCTTGCTCGGCGGCATCCGCATCACCGCGCAGCCGGCAGGCGACGCCCAGGTTGTTCCAGTAGGCGGAGACCTCCGGCTGTTGATGTGCCAACTGGCGAAACGTCTCTACGGCATGGTCGTAGCGGCCGGTGGCCTGCTCGGCAAGCCCACGCAGCGCCAGGATGCCTTCGTCGGCTTCGTCGCCGGCTTGTGCGGCCAGCAGAATGACGCGCTCCATGTCGCCGGCGTTGTAGGCGCCGGCCATGGCGCTGGCGAGGTTGGCGGCGGGATCCGGCATGCGTCTCTCAATCGATATCGGGCGATCTGCATTATGCAAGAGGGGTCGCGGTGTGATCCGCGACCCCTCCGGGTGCCATCAAGGCTTCACGCCTTTGCTGGCGGTCTACGCCATCAGAACTTCACCGTCGCGCGGGCCCAGTAGTAGCGTCCGAGCACGTCGTAGGTGGCGGTGTCCACGTTGTAGTTGGAACCGTTCTGGTACAGCAGCGGCGGTTGCTTGTCGAAGATATTGTCCACGCCGATGTCGAAGCGGGTGTGGATCGACGGCACCGCATAGCCCAGCTGGAACGAGTGGTAGATCACCGAAGCCACCGGGATGTTTACACCGGAAATGGCGGCATCGGCGTTGAGGGCGGTCAGGTGGTTGATGTAGCGCGACTGCCACTGGGCGTTCCAGTTGCCCTTGTCCCAGTTGAGCGTGACCGTGCCGCGCCAGCGCGCGATGTTGCCGAACTGCGGGGTGAACGTCCCGGCGTAGTTGATGGTCCTGGCACCCGGCTGCCCAGGGGTGGCATTGACGTTGTACGTGGAGGTGTAGCTGGTATTCAGTGCCGCCCGGAAGTTGCCCGGGTCGATGCTGCCCAGGTTGAAGTGCGGCAGCTTGTAGCGCAGCGTGTAGTCGATGCCGCTGGTGCTCAGGTTGCCCAGGTTGACCACCGGGGTGTTGATCAGGAACACCTGGCCGGGTTGTCGGCTGGTGTTGTCCTCACGGTGGATGAACGAGCAATACGGGCTGGCGCTGTTGTTGAAGCACGAGCCGACCACCGTATCGGCCTGGATGGCCGTGAGGGTATCGGACAGGTAGATGTGCCAGAAGTCGAGGCTGGTGGACAGGCCCGGCAACCAGTCGGGGTCATAGACCAGGCCCATGTCGATGGACTTGCCCTTTTCCGGCTTCAGCTTGGCACCCACCGTGGCCGCACCGGAATAGAACGTGTTGACCTGCGCCGGCGAGTTGCCTGCCCAGTTCACCGGGACGTACTGGCAGGCCACGGGATGCGCCGCCAGTTCGGCCGCGCTCAGCCCGACGCAAGGGTCGTTGAGGTTCGGCTGGACCAGCGTGCGGCCATCGTAGAGCTCGTTGAGATTGGGCGCGCGGAACACCTGGGACACCGTGCCGCGCACCAGCAGGTCGTCGGTCGGGCGCCATTCGATCGCCACCTTGCCGTTGGTGGTGGTGCCGGTGGTGCTGTAGTTGGAGCTGCGCACGCCCAGGTCGATGTTCAGCGAGCGGGCCCAGGGCTTGTCCGAAAGCAGCGGGATCAGCGTCTCGGCGAAGATTTCCTTGACGTCGAAGCTGCCGCGCCCGGGCGAACCGCAGGCTTCCTGCAGGATCTGGCAGGTGGTCGTGACCGGGTTGAGCACCGCGAAGTCGCTCACGGTGTAGTTCATGAATTGCTTTCGATACAGCGCGCCGACGGACAGCTGCATCGCGCCGGCCGGCAGGTCCCACAGCTCGCCGCTGGCATCGACCTGCGCCTGCTTGGTCGACTGGGTAAACACGTAGATCGGCGTCTTCACGCCCTGGCTCAACAGCGAGCCGACGCTCGGATCGGCCTGGTTGAAGATATTCGCGCCACCGTCGACCGCCGCCTGCAGCGCCGGGATGTCCACCTCGTTGGTGTCCCGCTGGTCGCGCTTGGTATGGCTGTAGTTGATCGAGGCGTCCCAGATCCAGCTGCTCGACTGGCCGAAGGCACCGCGCAGCCCCGCGTTTACCTGTCCGGTATTGGTGGTGTAGCTGTGCACGCGCGTGCCGGCACCGGTCAGGCGGGTCTGGAAGTTGTAGCCGCTGTTCGGGTCGCCGGCGACCGGGTTCTGGCTGAAGGTGATGCCGAACGGATTGATCGGGTTGCTGGAGGAGATGATCAGGCCATCACCGGTGCCCACCGGCGAGGGCGCATCCTGTCCGCTCGACACCGTGTGGTTGTAGAACGCATCGACGAACGCGGTGACGTTGTCGGTGATGTTGAAGCTGCCCAGCACGAAACCGTTGGTGCGCTTCTGAGCGGTCTGGATGTAGTTGAGCGCCGCATAGTTGTAGGTGTCCGAGGCCAGCCGGCAACGGTAGTCGCCCAGTGCCGAGCCATCGCCCGACGCCAGGGTCACCTGGGAGGTGCCCGACGAGTTGACGGCGCAGCCGTACTGGGCGGCGATCGACGCCGGCACCTGGATGCGGCCGGTCGGGATCGAGCTGGAACCCGCCGGCACCACTGCACCGCTGGACAGGTACAACTGCTGCCGGGAGAACCTGCGCCGCGCGGCCAGCGTCTCATCGTACTTGTTGTAGTCCAGACCGGCGGCAATGCTGTACCGGTCGCCCGTGGTGCCTGCGGTCAGGTTGAACCCGTGCCGCTTGGCGTCGCCGTGGCTGGAAATGCCGTCATTGAGGCTGAACTGCGCGCCCTTGTAGTTCTTGCGCAGGATGAAGTTGACGACACCACCGATCGCGTCCGAGCCGTAGACGGTGGACGCACCCTCGGCCAGCACATCGACGCGCTCGATCATGTCCGGCGGGATCAGGTTGATGTCCGGGTTGGACATGCGCTGGCCATCGACCAGCACCAGCGTGCGATTGATCCCCAGGCCGCGCAGCGAGACGCGTGAGGCGCCATCGCCGGCTTCCAGCAGCGGGCTGGCCACGCCGCCACCGTTGCTGTTGTTCTGTGGATTGGTGGCGTTGCCCGAGATGCTCGGCAGCTGCTGCAGCACGTCGCCGAGCACGGGCTTGCCCGAATTGGTGAGGGTCGATCGATCCAGCGTCACGACCGGACTGGCCGTTTCCACGTCGACGCGCTTGATCAGCGAGCCGGTCACCACCACCGACTGCAATGTCTTTGCGTCCTTCTTGGACGGTAGTGCCGTCTGCCCGGTGGGTTCCGGGTTATCCGGCGTCGTGGCCTGTGCCTGCGCCGCTCCAGCCACCGAGAAGATCCCCGCGCACAACGCCAGCCGCACTGCTGAAGACAAGCGATTCAAGTCGTATTTCATGTGTTCTCCCCGGTGAAGTAATCCCTGCCATCCCCCTGCTTTTTCAAGCGTCCCGAGTATGCCAGCAAGAACTGTTCGCCCAACAAGTGCCCGGCGCCTGTCCCGGCGTAGGGCGGCGGAGCATTCAGGTGTCCGTTGCGCAAGAACATGACGGTGTGGGGCCGGCTGTCGGCACGCCAGGCGGACGGCTAGGTCAGGGCGCGGGTCGGTTGAAATCCCCGATGGCCGCGACCAGGTCGGTCACCGCCAGGCGCTCCGCTTCGGTGAGATCGGGGTTCCAGCTGTCCATGATCAGTACCACGCGGGTTTGCCCGCTGCGGTTCCACGCTTCGTGCTCGAAGGTGTCGTCGAAGGTGATACAGCGGCCTTCTTCCCACACATGGGTCTGGCCACCCACGCGCAAGGCGCAATCCGGCGGCACGATCAGCGGGAGATGAGTGACCAGCCGGGTATTGGTCACGCCACGGTGCGGCAGGATGTGGGTGCCGGGGCGCAGCACCGAGTAGAGGGTTTCCGGGGCATGGTCGCGAATCCGCACCAGCGGCAAGGTGTCCAGCAATGCGCTGGTGCGCGGGCAGCGCGCGCAGTTGTCGTCATAGCGCTCGCCGTGCCGGTAGAAGAAGAACGCATCCCAACCGGCCTCTTGCGCGCCGGTGGACTCGAGCAGTCGGGCCGCTTCTGCCTCGGCAGTGGTCGCGCCGAGGAATGGCTCGAGCGGGTCGTCGGCGCCTGCCAGCACGGTGCGCAGTTCCCCGCGGATGGCCTCGACCGCTGCCTCCAGTCGGGCGTGCTCGGGAAAGCGCTCGCGCGGATAGAGCGGCTGGCTGGGTACGCCGGGGAAATACAGGAACAACGGGCGCTGCCGAGGATCGGGCAAAGGGGGCGGCAGTTCGTGCAGGTAGATGGCCAGGCACTGGTCGACCCGGGCCAGCTCCGCGCGTCCGTAGCGCTGGCGCAACGGCTCGATGACCGCATCGAACAACTCTCGGCGCGTGGCGGCGACATGTCGGGCGGCATGTTTCACCGCGTCGCGCAGGCCGGGGGCGGTGGTTTCGTCGCTGAGCCAGCGCCGCTGCGCCTGCGCGGCGTTGATGGCGCCCAGATAAACCATCGCGGCTTCGCGCGATCGTCCCTGTTGCTCGAGCACCACACCCAGGCGCAGTCGCGCCACGAACATGCCTGGTGCCAGCCGCAGTGCCTCCCGCAAGCTGTCCTCGGCGCCACCAGGGTCGCCGGCCAGTACCTGCGCCGCCCCAAGCTGATGGAGGATGGCCGCGTCCCGCGGGTGCGCCAGTCTTGCGGCGCGCAATCGTTCGACCGCACGCGTCACATGGCCCCGCTCGAGTTCGCGTGAGGCCAGGAACTGCAACGCCTCGGCGTCGTCCGGAAGCTGTTCGAGCAGACGCGCGAAGGCCTGTTCGGCAAGTAAGACGTCTCCGCGCTGCAATGCCTCAAGCGCCTGTGCTCGACGGCGCTCGACGGGGTCCTCTGCCTGGTGGTCCATTGGCGTGTTCATGGGGGCAGCGTATCCGACCGGCATGGTTACCGGCCGGCTGACGGAGCTCAGTGCGGATAGCGGCCCTGCAGAAACGCGAAGAACGCGCGCAGGCCCATCGCCTCGCCGCCGCGCGGGCGACCCGGGCGGTCGCCGTCGTTCCAGGCGTAGGTGTCCAGGTGCATCCACGCCTGCGATTCGGGCACGAAGCGCTCCAGGTACAGCGCGGCGGTGATCGCACCGGCATGCCGCGAGGCGCCGGAGTTGGCCATGTCGGCCAGGTAGGAGTCGAGCATCTTGCGGTACGGGCGCCACAGCGGCAGTTGCCACAGCGGATCGGCGGTGCGCTTGCCGGCGGCGAGTACCGCCTCGGCCAGCTCGTCGCGGTTGGCGAACAGGGCCGGCAGGTCCGGGCCCAGCGCCACGCGGGCGGCACCGGTGAGGGTGGCGAAGTCGACGATCAGGTCCGGCTTCTGCTCGCTGGCATAGGCCAGCGCGTCGCACAGGATCAGCCGGCCCTCGGCGTCGGTGTTGTCCACTTCCACGGTGATGCCGGCGCGGGTGGTGATCACCTCGCCCGGACGCATCGCGTTGCCGCTGACCGCGTTCTCCACCGCCGGCACCAGCAGGGTCAGGCGCACCGGCAGCTTCGCGTCCATCACCAGGCCGGCCAGCGCGATGGCGTGCGCCGCGCCGCCCATGTCCTTCTTCATCCAGCGCATGCCGTCGCCGCCCTTGAGGTCCAGGCCGCCGGTGTCGAAGCACACGCCCTTGCCGACGATCACCAGCTTCGGATGGCTCTGCTTGCCCCACGTCAGCTCGATCAGCCGCGGCTCGCGATGGCTGGCGCGGCCCACCGCGTGGATGGTGGGGAAGTTGTGCTTGAGCAGCTCCTGACCGACCCAGTCGCGGACCTTGGCCTTGTGCGCCTTGCCGAGCTTGTGCACGGCGTCCCCCAGTTGCTCGGGCCCCATGTCCTCGGTCGGCGTGTTGACCAGATCGCGCACCAGCGCGGTGGCTTCGACCAGCGGCGCCAGCGCTTCCAGATCCTCGGCCGGCACGGCCAGCGTGGCCGGTGTGCGGCGCGGCTTGCGGTAGCGGGTGAACTGGTAGGCGCCCAGGGCCCAGCCGAGCGCGGCCTGTCGTGCATCCAGCGCTACGCCCTCATCGGCCAGGTGGTAATGGCCGGGCGGCAGCGACATCGGCAGGCCGGCCAGTGCGCCGAGCGGGTCGGCCGGATCCACGCCCACCAGCACCCGCGCCAGCTTGCCGCCGGCATCGGCCAGCAGCACCTGCGCACCGGGGGCGGCTTCGAACGCCCACTCGTCCAGCCAGCGCTTCTGCGCGGCGCTCAGGCGCTTGCGCGCGGCGGCCAGGGTGGCGGGCGTGACGGTTTCGATGGGGAGGCTGCGGCGGTCGCTGCGCTTGCGTTCGATCAGGACGGACATGGTGGCTCCTTGGCGTCGCGCCGCGAGGGCGCGCTGACGGAAACGGTGTCCCTGCATCTCGGGGGCGCGCCGGCGATGCCGGCACGTGCGGGACAGCGCGACATGATGCGCGCTTCGTACCCGTGCTGGCTACGCGTGGGCGTCCAGCCAGTCGGCCAGCGCGGTCATGTCCGGCAGGTCCAGCTCGGGCGGATCGCCGAGTCCGGCCGGCCACGGTTCGCCGCGGCGGTTGATCCACGCCACGCGCAAGCCGGCGGCACGGGCGCCGGCCACGTCCAGCGCCGGGTCGTCGCCGACGTGCAGCACCTCGTGCGGGGCTGCACCCAGCCGTTCCAGCGCAGCGCGGAAGATCGCCGGATCCGGCTTCGGCGCGCCGATCTCCCGCGCGCTCACGTGATGCCGGAAATGCGCGGCAATGCCCACGCGCTCCAGGTCGGCATTGCCGTTGGTGAGTGCGGCCACCGGCAGGCGTTCGGCGATGCGGCGCAATGCCGGCAGGCTGTCCTCGTAAAGCTCCACTGCGTTGCGGGCGGCGAAGTACACCTCCCACAGCGCCTCCACCGGCGCGTCGTCGATGCCGCAGGCGGCGAACGCGTAGCGCATGGTCAGGTGGCGCTGGGTGGTGAAGTCGTGCGCCAGGTCGGTGCGCTCGGCGGCGATGCGGGCGCGCAGCTCGCGCATCGCCGGGATCGGCCAGGCCTCGGCCACCGCCGGATGATGCGTGCGCAGCCACGCGTGCACGTCCTGGTCGGCGCGTTCCAGCGCCGGCCACACCGGCCACAGGGTGTCGTCCAGATCCAGCGTCAGCGCGCGGATCGTCACGCCCGGCATGTTCAGCGCGGGCTGACCACCAGCACCTGGCCCGGCTTCACGCTGTCGCTGCGCAGGTGGTTCCAGCGGCGCAGGTCGGCCACCGTCACCGAGTGCTTGTGGGCGATCGAGGAGAGCGTGTCGCCACGCCCCACCTTGTACGACTTGCCCTTCAGCTGCGGCTGCGAAGCGCTCGCGTCGACCCTGGCGAAGCGCTGGTCGGACGAGGACTCCACCGTGGTCGCCTGGCCGTCCACGCCGGCCAGGCTGGCACGACCGGCTTCGTCGGCCTTCGCCTGGGCGTCGCGGGCGCGGCGCTCTTCCAGCGCCTGGCGCGCGGCGAGCGTGCGCTCGGAGGTCGGCGCACGGGCGGCGCCGGCGGCGTAGGTCGCGCCCGGTGCGGCGATCGGCGTGGCGGTCGGCTGCGCCACGGCGCGCGCACCCACCTCGGCGAGGATCTTGCCGCGGCGCGAGGCATCCATCGAGGCGAGCATCGCCCCATCCTGGTACGGCACCAGGTCGTGGCGACGGATCACCTCGGCGCCCGCGGGAGAGTTGGCGAAGTCGACGAAGGCCTGCGCCTGCGCGGCCTTCGGGCCGGACGAACGGGTGATCAGGTAGAGCGGGGTGTATAGCGGGTAGCTGCCGTTGGCGACGTTGGCGCGGGTCGGCGCGACGCCGTCGATGCGCAGCATCTTCAGCTTCGGGTTGCCGACGACGTTGGACAGCGTGGTCGCGCCCAGGCCCTTGGTGTCCAGCGCGATGCCCTGCTGCAGCGACGTGGTGTTGAGGTACTGGCGCGGCGCGGCCACCGGCTGGTTGCCGCGACCGAACAGCAGGGTGCGCAGGCTGTACTCCACGCCGTCGGCGGGGCTGGCCACCGCGTTCACGTCGATCGGCTCGTTGCGGCCGCCGACCTGGCTCCAGTTGGTGATCTTGCCGTAGTAGATGTCGTGCAGCTGCTTGAGCGTGAGGCTGCTCACCGGGTTGGACGGGTGGGTCACCATCACCAGGGCGTCCCACGCCACCGGCGTGAAGGTCAGGCCGGCCTCGTTCGGATCCATGCTGGCGCCGCGCGCGGCACCGGCGATGTCGGCCGAGCCCAGGCGCACCGCGTCCAGGCCCGAGGCGGTGTTGAACGGCTGCACCGTCACGCTGCCGTGGCCGGCGCGCTGCCAGGCCTTGGCCATGTCGTCCACCACGCCGTGCGCCACGGTGACGTCGCCGCGCCAGATCAGCGCCGGGCCGGCCGCGTGTGACGCGCCGTGATGGCTGGAGGCGTGCTTCGTCCTGGCGACGACGGAGGTGGCGAGGCAGAGGCCGACGAGGGCGACCGGCAGCAAGCGGGCGGGACGGAAGGACATGGCGATGGACAACCTCGAGGACGTGCTTTGGGAAGGCGTCGTGGCACGACGCGGCGACATGCGGTCCGTCGCATGGCGGCAAGGAGGCTATTTCATCGGTCCCCCCGGCAAACATCAAGCGCGTGCGGAGGCTGGCGTTAAGGAAGCGACGCGGCTGTGCGCCGCTTCACTGTGCGTTTGTGCGCCGGTCGTTACGGCAGGGGCCGCGCGACACCATCGCGCGGCCCCTTGCGGTCACTCGATCACCACGTAATGCATACCGTCGTCGTCGGCCACCGCCAGCGCGAGCTGGCGCGGGTGCACGCCGGCCAGTCCCTGCAGCCCGCGCACGCTGGTGATCCGGCGGTTGCCTACGCCGATCACCACGTCGCCCTTCTGCAGGCCGCTGCGCGCGGCGAGACTGCCGGGCCGCACCTCGGTCACGCGCACCCCGGCCAGCCCCTGCGAACGATCGCTCTGGCCGAGATCGCTGAAGTCCACGCCCACCAGCCGCGGGTCCAGCCGCGCCCCGGACAGGGTCGCCAGCTTTTCCGCGGCCAGCGTGGCGCCCACCTCGCGCTCCTTGCCGTCGCGCATCAGTTCCAGCGTCACCCGGCTGCCCAGCGGCAGCAGGCCCTCGCTGTTGCGCAGCTCGTTGCTGTCGTGCAGCGGCTTGCCGTTGAGCGCTGTGATCACGTCGCCGGGCTCGATGCCGGCCGCATCGGCGGTGGACCCTTCGGCCACGCGTGTCACCACCGCGCCCTCGGTGCCGGACACGCCGAGCAGGCGGGCGATGCGCGGGGTGATGTCCTGCGTCTGAAGTCCCAGCGTGCCGCGTTGCACCCGGCCGTGCGCGATCAGCTGCTTCATCACCTCGCCGGAGAGGTTGGTCGGGATGGCGAATCCGATGCCCGCGCTGGCGCCGGACGGCGAGAAGATCATCGAGTTGATGCCCACCAGCTCGCCGCGCAGGTTCACCAGCGCACCGCCGGAGTTGCCCGGGTTGATCGAGGCATCGGTCTGGATGAAGTTCTGGTAGTTGGTGCCGCCCAGGCCCGAGCGGCCCAGCGCCGAGACGATGCCCGAGGTCACCGTCTGGCCCAGCCCGAACGGGTCGCCCACCGCCACCACGAAGTCGCCCACCTGCAGCTTCGCCGAGTCGGCCATCGGCAGCGCCTGCAGGCCGCTGGCGTGGATCTGCACCACCGCGATGTCGGTGTCCGGATCGGTGCCGATCAGCGTGCCCTTGAAGTTGCGGCCATCCTGCAGCGTCACGGTGATGTCGTCGGCGCCGCCGACCACGTGGTTGTTGGTGAGGATGTAGCCCTTGTCCGCATCCACGATCACGCCCGAGCCCAGGCTCTGCTCGGTGCGCTCGCGCGGCACGTCGGGCAGGCCGAAGAACTGGCGGAACAGCGGGTCGCTGAAATACGGGTCGCTGACCTGCACGCGGGTCTTGGTGGAGATATTCACCACCGCCGGCGTCACCTTCTTCAGCATCGGCGCCAGCGACGGCAGCGGCTGGCCGTCGACCGCCGGGGGCAGGGTGGCGCGACTGGCCAGCGGCAAGGCACCCAGCAGCAGGGTGCAGCACAGGACCAGCGCGCGCCCGAGGCGACGATTCGGGAGCTTCATGCATTCCTCCTTCGTGAAGTGGTTCAAGGGGAGGCGGCGCGCATCGCGCGTCGCGAACCGGGGTTCGACTGCCGACGGCGGCGAGGGTTCCGGATCACGCATGTTGTGGACCGCGCGCGCGATTTCCAGCCGGGCCGCGCAACCGCGCGGGCTGGGCCCGGATGCCTGTCGCGACATGCTGCGCTGCGCCGTCGGCGACGCGCGGAAAAGCGCAAAAAATTCTTTACTTCCCGCGCGCTCGGCAGTACGGTCTCCATCCGTTCGCAACCACAACATCTTGTGTGCGCGTCCTGGGGTTTTACCCCAAAGCTGGTGTGGTAATGGTTGTCTCTCGAGGGGGCGGCCGTTGCAGCGAGCGATGCCGCCAGGCGATCTGCCCATGGCCCCTTGGCGGGCCCGATGCAGCACCGGCGAGTCGTTGCGGACGGTCGAGTCGATAAGCAACTACATGCCGTCGTGAGGCGGCATCCGGAGGTCAGTAAACCGATGAGTACCGCTCGCGCGCCAGCAGTGGGTCGCGATGCCGTGCAGATTCCTCTGCAGCCGGCGTCCTACGACATCTGGGACAAGAAGTACCGTTTGAAGAACAAGGCCGGCGAACCGGTCGACGACAGCGTGGACGGCACCTACCGCCGCGTTGCGCGCGCGCTCGCCGAGGTGGAAGCCACGCCGGAACTGCGCGAGCACTGGTACGAGCGCTTCGTGTGGGCGCTGCGCCGGGGCGCGATCCCGGCCGGCCGCATCACCTCCAACGCCGGCGCGCTGGAGCACAAGCCCGCCACCAGCACGATCAACTGCACCGTGTCCGGCACCATCCGCGACTCCATGGACGACATCCTGGAGAAGGTGCACGAGGCCGGTCTCACGCTGAAGGCCGGCTGCGGCATCGGCTACGAGTTCTCCACGCTGCGTCCGCGCGGCGCGTACGTGTCCGGCGCCGGCGCCTACACGTCCGGCCCGCTGTCCTTCATGGATATCTACGACAAGATGTGCTTCACCGTGTCCTCGGCCGGCGGCCGGCGCGGCGCGCAGATGGGCACGTTCGACGTCAGCCATCCGGACGTGAAGGAGTTCATCCGCGCCAAGCGCGAGGATGGCCGCCTGCGCCAGTTCAACCTGTCGCTGCTGGTCACCGGCGGCTTCATGGAAGCGGTCGAGCACGACGAGGACTGGCCGCTGGTGTTCCCGATCCACGTCAAGGAGCAGGGCGACCTCGACCTGGACGACCCGTCCAAGGTCGTCTGGCGCGAGTGGCCCACCCACGACAACTACGTGGAGCGCGAGGACGGCCTGGTCGCCTGCAAGATCTATGGCTCCATCCGTGCCCGCCACCTGTGGGACATGATCATGGTCTCCACGTACGACTACGCGGAGCCCGGGTTCATCCTGATCGACAAGGTCAACGAGATGAACAACAACTGGTGGTGCGAGCACATCCGCGCCACCAACCCGTGCGGCGAGCAGCCGCTGCCGCCGTACGGCTCGTGCCTGCTCGGCTCGGTCAACCTCACCACCTTCGTGCGCGACCCGTTCGGCCCCAAGGCCCGCTTCGACTGGGACGAATACCGCGAAGTGGTGAAGGTGTTCACCCGCATGCTCGACAACGTGGTGGAGATCAACGGCCTGCCGCTGCAGCAGCAGCGTGACGAGATCATGGGCAAGCGCCGCCACGGCATGGGCTTCCTGGGCCTGGGCAGCACCCTGACCATGCTCAAGATGCGCTACGGCTCGGACGACGCGGTCAGCTTCACCGAGGACGTCTCGCGCGAGATGGCCGTGGCCGGCTGGGAGGTCGCGCTCGACCTGGCCCGTGAGAAAGGCCCGGCCCCGATCCTCGCCCGCGAGTTCACCGTCACCGGCGACATGCTGCGCAAGCGCCCGGAAATGGCGGCCGACGGCTACAAGATCGGCGACACCATCACCGGCGCCAAGCTGCACGCCAAGTACAGCCGCTACATGCAGCGCGTCGCCACCGTGGCCCCCAACCTGGTGAAGGAGCTGGCCGAGGTCGGTGCCCGCTTCACCCACCACTCCTCGATCGCGCCCACCGGCACGATCTCGCTGTCGCTGGCCAACAATGCCTCCAACGGCATCGAGCCCAGCTTTGCCCACCACTACTCGCGCAACGTGATCCGTGAGGGCAAGAAGTCCAAGGAAAAGGTGGAGGTGTTCAGCTACGAGCTGCTCGCCTACCGCGAGCTGATCAACGGCAAGGCCATGCCCTACAGCACCGAGGCCGACGCCAAGCTGCCCGACTACTTCGTGGCCGCCGACGACATCAGCCCGAAGGAGCACGTGGACATCCAGGCCGCCTCGCAGAAATGGATCGACTCGTCCATTTCCAAGACCGCCAACGTCCCCACCGATTACCCGTACGAAGACTTCAAGGACATCTACTTCTACGCGTACAAACAGGGCCTCAAGGGCTGCACCACGTTCCGCTTCAACCCGGCCGCTTTCCAGGGCGTGCTGGTGAAGGAAGCCGACCTTGAGAACACCCTCTACCGCTTCGAATTGGAAGACGGTAGCGTTGTCGAACTGAAAGGCAATGAGCAGGTGGAGTACGACGGTGAAATGCACACCGCGGCAAACCTCTTCGATGCCTTGAAGGAAGGCTATTACGGCAAGTTCTGAGTGCTCGGACCAGGCTCGGCGCACCGGTTGTAGTCTTGTCCGTGGCGACTTCCGCCACGGACGCACGGCAAGCACCAATAACAGTCGGAGGGGAACCCCAGCATGTCCATCGATACCGAAGTGAAAGACGTACCGGCCGCCGACGCGGCTCCCGCCGCCGAAGCCGCCGCGCCGGTGGTGACTGCGGCGCCGAAGAAGGCTCCGGGCAAGAAGAAGCCCGCCAAGAAGGCCGCCGCCAAGAAGGCGGCTCCGAAGAAGGCAGCCAAGAAGGCCGCCGCCAAGAAGGCTGCACCGAAGAAAGCCGCTGCCAAGAAAGCCGCCAAGAAGGCGGTGAAGAAGGCCGCTCCGAAGAAGGCCGCCGCCAAGAAGACCGCCAAGAAGGCGGTGAAGAAGGCTGCGCCGAAGAAGGCCGCCAAGAAGGCGGTGAAGAAGGCCGCCCCGAAGAAGGCGGCCAAGAAGGTCGCCAAGAAGGCGGCTCCGAAGAAGGCTGCAAAGAAGGTCAGCAGCAAGAAAGCGGTGAAGAAAGCCGCTCCCAAGAAGACGGCCAAGAAGGCCGCCGTGAAAAAGGCCGCCCCCAAGGCAGCCAAGAGGTCCACTGCCAGCAAGAAGGCGAGCGTGAAGGTGGCGAAGGCCAAGAAGCCCGCTGCCAAGAAGGCCGCCCGCAAGAAGTAAGTCGTGAACGCAGCCGGCCCGGTCCGCCGGGCCGGCTGTCTTTTCTCCACGGGAGAGAAGGCTGGGCATCGCCCATCCATCCCGCCGCCTCCTGATCGTCATTCCGGCGGATCCCGAGAAGGGGACAAGTGCCGGAATCCAGCGTCTTCAGGGGCCGGACACCCGGCATCTCCCAGCGCCGCGCGCCGACTTATCCGCCAACCATCCAGACAAGAAGCACACACCATGGCGATGAAGATCGAAAAGAAAATCAAGGGCTACGCCGTCGTCAAGCCCGAAGACAAGGCCGCGCCGGCCGCTGCCTCCGCTCCCGCCGCGCCCGAGAAGAAAGAGGCGCCCAAGGCGGAAGTCATCCAGATGCACGAGAGCGTCGAGCGCCCCGAGCAGCTCGTCGGTGAAACCTACAAGATCAAGTCGCCGCTGTTCGAGCACGCGCTGTACGTCACCATCAACGACATCGTGCTCAACGCCGGCACCCCGCACGAGCAGCGCCGCCCCTTCGAGATCTTCATCAACTCGAAGAACATGGACCACTTCCAGTGGATCGTGGCGCTCACCCGCATCATCTCCGCCGTGTTCCGCAAGGGTGGCGACGTGACCTTCCTGGCCGAGGAGATGAAGGCTGTGTTCGACCCGCGCGGCGGCTACTTCAAGGCCGGCGGCGTCTACATGCCCTCCATCGTGGCCGAGATCGGCGCGGTGATCGAGCAGCACATGAAGCACATCGGCCTGATCGTCGATCCGGAGATGGACGAGTCCACCCGCCGGCTGATCGCCGAGAAGCGCGCCGCCTACGAGCAGGCCACCGTAGGAGCGCACCCTGTGCGCGACACCAGCGACGATAACGCCGCCAAGCCCGATACCAACGCCAACGGCTTCCCGCCCGGCGCCACGATGTGCGCCAAGTGCAATACCCAGGCGCTGGTGCTGATGGACGGGTGCCAGACTTGTTTGAATTGTGGGTATTCGAAGTGCGGGTGATTTGATGTCCGAGGGAAGGGATGCGCGTCGAATCAATTACAATAAAAAAATTCAAGGCGATTGATCAGCTTAAGCTGGATCTGAAGCGGATCAACGTGCTGGCTGGCGGTAATAACGCTGGTAAGAGCTGTGCACTTCAGGCGATACACGTGGCAGTCGCTCTTGCGCAGACGGCCAAGGCGGAGGGTGCGGCTAACTTCGCACCCGAAAAGCTCCGTTATGCTCCGACAGATTTGTTTATCGATCTGAAGCATAGAGAAAGGCTGTCAGAAGGTGGCGCACCCGTCGCTATAGAATTTGTCGTTGATGACGCGGGTAGCAAGCGATCATTCAATGTGACACTTAGGCGTGGACGCAATAGCACAATAAGCACGGTTAGCCCGCGAGATCTCTCATTCGGTTTAGGGGCCGCTCTGGCTAGCTCCGAGCGTCCGTTTAGCGTTTATGTACCCGGGCTGGCTGGAATACCCAGTCGCGAAACTTATCAAGGGCGGCTAGTTGTCGACCGCGGCGCGGTTCGTGGCGACGCGAATCTTTACCTGCGCAACGTTCTTTACAGGCTCTTTCGTGATCCAGTAAAGAAGGCCAGATTCGAGGAGCGGCTCGGCAAACTGTTTCCTGGCTTGCAAATTATCGCGTCCAAATTCGACGAAAACCGTCACGAACACATTCCAATTGACTATATCCGGCACGGAGTCCAAAGGCCGATTGATATGGTCGGCACCGGCACGCTCCAGGCGATTCAAATTCTCGGCTACGTAAGCTTTTATCAGCCGGCGCTATTGCTACTCGATGAGCCGGACGCCCACTTGCACCCGGACAATCAAATCAAGCTCGTTCAAGCCCTTGATCTCCTTTCTAACGAAGATGGCTTGCAGATAGTTCTGGCAACGCACTCAAGGCACCTATTGCAAGCGGTTCGTGAAACGGGTGATGTTGCATCTTTTCACTTGAAATCGGGCGCGCTTGTTGGCTCCGATCCAGACATGTCTGAGCTCTTGGTCGACTTGGGTGCCATAGACAAGTACGACGTACTCAGTCTCAGAGACAAGGACTGGCTTATCTTGGGCGAGGATAAGAATGTCGAGTCCGAGGTGGATCACCCATTGCGCTTACTTGTTAGGGGCGCTGGAATAGATGACGGCCGTGCCCTATTTATGAGCTTCAAAGGCTGCACGGAAATTCGTTCAATCGCTTTGCTTGCTACGTTTTGCGCAACCCATCACCCGGCCGTAAAAATTCTTGCCCACAGAGATGCTGATTTTCTCTCGATGGGTGAGGCGCAGGGCGTGTCCTAGATTTTGTGTAACCGGGTCCCAGGCAGGACACTGCCGCCAGACCCGGAGAGACCATGAGTCCACGCAAACACGAGGTGCCCGACGAGCTGCTTAGCAGCCTGTTGGCGAACTACAAGAAGCCCGAAGACCTGATCGGCGAGAACGGCCTGCTCAAGCAGCTGACCAAGCTGCTGGTCGAGAAGGCGCTGGATGCGGAGATGACCGAGCACCTCGGTCACGATAAGCACGAGCCGGTGGCCAACCCGGCCGGCAACACCCGCAACGGCCGCAGCCGCAAGACGCTCAAGGGCGAGTTCGGCGAGCTGCCGATCGAGATCCCGCGCGACCGGCACGGCAGCTTCGAGCCGAAGCTGATTCCCAAGCACCAGACTCGCTGGAGCGGCTTCGACGACAAGATCCTGTCGCTCTACGCCCGCGGCATGACGGTGCGCGAGATCCAGGCGCACCTGGAAGAGATGTATGGCACGGAGGTCTCGCCGAGCCTGATCTCCTCGGTCACCGATGCAGTGATCGACGAGGTGAAGGCCTGGCAAGGCCGGCCGCTCGATCCGGTGTATCCGATCGTCTACCTGGACTGCATCCATGTGAAGGTGCGCGAGGGCGCGGTGCGGGTGAAGGCGGTCTACCTGGCCATTGGCATCACCATGGCCGGCGAGAAGGAGGTCCTTGGGCTGTGGCTGGCGCAGACCGAGGGCGCCAAGTTCTGGCTGCAGGTGGTGACCGAGCTGCGCAACCGCGGGGTGCAGGACATCTTCATCGCCTGCGTCGACGGCCTGAAGGGTTTCCCCGAAGCGATCGAGACCGTATTCCCGCACACGACGGTGCAGTTGTGCCTCGTACACATGGTGCGGCACAGCCTGAACTACGTGTCGTGGAAGCGACGGCCGGAGGTGGCCGCCGACCTCAAGCGCATCTACACCTGTGCCACCGCCGAGGAGGCCGAGCAGCGGCTCGCCGAGTTCGAGGCCCGCTGGGACAAGGAATACCTGCCGATCGGGCAGTCCTGGCGACGCAACTGGCCGCGCCTGATCCCGTTCTTCGACTACCCGCCAGAGATCCGCAAGGTGATCTACACGACCAACGCCATCGAGTCGGTGAACATGAGCCTGCGCAAGCTGACCAAGCACCGCGGGGCCTTCCCGAGCGACGAGGCACTGGTGAAGCTGTTCTATCTGGCCCTGCGCAACATCAGCAAGAAATGGACGCTGCCGATCCGTGATTGGAAGGCCGCGCTCAACCGCTTTACGATCCAGTTCGAGGAACGACTCCCTCAGCTGTAACTCGAATCCCGGTTACACAAAATTCTGCACACGCTCGACCCGCAGTCAGCACGGAGCGAACTCATCATGGCCGATGAACCCCTGATGGCGCGCCACCGCGCCGCACCTGATATCGGAGAGAAGCGCGCGGGGAAATACGGGGTCCCTGCTCTGGTGTTGTTCCTGCTGACGCTGCTATTCGGCCTTCCCTGGCTTAGCGCGCGGGTGGGCGGCTATACGGTCATGCACGGGCCGTTCTATCCGGCATGGGTTCCGAATGTCGCGGTATTGGGCACCGCGCTCTCCCATGTCGCGCTCGCTCTGGGCGGTGTCGGACTGCTCTGCGCGCTGGTGTGGCGGTCGTCGGCGAGCTGGGGTGGTCGGGCTGCGCCCGGCTGGGTGCTGCTGACCTACGCCGGCTTGCTGGTGTCCGGTGTAGTGGTCCGGCTGGAGACGACGGTCCTGACGCGGATGGTGCATGCCCGCGACGACCAGCGGGTAAGGCAGTTGTACGAGGCTGTCCGAAGCGGCATGACCGTGGCCGAGCTTGCGAAGCTGGCGCAGACGTTCTCACAGGACATCCGCCCGCAGTACATACGTTTCCCGGACGCCCGTTACGCCATGCTGGAGCCTCCACCGGGAGCAACTGCGTGTGGCGTGGAGTTCTCGGTGCCTGGCCGCTTTTCCGGCACGCGCATGATTGCGGAGGTGACGGCCTGCGGGGTGGCTCCTGACGCCAGCGTCCTGCGGGCGCATCTGATTGACCACAAGCGGCAGGTCGCCGAGACAGAGGGCCGCTTCGACTCGTCTCGGCCGTACCGATAGGAACGAAGCAGGGGAGTGTACTTTTCGTAAAGCCGATTCCGGCTCCTGCTCTTTGCCGGGTGGTTCTTTCCACGGATGGAGATGCATGTGAAGGTGATACGGATACTGGCGTGCCTGGTGGTGGTGTCTGCGGTCCCTCGGGCGGCCTCGGCGGCTGATCGGCACCTGGCGAGGCTGCTCGCGAGCAACCTGAGCTCGCACTACCAGTCGCCCGTCAGGGTCGGGGCCTCGGTGCGATTCGCCTGCGCTGGCGTGCAAGGGCGCTACATGTGGGAACAGTCGGGCGACGAGGTGACCGGCTATTTCCACGTCAGGCTCACTCACGTCGAGGTGAACGGGGGTTCCTTGCCGGCCTCCGCGCTGGCCAGGATCAACGGCGTGCTCGCGGGGCCGGCCATGTTGCGATCCAGTTTTGTGAGCTGCAGCGGGCAGTACGTAAATCTCCAGATCGACCTGCATCGGATGACATCGAAACCGACGGCGCCGATAAGGACCGCCGAAGCCTCATACGTAGTCGAGATGAAGGGTGACGACCTGCTCGACGTCAGGACGCTCACCGGCATCTGAACGTGGCGGCTCGTCCATCAAGGAGGGCGCGCGTCGCTGCGAGGCGGACGTCGCCCTCGATCTTCCACCGCCGGCCCCGATGTGCCCCCCGAGTGGCGACACGGTCGGATCCGGCGCCTCTTGAGATCTTCCTGTGTCCGTCGTGACTCCCGGCGTCTCCCGGTTCGTTCGTCCATGGTCCGCTTTCCCGGCGTGTTTCCTGACCTTGCTGCTCTCTGCGCAAACGGCTCTTGGCGCGGGGGCGGGGCAGAGCGCGCCACCCTCGGCCGCATCCGTCGTGGGGGTGACCAGGGCGCTCGACGCTTTCATGAAGCTGCCTGCGGATGTGCGCGAGGATTGCGTGGCATCCGGCTTCGGGCTGATGACCCTCACCCTGGACTACTCGAGGATCGTCGACGCCAGCACGCGCGACGATTCGGCCCGGGCGATCCTCGATGCGCGTAGGAAGCTGCACGCCAAACGTCTGCAGAACGACTTCCAGACCATTACCGCCGAGGTGAGTCGTCACGGCGGCGATGCGTTGAAGGACGACGCCACCATGAATGCCGCGCTGGCCGATGTGGACGCTTGGCAACGGGCTACCTGCCCGCGCCCGCCCAGGCGGCAGGGTGGCCGGAAATAGCGGGGCGAGCCAAGAGAGGGGCGGGTTCGAGTTTCCGGGAAGCCGGACGCCCAAGCGGGCAGGAAGCAAGCCTGCCCTCCTGTCCTGACCTCCCCTCATCGCGCCTTGCAGCCACTCCCCTCGAAACGCGCGTTGGCGATGTGCCGGTCGCGCGAGAGTTCGAAGTAGGTGGTGCAACTGGTCAACACGTAGGTGCCGTTGCGCGTGGTGGCCGTCGACGGAAGGTAGTCCATCCCCCCGACCGCAGCGTTGGTGGTGGAGGTGGGTGCCGACGTGAAGCCGCCACGGCGGGTGTAGATGTATTCGAGGTCGCCGTCCGGCGCCGTGACCTCGCCGTTGGGGTAGCCCCAGCGCTGCACCAGCGTTTCCGCCGGGACACCGATCCAGCCGTCCAGCTGTCGCCGGTATTTCGCTTCGGTGGCGCAGCCGCCGAGGAGGAGGGCGGCATTTGCCGCGATCACGATCCATGATGCCTTCATGCGTTCCCTTGTCGATGGCTGCGGCGGAGCTGTGCGGCACCCCGGCGGCAGCGTGCTACCAAGCGGGAAAAAAGGGAACACCGACATGGGGCGTGTCGCCGCGATCCGGAAAGTGGTTTGCTCGTACCTGCACGGACGATCATGGATCGTTGCGCCGAAAGCGCGCGCTGTTGCGAAATGCGCGGGTCTGCTCCGCGTAGGGCTACGTTCCGCATGGATGACGGGGGTGGGGCTTTTTGATGATTCTCCCCCTCGATGGGTGGATGGGCCGCGTCGCAGGCGCCATGCCCTGTGGTGGGTGCCAATTCAGCGTTCGGAGGCTGGCGGATCCTTTCCGGCGGCCGAGGGCGGAGGTTCCCGGCGACGCGGCAGAAAGGCCGCTTCAAGGGAGAGCTCGATTCGGCCTGGTCGCTTAGGACGTTCCAGACAGGTCGGCGCCAGGTGCACTTCCCGGTCCCGCATCACTGGCCTATATTTCCCCGCCGCCGCCGTCTTCACCCGGCTGCGGCGTCACCTCCTCGACTCCCCTCGGAGCGGGTTGTCTGCCATGGGTATTTCGAGCATCTACGGCACCCAGCGGCCCTCTCCGGGGGGCCTGGCCGCGCTTCGGCGCGCGCAGCCCGGGAATGCGTCCGGCACCTCGACTTCTGCCCCCGCGACGGCCATTTCGCGCCTCCCGGCCGCGGACGCGAGCCAGTGGACGGCCGCGATCGGGGCGGCCATGGCGCAACTGGGGCTGGCCGTTTCGCCGGGCCAGGTACCGGCCCCCGCCACGGGCACCGCATCGGCGCAGGGTGATGGATCGACGGCCAGCCGGCGCGGTGCGCAGCAGGTGCAGCAGTACCGGAGTATCGCCTCGACCTCCTCGCGCCTGGTGCAGGCGCTGGACGCCAGCGCATCCGGTGCTTCGGCCGCCGCCGGGCTGACCGCGGCCTTGCAGGGTCTTTGGACGTCGCTGGGCGCGAGCCCGGAAGGCGCCGGCTCCGCCAATCCGGCCGTCCCGCACCTGCCGACGTTCCTGCAATCGCTGGCGAGCCACGTCGGCGAGAGCGGCATATCCGGCTTGCGCGGAGTGTTTGTCGACGCGGTGGCCTGAGAGCTGGGTCGATCGACGTGCACCACCCGGCCCGGCGTGGAGCGCGACGGGCGGCTAGAGATAGCCGAGCCGGATCAGCGTGAAGGCACTCATGTCGGCACAGGCGTGGAAGCCGATCAGGTACCAGAGGTTGTCGGGCCGGCGCTGCCGCAGCGCAGCGGCGATCAGCGCGAAGACCAGCGCGTTGGCCACGCCGAACGCGCCGAGCTGCAGGTGATAGAGCGCGAACAGCAGCGCGGTGAGTGCCGCCGCCACGACCGTGCGTGTGCGATGCGCCGGCAGATGCCGCAGCAGCATGGTCTGCAGGAAGCCGCGGAACACCAGTTCCTCGTAGAACCCACCGATCACCCACGCCAGCAGCAGCGCCAGCAGATAGCCACCGGGGCTGCGACGCACGAAGTCGAAGTCGCTCAGGTCCGGGTACTCACCGAGCAGGCGGGCCAACAGCGGACCGATGACGCTGTAGTTGAGCGCCGCATACGCCACGCCGAGCAGGCCACCGAGCAGCAGCGGCAGCGCTTTGCGCGCACGCCAGCGAAAGCCGACTGCGGAAAAGTCCAGCCGCTGCCAGCGCAGCATGGCCCCGCACAGCCCCAGCCCGAACACGGGGTAGAGCAGCATCGGCACGCCGAGATGCGGCGCCAGCAGCACGGCCGCCGTGCCGAGCGTCAGCAGTGCGGCCTGCCGGTGTCGGGCGTGCGGCGGCGGCGGAGTCGTCACCCGCATCGGTAATCAGTCCCGGTGCCCGCCGGAAAGGGTCCGGCGCAGCGCGTGCCTGCCCTGGCGGCACGATGATGGTCGAGCCTGGCGCTCCCGATTCACCTGCCCTTCCGCAGCCGCGCCGCGATGCGCTCGACATCGGCCGGATCCACCGGGTTGTAGAGCACCAGGCTCAGATCCGGACGGCCGTCCACGGCGAAGGCGGAGTACTCGAAGCTCAGCGGCCCCAGTTCCGGGTGGCGGATGTGCTTGATGCCCTCGCCGTGGCTTCCCACGTCGTGCTCGTGCCACAGCGTGTTGAACTCGGGGCTGGCGCGGCACAACTCGTCCACCAGCGCCTCGACCGCCTTGCCGGCGCCGGCGCGGGCGGCATCGAGGCGGAACGCGCCCACCACGTAGCGCGCCACGCTGAGCCAGTCGTACTGCACGTCCCTGGCACGGGCGTCGAGGAAGAGGTAGCGCAGGATGTTCCTCCGCTCGGGCGGCAGCGAGCCATAGTCGATCAGCATCACCGTCGCGGCGCGGTTCCATGCCACCACATCCCAGATGGCCGTGCGCATGATCGCGGGGCAGGGTTCCAGTGCATCGAGCACGCGCTGCAGTCGCGGCGTGATGCCGGCGGGCTCGCGGTAGCGCGCCTCCGGTGGCCGACCCAGCCCGAGCAGGAACAGGTGCTCCCGTTCCGCGTCGGTCAGCATCAGGGCATGCGCGATCCGTTCGAGCACGTCGCCGGAGGGCGCGCCGCCGCGTCCCTGCTCGAGCCATGTGTACCAGGTGGTGCTGATGTGGGCGCGTTGGGCGACCTCCTCGCGGCGCAGCCCGGGCGTGCGCCGGCGCGTGCCACCCAGGCCGAGGGCGGCCGGGTCGACGCGCTCGCGGCGGTCCCGAAGATAGGTTCCCAGGCGATGTTCCTGCGGCACGCGTGCACCATCCTGTTAGCGGCTATACCACGATAAAGACACGGCTTTACCCGGATATTACCCGGCCGGGATAGTGATCGCCGTCCCTTCCAAGGAGAGCGATCCATGCGAGTTTTCGTCACCGGCGCCACCGGATTCATCGGCACCCGCGTCGTCAGGGAGTTGCTGGCCCACGGCCATGAGGTGACCGGCCTGTGCCGGTCGGAAGATAAGGCGCGGTCGCTTGCCGCCCTCGGTGCGGCCGCGCATCGAGGGTCGCTGGAACAACCCGACAGCCTGCGCGCCGGTGCGGCGCAGGCCGATGCGGTGATCCACACCGCGTTCGATCACGACTTCGCCCATTTCGCTGCCAACTGCGAGAAGGACTACCGCGCGATCCACGCGCTCGGCTCGGCGTTGGCCGGTTCCGACCGCCCGCTGCTGATCACCTCGGGCACCGGCATGGGCAGCCCGGGGGCGGGACTGCCGGCGCGCGAGGACGTGCTCAACCTGGACCATCCCAACCCGCGCGGGGCGTCCGAGCGGGCCGGCCAGGAGCTGCTGGATGCGGGTGTGGCGGTGTCGGTCGTGCGCCTGCCGCAGGTGCACGACACGACGCGGCAGGGGCTGGTGTCGCCATGGATCCAGATGGCGCGTGCCAGGGGCGTGTGCGCCTATGTCGGCGAGGGCCGCAATCGCTGGCCTGCGGCGCACGTGCAGGACGTGGCCCGGCTTTATCGCCTGGCGCTGGAACACCGCACGCCGGGGGCGCGCTACCACGCCGTCGCCGAGCCGGGGATCGCCGCACGCGACATCGCCCGGGTGCTCGGCGAGCGGCTGGGGCTGCCGGTGACTTCCATTGCGACCGCCGACGCTCCCGACTATTTCGGCTGGCTGGCCGCCTTTGCCGCCATGGATCTGCCGGCATCGAGCGAGTGGACCCGGCGGACGCTCGGCTGGCAAACGGCCGGTCCCGGGCTGCTCGATGACCTCGAGCGACTGGAGCTTCAGGCCGACGCGGCCTGAGCCGGGCGGCCGGGGCGGCTCGCGGCGCCCCGGCTGCGAGCCGGGCGACGGGCGCAAGGCATGCGCCGCGCGTTCAAGGCGGGGATGCGGTCGTGGTGCCGGTCTGCTGCTGGAGGCTGCGAGCCAGGCCTTCGGCCGCGCTGAGCGCCTGGTCTTCGGTGTCGAAGGTGTCGTCGTCATCGTGCTCGATACGATGCTCGCAGACCTGGACGGAGACCGTGTACTCCCCTTCGTTGAGCTGGCGGACCCATGCGACGTAGGGGCCGAGTTCGGTGTAGCGATCGAATCTGCGGATGGTGGCCATGTGCGATCCCCCCATGCTGTTCGGTCCGTTGATGGTGCGCGCCCCCTCCCGGGGCTGCAAGCCGATGACATGAACGGCCTGCGGCTGCATCGACGCGTCGCATCGCGTTAGCATGCGGAGCGGCGTCGCCGTATTGCATGCCGCCATCCCCATCCCAGCAGGAACGCCATGAGCACGCACTGCGCAACTCGGCGGGGTATCCGCCGATGACCCGGCTGTCGCCTGAAGTGCCCGCGGGCACCGATCCGATCATCGCCATCAGGGGCCTGGACAAGACCTACGCTTCCGGCTTCCGGGCACTGAAGCCGATCGATCTGGAAATCCGCCGCGGCGAAATCTTCGCCCTGCTCGGCCCCAACGGGGCGGGCAAGACCACGCTGATCAGCATCATCTGCGGCATCGTCAATCCCGGCAGCGGCTCGATCTCCGTGGATGGCCATGACGTGGTGCGCGATTTCCGCGCCACCCGTTCGCGCATCGGCCTGGTGCCGCAGGAGCTGACCACCGATGCGTTCGAGACGGTGTGGAACACGGTGAGCTTCAGCCGCGGCCTGTTCGGCCTGCCGCCCAAGCCCGAGCACATCGAGCAGGTGCTGAAGGACCTGTCGCTGTGGGACAAGCGCAACAACCGGATCCTCACCCTGTCCGGCGGCATGAAGCGGCGCGTGATGATCGCCAAGGCGCTGTCGCACGAGCCGCGCGTGCTGTTCCTGGACGAGCCCACCGCCGGCGTCGACGTGGAGCTGCGCCGCGACATGTGGAACCTGGTGCGTCGCCTGCGCGACAACGGCGTCACCATCATCCTCACCACGCACTACATCGAGGAGGCCGAGGAGATGGCCGACCGCGTGGGGGTGATCAACAAGGGCGAGCTGATCCTGGTGGAGGAAACCGCCACGCTGATGCACAAGCTGGGGAAGAAGGCGCTGACGCTGCAGCTGCACCAGCCGTTGGCCACCATTCCCGCCTCGCTGTCGGACTACCACCTCGCGCTGTCCGCCGACGGCACCGAGCTCACCTACACCTACGACACCCAGGCCGAACGCACCGGCATCACCACCCTGCTCGGCGAGCTCTCCGGTGCGGGCATCCGCTTCCGCGATCTGAGCACCAAGCAGAACACGCTGGAAGAGATTTTCGTCGACCTGGTGAGGAGCCGCTGATGAACTGGCACGCGATCCGCGCCATCTACCGTTTCGAGATGTCCCGCACCCGCCGCACGCTGATGCAGTCGATCGCCTCGCCGGTGCTGTCCACCTCGCTGTACTTCGTGGTGTTCGGCTCGGCCATCGGCTCGCGCATCACCTCGGTGGACGGGGTTGCCTACGGCGCCTTCATCATCCCCGGGCTGATCATGCTCTCGCTGCTGACCCAGAGCGTGTCCAACGCCTCGTTCGGCATCTACTTCCCCAAGTTCACCGGCACCATCTACGAGATCCACTCCGCGCCGATTTCGTTCGTGGAGATTGTCTGCGGCTACGTGGGTGCGGCGGCGACCAAGTCGGTGATCGTGGGCGTGATCATCCTGGCCACCGCGCGATTGTTCGTGGACTACCACATCGCGCACCCGCTGCTGATGGCCAGCTTCCTGCTGCTGACCGCGATCACCTTCAGCCTGTTCGGCTTCATCATCGGCATCTGGGCGGACAACTTCGAGAAGCTGCAGGTGATCCCGCTGCTGGTGATCACCCCGCTGACCTTCCTTGGCGGCAGTTTCTACTCCATCCACATGCTGCCGCCGCTGTGGCAGAAGATCACCCTGCTCAACCCGGTGGTGTACCTGGTGAGCGGCTTCCGCTGGAGCTTCTACGACCTCGCCGACGTCAGCGTGGGGATCAGCCTGGCGGCGATCGCCGGGTTCCTGATCGCCTGCCTGCTGGCGATCGGCTGGATCTTCCGCACCGGGTACAAACTCAAGAGCTGACCGCTCCGTCGTTGCCGACCCTCGGCGTGGTCCGGTCGGAGCTAACATGCACCACCGCCCGTACCGCAGCCCTGGAACCCACCCATGACCGACGAGATGAAGCGCTGCCCGGCCTGTGCCGAGCTGATCCAGGCGGCGGCACGCAAATGCCGCTATTGCGGCACCGACATCGAGGCCTACGAGGCGGCGCATGCGCCCAGCGTGGAGCAGACCCTGTTCTCCGGCCACCCGAAGGTGATCTACACCTTCGGCCAGTACGTGCTGGTGGTATGCACGCTGGGCCTGGCGTGGCTGATGTACTGGCTGCGCAGCCTGAGCCTGACCTTCACCATCACCACCCAGCGGGTGCGCGTGGAGCGCGGACTGTTGTCCAAGGCGCAGGACAACGTCGAGCTGTTCCGCATCGACCACTTCGACATCCTCAAGCCGCTGGGCATGCGCCTGCTCGGCCTGTGCCGGGTCACCCTGCACTCGTCCGACGACGAGATGCCGGTGGTCGATCTCTACGGCATCCCCGGTCTGGAAGCGCTGGCCGACACCCTGCGCGAATGCTCGCTGCGCGAGCGCGCCCGTCGGCGGGTGCTGCCGATGGAGCAGATGTAGCGACCGGTTCCGGACCCATTGGCGCGCGCGGCCCGCATGCAGCGGAAGTCGCCGATCGGCGTCAGGCGATGCGTGGCGTCTCCGCGGCCGCGATATCGCGCTGCTGTGCCGTGGTCGGCGCCGGCAGGGACGGAGCCGGTGCTGCGGTCGCTGCGGACAGCTTCGCCGCGCTCTGCGCCATCGGCGTGTGCACGGCCTGGGCGGTGGGGACGTCGGCGTAGCGTTTGATGCCGGCGTCGTTCTGCACGGCGAAGGTGCGCGAACCGTCTTCGCTGATCGCCACCGCGTCGATGCGGGTGAGGCCCTGTGTCTTCGCCGCGGCAGCCAATGCGCTGGCGAGGTTGCGGCTGAGCTGGTCGGAGCGGCGACCCATGTCAGCGTCGATTTTCTGCACCCCGGCGAGTGCCTGCCGGTACAGCGGGTCGCCCGGCTCGGCGGTTCCGTCTTGCGCAGCCTGGCCGGCGCCGACCGTGGGCCGTGACGATGCCCTGATGGCCCGCTCCAGCGCGGCCTGGGTCTGCGGTCCGGCGATCCCGTCGACGGCAAGGTGATGGTCGCGCTGGAAGGCTTCGATCGCGGTCCGCGTGGCCGGCCCGAAGACGCCGTCGATCGCCAGTGGCCGGCCACCGGTGCCGGTGTAGCCCTGTCCCGCCAGCGCATGCTGGAGATCGCGCACGTGCTCGCCGTGGTCGCCCGGTTGCAGCAGGGCCGCCCCGTCGGCGACACGGCCGCGGTGCGTCGTCTGCAGCGGCGCATCGCCGATCGCCACCGCGCGGAACGAGGCGTCCGGGGACAGGCCGCGGGCGATGCCGGCCTGGTAGTCCGCGCGCATCTGCTCCAGCGCGCGGGCGGTTTCGTCGACGCCGATGCTGGCGCTGTTGGCGCCGCCGTAGTGGCTGGCACCACCGCGATCCGGGTCGCCGAAGCTGGCCCACTCCAGTGCCATCGCGACCTCGGCCGCATGCAGCGTGGCGTGCGGTTGGCCGGTGACGTAGTCGTGCACCTCGGGGCGCTTGTCGGTCACCAGGTACTCGGCAAAGATCCGGTCCTGCAGTTCGGGCGTGAAGCGCTGGCCCGGATCCAGGCCCAGGCTGGCCACCGCGCTGTCCATGGTGTCCGGGATGATCTGGTACAGACCCACCGCGAAGATTTCGCCGCGATGCTGGCGCGCCTGCACCTCGCCGAGCGTCATGCTGGAAAAGTCGATGGCACGGCTGGAGCCGCGGATGTGCGGCTGGCCGTCGTGGCCGATGTAGGTGCCGCCGTTGTAGTCGTCATAGCCGCGAGCCTGCGATTCGCCGCGGTGGATGAGGTCACGAAGGGGTTGCTGGCTCATGGAGGTCCTTCCCTGGATCGAGTGAGCGGATGTCTGGAGGCGCTGACGATCTCCGGTGCGGTGATCGTCGGTGCGGGTGCCGGTATGCGTCAGTGCGGCGTCGTCCCGGACGTGCCGGCCGGCGCCGGTTCGACCTGCCAGCTGGTGATGCGCAGCTGCGACTGGCCGGCGGGTGCGTTCCAGTCGCGCAGCGGGCCGAAGGTGTTGGCACGCATCACGTCATCTGCATCGCCGTGCCGGAACTGCATCTGGCAATGGCCGTCGCCGCTGCAGGCGCTGAGCTCGGGTATCTCGGTACAGGCGCGGCAGCTGGCCAGTTCCGGATGGGACGAACACAGTTTTTGTGCGTTGCCGCCGACCACGTTGGCCAGGCACTTCGCGTCCGGCAGCGGGCGCCAGCCGTGGTCGAGCATCTGCTTGCGAAAGCTGCCGTAGGCCATGCCGGGGCGCAGCGCACCCTGGGCCACGTTCGTCGGTGCGGAATCGTGGGTCGGGGCGGAGGATCCCGGCGCAGGGGTGCCGGAGGACGGCAGCGGGTGCGCCTGGCAGGCACCGAGGGCCAGCGCCAGCGGGAAGCCAAGCAGGGGGATGAAACGTTTCATGGTGGCGAGCTCCATGCCGGTGGAATCGACGGTCCGTGTGCTGCCGCCATGCAGCGGGTCGACGCTGCGGCAGGCGGCTGCTGCAGAGCATGCCTCAGCCGCCGGCAGCGAAATGCGAGCCAGACCCCGTTGTCGCCGGCTGCCCGGTCTCCCGGTGGATCGCGCGCGCCTGCGCCCGCGTCGCCCCGCAAAGCGGGTGTCCCGGCGCGCCCTTGAGACTTTCCGCGACGCCTGTGGCGATCCCGATGCCGGGTCCGTCACGATGTGCGCGCGGGCCAGTCGACGCCGGCGCGCTTTCGCTGCACTCTTCGATTGCCAGTACTGTGCCAGCGAGGAAATCCACGAGTGAACTGCGCCGTCTCCGACGGATCGTGCGTGCGCCATGGATGAGCATCGGGGCATTCCCGGCTGGCTGCCGGTGGTGGGCTTCGCGCTGATCACCGGCGTTGCGTTGGCCGGTCTGCATGCGACGCGTCAGGAGCCGGTAGCCCAGGCCGCCACGCCTGCGCCCCGCCCCGCCGACGAGCCGATCCTGCCCACCGTGCAGGTGTGGCTGAGCACGGCCGATCGCCGCGAGCTGCTGGCCCGCCAGCCGGACATCGGGATGATCCCGGGCACGGCGCAGCCGGGCGACGTGGTGGTCGACCCGAAAGCGACCTACCAGACCATGACCGGCTTCGGTGCCGCCATCACCGATGCGTCGGCGTGGCTGATCCAGAACCGGATGGACGGCGAGCAGCGTGCGGCCCTGCTGCGGGAGATGTTCGGTCCGCCGCCGGGGCTGAACATGGCCATGACGCGCCTGACCATCGGGGCCTCGGATTTTTCGCCCACGCCGTACACCCTCGACGACATGCCGGCCGGGCAGGTCGATCCGGACCTGGCGCATTTCAACGTCGGCACCAATCTGCACGACCTGATCCCGACCGTGCGCGAGGCGCTGGCGATCAACCCGCAACTGCGGATCGTCGCTTCGCCGTGGAGCCCGCCGGCGTGGATGAAGACCAGCGGCAAGCTGATCGGCGGCGAGCTGCTGCCGCAGTACGAAAGCGCCTATGCCGACTATCTGGTGAAGTACGTCGACACGTTTCGCGGCTACGGCATCCCGATCTTCGCGCTCACCGTGCAGAACGAGCCGGGCTACGAGCCGGGAACCTATCCCGGGATGCTGATGCCGGCGGCAACGCGGACCAGCCTGATCGGGCAGTACCTCGGCCCGGAGCTGGCCAGCCGCCGGCGCCGGGTGCGCATCCTGGCGTGGGACCACAACTGGGACGCGCCGGACCAGCCGCTGGACGTGCTGGCCGATCCGCTGGCCGCGCCCTACGTGTCCGGCGTGGCATGGCACTGCTACGCCGGTACGCCCTCGGTGCAGACCGACGTGCATCGCGCGCATCCGGACAAGGATGCCTACATCACCGAATGCTCGGGCGGCGACTGGGCATCGGCGAAGCACGGCGAGCTGCTTTGGTTCGCGCGCGACCTGCTGCTGGCCGGCATCCGCAACTGGGCGCGCGGCGTCATCTACTGGAACCTGGCGCTGGACGAGAACCACGGTCCGCATGCCGGTGGCTGCGACCTGTGCAAGGGCGTGGTCACCATCGACTCGCAGACCGGTGCGGTGATCCGCAATGACGAGTACTACGCGTTCGCTCATTTCAGCCGTTTCGTGCCGCCGGGCGCGGTGCGGGTGGGTTCCAGCGAGCCGGACAAGGACGTGGTCAACGTGGCGTTCGTGATTCCGGACGACGGCACGCTGGTCATGGTCATGGTCAACAGCCGCACCGAGGCCTATGCGGTGAAGGTGGACCAGGGCGACGTCGGCTTTCGTTACACCATGCCGGCGCAGAGCGTGGCCACCTTTGTCTGGCAGCCGGATCCGGTCGGCAGCTGGGCGAAGCGGCTCAAGCGGTGGCTGGGCGATCTTCGTGCCGTGGTGCCGCACGGCTGAAGCGCCGCGCCCGGCATCGCTCATTCCGTGCGGTGCGATGCGGCGTGCGATGGCTCGCGTGCGTAGTGCGAGGGCGTCATGCCGACGTGGCGACTGAAGGCGATGCTGAAGGTGCTGGCCGAGCTGTAGCCGACGCGCTCGGCGACTTCGGCGACGTTGTTTTCGCGACGACGCAGCAGCTGCTTGGCCAGCGCCATGCGCCAGCCGAGCAGGTAGGCCATCGGCGCCACGCCGACGGTGCGGTTGAAGCGCTCGAAGAAGGCCGAGCGCGACAGCGCGGCCTGTTTCGCCAGCTCTGCCACGGTCCAGCCGCGGGTGGGCTGCGCATGCATGGCGCGGATCGCCATGGCCACGCGCTCGTCGGCCAGCCCGCGGACCAGGCCGGGGGAGGCATCCGTGCCGGCGGTGGAACGCAGCGCCTCGATCAGCAACACCTCGAGCAGGCGGGCCAGCACCACCTCGCGCGCCGGCCGCTGCGCGCGCGATTCCTCGCCCACCAGTTTCGTCAACAGCGCGAGCCGGTGTTCGCCGCGCACGTGCACCAGTTGCGGCAGCAGCGACACCAGCAGGTCGGCGTCGGGCGAGTCGAAGCTGCAGTGGCCGACCAGCATGCGCAGATCGGTCGGGCCGTCTTCGCTGCCGATGCGGTACACGCCTTCGGCCTGAACCACCGGCACGCTGCGGGTGCCGGCCGGCGGCGGCTGCAGGCTGGACATCGTCATGCCCCAGACCGCCGGCACCAGCAGGAAGTCGCCGGGCTCGAGAGCGATCGGCGCATGCTCGTCCACCGCGACGCGGCAGCCACCTTCCAGGACCAGGCAGTAGAACGGCTGCCCGGTGTCGGAACGCTGCACGTGCCACTGGCCGGCGCCGGCCACGGTCTTGGCGAACCGGGCGGCGGGTTGCAGCAGGGAGACCACCTCGGCGAGGGGATCGGTCATGCAGGACTCCTGGAAAACAAATACGGACTACCAATCGTAGATAGTACGGCTTCGGCCACCTATCGTGACGCTCCTGCCTCTTTCCCTGCACCCCAAGGAGCTTCCATGAAGACCGTCCTGATCACCGGCTGTTCGTCCGGCTTCGGCCTGGCCATCGCCCGCACCTTCCTGGACCGTGGCTGGCAGGTCGCGGCCACCATGCGCACGCCGCGCGAGGATCTGCTGCCGGTCTCCGCCCGCCTGCGCGTACTGCCGCTGGATGTCACCGACCCAGCCAGCATCGACCGCGCGGTGGCCGCGGCCGGGCCGGTCGACGTGCTGGTCAACAACGCCGGCTTCGGCGCCGCGGCACCCTTCGAGCTGACCTCGCCGGCACTGGCCCGCGAGCTGTTCGAGACCAACACCCTCGGCACGATGGCGCTGACCCAGGCGGTGTTGCCGCAGTTCCGGGCGCGCCAGGCAGGCGTGATCGTCAATGTCACCTCCAGCGTCACCCTGAAGGCGCTGCCGCTGGTGGCGATGTACACCGCGAGCAAGGCGGCGGTGAACGCCTTCACCGAATCGATGGCGGTGGAGCTGGCGCCGTTCGGCATCCGCGTGCATCTGGTGCTGCCCGGTCGCTCGCCGGAAACCCGGTTCGGCGACAACGCGCGTCGCGAGGGTCTGGAGCACGGCGCCTACGCCGGGACGGTGCAGCAGGTGCTTGCCGGCATGCGCGACGCCTCCCGTCCGGTCACCCATGCCGCCGACGTGGCCGAGGCGGTGTGGTGTGCCGCCACCGATCCCGACTCGCCGATGCGCCTGCCGGCGGGGGAGGACGCGCTGGCCTGGGCGCGGGCAAGCTGAGCGGGGCGGGTGGCATGCCGTCGCGCACGGATGTCGATATGCGGCGTGCCGGCACGTCGGGAGGGTGAGGGGGCGCCGACGCGCCCCCGGACTTCACCCACCCAAGGAGCCTGCCCATGCAACTGGTCGTCTATCTCAACTTCCCCGGTACCGCGCGCGAAGCGATGGATTTCTACGCCGAGGCGCTCGGCGGCAAGGTCACCCAGCGCTTCACCTACGGCCAGTCGCCGATGGGCGAGCAGATGTCGGAGGCCGATCGCGACAAGGTCATGCACTCGCAGGTGGAGGTCGGTGCTGCCCTGCTGATGGGCGCGGACGGTCCGTCGCCGCACGCGGCCGGCAGCACCACGGTCAACGTCATGCCGGAGACGCCGGAAGAGGCCGAGCGCATCTTCGCCGCGCTCGCGGTAGGCGGCGAGGTGACCATGCCGCTGGATGAGACGTTCTGGGCCCACCGTTTCGGCGCGCTCACCGACCGGTTCGGCAAGCGCTGGATGGTGAATTGCCTCAAGCCGATGTGAGCTGGCACCGGCGGGCATGATGCTCCGGCGCGCGCGGGAGCCGGGGCGGTGCCGTCACCCGCCGCTGATCAATCGATATCTGCGCTGACTGGCTTCGCGCGCGCAAGCAGGGATTCACGGGTGCGCGACGGGCGCGCGCCTAGAACGGACTCGCCGCCGTCGCGGCATCCCTCCCCGACTGAGACGAGGCACTGTCATGGATCACAATCGCACCGAAGGCACCAAGCGCGAGATCAAGGGCTCGCTGAAGGAAATGGCCGGCAAGGTCACTGGCAACCATGCCAGGGAAGCGGCCGGCAAGCTCGAGAAGAACGCCGGCAAGGTGCAGAAGGAACTGGGCAAGGCGGCCGACGAAATCCGCCAGGACAACAAGCGCCATCACTGACGCGTTTGCGCGGGGCGGGCGGTCGGAACCTGCCGGTTCCGACCGCCCTTTCGTTGAGGGGATGCCGGAATGCGCTCAACGTCCGCCAGGCGGGATCAGCAGCGGGTTGCTGCCGGGTCCCCCGCGACTGGCCGCGGGGCGGCAGCCGTGCTCCCGTTCGACCCGGTCCATGTCCTCGTCGGTGATGCCCAGGGCGGCGCGCTCGCGCCGGGACAGGTCGCGCCATTGCGCGAGCTGCAGGCACTTCGGGTCGGCTCCGCCGGTCAGCCCGGCGATCGCCCGGACCAGGCCACCCATCCCCTGCGAGCGTGGATCGCTCATGCGGAATACCGGCGCGCCCGGCACGAATGCCTGTCCGGGCAGGCGGACGGCCGGTGGCGTGGCGGGTTGCAGCCGGTTTCCTCCGGGGATGTAGTCCGGTTCCACCGATGCCGCCGGGAGCGAGGTAATGAGCGTTGACGCTGCGGGTGTCGGCATCCGCCCCCTCGCCGCTGTCTGGCGGGCGGTGACGCGCGGCCGGCGATGCCGGCGCCTGGCCGCGTCCGGCGGGGAGGTGTGACGCAAGCCGCGGGTGACGTTCGCCGGTGCAGATGTCGTGGCGGGATCGCGGGTCATCCAGCGCAGGTGAAGCGCGTCGTCGATCCGGCGGCTGCGCGGACGTTCCTGCCGACCCGGTGCCCCGGGCATGGTCAGTACCAGCCACGCGGCCAGGTGCAGCGCCAGGGTGAGTGCCAGCGGCACGGCGCGCGCCAGTGCACGTGTCATCGCCTTCCGGCGAGAGGGCGCTGCGGCAACCGCGGATCGTGGCAGGGACATCCGTCTTCCATGGCGGGTGGGCGTCGTTGGGACCGTGCAGGGACGCGGCAAGTTTCCGTAGACGCCGCGACGCACTTGCCATGGGTGGGCGCGCTTTGGCCCGCGATCCCCCGCATGGCAGGATCCGCGCTGGCGTCGCAGGCGGGCGGCGCGGACAGCGGGGACGATTGCGTGGATCACGAATTCTGGCTGCAGCGCTGGCGCGAGGGTCGCATCGGCTTTCACCAGGACGCGGTGACGCCCTGGCTGCGCGAGTACTGGCCGGGCCTGGGCCTGCCAGCGGGCAGCCAGGTGTTCGTGCCGCTCGCGGGCAAGTCGCTGGATCTGGTGTGGCTGGCCGCGCAGGGGCATCACGTGCTCGGCGTGGAGCTGTCGCCGCTGGCGGTGGAGCAGTTCTTCGCCGGGCACGCGCTGGCGCCGCAGCTGAGTGAATCGCGTTACGGCCGTCACTACCGCGCGGGAAACCTGGAGCTGATCTGCGGCGATGCCTTCGGGCTGGATGACGAAGTGCTCGCCGGATGCGCAGCGGTGTACGACCGTGCCGCGATGATCGCGCTGCCGCCACCGCTGCGCGAGCGCTACGTGGACGGGCTGTATGCCTGCCTGCCGTCCGGCTGTCGCGGCTTGCTGATCACGCTGGAATATCCGCAGGCCCAGAAGCACGGCCCGCCGTTCTCGGTGCCCGAAGCCGAGGTGCACGGGCGTCTCGACCGCGACTGGCAGGTTACCGCGCTGGCTCGCCGGGACATCCTGGCCGACCAGCCCGGCTTCGTCGCCGAGGGCGTCACGGCGCTGGAAACGGTCGCCTACCGACTCGATCGTCGCGCCTGAAGGCAGCCCATCCCGCACGATCCGGATCGATGGCCGACCGGTGCGCCGGGCATGGATGGATGAGATGCCGCTCCGTCAGGATCCGGCGCTTGCGGTCATCACGGGGATGCGCCGATCCCCGTCGGCGAACCGTGCCCGCTGCGGACACGCCGCGGCGCATCCGGGACTCCTGCATGGCGCAATTTCTTGCAGGCAAATCGGCACGCGATTTGTCCCGGAAGGTTCACATCCGGCTGCTTGAATCACCACGAGGCCGCTGGCGACGCGCACGTCCTTTCGCCACCGGCACGAAGGGGGAATCCAACGACCGGGCCCGTTGATGGGCCTGCGCTGCCGTCTTCTTTTCAGGAGTCTTCTCGTGCTCAGTCTTCGCATCCTCCGCAAGGCGCTGCTGCCGGCGTCGATCGCCCTCATCGGGCTGGCGTTCGCGGTATCCGCCCATCCGGGCCCCGACAACGACGGCTTCGGCCATCCGGGTCATCCCTGGCCGGGACACGGCCACTCGCCGCAGGACGAGGTCCCGACCGCCACGCCGATCAAGCACCTGGTGGTGATCTTCGGCGAGAACCGTTCGTTCGATCACTACTTCGGCACCTATCCGGTGGCGGCCAACCCGGCCGGCGAGCCGGTGTTCAGGGCGCGCCCGTGGACGCCCCGGGTGGATGGCCTGTCGGGCACGCTGCTGACGCAGAACCCGAACAAGCTCAACCCGCTCAACGGCGAGAACGCGGTCAACCCGTTCCGCCTCGACCGCACCCAGGCCAACACCGAAGGCCAGAACCACAGCTACACGCCCGAGCAGCTGGCCTACGACAACGGCAAGGCCGACCTCTTCCCGCTGTACACCGGAAACAACACCGTCTCCAGCACCGGCACCTTCGGCACGCACGGCCTGGTGATGGGCTACTACGACGGCAACACCGTCACCGCGTTGTGGAACTACGCCCAGCACTACGCGATGGACGACAACACCTACACCGATACCTACGGCCCGTCGACGCCGGGTGCGATCGCGGTGGTATCCGGTACCAACAACGGCGCGCAGATCGTGCTGGGCAAGGGCGCCACGATCCCTGACGGGATCGGTGGCCTGAGCCTGATCGGCGACACCGACCCGGCCTACGACGTGTGCTCGTCGACCAGCAACACGCTGATGATGAGTTCGAAGAACATCGGCGACCTGCTCAGCGCCCACCACCTCACCTGGGGCGGCTTCATGGGCGGCTTCGACCTCACCGCGACGAACGACAACGGCTCCACCGGCTGCAAGCGCAGCACCTATTCGAGCGTGCTGGCGGCCACCAAGAACGACTACATCCCGCACCACAACTGGTTCCAGTACTACGCCTCCACGTCCAACCCGACCCACGAGCGTCCGACCTCGGTCGCGCTGATCGGCCACGCGGACCCGAAGGACGCCACCGATACCCCGGTGCACCACGAGTACGACCTCAACGACTTCTTCGCGGCGGTGTCGGCGGGCAATTACCCTTCGGTGAGCTACCTGAAGATGCCGGCGATCGGCGACGCTCATCCGGGCAACTCCGATCCGCTCGACGAGCAGGCGTACATCGTCAAGGTGGTGAACTTCCTGATGCAGCAGCCGGACTGGAAGAGCACTGCCATCGTCATCACCTACGACGACTCCGACGGCTGGTACGACCACCGCTACGCCGCACCGACCACCGCTTCGTTCGACGGCGTGACACCGGAGGGTTCGGTGACCGGTGCCGACCAGGTCAACGGCCCGGGCGTGTGCAATGCACCGGGCGCGAGCCAGGGCATCGGCGTGAATGGCGGTCGCGTCAACGGCCGCTGCGGCCCCGGCACGCGGATCCCGTTCCTGGTGATCTCGCCGTACGCGCGCGAGAACTACGTCAGCGACGTGCGCCTGACGCAGTCCTCGGTGGTGCGCTTCATCGAGGACAACTGGTTGCGCGGCGAGCGCATCGGCCAGGGTTCGAACGATGCCAGCGCCGGCAGCATCATGAGCCTGTTCGACTTCGGCCGTCGCGACCGCGACGACCGGGCATCGCGGCTGATCCTCGACCCGGACCAGGGCACGGTGGTGGTGCCGTCGCGTCCGTGGCACTCGTGATGCGGCGCCCTGCCGGTGCATGCCGCCGGCAGGGTTGAGATGTTTCCCGGACCTCCCGGCGATGCCGGGCGGTCCGGGCTGTTCCAGCACGGAGCGTGATCCGTGTGGTGGTCGGATAGGCACATGACCAGGATTTCCCAGAAGTTTCCCGGCCCCCCGGTGCGGCGGCGCGGGGTGTCCGCGTTGCTGCCGGGCCTGCTGGGTCTGCTCGGCTTGTTTGGCGGCGGCCTGCTGGTGCAGCGTGTCGCCCACGCCTCCGCCGACGCCGGCGGCATCAATCTGCATCCGGTGACCCTGCGCCTGCCACCGGACGCGCCGTTGAGCGCGGTCGCACGACTGGGCAAGGCGCTGTTCTTCGACCCGATGCTGAGCGGCTCGGGCCGACAGTCGTGCGCCTCCTGTCACAGCCCGGCGTTCGGCTACAACCCGCCCAATGCACGCGTCGTGCAGGCCGGCGGCATGTACATGAAGCAGGCCGGGTTCCGTCCGCCCCCTTCACTGGCCTACCTGTATCGCCAGCAGCCGTTCGGCATCGGTCCGGATACGGTGGACAACGACGTGCCGGTCAATCTGGACAGGCTCGCTGCGTCGGTCCGCAATGACTCGCGTGCCCGCAAGTCCGCCGGCACGCGGCCGGCCGGCGTGGCGATGGTGCCGCAGGGCGGGCTGTTCTGGGACGGTCGTGCCGACTCGCTGCAGCGGCAGGCGATCATCCCCATGCTCAATCCGGTGGAGATGGCCAACCGCGACGTGGCCTCGGTGGCGAAGAAGCTGGCGCGAAGCCGCTACCGCGCCACCTTCGCCCAACTGTTCGGCCCGGGCATCGTCGACGATCCGGCGCAGCTTGTGGACGAGGCGATGTTCGCGATCGGCCGCTTCGAACTCGAGGACCCGTCATTCCACTCGTTCACCAGCAAGTACGACGCCTGGCTCGAGGGCCGGGCGCGGCTGACGCCGTCCGAAGCGCGCGGGCTGGCCCTGTTCAACGATCCGCACAAGGGCAATTGCGCCGCCTGCCACCTGAGCCGACCGAGCCGCGACGGCCTGCCGCCGCTGTTCACCGACACCCAGTACGAGGCGCTGGGCGTGCCGCGCAATCCGGCGATCCCGGCCAACCGCGATCCGCGCTTCTTCGACATGGGCCTGTGCGGACCATTCCGTCGCGATCTGGCCAGCCAGACCCAGTACTGCGGCATGTTCCTCACGCCGACCCTGCGCAATGTGGACCGCCGCAAGGTGTTCTTCCACAACGGCGTGTACCGCACGCTCAGACAGGTGCTGGATTTCTACAACCTGCGCGCGGTGGCGCCGCAGAAGATCTATCCGCGCGGCGCGGATGGCCAGGTGGCGATCGACGACGATCTGCCCGTGGCCTATCGCGGCAACATCGATACCGCCGACGCGCCGTTCGACCGCCACGTGGGCGATCAACCGCCACTCAGCGAACGGGACATCGATGATCTCATCGCGTTCCTGCACATGCTGGATGACGGCTACGCGGCGCGGCCCGCTTCGCCCCGCGCGGGGACATCGGCACGATAGCCGTACAACACCGGGCGCGGGGCCGGGATGCCACCCGCGTCCGTGCCGGTTACCCTGAGGGCATGGACCTAGCACGCACCGCCGCCGTTCGCCGGCCACTCCGTTTCGCCCTGTTCCTGACGACCCTGCTTACCCTCGGTGGCTGTGCGACCGCACCGCCGCGCAACACCGGCAACCTCTGCCAGGTGTTCGACCAATACCCGGGGTGGTACCACGACGCCCGCGATGCGCAGAAGCGCTGGGGCACGCCGGCCAACGTGCTGATGGCGTTCGTGCAGCGCGAGTCCGGCTTCCGGCAGAAGGCACGGCCCGACCGGCCGTGGTTCCTGTTCATTCCCCTGCCGCGACGGTCCAGCGCGTACGGCTATGCGCAGGCGCAGGATCCGGTGTGGAAGGAATACCGCAAGGAGAACGGCGGCTGGTTCAAGCGTCGCACCGACATGGAGGACGCGCTGGATTTCCTCGGCTGGTACACCGATCGCATCCACCGCGAGCTGGGTATCTCCAAGTGGGATCCGAAGCACCTGTACATCGCCTACCACGAGGGCATCGGCGGCTACCGCTCGGGCCACTGGAAGCGCGACCGCCACCTGCTCGAGACCGCGGACGAGGTGGACCGGCGCGCGCGCGAGTACGGTGCCCAGCTGCGGCGCTGCCGATAAGGCCAGTACTGCAGCAGATGGTGGCCCGGGCATGAAAAAGGCGCCCGCAAAGGCGCCTCGTCCACCGGCCGTCGCGGGATCGCGGGCGATCCCGGGCGGCAACCTCGGGATGGGTCAGGAGGTCGGCGTGCTGTTGTTGTTGCCGGCGAAGTCGATCACCAGCGTCACGCGGCGATTGTTGGCGCCGGCGTCGCGGATCTGCCCCTTCTCCACCTGGCGGTTGCTGGATTCGCCGTAGCTGACGGCACGCACCTTGTCGGCGGACAGGCCACCGGTGTTCACCAGGTAATCGCGCACCGCGTCGGCGCGCTTCATGCCGAGGCGTTTGTTGAAAGCGGCCGAGCCGGCCGGGTCGGTGAAGCCTTCCACGGTGATCACCGCATCGGGATGGTGCTGGGTGATGACCTTGGCGAAGTCGTCGAGCAGCGGCTTGTCCTGGTCGCGCAGCGTGGAGTCGCCGAAGGCGAAGTGTGCCGCGGTGTCGACGTTGATGCGGCCCTGCATCGCGGTGATCTGCGCATCGTACTTGGCGAAGCGCTGCTGCATGTCCTGGGTGAGCGCGTCGATCTCCTGCTGCTGCTTCTGGTCGTTGGCGCGAAGCTCGCTGATCGCCGCGTCGAAATCCGTTTTCTTCACGTAGTTGGAACATCCGCCCAGCGCGATTCCCATCAGGCAAAGCGGAACGAGTGCGAGGCGTGCGGTCTTGATGCTCATGGCTTGTCTCCTCATGCAGCGGGCCCGTAGCGAGAGGTCGCTCGCATACTTCAGGCCGTCTCCGGCGCACCTGCGTCGTCCCCCTGCACGCGCCGATGCCGGCCCCCGAGGCTAACCCGAGGCACCGCCGGCCAACTGAACCGATCCGCACCAGGAGGGACGGAGCGGCCAGGTCGTGACGCATGGCACGTGTCGTGCACGTGATTGCCCCGCGAACGCAGCGATGAGGCGCCACGGTGCCGCCGCCGGAAGGGACCGGGTGCGGAGACCCATGCCGTCATGCATTGCAGCATGCCCGACCGGCGACGGGCTGATTGTGCGCTTGGCTTGGTGCCATACTGGACCGATCAGCACCCACAAGAGTGGGCGCCACGCGGATGCGGGGACAGGGATGAAGCTGAGTGCGTCGGCAAGACGAGGCGGGACATTCCTCACGGCACTGCTGGTGCTCGTGGTCATTTCGCTGGCGATCAACCTGGTGATCGCGGGCACCGAACAGCGGGCACTGCGCCGGCAGGCGCAGGCCGACAACGGCAACGTCGTCGCGCTCATCGCGCGCACGCTCGATGACGATCTTTCCCGCGTTCGCGGCGATGCAACCACGCTGGCCCAGACCTTGGTCGCCGAGCAGGTGCTGCAGGACGCCGGTCCGGCCATGCGCTCGCGTGCCGAGCGCCTGCTGCGTGCCCTTGCCGATGCACGGAACGATTACGCCCAACTGCGTCTCATCGGTGCCGATGGCCGTGAAGTGATCCGCGTGGACAGCCATGACGGGCTGATCGAGATCGTTCCTCCCGAGCGTCTGCAGGACAAGAGCCAGCGCCCCTATGTCCAGGCCGTGGCGAGGCTGCAGGCCGGACAGGTCTATGTCTCCAGGCTCGACCTCAACATCGAGCACGGGCGTGTTGTCGAGCCGCACGAACCGACCCTGCGCATCGGGACGCCGGTGTTCTCCGGCGACGGGCGGCGCCTGGGCATGGTGGTGATCAACGTCGACGGCAGTCGCCTGTTGCGGCGCTTCGTTGCCGACGCGCGGCAGGCGCACGGCAGCGTCTGGCTGGCCGATGCCGACGGCAACTGGCTGCACGGCCCCGACCCCGAGCGAGACTGGCGGTTCGCCGTGCCAGGTGCCCGGCGCGCCGGACTGGATACGGATCAGCCCGGAGTCTGGGCGGTGGTCAAGGGGCAGCACGAGGGGCAGCGGCGTGGCGCGTTCGGCCTGCTGACTTTCGATCAGCTCGCACCGGCCGGCAATGACCGGGTCCAGCAGGACTCGGCGGTCGGCTTGCGCATCGTCGCGCTGGCAGCTGATCCGACGCTTGCTTCGATCCTGCTCGATCGCGCGCATCTGGTCGGCTATGCACTGACGTTGCCGGTGCTGCTGTTGCTCGCGGCCTGGCTGGCGCACTTGCGTATGCGCCTGAGCGGCGTAGAGGCCGAAGTGGCGGCCAACAGTCGCCTGCTGAAGGACATCTTCGACCATTCGCGACTGTCGATGAAGGTGAAGGATCTGCAAGGCCGGATCGTGCGCGCCAACGACGCGGCCGGTGAACTCCTCGGCCGGCCGCCGGACCAGTTGATCGGACAGACCGTCGAAGCCGTCGCCACCGAGGCCACTTCCGCGATCATCCGCCAGCACGATCGCGAGGTGATCGACAGCAGAGAGGTGACCACCTACGAGGAGTCGGTCGAATACCTCGGCGGCAGCTTCACGCTGCTCACCACCCGTTTCCCGGTGACCGACGACGGTGGCCGTGTCGTGGGGGTGGGTGCAATGTCGCTGGACATCACCTCGCGCATCCGCATGGAGCAGTGGCTGCGCGTGGCGAAGGACCAGGCCGAGGCGGCCAACACCGCCAAGGCCGCCTTCCTGGCCAACATGAGCCACGAGTTGCGCACGCCGCTCAACAGCATCATCGGGATCGGCGAACTGCTGCTCGAGCAGGCCGAGGAAGAGGATGACGATCCGCTGACGGTGGAGTCGCTGCACCGGGTAGTCGGGGCCGGGCGCCACCTGCTCACACTGATCAACGACATCCTGGACATCTCGCGGATCGACGCCGGTCGGGTGGAACTGGTGCTGGAGCCGATCCTGGTGAGCACGCTGGCCGAGAGCGCGTTGAGCACGCTGCAGCCGCTGGCGGTGGCCAACGGCAACCGGCTCTCGATGGTGGTGGCTGCGGATCCGGGAGTGGTCGCGATCGATGCGGTGCGCATGCGCCAGGTGCTGATCAACCTGCTCGGCAATGCGATCAAGTTCACCCGCGATGGCGAGATCACCCTTCGGCTCGAGCGCGACGTGGACACCCTGCGCATCGCCGTGAGCGACACCGGCATCGGCATGACCCCCGAGCAGATGGAGCGCATTTTCGCCCCGTTCGAGCAGGCCGACCGGTCGATCACGCGCCGCTTCGGCGGATCCGGGCTGGGGCTGGCGATCAGCCGCCAACTGGTCCAGCTGATGGGAGGCTGGATCGCGGTGGAGAGCGAGCCGGGGCGGGGGAGCACGTTCACGGTGTCGATCCCGGTCGGCGCATTCGAAGCGCCCTCGCGGGATCCCGGACCGGCCGTCCCGGACGGGCCGTCGCGCGATTCGCTGGTGCTGGTGGCCGATGATGACGAGGATGCCCGACGGTTGCTGATCGGCGCACTGGAGCGTCACGGTTTGCCGGTGATCACGGCCTGTTCGGGGGCCGAAGCGCTGCAGCAGGTTCGCAGCCAGCGGCCGGCGGTGATGCTGCTCGACATACTGCTCGGCGACATGAGCGGCTGGGACGTGCTCGCGGCACTGCGTGCCGATCCGCTCTACGCCAACCTGCCGGTGATCCTGTGCACGGTGACCGATCCGGACCACCGTACTGCCGCGCTCGGCGTGGTCGAGCACATGACCAAGCCGGTCGATCGCGACCAGCTCGTCAGACTGGTCAAGCGCTTTGTCCGGTCCGGCCCGCAGTCGAACGTGCTGGTGGTCGACGACGACGATCACTATCGCGAGCAGCTTGCCATGGTCCTGCGTCGTGCCGGCTGTCGCGTGCGCATGGCGGCCAACGGGCAACAGGCACTGGCGCACATGGAGCAGGAGCCGCCCGACCTGGTGCTGCTGGATCTGGTGATGCCGGTGATGGACGGGCTGGAGGTGATCGGCGCGATGCAGGGGCATCCGCTGCTCGCCCATGTCCAGGTCGTGCTGGTGACGGCGGCCGATGTGCCGCAACACACGGTGCAGAAGCTCAACGAGAGCGCGGTGCTGCTGGTCAGCAAGGCGGAGGTCGGCCTCGACTGCATTGCGCGCAAGGCACGCGATCTGCTCGATCGCGTGGAGAGCGAGGCCCGTGACGCGGGGACGCACGGATGAATACGGTGCTGTACGTCGAGGACGACGAGAACAATGTGTTCATGCTCACCCACCGGCTGCGCCGGCACGGGATTCACGTGCAGCACGTGGAGGATGGGGAGCGGGCGCTGGTCGCGGCGGCGTGGGAGCCACCGGCGGCGGTATTGCTGGACATCAATCTGCCCGGTATCGACGGCCTGGCCGTGCTGCACCGCCTGCGCAGCGACGCGGCCACGCGCACCCTGCCGGTGATCGTGGTATCCGCCTCGGTACGCGAGCAGGATCGTGCCCGGGCCATGGGTGCGGGCGCCGATGCCTTCGTGCCGAAGCCGATCGACTTTCCGCACCTGCTCGAGGTGTTGTCACGCTGGGTCACGGTCGAAACCTCGTCCGGAGGGCAGGCATGAACGCGGATGTGCACGTGCTGGTGGTCGACGACAACGAGAACAACCGCTTCATGCTGGTGCGGTATCTGCACCGGCTGGGCTTCCGTCAGATCGCCGAGGCGGATGACGGGACCAGCGCGCTCGCGCGGATCCGCGAGTCACGCCCGGACCTGGTGCTGCTGGACGTGATCATGCCGGACATGGACGGGGTGCAGATGCTGGAGGTGCTCCGGCGCGAGGGACGCATGGGCGACATGCCGGTGATCATGGTCTCGGCGCACGACACCAGCGAGATCGTCGTGCGCTGCATCGAACTGGGTGCCGAGGATTACCTGACCAAGCCGATCCAGACCCCGATGCTGCGTGCGAGGGTGATGGCGATCCTCGAGAAGCGGCGTCTGCGCGAGATCGAGCTGGAGTTCCTCACCCACTTCGATCCGGATACCCGACTGCCCAACCGCCATGCGCTGATCGAGCGGATCGAGCGGCTGGTTGCCGGTGGCCGCCGCTTCGCACTTATCGCGATCAGCTGCCGCAACCATGGGAGCATCGCGCTCAGTTCGGGGGAAGACGACGCCACCGCCGGGCTGCGCGTGCTCAACGATCGTATCCAGGCCAGCGCATTGCCCACCGATATCGTTGCCCGGGTCGGCGACGGCACGCTGGCATGGCTGTTGCCCGACGTTTCGCCCGACCACGTCCTGCTGCGCGCGGTGGAGGATGTTCTGTCCGGCGATGCGCATGGTCGCGCCGGCATCGCCAGCGACTGCACGGCGGCCATCGCCTCCGGTCCCCCGGTGGACGCGGGCGAGGGTGCCGGTGATCTGCTCAGGCTGGCCATGAGCGAGGCGATGCGTGTCTCGCCGGAGTCCAGCGAACGTGTGCTGATTGCCGATTCGGCCCTGCGCAATGAAGCGCGCGAGGCTCTGGCGATGCTGCGGGATGTGGAGCGGGCATTGGCCGAGGGCGAGCTGCTGCTGTACTTCCAGCCGATCTTCGACCGTGATGCCCAGCGCCTGGTCGGAGCCGAGGCCTTGCTGCGGTGGATGCACCCGGTACGTGGCCTGCTGCCGCCCGGAGCCTTTCTAGGCGCGGTGGAGGCCTCCCCATTGATGGAAACCCTCGACCTCTGGGTGGTGACGACCGCCAGCCAGGCGCTCGCGTCCTGGCAGCGGTATCTGCCCGAAGACTTCCGCCTGCACGTGAATCTCACCGCGCACGGCATCATGTCGGGCCGCTTGCCCGGTCACGTCGAGCAGGTCGTGCCGATGCCGTTGCGTCGCAACTTGACCCTCGAGCTCACCGAGCGCGTGCACGTGGTCGACATGCCCGCCTGCGTGGGAGCGCTGCAGCAGATCCGCGCCCTGGGCATCCAGGTGGCGCTGGACGACTTCGGCACCGGGTTTTCCTCGCTCAGCCACATCAACCTGCTGCCCTGCGACCTGCTGAAGATCGACCGCAGCTTCGTCACCGGAGTGCAGGGAGACCCCAAGCGCCGGCGCCTGCTGAGTTCGCTGATCGGCATGGCGCAGGCTCTGGAACTCGGCGTGGTGGCCGAGGGCATCGAGCATGGGGACGAGCTGCAGGTATTGCAGGAACTCGGTCCGCTGCAACTGCAGGGCTACCTGCTGGGCCGCCCGATGCCGGCCGGCGAGCTGCTCGCGCGGATGGGTGGCTGATCCACTGCACCGGGCTGCAACCGGTGGCAGCCGGCAGCGTCACCGGGCAAGATGGGCGACCGGGTGCGGCCACGTTGCCGCACCCGGCCATCCCCGGGAGCTGCCATGGAACCGCAACCCCACATTCATTGCCCGCTGTGCCGCTGGGAGCCGCATGTCGACTCCCGGTGGGTGTGCACGCCCACCGAGCCAGGGGCGGGCTGCGGCACCCGCTGGAACACGTTCTGGACCGCCGGATGTTGCCCGGGATGCGGGCATTTCTGGTCCCGGACCCAGTGCCCGGCCTGCAAGCAGGCATCGCCGCACCAGGACTGGTATCACTATCCGCCCGATGGCCAGGCCGGGCATCCGCGCCGCAAGGCACTCGAAAAGGTGGACTGACCGCACGCCAGCCAGGGTATCCGCCTCAGTCGCGGGAACCTACGGCCGCCGCCGGCGTCCATGCATCTTTACCTCTCCAACTCCGGACTCACCATGACCCTGCACCGCTCTCTGCTCCTCGCCTCGTTGTTCACCGCCGCCACGCTCACGCTGGCGCCACTCTCCGTCGCGCACGCCGACGAAACCCTGGGTGGCAAGCCCATCCCGGGCCTGTGCATGATTTCGCGCGAGGCGGTGTTCGCCCAGTCGAAGGTCGGGCAGGCCGCCAGCGACCGCCTCAAGCAGCTGGCCGGACAGGCGCAGAGTCAGCTCGGCAATGAGCGCGGGCCGCTGCAGAGCGATATCCAGAAGTTCCAGCAGGACGCGCCCAAGCTGGCCGAGGCGCAGCGCAAGCAGCAGGGCGAGGCACTGCAGCAGCGCATGCAGCAGTTCCAGCAGAAGGCCGGCGAGCTCAACGAGCGCATCCAGCTGACCCGCTCGAAGATCATGCAGCGCATCGCCCAGCAGGCCGAGCCGATCGTGGCATCGACCTACACGAGCCACGCCTGCGGCCTGCTGCTGAACCGCGACGCGGTGCTCGGCGGCAACGTCAGCAACGACCTGACCCCGGACGTGGTGAAGGGCCTGGACGCCAAGATCACCAGCCTGAGCTTCAGCCTCGAGCCGCTGCCGGCGCAGGCGCCGGGCGGCAAGTAAGTCAGTCGGCCAGGCACGCAGTGGCGGGTGCCCCGGCATCCGCCACTGCGCGACGGCGCTACCGGGTCATCCCGGGCGGACGCATGGCGCGATGTCCAGCAGCGAGTCGATCCTCGCCCGCAGCGCCTGCACGGACATCGGGGCCCGTATGCCTGTCCGGAACGCATCTGCCCGGATGATCACGCCTTGACGCATGGCGATCGTGTCGGCCTCGTCGCCCTCGAAATCCAGACCGTCAACGGGCACGAGTGCTCGAAGAAACAGCAGGTAGTCGTGTCCCGGGAGGTAAGGCCGCTGGCCGGCGTAGGCATATGAGAGCCTATGCCCCTGGATCTGCACGCTGCCGCCGATTCGCCAGACCTGGACGGTGGATCCGGGAGGGCGCCCCGCCCCCGGCTTGAGCCACTCCTGCACCGCGAACGTGGTGCGGGTCAGCACCGCGCCGTACGACGGCGTAGTGAAGCCGCGATGGCCGAGGGCGCGCCCGACGAGTATCTCGGAGGCGTGGCAGTAGGCATCGTGCAGAATCGCGTTCGCCATCCCGATGCGCCGGGGGAGCGGCCCGGCGGGCAGTTCGCCACTGCCGAACATGCCCTGTCCGCGACCGTCGTCGGGCATGCTGCGGAGGTCGTTGTCGGGCAGGTGCCAGCGCGCCTGCATGGCGCGAATGGCGTCGCCGTCGCGGGCATCCTGGCTGCGGGCGGGTAGGATCATGGCCGCCATGCAGGCCACGAACGCGAAAAGGATGTGGCCGCCCGGGATGCGCGGATTCATCGCGCCATCGCCGCCGCTTCGACCGACGGCGCACGGCAGTGGCGATTGATGTATTCGCGTTGCGTCGGCATCGCCGCGGCGACTTCGGCGATCACCTGCCGCAGGCTCGCCAGGCGGCTGGCGGCGTCGACTCCGGTGCGCAGGTCGGCCAGCGGGTCGTGGCGTTCCGGCCACACTTCCTGGCCGACCATCACCGCCAGCCAGTTCGGGTTCTGGAACAGTTCCAGGCTCTCGGCCACCAGCCGCCCGTGGCCGCGGAAGTGCGCCAGCTTGTAGGCGAGCGGCTCGGGGATCTCCATCGTCGCCACGTGGCGCCACATCGGCTCGTCGCGGGTGTTGGCGTGGTAGTGCAGGATCAGGAAGTCGCGGATGCGCTCGTATTCGGCGCCGGTCAGGCGGTTGAATTCGGCGGTGGTCACCGCGTCGAAGTCGCGGTCCGGGAACAGCGCCAGCAGGCGGGTGATGGCGGTCTGGATCAGGTGGATGCTGGTGGACTCCAGCGGTTCCAGGAAGCCCGCGGACAGGCCGATCGCCACGCAGTTGCGGTGCCAGAAGCGGCGCCGCCGTCCGGTGGCGAAGCGCAGCGGCCGCGGGGTACCCCGCGGCTTGCCGGTGAGGCTTTCCAGCAGCACGCGGGTGGCGGTGTCGTCGTCGGTGAAAGCGCTGCAGTACACGTGGCCATTGCCGACCCGGTGCTGCAGCGGGATGCGCCACTGCCAGCCCGCTTCGTGGGCAGTGGAGCGCGTGTAGGGCGCGAACGTGTCGTCGTGTTCACAGGCCACTGCCACCGCGCGGTCGCAAGGCAGCCAATGGCGCCAGTCCTCGTAGCCGGCGTGCAGGGCCTCCTCGATCAGCAGGCCGCGGAAGCCGGAGCAGTCGATGAACAGATCGCCCTCGATCGTCGCGCCACCGTCGAGCCGGACGCGTTCGATGAAGCCGTCGTCCGCACGCAGATCGGTGCCGACGATGCGGCCCTCGGTGCGCCGCACGCCGCGTGCCTCGGCGTAGCGGCGCAGGAAGGCCGCATACAGGCCGGCGTCGAACTGGTAGGCGTAGTCCAGCGTGGAGAGCACCTGGCGGCGGTCGGTCGAGGGCAGGGTGAACTTGCCGTCGCGCGCGGCGACCCAGGCCAGCGAATGGTCCTCCAGCGCGGACGTGTCGCCGCGCGAGCGCTCGCGCAGCCAGTAGTGATGCAGCGGCACCTTGTCGAACTCGGCGCCGATCTGGCCGAACGGATGGAAATAGCGGTGCCCGGCGCGGCCCCAGCCGACGAACTCGATACCGAGCTTGAACGTGCCCTGGGTCGCGGCGAGGAAGGTGTTCTCGTCGATGCCCAGCGTCTGGTTGAACAACTTGATCGGCGGGATGGTCGCCTCGCCCACGCCGATGGTGCCGATCTGCTCGGACTCCACCAGCTCGATCCGGCAACTGCCCTGCAGCGCCTGGGCCAGCGCGGCGGCGGTCATCCAGCCAGCGGTGCCGCCTCCCACGATGACGATGCTGCGTATGCGGCGATCGGTCGGTTCCACAGTGCTGCGCCCCGGTTCATCGTTCGGAGTGACGATTCTAGGGCGAGCCGGGGATGGAAGGGTGGCGGCTATTTGCGTTCTGTCGCCGTCTTGCGTGCCGGTATCAGCGCGAACAACACCTCGTTGGCAGTCACAGCCGAAGCGCTGGCGATATCGCTGGGCGTGTCGCGCGTCGAGTTCGCCTTGTAGCCGCGTGCCTGCAGCTGCCGGAGCAGGTCGGGTGCCGGCACGCGGACGATCGGTGCGAGGTCGTCCAGCGAGGCGCGGGTCATCAGGGCGACCGCCTGGAACGCCGGATTGCCGGCGCGGCCCTTGCCCGCGGACAGCGCGAAAGGCACGGCCACGACCAGCGAGAGCACCAGTGGAACCAGCAGTGTCCGGCGCCTGGCATAGGCCAGCAGCGGCTTCCAGTTCTTGATCATGTGCAGGGCGAACGGCGCCAGCAGCAGCATGCTCAGCCATTCGTGCATGCTGTGGAAAGTGGCCGAGGACCAGTGGAAGAACAGTGCCACGCCGGAGACCGCGGATACGAAGAAGAGCCCGACCGTGAGCGGCGTGCCGTAGCGGTGCATGAAGTTCCTGAACACGGGATTCCTTGGATGGGGCGCGGGGACATGTTTTGCAAATGATAGCTATTCGCATTTAAGTGCTCAAGCGGGTGATGCGTCCGCCCGGCGCGGCAGCGGTCGGGTGATAGAGTGGCCGCCCTTTTCCGACGGCATCGAACGCAGGAGTGCAGAACGTGACGACGCATCAGGTCCCCTATCCGATCGGCACGCCCGGAACCCCCTGGGGGCCCGCGGAAGTAGCCGCCTGGCGTGCCGGACAGCAGCGCCGCCGCAGCTACGCGGAGGACGTACTCCGGGTGATCGATCGCTTGCGCGAGCGTTTCGACGTGAGTGAATACGGGCGGCTCGACTACGCTGCGGACAGCTATACGCTGTTCGCGGTGCGCAGCCCGGACTGGCGCGACAACCTGCCGACCGTCCTGGTTACCGGCGGCGTGCACGGCTACGAGACCAGCGGTGTGCATGGTGCGCTGCAGTTTCTCGAGCGCGAGGCGGCCCGCTACGCCGGACGGGCGAACCTGCTGGTCGCGCCGTGCGTCAGTCCTTGGGCGTACGAGCGGATCCATCGCTGGAACCCGGACGCGATCGACCCGAACCGCTCGTTCAGGGCCGACAGTCAGGCCGGCGAGTCGGCCGCACTGTGGCGCCTGCTGGCGCCTTACAGCGACAGCGCGCTGTTGCACATCGACCTGCACGAGACCACCGACAGCGACGAGTCCGAGTTCCGGCCCGCGTTGGCGGCGCGGGATGGCGTGGACTTCGAGCCGGGCGAGATTCCGGACGGTTTCTACCTGGTGGGCGATACCGAAAACCCGCAGCCGGCCTTCCAGCAGGCGATCATCTCGGCGGTCGAAAAAGTCACCCACATCGCGCCGGCCGACGAGCGTGGCGAGATCATCGGCTCGCCGGTGGTGGCGCCGGGTGTCATCAATTACGCGCTGAAGCAGCTCGGACTTTGCGCAGGCATCACCAATGCCCGCTACACCACCACCACCGAGGTGTACCCGGACAGCCCGCGCGCCACGCCGAAGCAGTGCAACGATGCCCAGGTTGCCGCGGTGTGCGCGGCGATCGATTTCGCGTTGGGCTGAGCGTTCGCGTCAATTCGCACGCTTGCCTTCGACCGGTCCCCGGCTGGCGGCCTCGGCCCCGATCGCGAAGCCTCCGGGTCGGGTAGCCGAAAAGGCACGTGGCGGCGGGCCTCGCAGTGATCGTAAGATTCTGCGGATTCGGGGCCGCGGGGGTGGTCATGCGTGTGACGTTGAAGTGGGCCGGCCGTGTCGCGGCGGTCGTGTTGCTGCTTGTCGTGGCCTTGCTGGCCACCGTGTATGCCATGAGCGAGACACGCATGCGCCGCACCTGGCAGGCCCGGGTGAGCGTCCCCTCGGTGCCTTCCGATACCGCGGCGGTGGGTCGCGGCGAGCATCTGGCGACGATCCGCGGATGCCGTGGTTGCCATGCACCCGACATGGGCGGAGCGACCTTCGTCGACAGCCCGGCCGTGGCGAAGCTTTCCGGCACCAATCTCACCCCGGGCAGGGGTGGGGTACGGCTGGATGACGAAGCGCTGGTGCGTGCGATCCGTCACGGGGTGGGACCAGGCGGCCGCTCGCTGCTGTTCATGCCGTCGCAGGAGTTCAGTGCGCTGAGCGAAGCCGACATGGGCGACCTGCTGGCCTACCTGCACAGCCTGCCACCGGTGGACCGCCAACTGCCGCCTAATCGGGTAGGACCGCTCGGGCGTCTGTTGTTCCTTGCGGGCAAGGTGCCGTTGCTGCCGGCCGAAGTGGTCGACCACGACACCCGTCCAGCACAGCCGCAGCCCGGGCCGACCGCCGCGTATGGCGACTATCTGGCGTCGGCCTGCAAGGGCTGCCACGGAGCCGGACTGTCCGGGGGGCACATCCCGGGGACGCCGCCGGACTGGCCGGATGCGGCCAACCTGACACCCGATCCGAGCGGTCTGGCGGGGTGGAGCGAGGCCGATCTGCGCCGCGCGTTGCGTGAGGGTGTTTCCAGGGATGGCCGCGCGCTGAGGACCGATTTCATGCCGGTGCGCGAAACCCGGCATCTCGACGACGAAGAGATCGCCGCCCTCTACGCGTACTTCCGAAGCGTGCCGGCCAAGGCGCGCGGCGGGCGGTGAGCTGCCGCTCGCCAATGGTCGCTGGTCACCGAGCCTGAGCGCAAAGCTATGGTCGAGCGGATACTGGATTTCTGGTTTGTCGAAGCCGGCGAGGGCGCCTGGTGGGCCGGCGACCCTGCCTTCGACGAACTGGTGCGCAGCCGTTTCGGCCGCGTGCTGGCGCAGGCATCGTTTGGCGAGCTTTGGGCATGGCGGGCCAGGCCGCGTGGACGGCTGGCAGAAATCCTGGTGCTGGACCAGTTTTCCCGCAACATCCACCGCGGCACCCCGGCGGCGTTCGCGTGCGATCCGATGGCACTGGTGCTGGCCCAGGAAGCGGTTGCGGCCGACGCATTGGGTGCGCTGTCGCCGATCGAGCGCTGCTTCGTGCTGATGCCCTACATGCACAGCGAGTCGCCTGCGATCCATATCGAAGCCGAACGCCTGTTTCGGGAGCATGCCCCGCCGGGCAACCTCGAGTTCGAATTGCGCCACAAGGCGATCATCGATCGCTTCGGTCGCTATCCGCACCGCAACGCGATTCTGCGGCGGCCTTCGACACCCGAAGAGCTCGCTTTCCTCGACACCACCGGCTCCAGCTTCTGAGCGGGCCGGATCGGCTGGCCCGGCCTGCCGTGAGACACCCGGTGCCGCATGGACGTGAGGCACAATCGGAAGCTTCGCCGCTGCCGGTTGCCGCCATGCAACTTCGTGATGCCACGTCGGACGACGCGCCCGCCGTCCTTGCCCTCAACGAGTCGTTCGTGGCGGTATTGAGCCCGCTGGACCGGCAGCGCCTGGAGCACCTGGCCGGGCAGGCTGCGGTATACCGCGTGCTGGAGCGCGAAGGACATATCCTCGCCTTCCTGCTTGCCATGCGCGAAGACGCCAACTACGACAGCCCCAACTACCGCTGGTTCGCCGAACGCCACCGCCGCTTCCTCTACATCGATCGCATCGTGGTGGCGGCCCAGGCGCGGGGCGCCGGGCTGGGGGAGCTGCTTTACCGCGACGCCCATGCACATGCACGGGCCGGACAGGTGCCATCGCTGGTCTGCGAGTTCGACATCGCTCCGCCCAATCCAGCCTCGGAACGCTTCCATGCGCGTCTGGGATTCCGGGAGGTGGGTCGTCAGACCCTCGGTGGGGGCAAGCAGGTCTCGCTGCAGATGCTGGACGTGGGATCGGCCACGCCCCTGTCCCACGGCTGAGTCGGTCCGGCTCAGTCCGCCCGTTTGCCGGCCACGATCCGGTTGCGCCCCTGCTGCTTGGCCAGATAGAGCGAGCGGTCCACTTCGGCGATGAAGCTCAGTGGCGGCTCGTTGTCGTCCGGGATGCGGGTGCCCACGCCCATGCTCACGGTAAGCACCCCGGCCACCGGTGAGGCGCTGTGCGGAATCGCCTCGGCGGCGATGGCATCACGGCAGCATTCGGCGACCCGCAGCGCCGCATCCGCGTCCGTATCCGGCAGCACCAGCACGAACTCCTCGCCGCCGAAACGCCCGAGGAAATCGCGCGGTCGGCCGGTGGCGGTATCCAGCAGGCGGCCGACGCGACGCAGGCAATCGTCGCCGGCCACATGGCCGTAGCGGTCGTTGTACTGCTTGAAGTAGTCGATATCGATCATCACCACCGACAGCGGACGCCGACTCTCGCGTGCCTGGTGCCACTCGCGCTCGAGCACGCTCTCGAAATGACGACGATTGCCCACGCCGGTCAGGCCGTCCTTGAAGGACAGTCTTTCGAGCTCGCGTTGCAACTCCAGCAGCTTCTGTTCGGTCTTCTTGCGCTCGCTGATGTCGAACATGAATCCGACCAGCGCCTCGACTTCACCCTGCTCGTCGCGGACCACGTGCACGACGTCCCGGATCCACACGTAGCGACCGTCCTTGGTAAGCGCCCGGTAATCCGCCTCGTGGTCGACCCCCGCCCTGGACTGCGCCACGCAGAAGTCCACTGCCCATGCCCGTTCGTCCGGGTGCATGCGCGTGGCCCAGTCCTCCACCGTCTTCCAGCTGGAGGGTTCCCATCCGAGCAGTTCCTCGATCTGCGGGCCGATGTAGCTGAACGTCGCTGTCGCCCAGTCGATCCTCCATGGAATGGCGCGGGTCGACTCCAGCAGGGTCTTGTAGACGGCCGGGTCGGTAGCCAGGGTCGGGTCGGGGCCGTCGTGCGGTTGGCTGGAGTCGGGCATGAGAGTGCGCGTGTCGGATGGAGGTCGGATCATAAGCAAAACCCGGACCATGCGCTGCCCGGGCGGCCCCGATCATCGGGAGGTCCTGTCGGCGGGCGCGCCGCGGCGCAAGTCGTCGTACTCGGGACGATCGGGAGGGCGTGCAGGGTGTCGGCTTGCGCCTACACGGCTTCATCCTTTTGGCCTATTGGCCGAGACTTTCCGCAGTAGCATGCTCCGGGAATAGCACCTACCTGGACCAGGACGGCCGGGCGGCCAGCACAGCGGATGATGCGGAAGCCCTGGGCAGGATGCAAGCGCGATTCTTCGTGGTGGGGCAACCACCCCCGTTGCCCTTCTCTTGACGCCCGGCCCCGGGCGTCCTTTCTATTCTGTGCGGAGCGGACGGCCATGCTGGAAGTGCGCGACAGCAAGAACGGCTTCATCGTCTACGACAGCGATGCGGACGAAGAGGTCATGGTCTTCACCACGCAGCGCGATGCGGATTCGTTCGTCGCCGAGCTGGTGATCGCCGAAGAGCACGCCAAGTTGCAACGCTGGTCGTTGGATCGGGTGCCGGCCACCTGGTGAGCCTGCCCCGGGGCCGTCCTGCGACGGTTTCCGCCCACGCAGCCGGGCCGGCCTCCCGCAACAGGGCACAATGGCGCGATGGTCATCCACGCGCCCCGAATGAATATCCCCCGAGCTTTCTTCATGTCCGACCTGCACCTGGAGGCAGGTCGGCCGGAACTGACAGCGATCCTCCAGCGGTTTCTGGCCGACTGCCCTGGCCGTGTCGATGAGCTGTTTCTCCTCGGCGACATCTTCGAAGCCTGGATCGGCGACGATGACGATGCGCCGTGGCTCGTGCCGGTGGTCGACGCGCTGCGGCGTGCCAGCGATGCGGGGGTACGCATCTTTTTCCAGCACGGCAACCGCGATTTCCTGCTGGGCGAGGCATTCGCCACACGTGCCGGGATGATCCTGTTGCCGGAGTCGCTGGCGCTGGACCTGGGCGGGGTCGCTACGGTGCTGTGCCACGGTGACGCGCTGTGCACCGACGACGTGGACTATCAGGCGTTCCGGGCCCGCTCGCGCGATCCCGCCTGGCAAGCCCAGATTCTGGCGATGCCGCTCGACGCCCGTCGCGGACTGGCGCGACAGCTGCGCCAAGAGAGCATGGACGGACAGCAGCGCCGGCTTGCCGAGGATGGTGTGCTGACCGATGTGAACGAGGCGGCGGTCCGTGACTGCATGCACGACCATGGTGCGATGCGACTGATCCATGGCCACACGCATCGGCCCGCCGTCCACGGCGTGGCACTCGATGGCGGAAGCGGCGAGCGCGTGGTGCTGGCCGACTGGCGTTCCGAGGGCGAGGTACTGGAGGTGCGGTCCGACGGAAGCTTCCGCCGCCATACGCTCAGGGGCTGATCGACTCCCATTGTCGCCAGAGGTCGTCCAGGACGTGGCGGACATGCTTTTGCAGCCGGGCTCTGGCTGCCGCTTCGCCCTTGCCCGACCGGATGGCATCGCGCAGGCCGGTGCACAGCGCTTCGCCATCGTCGTCGCCGATCGCCAGAAAGACGTTCTTCATCTCGTGAAGCAGGCCGGCGGTGTCGCCGCGGCCGTCGCTCTCTTCCAGCACCCGATCCAGCCGTGACAGCTCGCGGTGGCCGAGACGGATGTAGTTGCGCACCTCGTCGGAGGGTGCAAGGGTCCGCAGCAGGCCGATCGAGATGCGTCCGGTCGCGGCTCCGGCCCCGGACGTCGCCGTCGTCCCGGTCGCCGGTCCGGCATCGCCGACCGCCGCCAGCAACCGGTCGAGCGCGATCGGCTTGGTCAGGTAGCCCGACGCCCCTGTCGCGAGGGCACGCTGCACCACCTCGGCGTCCGAGTCGGCACTGAGCATGACCAGTCGCGGTCGCGGGCCAGCCTGCGCCTTGGCCAGGGCCGCCAGCACGTCGAGCCCGGACATGCCTGGCATATGCACGTCGAGCAGCAGCAGGTCGAACGTGTCGCCATGCTGCAGCCGGGCGATCACCTCGTTGCCGCTACGGGCGGTCGAGACCACGTGACCGGCGCGCTCCAGCAGTCGGGTGACCACTTGCCGGTTGGCCTCGTTGTCGTCCACCACCAGGCAATGGCGCGGCGGAAAGCGGCGGCGGTGGTCCTCGAGCAGTTGGAGCACGTCCGCGTCGCCCGGCAGCGGCGTGCCCGTCGGTGCGCGTTCCAGTGGCAGCTCCAGGCGGAACACGCTGCCGCCGCCCTCGCGGTCGCGCACGCTTATGGTGCCGCCGCTGTGGCGTGCGAAGCCTTGCACGATGTGCAACCCGAGGCCGACACCATCCTCGCGGCGCGTGTGACCGTAGCTGACCTGCACGAAGGGATCGAAGATCCGTGCCCGGTCGGCGGCAGGGATGCCGGGCCCGCTGTCGGCGACCTCGAGCGTGATCTGGCGATCGGTGCACGCTGCATGCAGCGACACGCGCCCGCCCTCCGGCGTGAACTTGATGGCGTTGCCGAGCAGGTTGGTCAGCACCTGCTCGAGTCGACCGGCATCGCCGATGGCCAATAGCCCTGCCGGATTGTCGTCGTGCAGCGTGACGGCGAGTTCCCTGCGGTCGGCCAGCGGCTTCATCATTTCGAAGGCCTGCCGGACGACCTGGCGTAGATCGAACGGCTCGCGCGCCAGCCCGAAGCGGCCCGCGTTCAGGGCGGCCACGTCCAGCACATCGTTCACCCTCTGCAGCAGCGAACGGGCGTTGACCTGCACCGCGCGCAGGCTCGCGCGATCGTCCACGGACAGGCGCTCCGGGTCGATCAACGAAGAGGCATGGATCACCGTGTTGAGCGGCGTGCGCAGCTCATGACTCATCGTGGCCAGGAAGCGGCCCTGGGCGTCACGCGAGGCGAGGGCCGATTGGGATACTTCGGCCAGCAGTGCGAGCAGCCGGTTTACCGTCATCGGCAGGCCGCAGAGCAGCAGCAGCGCGAACGGGATGAATGCCGGTCGCACCGCCCAATAGCCGGGGGGTGCGGCCAGGCCCACCACCAGTACGGTGCTGGCCATGCAGGCGACGAATGCCCGCCGTCCCAGGCGGGCACCGACCAGGATGGTGGTGAATGGCAGCACCGCGATCATAGAGATCGAAATGTTCCAGGCCAGGTGCAGCATCAGGCCGATGCCCAGCACGTTGGCGATGGCGCCGGCGGTATCGACCCGGTCGCCGTCGGGAATCCATCCGCGCCTTACGCCTATCGCCCAGGCGATGGCCAGCCACAGCAGCAGGGGAACCCAGGGCAGCAGCCGCGCGGCCTCCAGCGGCAGGGTGTTGCCCTGGCTCGGCGGGCCGGCGAAGCGCGCCCACCAGACGGTCCACAGAGAGACCAGCGCCAGGAAGCCGACGCGGCGCAGGCTTGCCTGCCGTTCGCCGTAACCTGCCACCACCCGATCGAGCCGTTCGTTGGCGAGGCGTTGTGCGATCTGACGCAGGGAGGTCGAAGGTGCCAGGGTCGGGCGTTCCATGGAATCCGGTGGTCGAAGGGGCATCGAGGGACATTCTCGCAGCGTCGTGTTCACGCTGTCCGCCCGGTGGATTGGACCGGGCCGGCGCCGGCCCCGATCATGTCCGGCAACCGTGCACTACGCGGCGCCGACGGCGCTGCGCTGCACCTTCGCCTTTTACCGTCATCCGGGACACAACCGTGACAACCATGAAGACGATCGGACTGCTGGGCGGCATGAGCTGGGAATCGACCGTTCCCTACTACCGCCTGATCAACGAGGCCGTGAAGCAGCGGCTGGGCGGCCTGCACTCGGCCAGGTTGCTGCTGCACAGTGTGGATTTCGCCGAGATCGAAGCGTTGCAGCGCAGCGGTGACTGGGAGGCTGCCGGACGCCAGCTCGCGTCCGCAGCGCGGGGTCTGGAGACGGCCGGAGCCGACCTGCTGTTGATCGGCGCCAACACCATGCACCGGGTCGCCCCGGCGGTGGAGGCGGCGATCGGCATTCCCCTGCTGCACGTGGGAGATGCCACCGCGCGGGCGGTGCGTGCGGCGGACATCGTGCGCGTGGGGCTGCTCGGCACGCGCTTCACGATGGAGCAGGCGTTCTATGTCGATCGCCTTGCCGCGCACGGACTGGAGGTGCTGGTGCCGTCGACCGCCGAGCGGGAGGAGGTGCATCGGGTGATCTACCAGGAGCTGTGCGCCGGTCGATTCGAACCGTCTTCGCGTGCACGCTTTCGCCAGGTCATGGCCGGTCTGGTGGCGCGCGGTGCGCAGGGCGTGATCCTCGGCTGCACCGAGATCGGCCTGCTGGTCGATGCGGGTGACGCCAGCGTGCCGCTGTTCGACACCACACGCCTGCATGCCCTGGCTGCTGTCGAGGCGGCGCTGGGCGGTTGAGCGACGCATGGCAGCCATCGCGCGGTCGGCCGTTCCGCGCATTGGATGGCCGGTGCGGCCTGTTCTAGGCTTGGATGCCTGACGTCCGTCTTCCATGGAGATCCGCCGATGCCACGTTCGTCCCTGCTGCGGCGTTGCCGCCGGTCGTCGTTCCTGTTCGCCGTTGCGGCACTGACACTCCCGGCCGGCGCGGTGCAGGCGGCCGTTGTATCGGCGCCACACGCCCGGGTTTCAGGCGGCACCCTGGCGGGCAAACAGGCCACCGTCGATGGCGTGGCGCTGCAGGAATTCCAGGGCATTCCCTACGCCGCTCCGCCCGTCGGAACGCTGCGCTGGAAGCCGCCGCAGCCGTCGTTACCGTGGCAGGGCGTGCGCGACGCAACCGGTTTCGGGCCGCGCTGCATGCAGTTGCCGCTGTTCGGCGACATGGTGTTCCGCTCGCGCGGCATGAGCGAAGACTGCCTCTACCTGAACGTCTGGGCGCCGGCCGACCGCGGCAACGGAAAGCGCCCGGTGCTGGTGTATTTCTACGGTGGCGGCTTTCTCGCCGGCGACGGCTCGGAGCCGCGCTACGACGGTGCCAGCCTCGCGGCGAAGGGCCTGGTCACGGTCACGGTGAACTATCGCCTGGGCGTGTTCGGATTCCTGGCCACGTCGTCGCTTGCGGCCGAATCGCCGCAACACGCCGCCGGCAATTACGGGCTGCTCGACCAGGCGGCCGCCTTGCGCTGGGTGCGCGCCAACATCGCGCAGTTCGGCGGCGATCCTTCGCACATCACGATCGGCGGCGAGTCGGCCGGATCGATCTCGGTGAGCGCGCTGATGGCCTCACCCATGACCAGGCACCTGATCGTCGGCGCGATCGGCGAGAGCGGTGCGCTGATCGCTCCGATCGCGCCGCAGGCGCGCGCACAGGCGGAAGCCACGGGCGCGGCGTTCATGAAGCAGGTCGGCGCCGGGTCGCTGGCGGCGCTGCGCGGCATGCCGGCACAGACCCTGCTGCAGGCGAGCAGTCCCCAGGCCGCGCCGGCACCCGGGTTCGCGCCCGACGTCGATGGCCTGTTCCTCACCGAACCGCCGGCCGAGACGTTTGCCCGTGGCGCGCAGGCGCAGGTGCCGCTGCTGCTCGGCTCCAATTCGCAGGAAGGTTTCTACCCCGCGGTGCTGAAGAACGAGCCGCCGACCCCGGCCAACTACCGCGCCGCGCTGCAGCGGCTGTTCGGCGATCGTGCGGATGAGGCGCTGCGGCTGTATCCCGGCGCGACGCGCGAAGAAGTGATGCGTTCGGCCACCGCGCTGGCCGGCGACCTGTTCATCGCGCACAGCACCTGGCGCTGGATGGAGCTGCAGCACGCGCACAGCGCCGCGCCGGTGTACTTCTACTATTACACCCATCCGCGCCCGGCCAAGCGCGAACCGCAGGCCGGCGAGCAGCCGGACACGGGTGCCGTGCACAGCGGCGAGATCGAGTACGCGCTGGGCAACCTGGATGGCAACCGCGTGTATGCTTGGACACCGGCCGACCGTGCGGTCTCGCGCACCATGCAGGACTACTTCGCGAATTTCATCGTGCATGGGGATCCCAATGGCGCCGGCCTGCCGCAGTGGCCTGCGGTGGCTCCATCGCATGGTGGCCTGCTGCGGCAGACGATCGACGTGGATACCCGCACCGAGGTGGATCGCGGTGCGGCGCGACAGGCGTTCCTGCGCGATTTCCTTGCCTCGCATCGCGATCCGCTCTGAATCCGTAAGGGCATGGCTGCCTCACGACCTGGTCATACAGGGCGAGGCATGATGTCCCGCGGTTGAGCTGGAGTCTGTCCATGATTGCTCCCGATCCGGAAACCGAAGCCCGTCGCCTGGCCAGGTTGCGGGCGCTGGCAGTGCTGGACACCGCGCCGGAGGCACTCTTCGATGGCCTGGCGCAGGCGGCCGCTGCGGCCCTGGGCACTCCGATCGCCGCGGTGAACCTGATCGACGCGGATCGCCAGTGGACCAAGGCCGGCATCGGCGTGGAGGTCGGCGCCAGCCGTCCGCGCAGCGAGGCACTCTGTGCGCACGCGATTCTCGGCGATGCCGTGCTCGAGGTGCCCGATGCCCGGCGCGACCCCCGCTTCGCCGACAATCCCATGGTGGCCTGCCAGGGCGGCATCCGCTTTTACGCCGGCGCGCCGATCACCCTGGAAGACGGCTCGCGGCTCGGCGCGCTGTGTGCCGTGGACCGCGAGGCACGCACACTGACGGCCGCGCAGCGGGAGCTGCTGCGGTCACTGGCCAGGGTGGCATCGGAGGCCTTGCAGCTGCGGCTGGATTCGCTCGAGCGGGAGGTGTTGCTCGATCGCACCGGCCGGTTGGCGCAGGTTGGAGGCTGGTCGCTGAATCTCTCCGACAACACGCTGCGCTGGTCGCCACAGACCTTCCGGTTGCACGACCTGCCGGTTGGTGCGGCGCCGTCGCTCGAGCAGGCGCTGGCCTTCTATCCGTGCGAGGCACGGCAACGTCTGGTGCAGACGATCGACCGTGCGCGGCGCGAGGGCGGTGACTGGGATCTGGAGTTGCCACTGGTGACGGCGGCCGGACGCAAGCTCTGGGTGCATGCGATGGGGCGGGTGGAATACCTCGACGATGGCCAACCATACCGGCTGGTCGGCGCGATCCAGGACATCAGCATCCGGCGCCAGGTGACGAGCGCGCTGGAGACCAGCGAGCGCCGCTTTCGGCAGATGTTCCAATACAGCCCGGGGCTGATCTGCACGCACGACCACGAGGGCGTACTGCTGTCGGTGAACCCGGCGGCAGCGCGGGCGCTGGGCTATTCGGTGGGCGACTTGCTGGGCCGGCCGCTGTCCGACTTCATGCCCGAATCGCGTCGTCCCGCCTTCCGTGACTACCTGCTGCGGATCATCACCACCGGCAGCGACAGCGGCGTACTGGAGCTGCTGTCCAAGGATGGGCGACACCTCATGTGGCAGTACCACAACGTGCTCGACGACGAGGCGGACGAGCCTTACATCCTCGGTCATGCGCAGGACATCACCGAGCGCTTCGAGATGGAGCAGCAACTGCGCGAATGGTCCGTGCACGACGCGCTGACCGGCTGCTACAACCGCCGCTACCTGGCCGAACTGGAGGCCGGTCCGCCGCGCCGCTGGGGTTGCATCACGGTGGATCTGGACCATTTCAAACAGGTCAACGACACCTTCGGCCACCAGCGCGGCGACGAGGTGCTGCAGGAGATGGCGCGCTTCCTGAAGCGCCATGTGCGCGCGGGGGACGCCGTGGTGCGGCTGGGCGGCGACGAATTCCTCATGCTGCTGCGCGACGCCGACGACGGAGTGACCGCCGAGGCGATGCTGCGGATCGACCAGGACCGGGCGACGGCACCGATTGCCTTCACCCTCGGTGCGGCCAATTTCGGTGGCGAGGTGTCACTTGACGAAGGGCTGGCCGAAGCGGATCGGCGCCTCTACGCACAGCGGGCGCTGGATCGCGGCGGCTGAGCGTCTTTCCCCGCGCGCGGGTTCGCGCCACCATGCGCATCCCGCGCGAGCGCGCAACGCCACCACGACCGCCATGCACGAGTTCGACGACGATCCGGCCGACGAATCCGACGATTCGCTGGAAGCGCGCGTGTGGCAGTTGCTGCTGCTGGTCAATCCCGGCGACGAGGACAGCGCGCTGCGCCACTTCGCCGCCTGGCAGGATGTGCAGGCCGAATCCGGCGACCTGGCCGATCCGCTGGAGACGATCGGCGAGGTGATCGACTGGAGCGCCGGCTTCCGCGTCGAGGATGCCGCCACCCTGGTGCAGGCGCTGGACGAACTGGCCGCGCGCTGGAGCCTCTCGATCGACTGGGGCGGCGACCCCGACGACGAGGACTTCCTCGACGCCCACGAGGTGCCCGACTTGCTGGCGATCGCCTACGACCGCCTGCTCGAGCGTGGCTATACGACCTGGATCTACGAATCGCCGGGCGCCACATGGGCCGGCTGGATCACCCGGACCGAGGACGCCGAGCCGATGCGCGAGGTGGCCACCGCGCTGGGCGTGAACCTGCGCCCGGCCAGCGACGCCGGCTGAACGTTCAGCCGGCCTCGTCCGGGGCGTCGTCGAAGCCGGTGTAGTCGTCGGGGAACGCCGGGGTGCCGTCCTCTTCCAGCCCGGCCAGGTCGGCCAGGGCCTTGGCGGCCGCGGCTTCGGCCTTGTCCTGTTCACGGAAGCTGCGGTTCTCGCAGATCGCGTAGTAGACCGGAAAGCCGCCGGCCAGCGGGGTGACCGCCAGCCAGGCGGTGTAGCGCGAGCCTTCCAGGCTGGCGCCGCTGCGGACGAGGAAGCGGTCGAAACGGCGTTCGGTCATGGTGGGGTCTCCTGGCAGGCCGGCAGTGTAGCGGTGCATGCGTCGAACGTCGGGCTGCCCAGTTGCCCGGGCGGCCGGTAGAGTCGGCGGGCCACTCCACCCAGGGGAATTCTCGATGTCCAATCGCCCGCTTTTCGTCCCGCGCCTGCTGTGCGGCGCCGTCCTTGCCGTCCTCGCCGGACCGGGCTTCGCCCGCGATGTCGTTCCGGCCGCGCCCGTCACCGCGGTGAAGGCCGCGCACTGGATCGATACCGAATCCGGCCGCGAGCGCGGCCCGGTGGTGGTGCTGGTGCAGGGCGGGCGGATCACCGCGGTCAACGAGGGCACCGACGTGCCGGCCGGCGCGAAGCTGGTCGATCTGGGCGACGCCACGTTGCTGCCCGGCCTGATCGACGTGCACGTGCACCTCACCTCCGACCCGACCACCGGCACCGGCAACTACTACCAGGACGCCCTCACGCTGGACGTGATCGACGACGCGGTGATCGCGCCGACGCTGGCCAAGCGCACGCTCGATGCCGGCTTCACCACCGTGCGCAACGTCGGCGCGCCGGGCTACGTCGACGTGTCGCTGCGCAATGCGATCGACCGCGGACTGATCCCCGGCCCGCGCATGCTGGTGGCCACCGTGCCGCTGGGTTCGACTGGCGGCCACGCCGACGACACCACGGGCTTTTCGCCGGACATCCGTTTCGAAGGCCCCACCGGCGTGGCCGATGGCGTGGACGCGGTCCGTGCGCGCGTGCGCGAGGACGTCAAGCGCGGCGCCGACGTGATCAAGTTCATGGCCAGCGCCGGCGTACTCAGCAACGAGGCCTCGGTGGGCGCGCCGCAGTACACCCAGGCGGAGATGGACGCGATCGTCGACGAGGCGCACCGCTGGGGCAAGAAGGTGGCGGCGCACGCGCACGGCGCCGAGGCGATCAAGATGGCGATCCGCGCCGGCGTCGATTCGGTCGAGCACTGCAGCTTCATCGACGCCGAGGGCCTGAAGATGGCCAAGGCGCGCGGCACCTACCTCGACTTCGACATCTACAACGACGACTACATCCTGGCCGAGTACGCCAAGCTCGGCACGCCGCCGGCGCAGATCGCCAAGGAGAAGCTGGTTGGCCGCGTGCAGCGGGAGAACTTCCGCAAGGCGGTTGAGGCCGGCGAGAAGATGGCCTTCGCCACCGATGCCGGCGTGTATCCGCACGGCTGGAATGGCAAGCAGTTCGCCAAGATGGTGCAGTGGGGCATGACGCCGATGCAGGCGATCCAGTCCGCTACCTGGAATGCCGCCGACCTGCTCGGCTGGCGCGACCGCGTGGGCGCGATCAAGCCGGGCCTTTACGCCGACCTCGTCGCGGTGAAGGCCGATCCGCTCAAGGACGTCAGCGTGCTCGAGCATGTCGACTTCGTGATGAAGGGCGGCGTGGTCGATCGCAGCGACATCGGCGAACGTTGATCTCGGGTGTCCCTGGGGCTGTGGCGTTCCGCCACGCCCCAGGAACGCACTATCGTGCGAACGCGAATGCGTGTTGACGCGAGTCAATTCGGATCCGGTCGCGCAGGCCGATGCTTCCTCCAAGGCCGCCAAACAGGGGCGGTGATGCCTGGAGGATTCCAAAATGAAAGCTGTGTCTCCCGGAAGGGGCAAGCGCGTGTTGCGCGCAGGTGGCGGCCTCGCGCTGCTCGGACTGGTCGTGGCCATGTTCGGCACGGCGGCCAGCCGGGTCGATGCAGTGCCGTCTTTCGCTCGCCAGACCAAGCTGCCGTGCAGTGCCTGCCACATCGGCGGCTTCGGCCCGCAGCTCACCAGCTTCGGTCGCCAGTTCAAGCTGATGGGCTACACCATGAAGACCGGCGACGGCCCCGACGTGCCGCTGTCGGCGATGCTGGTCGAGTCCTTCACGCATACCGCGAAGGCGCAGACCGACCCGCCGGCCGACGGCTTCAGTCGCAACAACAACGCTGAACTGCAGCAGGCCTCGGTGTTCCTGGCCGGGCGCGTCAGCCAGCACGTGGGCGTGTTCGCGCAGGCCACCTACTCGGAGAATGGCGGGCTGCTTGGCTGGGACAACATGGACGTGCGCTACGCCAACAGCTTCACTTCGGGCGCGCACAACGCGATCTGGGGCGTCTCGCTCAACAACAACCCGACCGTCACCGACGTGTTCAACACCGCGCCGGCCTGGCAGTTCCCGTACATGAGCGCCGACCTGGCTCCCGGTGCACCGGCGATGCCGATGCTGTTCGGCGGACTCGGCGGGCAGGTGATCGGCGTCAACGGCTACCTGCAGCTGGACGGCAAGTGGTACGGCGAGGTCGGTGCCTACCGTTCGCTGTCGCCTTCGTTCCTGCGTGACGTGAACGCAGACTTCGACGGTCGCCTCGCCTCGACCGCGCCGTATGCGCGAGCGGCCTACACCTGGAATCTGCCGGCCGGAAACCTCGAGGTGGGTGGCTTCTACCTGCATGCCCGCCGCGGACTGCCGGGGACCAACGCTGCCGGAGACGCGGTGGCCGTGGCCGGGCCGTCGGACCGCTTCGACGACCTCGGCGTCGATGCCAGCTACCAGCGCGCCTTCGGCAGCAACCACCAGATCACCGTCAATGCGCTGTACGTCGACGAGCGCCAGAAGCTCGACGCCACCTACGGTTCGGGCGGATCGAGCAACCTCAAGGGGCGTCTGGACGCGCTCAACCTCGATGGCAGCTACTGGTACCGCAACACCTGGGGCGCCACGCTGGACCTGTTCGCCGACAACGGCCGCAGCGACACGATCCTCTACGGGGATGCCGGCAAGCCGGACACCCGCGGCGGAACGATCGAGGCCGACTGGAATCCGTTCGGCGAGTCCGACTCGTGGGAGCAGCCGTGGGCCAATGTGCGCGTCGGCCTGGAGTACACCTTCTACACCCGCTTCGCCGGGCGCGTGCACAACGTGGATGGCGCTGGCCGCAGCGCCAGCGACAACAACACGACCTACCTGTACGTCTGGCTGGCGATCTGACCGCCACCGCAGCGTGCAGGACGAGGGGGACACCGGCTAAGGTGTTCCCCTTTCCATTTCCGGTGCACGGACGGTGAGGTCGGCATGAAGTTCCTGGTGATGATCTACAGCGACGACCAGCTGCTCGGCGAACTGCCCTCGGGCCAGTTCGACCAGATGATGCAGGGGTGTTTCCGTCACGCCGACGAGCTGGCGGCCGAGGGCAGCCTGCTCGGCTCGCAGCAGCTCGAGCATCCGGTCACCGCGCGTACGGTGCGCGTGCGCGACGGCAAGACGGCGGTGTTCGACGGCCCGTTCGCCGAGACCCGCGAGTACCTGGCCGGCTTCAACCTGATCGAGGCCGCGGACATGGACGAGGCGGTGCGTATCGCACAGAGCTTCCCGTGGTCGCGCACCGGCGCGATCGAGGTGCGGCCGATCCGCGACATGGATGCCGTGCGCCAGCGCGTCGGCGCCTGAGCACAAAAAAGGCCGCGCCGGGTCGGCCGGCGCGGCCAAGGGGTTTGAACCGACCACTGCCATGGACGGAGCCGTTGCCGGAGGGGGATCCGCAGCGGCCCACGCAGTATCGGGAGCGGGTGTCTCAGATGCCGCGACGGGCGCTCAGGGCTGTTTCCAGTCCAGTACCGCGACCACCGGGAAGTGGTCCGACGGGTACACCTTGCCGTCATGCGCCGTGATCGTGTCGGCGCTCCGCGCGGTGAAGCCGCGGGTGAGGATCCAGTCGATCTGCTCGGTCGGCTGGCCGGTGAAGGCATGGAAGGTCTTGTCCGGGCCGGCGTGCTCCGGCGCGGTGGCGCGCGCATCGGTGAGCATCGTGGCGAGCAGGGCGTGGGCCTGGCTGGTCGGGGTGGTGTTGAAGTCGCCCACCAGCACCACCGGCACGGTCTTCGGCAGGGCCTCGATGCGCGCGAGGATCTCCTTCGCGCCCTTGGTGCGCGCCGCTTCGTCCTCGTCGCGGTAGGGCAGGTGGGTATCGAAGAAGTAGAAGCGGCGGCCGTCGGCTTTCCGTTCGAACAGCGCCCAGGTGACCATGCGCGGGAACGGGTGGCCCCAGGAAACACTGCCCGGCACGTCCGGGGTGTCGGACAGCCAGAAATTGCCGGACTTCAGCACCTCCAGACGATCGGTGCGGTAGAACACGCCCATGTGCTCGTCGCCATCGCCGCCGCGACGACCCTCGCCGAACCAGGCGTAGTGCGGCAGCTTCGCCACCACGTAGTCGCCCTGTTCCTTGTGCAGCTCCTGCGTGCCGAACACGTCCGGGTCGGCGTCGCGGACGGTGCGTACGAACAAATCGCGCCGGTTCTCCCACACGTTCACCCCGTCGGGCGAGGGCGTGCGCACGTTGAAGGTCATCACGCGCAGCGGTGCGACGGTCGCCGCCCCCGCCGATCCGGCGAGGGCGAGCAGCAGGACGGCGAGCAACCAGGTGAGGGAACGATGCATGGGAAGCTCCATCTGAGCGGGGGATCAGCCGGCCAGGGCGGCGGCATCGGCCACCGCGATGCCGTCGCGGGCGAGTGCGGCGCGGGTGGGTTCGTCGCCGGCCGGCGTCACCGGTCGGCACAGGTCCCACAATACCCGCGTGCGGAAACCCAGGCGGGCGGCATCCTGCGCGCTCCACAGCACGCAGACGTCGCGTGCCAGGCCGCACAGGTAGACGGTGTCCACGCCGCGTTCGCGCAGCCAGCCCGCCAGGCCGGTCGAGGGACGTGCGCCGCCCGGTCCATGGTTCTCGCGGAACGCGCTGTAGGAGTCCACGCGCGGGTCGTTGCCCTTGCGGATCACCATGCCTACGCCGGACCAGTCCACCCCGGGGTGCAGCGCCGCCCCCGGCGTGCCCTGCACGCAGTGGTCCGGCCACAGCGTCTGCGGGTGGTCGTAGAGGTCGATGCTCTCGAACGGTGCGCGGTCGGGGTGCGAACTGGCGAACGAGACGTGGCCGGGCGGATGCCAGTCCTGGGTGGCGACCACATGGCCGAAGCAGCGCGTGCGCAGCAGCGCGTCGATGCCCGGCACGATCGTGTCGCCCTCGTGGCAGGCCAGCGCGCCGCCGGGCATGAAATCCCGCTGCAGGTCGATGACGAGAAGCGCGGCACGGGAGAGATGGGTGGTGGCCATGGCGGCAGCCCGGGAGAGACCAGCCCCGATGATGCCTGTTCAACGGCCCCGGCGGCGAGTCGGCGACGCCGCCGGAGGCTTCTGCGACAATCCATGTCCCCGCCGGCGGCGGGCAGTACTGCCATACACCCAGGGACAGGCGCATCCATGATCAAGATGGTCGGCTTCGACGGCGACGACACCCTCTGGCACAGCGAGGGCTATTACCAGGCCGCCCATGCAGCTTTCTCGGAAATCCTCGGGCACTACGTGGACCTGGGCGACCGCGGCCTGCACGACGACATGCTGCTGACCGAGCGGCGCAACCTGGCGCTGTTCGGCTACGGCGCCAAGGGCATGACGCTGTCGATGGTCGAGACCGCGATCGCACTCACCGACGCGCGCATCTCGGCGAAGGACATCCACCGGCTGGTGGAGATCGGCAAGGGCGTGCTGCAGCATCCGGTCGAGCTGCTGCCGGGCATCCGCGAGGCAGTGGAGGCGGTGGCGGACGAGCACGCGCTGGTGCTGATCACCAAGGGCGACCTGTTCCACCAGGAGAAGAAGGTCGCCCGGTCGGGCCTGGCCGACCTGTTCCGCCGCATCGAGATCGTGTCGGAAAAGAATGCCGACACCTACCGCCGGCTGTTCGAGGAATTCGCCGTGACCCCGGCGCAGTTCGCGATGGTCGGCAACTCGCTGCGCTCGGACATCGAGCCGGTGGTGCGCCTGGGCGGCTGGGGCGTACACGTGCCCTACCACGTGACCTGGAGCCACGAGCTCGATCACGGGCTGGGCGACTCGCACGAACGGATGCTCACGGTGGAGTCCCCGGCGGGTATTCCCGCGGCGGTGCGGGCACTGGGCGAACTGGCCGGCGGCTGAACGCGCCACGCTCCCTGCACACAGGTGAAGGTTCCGCTGGCGCGGGCTTCACCCGCAAGCGCAGGCATCGCAGCCAGCATGCGGACAAAGGGCGTATTGCCCCGCCCATCGAGGAGCGTCCCATGCCAGCCAGCCAGCACGATGTCGATCGACTGACCACCCTGATCGCCTATGCCAGCGCCAATGCCGACGCCTGCTTCGAGGCGGCGAACGACGCGGAGGGATTCCGCGTCGCCGCGTCGCTGACGCATCGCGCGCAGGAGCGCCGGGCAGTCGCCGCGCATCTGCGGGGCTGCCTCCAGCAGGACGGCTCCGGGGAGGCGCCTTCGTCGATCTCATCCCCCGCCCCGGTTGCTCCCAGGTTCGAGGCCCGGCGCGGTGTCGCGCCGGCCGATGCCAGGGTGGTCGAAATGGCGGGACGCGACGATGAGGAGCTGCAGGCAGCGTTCGAGTCGGCGCTCGACGACGATGCGCTGTCGCCGCAGGCGCGGATGGTCGTGCTCAAGGCCTACGTTGCCGTGCGTACAGGGGGCGACCAGATGCGCGACCTGCATCGCTCGCTGCAGAACGGCGCCTGACCCGGCGAGGTCGCTTGGGCTAAAGTGCGGCCGCCTCCGCATGCCAGCCCATCCGCCATGTCCCACGAGTCCCGCGATGCCGTGCCGCGCATCGTGCTCGATACCAACGTCTGCCTGGACCTGTTCCTGTTCCGGGATCCCGCCTGCGCACCGCTGGCGGGCGCGCTGACCGCGGGCCGGGTCCGCGCGGTGGCCGATGCCGCCTGCCGCGACGAGTGGCTGCGCGTGCTGGAGTATCCCAGCGTGCCGATCCGCCCGGAGCAGCGCGACGGCCTGCGCGAGCGTTTCGATGCCACGCTGGAGCAGCTCGTCGGGCTTCCCGATCCGGCTGGCCTCGGGCCATTGCCGGTGTGTCGCGACCCCGACGATCAGAAGTTTCTCGAGCTGGCCCTGGCGAGCGGGGCGCAATGGCTGCTCAGCAAGGATCGCCACCTGCTCAAGCTGGCGCGACGTACCCGCAAGGCGGGCCAGTTCCTGATTCTCAGACCGGACCAGTGGTCCGAGGCGCTGCTCGGACGGACGCTTTTGCGCGAGGCGGGCTGAAGCCCCCGGGGCTGGCCGGCGCATCGTCGTTGTCGGCCTCGCGGCACCGCTGCCGGAGCGGCTCGATCGACACCAGCCGCTGCGACAGCCAGTCGAGCAAGCCCGGGCCGAACAGCGTGTGCGCCTTGCTCTGCGGGGCGCGCAGGTTGCCCTGGATGGCGTGGCGCTTCCACGGCTCGTCGGCCAGGTCGGCGATCGGCCGGGCGCAGGCCTCGGCCAGCGGGGCACCGGGATCCAGCGCCAGCGCCTCGCAGAGCCGTCGCCATTCGCGCGGGGTATCGGCGACGAAATCGTCGAGGAACACGAAATGGTGATTCGGCTTGCCGACCTGCCGACCATGCAGGTTGGTCGCGCGGTTCCAGCGTTGCGCCCACAGCTTCGCGCCGCCGCCGAAGCCATGGTTGTCGTCGTAGTGGAGGTTGGCGTCGGCGATCGACGCGACCACGTCCAGACCATCGCGGATCACATGGACGAAACGGGCATCCGGCACGTGCCGCTCGATCTCGGGGATGTACAGCAGGTGGTTCGGCGTCTTCTCGATCCACATCGAGTGCCCGCCCGCCGCGGCGTAATCGTCGAGCAGCCCGACGAAGCGTTCGATGCATCCGGCCAGCCGCAATGGCACCGCCACGTCGCCGCCGCCCAGCCGTCCCTGCAACTGCTGCAGCACGTGCCGGCCGTGCCTGCGGGCGAAGCCCATCTCGACCGCGCGCCGCCGCCGGTGCGGGACGCCATGGTCCCGCCAGCGCCAGTGCAGCTCGCCGTACAGGTGCTCGAAGAACGCCGTCTCCGGCAGGGTGGCGACCTCGGGGTGGCGCGCCAGCATGGCCTGGACGATGGTCGTGCCCGAGCGGGGGCATCCGACGATGAAGGTGCGGCGCATGGGCGGCTCCGGTGTGGCAGCGGCGTGGATCGGCCCTGTCCGAACGTTCCCGCGGGGATCGGGTTGACGCATCCGGCGGCCGGCCCGACGGTCGGCGCGTCGCAGGCGATATGGTTCAATCGCAGCTCCCCCGAAGTGCCGAGGCCTGCATGCTGGATGCCGTGATCATCGATTGTCCTTACTGCGGCGAGCCGATCGAACTTCTGATCGAGCCGGCGGAGGCTTCATACAGCTACGTCGAGGATTGCCACGTGTGCTGCCGCCCCATCGACGTCTCGGTGCAGGTGGATCCTGCGGGTGGAATCGCGGTGAGCGTGGGGTCGCAGGACGATGTCTGAGTACCTTTCCGCCTGCCCTGGAGCGCCCCATGCCGTATGACCAGTCCTGGATGGGTTACGGCTTCGTTGGAGGGCTGGAGGCCGGCGCCATCAGTGCCGTCGCCGGGGCCCTGCTGTTCGCGCTGTTCCACGCCATTGGCCGCCGTGGTGGCTGGAGCGAGGCGAGGAAGATCGGCTGGTCGTACCTGCTCGGCGTGGTGCTGAGCGCCGGTGCGGACATCGGCAACCTGTTCTATTTCAACTACGGCCGGCTGCAGTCGCTGGCCCTGTTGCGCGCCAAGCTGGCCGAGGTGCACGACCCGGACAACCTGGGCACGCGGGTGTTCTGCGAACTGGTCGGGGTCGGCGTGGGGATCTGGCTGGCCTGGCTGGCGATCGACTGGCGCAGGCGGCGCGGCCGCGGGCCCGCCCGCTAGAGAATCGGGTCGAACAGCCGCGCCACGTGCATGGCCACACGGCGCAGGTAGGGGGCCTGGCGGTATTCGGCCTCGGTGACCGGACGGCATAACGCCAGATCTTTTTGCAGCATGGCTTCCACCGCGCGCGCGAAGCCATCGTCGACGGCGATCGCGCTCAGCTCGAAGTTCAGCCGGAACGACCGGCTGTCCAGGTTCATGCTGCCGATGGCGGCGGTGTGGCCGTCGACCAGCAGGGCTTTCTGGTGCAGGAAGCCCGGCTGGTAGCGATAGATGCCGATGCCGCGCTGTACCGCCTCGTGTGCGTGCAGGGTGGAGGCGAGAAACACGCCGCGGTGATCGGGGCGCGAGGGGATCAGCACGCGCACGTCGACGCCCCGCAGCACCGCCAGCTGCAGCGCGGCCATCACCGCTGCGTCGGGCACGAAATAGGGCGTGCTCAGCCACAGCCGCTCGCGTGCGGCATGGATCAGCGCGGTGAAGCAGAGTGAGCCGGTTTCCTGCGGATCGGCGGGGCCGCTGGTCACCACCAGCAGGCTGGCATCCCCTTGCGGTGGCGTGGGGGTGCCGTCGGGGAGCCGCATGCCGGTGGTCCAGCGCCAGTCGTCGGCGAACGCCTGGCGCAGGTCGGTCACGGCCGGCCCGGCAAAGCCCAGGTGGGTGTCGCGCCACGGCGACAGGGGCGGGCGTGCGCCGAGGTATTCGTCACCCACGTTGAGCCCGCCGACGAAGCCCTGCGCTCCGTCGATCACCAGCAGCTTGCGGTGGTTGCGGAAGTTGAGCTGGAAGCGGTTGCGCCAGCGCCGTCCGGCGAAGGCGTGTACCTCGACGCCGCCGCTACGCAACGCGTCGACGTACGACTCCGGCAGCTCATGGCTGCCGATGCCGTCGTACAGCAGGTGCACGCGCACGCCCGCGGCCGCCCGGTCCAGCAGGGCCCGGGCGAAGCGCTTGCCCAGGGTGTCGTCGTGGACGATGAAGAACTGCGCCAACACCTCGTGGCGAGCGGAGGCGATCGCGGCGAACATCGCATCGAACGCCGCCTCGCCGTTCACCAGCAGCTCGAGCGCGTGGCCGCGCCGGAACGGGCGCCCGGCCAGCGTGGCGAGCGCATCCAGGCGCAGGCAGGCCGGATGCGTGCCGGCTTCCACCGGCGGAGCGCCGGGCAGTCGCCGCGGCGTTTCCAGGTAACCATGCACCTGGCTCGAGCCGAGGTAGAGGTAGGGCACCAGCGTCACGTACGGCAGCAGTACCAGGCCGAGTGCCCATGCCATCGCTCCCTGCGGCGTGCGCGCATGCACCACCGCGTGCATCGCCACGATCGCGCCCAACACGTGCAGGCAGAGTGCCGACAGGGCGATGAGGTCGGTGAGCATGTCAGCGCCCTCCGCGCCGCGGAAGCACGGCCGCGCCGATCGCCGCACCTGGTCCGGTGCCGGCGCGGTGCCGATGCCATGCGCGCGTGCCGTGGTCCATGCGGGTCGGGATCTCGCGGGAAGGGCGGCTGCAGTCTGGCCAGTCGGTGGCCCCCGCGGCAAGCGGCCCCGCGTCCCTGCCTGCCGCCGGGACCCCGGTCCTCCGGCTTTGGTCGGGCATGACGCGTCGCAGGGTCGCGGTTAGCCTTGGTCCCCCGCGCCCCCGCCTCCCTCGAGAAACGCCATGAAAGCCGTTGCCTATCGCCATTCGCTGCCGATCGACGATGTCCGCAGCCTGATCGACGTCGAACTGCCGGATCCACCGGCACCCACCGGCCGGGATCTGCTGGTGCGGGTGCATGCGGTGTCGGTCAATCCGGTGGATACCAAGATCCGCCGCAACGTGGACCCGGCCGGTGCCGACAAGGTGCTGGGCTGGGACGCGGCCGGCGTGGTGGTGGCGGTTGGTCCCGAGGCCTCGCTGTTCAAGCCCGGCGACGAGGTCATCTACGCCGGCGCCATCGACCGCGCCGGCAGCAATGCCGAGCTGCAACGGGTCGATGAGCGCATCGTCGGACGCAAGCCGTCCTCGCTGGATTTCGCCCAGGCGGCGGCGCTGCCGCTGACTTCGGTGACCGCCTGGGAGCTGCTGTTCGACCGGCTCGGCGTGGCGCGCGGCGAGGCCAGCGGGACGCTGCTGGTGGTCGGTGCGGCGGGCGGCGTGGGTTCGATGGCGGTGCAGATGGCGCGCAAGCTCACCGGGCTGACCGTGATCGGCTCGGCGTCGCGGCCGGAAACCCAGGCCTGGGTGCGCGAGCTGGGCGCCCATCATGTGGTCGATCATCGCCATGGCCTGCTTGAACCGGTGCGTGCGGTGGCGCCGGAGGGCGTCGACTACGTGATGAGCCTGACCCACACCGAGCAGCACTACGAGGCGCTGGTCGAACTGCTCAGGCCGCAGGGGAAGCTGGGACTGATCGACGACCCGGCCACGCCGATCGACATCCGCGCGATGAAGCGCAAGAGCATCTCGCTGCATTGGGAATTCATGTACACGCGCTCGCTGTTCCACACCGCGGACATGGCGGCCCAGCACAGGTTGCTGCAGGAAGTGGCCGACCTGGTCGATGCCGGCGCGTTGCGGGGCACGATGCGCGAGCACTTCGGCACCATCAATGCGGCCAACCTGCGCCGCGCGCACGCCCAGCTGGAGAGCGGCAGCACCATCGGCAAGATCGTCCTGGAAGGATTTGGCGGCTGAGCCTGCAACCCTTTCCTCGCCGTCCGCATCTGAAGGATGCGGGCGCCCGGTCGGCGCCGATCGAAGGAGCAGGACGATGGTCACCCTGGCCGTGCTGGTGATGGTGGTGGGTTTCCTGTGGCTGGCGGCGTCGCTGGTCGGGTTCGTGTTCAAGCTGGCGTTCGCCGTAGTGGGCGGCGTGATCGGCCTGATGGCCGGTCTGCTGGGCCTGCTGGTGGGCGCGCTGGCGCTGTTGCTGGTGGCGCCCGTGGTGCTGCTGGCGCTGTTGCCGGTGATGCTGCCGGTGCTGGCGCTGGGCGGCCTGGTGTGGCTGGTGGTGCGGGCCTCGCGCCGTCCGACGCCGGTGCCGGTCAACGCCGGTCGCTGATACGCGAAGCCCCCGGCAGTCGCCGGGGGCTTCATGCCTGCCGCTACTCGCCGCGCAGGTCGAAATTCACCGGTACCCGCGCCCACGCGCGCACCGGCTTGCCATCGACCATGGCGGGCTGGAATGCCCAGCCACCCAGCACCTGCGAGCGTGCGCTGCGGTCGAGCAGCGTGTAGCCGCTGCTCCGCTCGATCTCCACGTCGATCGGCTTTCCCTGCTCGTCCACCAGCACGCGCAGCAGCACAGTGCCGTGCATGCGCTGGCGCACCGCCTGAACGGGGAAGCTCAACGGCGCGCGCCGATAAGCCAGACTGGCTTCGATCGGTGCGGGTGCCGCAGTGACTTCATGGGTCGGCGGTGACAGCGTCGGCACGGAGACCGGCGGAGCCTGCACATTGCCGCTCTCGATCGGCGCCACCACGGGCGGAGTCACGGGTGCCGGCTTGACCCGGGTGACCGGGGCCGGTGGTACCGGGACCGGCAATGGCTTGACGTCCAGCACCGGTGGCTGCGGCGGGATCGGCGGAGGCGGCTCGTGCCAGCGGATGGTAAGCGTGCGCGGTTCGGACGCCGGGGGGCTCAATTGCGGGGCCAGCGGCCGCATGGCGTTGACCAGCACGGCGAGGTTGAGGGCGATGGCGGCACTCAGTGCGGCGACGCGCAACTGGTCCGGACGGGAGCGACGGGCAACAGCCAGGCTTGCGGACGACATGGGCGACCTCCTGACGATCATCGATGCGGGTTGTGTGGCGCCGCCGCGCTGCCGGGGATGGCAGTGGGGACCGCGGAGACGCGACCCGAGCCTATGCCGGAAGTCATGGTCCGGGCAAGTGGACGTCTGGACGTCCAATCGTTTCATCTGCAACCAGATAGGCCGTGACTGCCGCCGCGAGCAACGGCTGCTCGTCGTCGCCGGGACGACGAGGCGCTTCCGCTCAGGCCGATGCGCCACAATGCAGCACGACCGGCCAGGCGCCGGCCAACCCGACGGAGCAGACCCATGACGATGCGAACCCTCCCGGCTGCCGCGGCCCTGCTGGCCGGGCTGGCATTCCTGCCATCCCTCGCGCGGGCAGGGGATATTTCCTGCAGCATGACCTTCCAGCTGTCCGGCTGGTCGGTGTTCTACAAGACCGCCACCGGCAGCGGCACCGTCACCTGCAGCAACGGCCAGAGCATGCATGTGAAGCTGCGGGCCAAGGGCGGCGGCCTCACCTTCGGCAAGACCCGGATCGACCACGGCATCGGCAAGTTCACCGGCGTCGACAGCATCGCCGACATCAAGGGGCACTACGCCAACGCAGAGGCCCACGCCGGCGCCGAACGATCGGCCGACGCACAGGTGGTCACCAAGGGCAGCGTGTCGCTGGCGCTCAGCGGCAAGGGCAAGGGCTGGAACCTGGGTATCGCCTTCGGTGCCTTCATCATCGAGTGAGCCGGGCGACCGCGCAGCGTGCGCTGACGCCGATTTCCGTGCGCAGGCGTATGCAGGCGCGGTCATCCGCGCTATGGTGCGGCGCACTAGAGGCCGCGAGGCGGCCGGTGGAGAGATGGTCGTGACCGCACAACCCTTCGTCGCAGTGCCGCGATACAGCTTTGGCGACGAGCTGGCCAGCAGCATCGTGCATGGCATCGGCGTGCTGCTGGCGATCGCCGGCCTGGCGGCGCTGGTGGTGGTGTCCTCGCGCTACGGCGAGGCTCGCGACGTGATCGCCAGTGCGGTGTACGGCACGACCCTGGTGCTGCTGTACACCGCATCCACGCTCTATCACGCGGTGCCCGTGCCATCGGCCAAGCCGGTGCTGCGTACGCTCGATCACATTGCGATCTACCTGCTGATCGCCGGCACCTACACGCCCTTCACCCTGATCGCCCTGCCGGGCCGCTGGGGGTGGAGCCTGTTCGCCGCAGTGTGGACGCTGGCGGCGATCGGCAGCGTGCTGGAGTTCGGCATGTTCCGCCGCTACCGCAAGCTGTCGGTGCTGCTCTACGTGGCGATGGGCTGGATCGGCATGGTCGCCTTCCGGCCGCTGGCGGCGCATCTGCAGGGCGGCGGCATGGCGCTGCTGATCGCCGGCGGCGTCGCCTACACCGCCGGCGTGCCGTTCTACCTCTGGCGGCGGCTCCCGTACCACCATTCGGTGTGGCACTGTTTCGTCCTGGCCGGCAGCGTGCTGCACTACCTGGCGATCCTGCTCTACGTGATCCCGGCCGCGGGCTGAGCGTCAGCCCAGCAGCATTCCCAGCGCGAACAGCCCGAGCATCGCGAACGACACCACCAGCTTGACCAGGGTGCCGAACAGCAGGCCGAGCCAGGTGCCGACGCCGACGTGGGTGGACCGCAGCACGCTCTGGCCGGCCAGCAGCTCGCCGGCGAGCGCCCCGGCGAAAGGGCCCAGCAGCAATCCGGGAATACCGAAGAACAGGCCGGCGAACGTACCCAGCGTGGCGCCCCATATGGCCTGACGGCTGGCGCCCACCCGCCTGGCACCGAGCGCGCCGGCGATGAAGTCCACGGCTACGCCGAAGGTGCCGAGCACGCCGAGTCCGATGAGCCACCACAGGCCGAGGTGGCGGTAGCCGTCCACCGCAGCGGCCAGCCAGATGCCGGCGAAGATCATCGGGATACCGGGCAGCGCCGGCAGCACGGCACCGGCCAGGCCGCCGAGCATCAGCAGGGCGGCGAAGACATACAGGGCGATGTCGAACACGGCGAGCCCGGGACGGCGCGGCCAGTCGCCGCCTGGCCACGGTAACGCGGCGGGCGGCTGGCGTCAGGTCACTTCTCGACGAAGGCCCGTTCGATCACGTAGTCGCCCGGCTCGCGGGTGCGCGGAGAGACCTGGAAGCCGCGCGCGTCGAGAATCGCCGCAGTGTCGTCGAGCATGTGCTGACTGCCGCACAGCATGGCGCGGTCCATCGCCGGATCCAGCGGCGGCAGGCCGATCGCCTGGGCCATGCGGCCGTCGACGATGGCGTCCGTGATGCGGCCCTGGTGGCGGAACGGTTCGCGCGACACGCTGGGGTAGTAGATGAGCTTCTCGCGCACCATCTCGCCCAGGTACTCGTGCTGCGGCAGCTCGTTCTGCAGGTAGTCGCCGTAGGCCAGGTCGCTGATCTCGCGCACGCCGTGGGCGACCACCACCTTGTCGAAGCGCTCGTAGGTCTCCGGATCGCGCACCAGGCTCATGAACGGCGCCAGGCCGGTGCCGGTGCTGAGCAGGTACAGCCGCTTGCCGGGCTTGAGGTCGTTCAGCACCAGGGTGCCGGTGGGCTTGCGGCTGACGATGACCTCGTCGCCGGGCTTGAGGTGCTGCAGGCGCGAGGTCAGCGGGCCGTTCGGCACCTTGATCGAGAAGAACTCCAGGTGCTCCTCCCAGTTGGCGCTGGCGATCGAATAGGCGCGCATCAGCGGACGCCCGTCCACCTCCAGGCCGATCATCACGAACTGGCCGCTGTCGAAGCGGAAGCCCGGGTCGCGGGTCGTGCGGAAGCTGAAGAGCGAATCGTTCCAGTGGTGCACGTCGATGACGCGCTCGGTTGCGAGAGCCACCATGGGGAGTACCGTTGTCCGTCGCAGTAGATGGGGCCGGCGCGCTTCCGAAGCGGCGCAGGCAGCCGCTCATTATCGCATTGCAGCGCAAAACCGTCAGATACCTGCGTCACACTGTCCGATGCCCGGTGACAGCGGTGGGGCAGGGACCGGTATCATTCGGCGAATTTCATGGGTTCAGGGGGCGGCATGCGGCAGATCGACCAGGCAAGGATCGCGATCGTGGGGTTGGGCTATGTCGGCCTGCCGCTTGCGGTCGAGTTCGGCAGGCACTATCCCACCGTCGGTTTCGACATCAATGCTTCGCGCATCGAGGAGCTTCGCGCCGGTCGCGACTCCACCCTCGAGGTGGACGAGGCCGAGCTGGCCCAGGCGACCCGGCTCGCTTTCAGTGCCCAGCTGTCCGACCTGGAGGGCTGCAACTTCTACATCGTCACGGTGCCGACACCGATCGACGCCGCCCGTCGCCCGGACCTGACACCGCTGGTCAAAGCCAGCGAGATGCTCGGCAAGGTGATCAAGGCCGGCGACATCGTGGTGTACGAGTCCACCGTCTACCCGGGCTGCACGGAAGAGGTCTGCGTGCCGATCCTGGAGCGGGTGTCGGGGCTGAAGTTCAACCAGGACTTCTTCGCCGGCTACAGCCCGGAGCGGATCAACCCGGGCGACAAGCAGCATCGCGTCACCACCATCCTCAAGGTGACCTCCGGTTCCACCCCGGAAGTGGCCGATTTCGTCGACCGCGTCTACGGCTCGATCATCACCGCCGGCACCCATCGCGCCAGCTCGATCAAGGTGGCCGAGGCGGCCAAGGTGATCGAGAACACCCAGCGCGACCTCAACATCGCCCTGGTCAACGACCTGGCGATCCTGTTCAACAAGCTCGGCATCGACACGCTGGAAGTGCTGCAGGCGGCGGGCACCAAGTGGAACTTCCTGCCGTTCCGGCCGGGCCTGGTCGGTGGCCACTGCATCGGCGTGGATCCGTATTACCTCACCCACAAGGCGCAGGAGGTCGGCCATCACCCCGATGTGATTCTCGCCGGTCGCCGCACCAACGACGGCATGGGTCCGTACGTAGCCAACGAGGTGATCCGGCTGATGGTGCGCAAGGGCATCAATCCGGTGCACGCGAAGATCCTGATCCTTGGCCTGACCTTCAAGGAAAACTGTCCGGACCTGCGCAACACCCGCGTGGTCGACATCGTGCAGGCGCTGCACGGCTATAACGCCGATGTCGACGTGTACGACCCCTGGGTCGACGCCGACGAGGCCGAGCACGAATACGGTCTGCGTCCCATCGATGCACCGGCGCAGGGCGGCTACGACGCGGTGATCGTGGCAGTCGCCCATCACCAGTTCGTGGCGCTGGGCGCCGAGGGCGTGCGCGCACTGGGGCGCGATGGGGCGGTGATCTACGACGTGAAGTACGTGCTGCCGCGCGAAGCGGTCGACGGGAGATTGTGATGGAGCGCAACGAGGTGTTCATTCCTGCCGCATTGCAGGCGCGCGTGCGCGCCGCACAGGGCCCCTGGCTGGTGACCGGCGCGGCGGGTTTCATCGGTTCCAACCTGGTGGAGACGCTGTTGCGGCTCGACCAGCAGGTGATCGGCCTGGACAATTTCGCCACCGGCTACCAGCACAACCTCGACGAGGTGCGGGAGGTCGTCGGGCCGGACGCCTGGTCGCGCTTCCGCTTCATCGAGGGCGACATCCGGGCGTTCGAGGACTGCCAGGCGGCCTGTGCCGGGGTCGCCCATGTGCTGCACCAGGCTGCGCTGGGTTCGGTGCCGCGCTCGATCGAAGATCCCCTGGCCACCCACGCGGCCAACGCGACGGGTTTCCTCAACATGCTGACGGCGGCGCGCGATGCCGGTGTATCCAGCTTCACCTATGCGGCCTCCAGCTCGACCTACGGAGACGAGCCGACCCTGCCGAAGGTGGAGGACCGCATCGGCCGCCCGCTGTCGCCGTATGCCGCCACCAAGCTGATCAACGAGATCTACGCCGAGGTCTACGCGCGCTGCTACGGTTTCCGCGCGATCGGCCTGCGCTACTTCAACGTGTTTGGTCGCCGCCAGGATCCGGATGGTGCCTACGCCGCGGTGATCCCGCAGTGGATCGCCTCGCTGATCCGCGGCGACGACCTGTTCATCAACGGCGATGGCGAGACCACCCGCGACTTCTGTCATGTCGCCAATGCGGTGCAGGCCAACCTGCTGGCCGCGTTGTCCGCCGACGAGGCGCGTGACCGCGTCTACAACGTGGCGGTCGGCCAGCGCACCAGCCTCAACCAGTTGTTCGACCTGCTGGTGGGCGGCCTGCGGGAGCAAGGGGTGAATTACGATCGCCGGCCGGTCTACCGCGATTTCCGCGCTGGCGACGTGCGCCATTCCCTGGCGGATATCGCCCTTGCCGCCAAGCATCTCGGCTACGCACCCACCCACACCATCGCCGATGGCCTGCATGACGCGATGCCCTGGTACCTGCAGTTCATCGCCCGGCAAGCTGGCTGATTTCGGCCAGGCCCTGGGCGATGGAGACGAGGGGTGGGCAGTTCGCCCGGCGGGTCGATGTGGCTCTGGAGCAGGCGGGGATCGGGCGGGTGGCCGGGGCGCAGGCCTGGGTGGTGGTGTTCGACACCGCCGAGTGGTTGGACGGTCTGCAGCAGGCGGCTTTGACGCTGGATGCGTGGGAGCGGGCGCGCGCCGCGCGCTTCCGGTTCGAGGGCGACCGCACCAGTTACGTTCTCGCCCACGCGCTCTGGCGCCGGGTGCTCCGGATGTGCCTCGGCACCGGTCCGGTGCTGCCGCGTGTGTCGCCTGACGCGCTGGGGCGGCCGCTGCTTCCCGACCATCCCGGTCATGTGACCAGCTTGAGCCGATCCGGACCATTCGCGGCAGTCGCCGTGGCCCGGATGGCAGCCGTTGGCTTGGATATCGAGTGCTTTCCGGCGCGCCACGCGCTGGACGACGTGTTGGCGGCGATCGGTACGCCGGCCGAGCGGCAGGCGCTGGCCGGGCTTGCCGGCGAGCCCTGGCAGCGGGCGGTGCTGGGGCTATGGACAGCCAAGGAGGCGGTGCTCAAGGCCTGGGGCACCGGACTCAGATTCGATCCGGCCCTGGTCGACACGTCGCGAAGCCCGCTACCCGACCCCTCCGGGCGACCGTTGGCATGGAGGCTGCTTCGGCTGTCGTTGCCGGCCGGCCTGATCGGTGCCATCGCCGTCCCCGGCGAACCCGAGGCGCTCAGCATCTGCTGGCTCGGCGCCGCCGGGAACATCGTCACATATGCCGACTGGACACTGTAACAAAATCGTGACTAACATGTCGGTCCGGCGTGTGTAAAGCGAACTGAGTCACAGTACAGGGGGTAGTGCCATGTTTCGCTCATCCAAGAATAGCGGCCTTCGCTGGCTGCTATTGCTTGCCGTCATCGAACTGCTGCTACTGAGCGTGTCGCTCTACGTAGCTGCACGTCTTCGCTACCCGGGGGCGCCTGAAGATCTCGCGCGCTTCACCCGCTCGCTGGTGCTGCGATCGCTGGTGTTTGCCGCCGTGCTCATGCTCGGACTGGCTGCGCTGGGGCAGTACCAGTTGAACATGCGGACCAGCTGGTTCGGCCTGCTGGCCAGGCAGGCCGTCGGCTTCTGCTTCGGCGCGGTGATGCTGGTGGTGTTGTACTACGTCTTTCCCCAGGCATACGTCGGCCGCGGCGTGTTCGGTATCGGGCTGGCGGTGGGTTTCGCGCTGGTCACCGGATTCCGTCTGGTGTTCCAGCACCTGACCGAAGTCGAGGGTCTCAAGCGCCGGATCCTTATCCTTGGCGCGGGCCAGCGTGCGGCCGAGGTGCACAGTCGCATGCGCCGCCGCTCCGATCGCCGTGGGTTCATCGTGGTCGGTTTCCTGCCTCGGGCCAGCGAGGAGGTCTGCGTGCCGGCCGAGCATCTGCTCGATCCGCAGCACACCCTGCTGCAGTGGGTGAACGAGCGCCAGGTGGACGAGGTCGTGGTGGGCGTGGAGGATCGTCGCGGCAACCTGCCGATGACCGACCTGCTGGAGTTGCGCCAGATCGGCGTCGAGGTGACCGATCTGACGACCTTCGTCGAGCGCGAGGCCGGTCGCGTCCAGCTTTCCTTTACCGATCCGTCCTGGCTGGTGTTCTCCGGCGGCTTCGACTCGACCCCGCTGCGCCGTTTCAGCAAGCGCTGTTTCGACCTGTTTGCCGCGGTCGTCGTGCTGTTGCTGACCTGGCCGTTCATGCTGCTGACGGCGTTGGCGATCCGCATGGAATCCGGTCGCGGCCAGCCCATCCTGTACCGGCAGGAGCGGGTCGGTGCCCGTGGCAAGACCTTCTGGCTGACCAAGTTCCGCAGCATGGCGACCGATGCCGAGCGCGATGGCGTCGCCCGCTGGGCGAGCAAGAACGACGACCGCGTGACGCGGGTGGGGCGCTTCATCCGCAAGACGCGCCTGGACGAGCTGCCGCAGCTGTGGAACGTGGTGAAGGGCGACATGAGTTTCATCGGTCCGCGGCCGGAGCGTCCCCAGTTCGTGGCCGACCTGAGCCGCAAGATCCGCTATTACGAGGTCCGGCACTGCCTCAAGCCCGGTCTCGCAGGCTGGGCGCAACTGCGTTACCCGTATGGCGCCTCGGATGAGGATGCCGCGGAAAAGCTCAAGTACGACCTCTACTACGTCAAGAACCACAATCTCTTGTTCGACCTGCTGATCCTCATCCAGACCGTAGAGGTCGTCCTGTTCGGTCGCGGCGCGCGTTGACGGATGCTGAACGACCACGGATGGGACAGAGACGAGGGCATGCGCGATGCCACAAAACGGCGCATGCTGACCGGGCGCTGCCCAGGCCCCTCCGTTCTCTGTGATCAGGGAATGCACACGCGTACCCAAGGGACTCGCCCAGATGAACGCCGATGACGTCGAAACCGTCCGTGCCGACGACACCTCCCGACCCCGCCGCTGGCCTCGCGGACCGCGTATAGGCGCCACGATCGTGCTGCTTCTTTCGGTGGCATTCGGCATCGCCGGCATGGTCCGACCCGACCTTGTGGCTCCCCTCGGCTCGGGCGGGACCGGTCATGCCCAGGCCCTATCCACACCGGCCGCTGCAGCTTCCGTGGCCAGGACGGGCGAGGGCGTCCTGGCGCCATCGGAGGATTCCACTGCCGCCGCGGCGGACGCTCCCGTGACAAACCAGGTCCGGGGCGACGCGACCGCGCGGTCGGGACACCTGCTCCAGCGTTATGCCGAAGCCGTTACGCCGGGCAGTGCCGGCGCCGCGTGGCCCTGCAGCGCCAGCGGGCCGGCGCTCGGGTTCACGCCGGTCGGCAATGGAGTGCTGCGGCGCGGCCAGGCGAACGACTGCTCGTCGGCCGTCACTTGGTCGCGCGCACTGTTTCCCACCGCGGCGAGCAGCCTTGGCATGGCGCTGTCGGCCAGGGTGCTGGTTGCCGGCGCGTCTGCGGCATCGGCATCGACAGGGGCCGGCAGTTCGCTGACCTCCGGCAGCGGGACCCGCTCCGGCATCGTGGCCGCGTCGGTCGGTGGCGCCACACCGGCTGCCGTGGGCCCGACCATCACCGCCGCGCACCCGCGCATGATCCTGGACTCGGCGACGCTGGCCACGCTGCGCCAGCACGCGACCGCCAACACCACCGAATGGCAGGCGCTGAAGGCGACCTGCGACAGCTATATCGGCGGCTCGGTGCAGTATCCGAACGGGAACGCCTACCCGAACCTGCCCAACCTCGGTTCCGGCTATCAGGGCGAAGACTATCTCCCGGCCCTGCTCGCCGAGGCGATGTGCTACCAGGTGCTGCACGCCACGAACGCCGGCCAGGCGGCGACCTACGGGGCCAAGGCGGTGGACATCCTGATGAAGATGTCCTCGCCCTTCGGCACCGGGCAGGGCACCGATCCCTGCACGGACAGTGGCTACGGCATCCGCTTCTACGGTGTGGGCTTCGGTCTTGGCTACGATTGGCTGTACGACCTGCTCTCCAGCAGCCAGCGCACGCAGGTCTACACTACGGCCAATGCCTGGCTCACCGCCTGGGAGCAGCCCGGAGGCTGCGCGGCATTCGAGTACGCGCATCCGCAGAGCAACTATTACGCCGGCTATTTCCACGCCAAGGCGGTGATCGCGATCGGCACCTATGGCGAGAACCCTTCGGCGTCCGCCGAGTGGGACGACTGGTACGGCAACCAGTTCACCGCGCGCGTGCTGCCCTACTACAACCTCCATCTGGCAGGTGGTGGCTGGCCGGAAGGCTTCGCCAACTATGCGCCACTGGGCATCTTCAACATGAGCCTTCCGGCGCGCGAGGTGAAGACCGCCACGGGGGTCGATCTGGTGCACGCCTCGACCGCGTATACCTTCCCGACCGACAATGCCGCATACCTGATGCATTTCACCTGGCCGTCGCGCGGTTACATCGACGACCGTGACACCAATCGCTCGTCGGGCAGCCTTCCGGATCCGGGGACGGCGCAGCTGAGTGTGTTCCAGCAGGTCTACGGCGAGGCGGCCTACTGGGGGTCGTCGCTGGCGCCGGTGCTTCTGCAGTATCTGGGCCAGGTATCCAGCGCCACGTCCGGCTACAGCCCCGCGGCACCATGGCTGGCTTTCCTGGAGAGCGCGCCGGGCGGAGCGACGGCTTCGGTCAGCACGCTGCCCCTGTCGTACTTCGCCAGCGGCCTGAATGCGGTGTCCGCACGTTCGGACTGGACCACTGCCGCGGTGTGGATGTCGTTCCGCGCCGGTCCCTATGTCAACAATCCCGGCCAGGGCGAGGAATACTTCGACCAGGGTTCGCTTGCCCTGGTCCGCGGCGCCACGCCGCTGCTGCTGAACGCGACCGGCTGGCTGGTGCACAGCCCGAACGGCAGCGCCGACGAGAGCCGCATCTACGACGACAACTACGGCAGCTTCGACGGCACGCCCTACAAGGGCAACCGGCAGATCTACAACGTGTTCTACGTGCGCAGCATGAGCGGTTCGACCGTCCAGAGCGCGTACGGGCAGGGTGCCTACACGACCGAGAGCGATGGTGTGCGGACGGCGGTCAGCGCCTTCGAGGACGGCAGCGACTACGTCTATCTCCGGGCGACCCACCTGGAGGACATGTACCGCTCGTCAGGTGGTTCGCTCGGCAAGGGCGTCAGTGCGTGGTCGCGCGAGGTCACCTATCTGCGGCCCGGCCGCTTCGTCGTGCACGACCGCACGACCGCCAGCAGCGCCTCGCTGGACCAGTACATGGCCTGGCACTTTCCGGCCAGCCCGACGAGTCAGGTCACGTCGTCCGGCGGCACCCGCTTCGATGTCACCTACAACGGCACCTACGCCGGCGCGATGACCGTGGTGACGCCGGTCAACCCGGTCACCACCACCCTGGCGATGTATCCGGCCAGCAACCCGACCAAGGCATGGCAGGTGCAGGTGCGGCCGGCGACCGCGGCGGCCAGCAACCAGTGGCTCACCGTATTCGATCTCTCCGGCACGGCTGCCGCGGTGGCGGCAGCGTCGCCGGTGACGATCAACCAGGGCAGCATCGTCGGCGTGCGACTGGCGGGCACCGATGGCGTCAGCGTGGTGATCAACAACGCCGGCACCCCGGGCACGCCGATCAGCGGGACGATCGCCTACTTCGTGCCGGCCGAATCCGCGCACCACGTGGTCACCGGGCTGGCTCCGTACACCGGCTACAGCATCACCGCGGCTTCCCAGGGAGGCGGGCGCGTGGTGACCATCGCTCCGGGCGGCACGTTCACGAGCAGCGGCAAAGGGGTGCTGGATTTCTACGTGACCGGTGCCGGGGCCGTGCAGATGAACACGCCCGGCTACGTCAACCTGCCGATCAGCACGATCCCGGTCGGCAATCCGACGCCCTACACGCCGGGAGGCTGAACAGCCTGCGGCGTGCGGAGTTCAGGGGGGGGGGGCGCTGGTGGCGGTCATCGCCAGCCAGCGCAGGCCGCCATCGGTGCACTCCCGGCGCTCCAGCAGGGTGAAACCGGATTGCGCCAGCAGTCGGGGATAGTTGTGCGACAGCGACAGCTCATCGCCGTAAGGGCGTGAGTGGGCATCGCGCTCAAGGTCGTGATCGAGGGCGATCGGCTCGATCAGCATCAGGGCGGCCGGCGCGAGCGAGGCGATGTCCTGCAGGAGCGCTCGCATCGCGGACTCGGCGAAATACTCGAACACGCCGCCGTACGTCATGAAGATCGTCCCGGGACGGGCATGCCGCGGAATCCATTGGCAGGCGTCGCCGTGAGCGAACGCGAAACGCGGGTCGCGATGGCGCGAACGATTGATCGCGGTCTGTTCTGCCGACAGGTCCAGGCCGATCAGCTCGTGCAGTTGCGGCAGTGCCGAACCGAGCTCGGCCAGGACCACGCCCGAACCGCAGCCGATCTCGCAGATCGAGCGCAGCCCCGTGGCTTCCGTCAAACGGCCGAGCATGTCCGGGACGAAGCCGTGCACGCGGTGAAACTCGTCCCGGCAGCGGGCTTCGGTCACCGCGTGGAACAGCACGGCCGATTCGCCTTCCCAATAGCGGCTGTGCTGCGGCATCAGGCGATCCATGCTCCCCGATGACCGATAGCGGGCCACCAGCCCCGCCAGCACCAGCCGCTCGATCCGGTTGCGGGGTGCGGATCCCGCTTCCAGCTTCCGTGCGATGTCCGGGCGCAGGACCGACAGAACGTAGCCAGCGGCCGCCTTGGCCAGCCGGCGCGGTCGCGAATCGTGGGTCTGCAGCGGGAAATCCCCCGGCGAGGCGGGCGAGTCGCTCGCGGTCTTTTCATCCACCAAGGTACGACCCTCCGAGGAGCGATGCCGGCACGGGGCCGGATGGAGCCCGGGGTAGCGCGATCGCATCCCGGGCCGGTTCGATGATCGTGCACGCCTGGCGCATGTGGATGACTCCGTGTCAGGGGGTGCTGGTGGACCTCACGGGAAGCGGGCGCAGCGGCGAGCTGTACCAGTCGACGACGCGGTCGTCCCTGAAGCGGACCCATGACGGGCCGTAGTCCCAGCGATCGCCGGCATCGAGTTGCGGCTGACCGGCGAGGTCCAGCACCTCGCGGCGCGTGGATCCGGCATCGATGAAGGACTCCGGGGTCGCCCTGCCGTCTGCGCCATCCTTCCTGGGGGATGGCGTGGACGGGGGTGGTGATGCCGCGGGCATGCCGGTTTCGGTCGGGGCGGGCCATGCGTGCCAGAGCAGCAGTCCGGCGGCGACCAGTGCGACCAGCAGGAGGCCGTGTGCCTTTTTCTTTCCGCGCCTGCGGGAGGGGGCTGGCGCGGGGGGCGGGGTGGCACGCGCGGGGGCAGACCCCGGGAGGTGCCCGCGCTCGCGATAGAACGCCATGGCGGCGGCGAACATGGCGGTCACCTGTTGGACCTCGGCCAGCTCCATGGCCGGGCGCTCGCGCTGGCGGTCCGGATGCCTGTCGGCGATATAGCGGCGGTAGGCCTGGCGCAGCTCGGCCTCGCTGCAGTCGGCATCGAGGCCGAGGCGCCCGTACATGGCAAGGAAGTTGTTGATCTGCGCCATCCGTCTCTCCGGGATCGCGGCGAGCCATGTGAAAGTCGCACCGACCGGTCGATTCCGCTGTCCTGTCGCGTGCATGTCGCCTCATTGAAGCGGTGACGTACTAGAATGCGAGCTGCGACACGGTTTTGTATCGGCTGCTAATGTAACGCCTCTTCATCTTAAAGGCGGTCAGTTTCAGGGGGATTCGTGACGAGGGAAAGGTCGCCCACGCTGAGTGAGACGGCGGGGTGGGCGGTGCCGCTCGGCATCGGCCCCGGTCTCCCGCCATGTCGCTTCCGCCGGGCCGGAAGCGGCCGGGCTGGTCGGTCCGGCACAGTGCCGGGGTGGATCGCTGCGCCGACGGGTGACGCGGCCTCCTGCCACGGCCGCAGCGGTCGCCATCGGGCAGCCGTCGACGTATCCGCCGGCGTATCGGCATGATCGCCGCCAACGACCACGCGCTGGATTTCCTCGATTGGGCCGACCGGTCACCCGGCATCATCGCCCTGGCTGACGAGAGCCGGGCCCTCGACTACGCCGGGTTGCGCGTCAGGGTCATGACATGGGCGGCGCGGCTGGGCGCCATGGGGATTGGGCCGGGCGATGTGGCCGGCGTGGCGTGCGACCGCTCCCTCGACAGCGTCGTGGCGATCCTCGCCGTGCTTGCCGCTGGTGCCGCCTACCTTCCGCTGGACCTTGGCTATCCCTCAACGCGCCTGGCCCAGATGGTCGAGGACGCGCGCCCGCGGGCGATGCTGCTGCGCTCCACGTCGGCCACGGCGGAACTGGCCGGCCTCGGCGTGGCGATGTTCGACATCGACGCGCCGGCGACGGTCGAGCCGCTGGCGGCACCGGTGACCGTCGATGCCTCGTGCGCCGCGTACGTGCTGTTCACCTCCGGCTCGACCGGTCGTCCGAAGGGGGCCGTGTTGTCGCGGCGGGCGCTCGGCCACATGGTCGCCTGGCATCTGCGGCATCCGCGCCTGGCCGCGCCGGCGCGCACCCTGCAGTTCGCCACCCTGGGCTTCGACTCCTCGGTGCGGGACCTGTTCGCCACCTTCGCCACCGGTGGGACGCTGGTGCTCGCCGGCGAGGCCGACCGCCGCGATCCGTTCCGCCTGCTCGCGATGATGCGCGAGCAGCGCATCGAGCGGGCGTTCCTTCCCTACGTGGAGTTGCGCGCCATCGCCAACGCCCACGCCGGGGGCGGACCGCTGCCCGCCGCGCTGCGCGACCTGATGACCGGCGGCGAGGCACTGGCGATCACGCCGGCGATCCGCCGGCTGTTCGCCGAGCTGCCCGATGCGGTGCTGTACAACGAGTACGGCCCGACCGAGTCCTGCGTATTCGTGACCAGCAAGCCGCTGACGGGCGATCCGGCCGCCTGGCCGGACCGTCCGGATATCGGCGATCCGCTGGATCATGTGCGCCTGTACGTGGCCGACGACGAGCTGCGCGTGCTTCCGGATGGAAGCGAGGGCGAACTGCTGATTGGCGGCGAAAGCCTGGCCGACGGCTACGCACACCGTCCCGACCTGACCGCCGAGCGCTTCGTGCAGGTTCGTACCGGTGGCGAGGATGATGAGCGGGTCTACCGCAGCGGGGACCGCGTGCGGCGAGAGGCGGATGGCCGCCTGGTGTTCCTCGGGCGCGCGGACGACCAGGTGAAGATCGCCGGTTACCGGGTCGAGCTGGGCGAGGTCGAGGCCGCCCTGGCTGCGCATCCGCTGGTCGCCGAAGCAGCCGTGGTGGCGCCGGCTGGCGCGGAGGGGCGCCGACTGGTCGCCCACGTGGTCGCCAGGCCCGGAGCGCCGGCGGATTCCGAGCTGCTCGACGCGCTGAAACGTCACCTGGCCGAACGGCTTCCCGCCTTTGCGCGCCCGCAGCGACTGGTGCTCCACGACCGACTGCCGCTGACGCCCAACGGCAAGGCGGATCGACGGCGGCTGGAGGCGGAGTCCGTGGTGGCGCACGCACCCGCCGCGGCGACGCTGCCTGAGCATGCGACCGCGGAACAGCGCATCCTTGCCGCGTGGCGCGAGCTGCTCGAGCTCCCCTCGCTTCGAGCCGAGGACAACGTGTTCGACCATGGCGCCGATTCGCTGCGGGTGATGGCGGTGCTTCCGCGCCTGCAGGCGCTGGGCGTGGAGGGGTTGTCGGCCACGCGCGTCTACGAATTTCCGACCGCGCGGCAGCAGGCGCAGGCGCTGGCCGGCCATGCAGCCACCCAGCCGGCGCCATCACCGGTCAGGGGCGCCCAGCAGCGCGATGCCCTTGCGCGCCTGCGCGACCGTCACAGGAAGACGAACGGATGAATGAGAAGGACGCCATCGAAGGCATCGCCATCGTCGGCATGGCCGGGCGGTTTCCCGGCGCGGCCTCGGTGCGCGAGCTGTGGGACAACCTGCTCGCCGGCCGGGAGGGCATCACGCGCTTCGGGCCCGGCGAACTCTCGCCAGGGTTGCCGGCGGCGCAGACCCGGCATCCGCGTTACGTGCCGGCGCGCGGCGTGCTGTCCGATGCCGATCGCTTCGACGCCGGGTTCTTCGGCATCGCTTCGCGCGAGGCGGTGCTGATCGATCCCCAGCAGCGGGTGTTCCTCGAGCTGGCCTGGAATGCACTGGAGGACGCCGGTATCGACCCGGCCCGCTTCCCGGGGAGCATCGGGGTCTATGCGGGCACCTCAAACAATACGTATCGGAAGCTGGTCGAATCGCGGTCCGATCTGCTGGAGGCGGCGGGCGAATTCGCCGCGGCGATCGCCAGCGAAAAGGACTACGTGGCCACCCGCGTGGCACATCGCCTCGATCTCACCGGGCCCGCGGTGAGCGTTCACACCGCCTGTTCCACCTCGCTGGTGGCGGTGGCGCAGGCCTGGTGGGCGCTGATGAGCTACCAGTGCGATCTCGCACTGGCCGGCGGGATAAACATCGTCGTGCCGCAGGAGTCGGGCTATGTCCCGGTGGATGGCGGCATCGAGTCGGAGGACGGGCATTGCCGGCCTTTCGACGCGGCGGCCACCGGCACGGTGTTCTCCTCCGGCGGTGGCGCCGTGGTGCTCAAGCGGCTGGCCGACGCGCTCGCCGACGGCGACACCGTCTACGCGGTGATCCGTGGCGTGGGCGTCAACAACGACGGTGGCGACAAGGCCAGCTTCGGCGCGCCCAGCGTGCGCGGGCAGGCCGCGGTGATCCGCCAGGCGCTCGACTGCGCGGGCGTCAGCGCCGCATCGATCGGCTACGTCGAAGGCCACGGCACCGCCACGCCGCTGGGGGATCCGATCGAGGTCGCCGCGCTCGACCGCGCATTCGCCGAGGGCGGTGCCGCGCCGGGGAGCTGCTGGCTCGGCTCGGTGAAAAGCAACTTCGGTCATCTCAATGCCGCCAGTGGCATCGCCGGACTGATCAAGGCGGCGCTGGCGCTGCACCACGAATGCATCCCGGCGACGCTGCATTACCGCACGCCCAATCCGCAGATCGATTTCGCCGCCAGCCCGTTCCGGGTGGCCGACCGCCAAGTCGCCTGGCCCCGCGGCGGCGAGCCGCGGCGGGCCGGCGTCAGCTCCTTCGGCGTCGGTGGCACCAACGCCCACGTCATCCTGGAGGAGGCACCACCGATGCCCGCGTCGGGGCCGGGACGCCGCCTGAACCTGTTGCCGCTCTCGGCTCGCGACGAGGCGGCGTTGCAGCGACGCGCGGAGCAACTCGCCGTGGCCATGGCGGACGACGATGCCCCGGCGCTGCCGGACGTGGCCTGGACGCTGGCGATGGGCCGGCAGCCTATGGCCGCGCGTGGCTTCGTGGTTGCCGCCGATGTCCACCAGGCAAGCGAGCGCCTGCCGCGGATGGCCGCGCACGTCGCACCGGCGGAACCGCCATCGCTGGTGATGCTGTTCCCCGGGCAGGGAGCGCAACACGCAGGCATGGCAAGGGAACTGGCGGAGCACGAGCCGGTGTTCCGTCATGCATTCGAGCGGGGCTGCGCGCTCGCCAGCAGCTTGCTGGGTGAAGACCTGCGTGCGTTGATCCTTCCGGCAGCGGAGGGCGAGGACGAGGCCGCGCGGCGGCTGGCCGAGACGCGATTCACCCAGCCGGCACTGTTCGTGGTCGAGTACGCGCTGGCCGAGTTGTGGGCGGCATGGGGCCTGCATCCGGTGGCGATGATCGGCCACAGCATCGGCGAGTACGTGGCGGCCTGCCGGGCCGGCGTGTTTTCGCTGGAGGACGCGTTGCGGCTGGTGGTCGCCCGCGGCGCGGCGATGTTCGCGCAGCCGCCGGGTGCGATGCTGGTGGTGCGGGAGGACGCCGAGGCGCTGCGCGCCCGTCTGCCGCAGGGTGTGGAGATCGTCGGTTGCAATGCGCCGACCCAGACCGTGCTCGGCGGCACCGACGCGGTCATCGACGCGTTCGCCGCCAGCCTGGCTGCCGGGGACGTCGCCTGCACCCGGCTGCGGGTCAGCCATGCCTTCCACAGCCACCTGATGGAGGGCGCCCTGCCGTTGTTCCGCCGGGCCTTCGATGGCGTCGTGCTGCACCCGCCGGAGCGGACTTTCTATTCCTGCGTCAGCGGCCTGCCGGTCACCGTGGAACAGGCAACCTCGATCGACTACTGGTGCCGGCAGTTGCGCGCGCCGGTGCGTTTCGCCGATGCCGTGCGCCATGTGCTCGAACAGGGCCCCGCGTTGCTGCTGGAGGCCGGACCGTCCCAGGCACTCAGCGGGCTGGTCCGCGGCATGCTCGACGGGCGCGGCAGCGCGGTGGCCAGCCTCGGGCCGGCCTCGCGCGCAGGCGACGCCCAGGAGCAGGTACTGCGGGCGCTCGGTGAATGCTGGTGCGCCGGACTCACCCCGGACTGGCAGGCCTTCCACGGCGAGGTGCCGCGGCGTCGTGTGCCGCTGCCCGGCTACCCGTTCCACGGCAAGCGCTACTGGGTCGAGCCGGCGGCGTCCGCACCCGCCGCCATCGACATGACACCGGCGGCAGCGACCAAGTCCGCGGCCTCGCCATCCCCGGAGGAAACCGCAAGCATGCCGTCCGCCGCACCTTCCCCGAGTGCCATGCCACGACCGCTGCGACTGGCCGCCGAACTGCGCGAGCTGTTCGGCAACCTTGGGGGCGAGCCGCTGGATGCCCGGCACGACGCCGAGAGCTTCCTCGACCTCGGCTTCGATTCGCTGTCCCTGACCCAGGCCGCGCTCGCCGTCGAGCAGCAATATGGCGTGAAGATCAAGTTCCGCCGCCTGATGGAGGACGTGGACAGCATCGGAAACCTGGCAGGGATGCTCGACGCCACCCTGCCGCCCGACGCCCTGCCGCCGGCGGCCATCGCCGCGGCTCCAGTCCAGGGCCAGGCGGCGGGCGCAGCCATGCCGTCCACGCTGGCCCAGCTGATCCAGAACCAGATGGCGCTGCTGCAGCAGCAGAGCGCGCTGCTGGCGAGTCTGTCCGGTCAGCCGTCGGGCGGCCTGCCCGCCGGATCGGTCCCGGCCGCTGCACCTGCGTTGCCCGCCATGGCGGCCGACGAGTTCGCCCCGGCCAACCTGAAAGAGCGTCCGTTCGGCGCGTCCGCGCGCATCACCACCGACCGCCACGGTGACGTCTCTCCTGCCCAGCGCGCCTGGCTGGAGACCTTCACCGAGGCGTACTGCCGGCGTACCCGCAGGTCGAAGGACTTCGCCCAGCAGCATCGTGCGCTGATGGCCGATCCCCGCGTGGTGACCGGCTTCAATCCGCAATGGAAGGAACTGGTCTACCCGATCACCGCCGAGCGCTCGCTCGGCGCCCGGCTGTGGGACCTGGACGGCAACGTCTACATCGACCTGCTCAACGGCTTCGGCGTGAACTTCCTCGGCTACCAGCCGGCGTTCGTCACCGCGGCGCTGCATGCGCAGGTCGATACCGGCGTCGAGATCGGTCCGCAGCACCCGCTGGCCGCCGAGGTGGCGCAGCTGATCAGCGACATGACCGGGATGGCCCGCGTCGGCTTCTGCAACACCGGTTCGGAAGCGGTGATGGGCGCCATGCGTGTGGCGCGCACGGTCACCGGGCGCAAGACCATCGTGGTGTTCCGCGACTCCTACCACGGCATCTTCGACGAGGTGATCGTGCGTGGTACCCGCACGCTGCGTTCGATCGCTGCGGCGCCGGGTATCCTCGCCAACGCGGTGGAAAACGTGCTGGTGCTGGACTACGGCACCGACGAGGCGCTGCGCATCATCGGCGAGCGCGGCCAAGAACTGGCCGCGGTGCTGGTCGAGCCGGTGCAGAGCAAGCATCCGGAGCTGCAGCCGAAGGCGTTCCTGCAGGCCCTGCGCGGTCTGTGCGACCAGGCCGGCTGCGCGCTGATCTTCGACGAGATCATCACCGGCTTCCGCATGGCCCCGGGGGGCGCGCAGGAGGCATTCGGCGTGCGCGCGGATCTGGCCACCTACGGCAAGATCATCGGCGGTGGCCTGCCGTTCGCCGCGATCGCCGGCAGCGCGAAATGGATGGATGCGCTGGACGGCGGCTTCTGGCAATTCGGCGACGACAGCTACCCGGGTGCCGGCGTCACCTATTTCGCCGGCACCTTCGTGCGGCATCCGCTGGCGCTGGCCGCGGCGAAGGCCGCGCTGCAGTGGATCCGGGAACAGGGGCCGCAGTTGCAGGCCTCGCTCAATGCACGCACGCAGGACATGGTGGCGCGGCTCAATGCGCTCTTCGACGCGCGGCAGGCCCCGGTGACGGCGGTGGGTTACAGCTCGTTGTGGAAGCTGCGCGTCGATGACGGCCAGCCGTTCGCCAGCCTGCTGTGGTACCGGCTGCGCCATGCCGGGCTGCATGTGTTCGAGCAGTTCAACTGCTTCCTCTCCGTGGCGCATGGCGATGCCGAGGTCGAGGCTATCGTCGCGGCGGTCACCGAGTCGGTGGACGACCTGCTGGGCGCCGGCATGCTGCTGCCGCGTCATGCCGCGGCCATGCCCGCGCCTGCGCCGGAGATCGATCGACTTCCGGCCAAGGTGCCGCTCACCGACGCGCAGCTCGGGCGCTGGCTTGGCATGCACTTCAGCGACGATATCGCGCCGGCCTTCAACGAATCGACGCAACTCAGCTTCCGGGGTCCATTGGATGCCGATGTGCTGCGGCGCGCCTTCGATACGGTGGTGGCACGCCACGAAATCTTCTCGATGCGCTTTGCCGAGGACGGCAGCGGGCAGACGTTCGAACCGCCCGCCGCGGTGCGCCTCGAGTCGCTTGATCTCAGTGGTGACGCCGATCGGCAGCAGCGGCTCGACGCCTTCGTGGCCGAGCAGTCGGCACGCCCGTTCGATCGCCTGCAGCCGCCCCTGCTGCGCGCCTGGCTGGTCAAGCTCGCCGACCAGGAGCACACCCTGGTGATGGTGTCCCATCACATCGTGATGGACGGCTGGTCGCTCAGCGTGTTCCTGCGCGAGCTGGCCACGGGCTACAACGCGTTCCGCCAGGGCACGGCGCCGGCGTGGCCGTCGGCGGATGCCTGGCGCCGGTTCGTGCTGGACGAGCGCGCGCGCCGCGACGGCGCGGAAGGTCGCGAATCGCTGGACTGGTGGCAGGCGCAGTACCGCACGCTGCCCGACCCGCTGGCGCTGCCGCTGGACCGTCCGCGCGGGCGCGATGGCGGCTTCCGCGGCGCGACCCTGGGCGGCCATCTGGACGGCGACGTGGCCAGGACCCTGCGTGAGGCGGCGCGGTCGCAGCGGGTCACCCTGTTCGCGCTGCTGCTCGGTGGCTTCTATGCGCTGCTGCAGCGTTTGTCCGGACAGGACGACCTGGTCTGCGGCATCCCCTTCGCCGGGCAGGCGGTGAGTCGTTACGGCCAGACGGTCGGCGATGCGGACAACACGTTGCCGCTGCGCATGGCGGTGGATCCGGACGAGTCGTTCGGTGCGCTGGTCAAGCGCGTGCAGGGCCGCCTGCTGGACGCCGGCGAGCACCAGGACGTCTCGATCGCCCGCATCGCGCAGGCGCTGAAGCTGCCGCGCGACACCGGACGCCTGCCGTTGGCGGAGGTGCTGTTCAACTTCAATCCGGCGGTGGCGGATACGCCTTGGGATGGTGTTGCGGTGACCCACGGGGACCTGCCCAAGCGCCACATGAACTGGGACATCGAGTTCCATTTCACCGAGCACGAAGGGCGGCTGGACTTCCTGTTCCACTACAACCCGGGCCTGTTCGACGCGGCGACGATCGAACGCTGGAGCGGCTACCTGGGCGGGATCCTGCGCCAGGGTGCGGCGCGACCGGAGCAGGCCGTCGGCGACTTCGTGCTGATGGACGAAGCCGAGCGCCGCCGGGTGCTGGAAGGCTGGAACGACACCGACGCGCCGCTGGACCGGCGGCAGTCCCTGGTCGAGCTGATCGGTGCGACCATGCGCGAGCATCCGTTCCGCACCGCGGTGAGCGGCAGCGGCATTTCGGTGGACTACGCCGGCCTCGACGCCGCCTCGCGTGCGCTGGCGCTGGCGCTGGGGCGACGCGGCATCGGTCGCGGCGACTACGTCGGCGTGTGCGTGCCGCGCACCGTGGACATGCTGGTGGCGGTGCTCGGCGTCCTGCGCAGCGGCGCCGCCTACGTGCCGCTGGATCCGGAGTTTCCGCCCGAGCGGCTGCGTTACATGGCGGACAAGGCCGCTGTCCGCTCGATCCTTTGCGGACCGGCCGCGGCCGTGCCGGAGGTATTGAGGCAGGGGGCACAACTGCTGGAGGTGACGCAGCTGATGCGCGAGCCGGACGACGGCGGCGAACTGCCGGCGGTCCACGGCGACGATCAGGCCTATGTGCTGTTCACTTCCGGCTCGACCGGCCAGCCCAAGGGCGTGCGCATCCTGCACCGGAACCTGGTGAACTTCCTGCGCTCGATGCAGCGCGATCCGGGGTTCGCCACCGCCGACGTGCTCTGCGCGGTGACCACGCTCTCGTTCGATATCGCCGGCCTGGAGATGTACCTGCCACTGATCTGCGGTGGCCAGGTGGTGGTGGCCACCGAGGCCGATCACCGCGACCCGCAGGCCTTGTGCGAGCTGATCGAGCGCAGCGGCTGCACCGTGCTGCAGACCACACCGTCGCTGCTCAAGCTGGTGGAGGAGATCGGTTACGACAGCGTCTTCGCCGGGCTGCGCCTGCTGGTCGGTGGCGAGGCATTGCCGCTGGCGCTGGCGCGCTCGCTCGCTGCGCGTTGCCGTGGCATGTGGAATCTGTACGGTCCCACCGAGACCACGATCTGGTCCACGGTGGCACCGATCGAAGCGGGCGTGGAGGTGGTGCCGCTGGGCCGGCCGATCGCCAACACGCGGATCTACGTGCTCGACCGCCGTGGCCAGCCGGTGCCGCCCGGGGTGATCGGGGAGATCATGATCGCCGGCGACGGCGTGGCCGATGGTTACCTGGGAGAGCCCGCGCTGACCGCCCAGCGCTTCGTGCCCGAGTCGTTCCACGCCGGCGACGGGCGCATGTACCGCACCGGCGACCTGGGCGCCTGGCGCGACGGCGTGCTGTATTTCCACGGCCGCGTCGACCATCAGATCAAGATCCGTGGCTTCCGCATCGAACCGGGCGACATCGAGGCGGTGGCCGGCGCCGATCCGTCGGTGCGCGAATGCGTGGTGGTGGCGCATCGCTTCGGGGACAACGATCTGCGCCTGGTGCTCTATGCAGTGGTCGACGGCGATCGGCTGGAGGTGTCCGAGCGCCTGCGCGGCACGCTGCGCGAGAAGCTGCCCGCCTACATGGTGCCGCAGCTGGTGGAGGTGCTGGACCGGTTGCCGAAGACCGCCAACGGCAAGATCGACCGGAAAGCCCTGCCGGCGCCGACGGCAGCGATCGAGTCGCCGGCGGTCGATGCCGCACCGGCGGTGTTCGACGATGCCCGCCAGGCCTATCTGGCCTCGTTGTGGCGCGAACTGATCGGTGCACCGACCGTGCGGGCCAGCGACAACTTCTTCGATGTCGGTGGCCATTCGCTGCTTGCGGTGGCTTTCACCACGCGCGTGCAGCGCGAGACAGGGGTGCGCATCAACCTGCTCGACGTGGCGACCAGTACGCTGGCGGCGCTGGCCGCGGCACTGCCGGAGCCGGCGGAAGCGGCCGAGGCGTCCCCCGAAGCGCAGGACAGCTCGCTTCGCGCGCGGATGTCGCGCCTGTTCGGGCGCTCCAGAGACGGTGGGAAGCACGGTCGATGACTTATCTGCACGGGCTGTTCTGGCTATGTGCCCTGGCGCTGGGGCACACCTTCGTTGGCTACCCGGCCTGGGTGGTGGCGAAGGCACGCTGGGGCCCGCGCCCGGTGCGCCGCGGCGAGTGGACGCCGACGGTATCGATCGTCGTTGCCGTTCACAACGCCGGGGCACAGGCGGAGGCGCGGTTGGCCAATCTCGCCGCGCTGGACTATCCGCCGGGTCTGATCGACATCGTGGTGGTCTGCGATGGCTGCGAGGACGACTCGGCCGAGCGCTGCCGACGCTTCGGCGACGAGCGGGTGCGCGTGCTGGAGTTCGTCCGGCGACGCGGCAAGGCGGCGTGTCTCAACGACGCCATCGCGGCGGCCCGCGGCGAGGTGCTGCTGATGCTCGACGTGCGCCAGCGCCTGGAGCCCCAGGCGCTGCGCGAGCTGGTCGCCAACCTCGCCGATCCGGAGGTGGGTGTGGTCGGCGGCGAGCTGTGTTTCGAGGATCCGGAGACGGGCTTCGCGCGCAGCGTGGATGCCTACTGGCGTTACGAGACCCTGATCCGACGCAGCGAGAGCACATCCGGCTCGATGATCGGAGTCAGCGGAGCGCTGTACGCGATGCGCCGCGAGGTGTTCCAGCCGCTGCCGGAGGGGACGGTACTCGACGACGTGCTGGTGCCGATGCGCGCCGCCCGCGCCGGCTGGCGCGTGGTGTTCGAGCCGGGTGCCCGAGCCTGGGACCGGCCGTCGACCGAGCCGGTGCAGGAGCAGCGTCGCAAGATCCGCACCCTGGCGGGCAATTTCCAGCTGGTGCAGCTGTCTCCCTGGCTGCTGCGGCCCGGGCGCAATCCGCTGTGGTTCCGCTTCGTCAGTCACAAGCTGCTGCGCCTGGCCGCGCCGTGGATGGTCCTGCTGCTGGGTCTGACCGCCGCCGTACTGGCCACGCGGCATGTGTGGTGCGCGCTGACCCTGGTGGCATTGCTTGCCGGAGTGGCCATGGTGCTGGCGTCGCGTCTGCTGCCGGTGCTGGGTCGCTGGTTGCCGGTGCGCCTGAGTGTGGCCTTCTTCTACATGAACGCGTACGCGGCACTGGCCCTGCTGACCTTCGCCCGCAACCGGCGCCTGCACCTATGGTGAGCGTCCGCAAGGTGATTCCCTGGCGCGGCGACCTGCGGGTGCGGCTGGGCACGTGGTGCTATCGGACCGGGTTGCTGGGGCCGCTGCGCCAGGTGCGCGGCTGGCGGATCCGGGACCTGCGCATCCTCGCCTACCACCGCGTGCTGACCTTGGCCGACCCGGAGCTTTTCGAGTTCGACCTCGAAGTTGTCAGTGCCTCGGCCGAGCGCTTTCGCGAGCAGATGCTGCTGCTCAGGCGCAAGTTCCACCCGATCTCGCTGGGCGAGGTGGTCAGGCGCATCGAGGCCGGTCAGCCGATGCCCCGCAATGCGGTGGCGGTGACATTCGACGACGGTTACGACGACAACTACCGTGTCGCGTTCCCGATCCTGCGCGAGCTCGGCGTGCCGGCCACCTTTTTCGTCTCCACCGGTCACGTCGACGACGGCCTGCCGTTTGCCTATGACTGGTTGGCGCACATGGTGCTGCGTTCCACCGAGCCGCGCCTGCAACTGCCCGAGGTGGGCCTGGACGTGCGGCTGCCGGCGCGCCGGGATCTGCGGCGCAAGCTGGTCGAGAACCTGCTCGACCGGTTGAAGAGTCTCGACGATGCCGCGCAGGCCGCGTTGATCACCGGGCTGGAGAAGGCCTGGAACATGCCGCGTGACCGCGTGGTGGCGGATTGCCGTCCGATGGGCTGGTCGCAGCTGCGCGAGATGCATCAGGCCGGTTTCGAGATCGGGTCGCACGGGGTCACCCATCGCATGCTGGCCAAGCTGCCGCAGGAAGAGCTGGAGTGGGAGTTGTTCGAGTCCCACCGGGTGCTGGAGCGCGAGCTGGGAAGCGCCCCGAGCCTGTTGTCGTACCCCGTGGGTGGCGATCGTGCGTTCGACGCACGGGTGATCCAGGCGTCCCGCGCCGCGGGATACCGGCTCGCCTGCAGCTACATCAGCGGTACCAACCCCGACCCCGCGGTCAACCGCTACGCCCTTTACCGGTTACCGGTGGAGCGCCAGATGGGCCCAGGCTGGTTCGCCGCCATGGTTTCGCTTCCCGGCCTGATGGCTTACCCCACGGCCCGTCGTACCGGCGCTTCCGCCGGGGAGTCCTGATGTTTCCGCTGATCATTCTCTACCTCTCGCTGACCATCCTGCGCCCGCAGGATTACCTGCCTTCGCTGGCCGGATTCCCGCTGCTGCCGATCGTGCTGGCGATGGCCCTGCTGGCCTGGATGGCCTCGCGCTACAAGACGTTCGGGGCGCCGCATTTCGTGCTGCTGCCGGTGTTCATGCTGGCGTTGATGATGTCGGAGGTCGCCAACGGCTGGATCGGCGGGGCCATCGAGCAGTTCAGCGGCTTCGCGCCGGTGATCGTCGCCTTCGCGATCCTCGCGGCGGGGGTGAGTGCCAGCCAGAAGCGGGTGTCGGCCACGTTCGCGGTGTTCGCGCTCTGCTCGTGCGTGCTGGCGCTGCACGGCGTGGAGCAGAAGCACCTGGGCGTGGGCTGGACCGGCATGGGCCTGTCCGAGGACGGGCGCATCCAGTACGTGGGCATCTTCAACGACCCGAATGACCTCGGCCTGCTGTTCGTCACCGCGGTGCCGATGGCCGTGTACATGGCCGGCCGCTCGCGGTTCCTGATGCGGCTGGTGTGGCTGGCCGGCACCTGCCTGCTGCTCTATGGCGTGTACCTCACCAACTCGCGTGGCGCGATGCTGGCATTGCTGATGGAGGGTGGGGTCTACATCTGGATGCGGCGCGGCATGGTCGTGGCCGGCATGCTCGGCGGTATCGGCCTGGTGGCCATGCGCATGCTGTCCTCGCGCATGGACGAACTGGACGCGGGGGAAGAGTCTGCCGCCGGTCGCGTGGACGCCTGGTACGAAGGCCTGCACATGTTCACCTCGCATCCGCTGTTCGGCGTGGGCGCGGGCAACTTCACCGACTACAACTACCTCACTGCGCACAATTCCTTCATCCTGGTGCTGGCCGAGACCGGCTTCTTCGGCTATGTCACCTGGCTGGCACTGGTCGGCTACAGCTTCCTGATGCTGCGCCAGGTGCTGCTGCACCGACCGTCCGAGGAAGCGTTGCGCGACCAGGAGATCGACTGGCCGGCCGAGAAGACCATCGCGCGCACGCTGCTGCTTTCGCTGTGCGGCCTGTTCACCGCGGCGTTCTTCCTCAGCCGCAGTTACACCGTGATCCTCTATCTCACCCTGGCCATCGTGGTGGGCGCCTATGTCGGCATCCGCCGCCGCGTCCCGGACCTGCCGCCGATGCGGCTGGGCCGCTCGTGGTGGACCTGGGTTCCCGCGGCGATCGGCAGCATCGCGTTCTTCTTCGTCCTCGTCGCCGTCCTGTTGCATTCCGAATGAACGACCGTCGCAATACCCTTCGCAACACCGCGTTCTCGTCGATCGGGATCTACGCCGAGTATTTCCTAGGCATGGTCGCGTCGATTGTGATCGCCCGGCACCTGGGGCCGGGCCACTACGGCGTGTACAGCATGTTCATCTGGTTCGCCGCGATCGGCATCGTGGTGACCAACTCGGGGATCACCACCGGCGTGATCAAGTTCATCTCCGAGTTCCGCGGCAACGGCAACGAGGCGATGATCCGGCCGCTGCTGACCTATATGCGCCGGGTGCAGGCCTGGCACATGGTGCTGGTGGTCGGCCTGGCCGGAGCGGGCCTGGCGCTGGCCGGGCATCGCTGGGCGAATACGCCGGATCTGGTGGAGTTCCTGCTGCTCGCCGCCGCCGTGGCGATGCGTGCGCCGTACATGTTCAACATCGCCGTGGCGAAAGGTTTCGAAGCCTTCGACGCCACGGCGCGGGTATCGATGGTCGCCGCGCCGCTGAACCTGGCTCTGGTGGTCGGCGCGGTGCTGCTGAAGGCGTCGATGTTCTGGTTCCTGGTGGTGTATGCCACCTCCAGTGCGATCTTCCTCGGCATTTCCTGGTGGCAGGCGCGGCGGCTGGTGGCCACGGTGCCGCCGGCCGCGCCGATGGCCAGCGAGCTGAACCAGCGCATCCGCCGCCATCTGCGGATCGTGTCGGTCACCATCGTGGTGGGCTTCCTGATCACCAGCGACGTGGAGATCGTCTTCCTCAACACCTTCGCCACCTCGGCCGACGCCGGCTACTTCAAGGTCGCCTATCAGCTGGCGACCGGCATGATGCTGCTGGTGCCCGGGGTGTTCGCTGCGGTGCTGCTGCCGATGATGTCCAAGGCACTCAGCCGCGGGCGCGACCAGGCCGCGCAGAAGTTCGTGGCGGTGACGACCTACCTGGTGATGTTGTCTGCACCGGTGGTGATCTTCGGCGTGTGCTTCGCTGCGCCGATCATCCAGCTGCTCTACGGCAGCCGCTACGGTGCCGCTGCGCCGGTGTTCGCCGTGGCGATCCTGGCCAGTGCGATCGCCACCTCCAACCAGGGGGCGACGAGCCTGCTGGTGAGTGCGGACCGGCAGCAGACGATTCTCGTCATGGTGGTCGTGTTCGGCGTGATCAAACTCACCCTGGACGCCCTGTTGATCCACCAGTTCGCGCTACGCGGCGCGATGGTGGCGATCCTGACCGAAGCGGTCTCCAGCACCACCGCCTACGTGTTGATCGGCCTGCGGGTGAGCGGCGCGCGGCTGGACGGTCGGCGTCTGGCGGCGGTGGCGCTGGCCTCGGTCGGTGCCGCGCTGTTGTCGCTGCCGGTGCTGCTGCTTGGGATGCCCGTGTTGCTGACCGTGCTGCTGGGGGGAGTGGTCGTGCTGGGAAGTTATGGGGTGCTCACCCTGCTGCTGCCGTGCTGGAGCCCGGGCGACATCGCGCAGTTGCAGGAACTGCACGCGCGCTTCGCACGCAACTGGCCACAGCCCCTGCACCGGCTGTTGCTGCGCGCCGGCGAGCGCGCCAGCGCGCGGGCGGAGCGGCCGGCATGAGCGCCCCGGTGTTCGCGCGGATCTACGAGGCGGCCTTCCGCCACGTGCTGTTCCCGGCCTACGAAAGCGGCCTGCGCCGCCGGCATACGCTGCGCTGGCTGGCCGGGTACGAGCGCGACCAGTGGCTGTCGGCCGACGAGGTGCAGGCGCTGCAGTGGCAGCGGCTGAAGGCCTTGCTGGAACATTGCTACCGCGAGGTGCCGTTCTACCGCGAGCGCTTCAAGACGATCGGCGCGACGCCGGACGACATCCGCAGCCGGGCCGACTACGCGCGCCTGCCGCGGCTGACCAAGGCCGACATCCGTGCGCATTTCGCCGAGCTGCAGGCGCCGTCGCTGGCCGGGCAGATGGTCTACAAGGCCACCGGCGGTTCCACCGGCGAACCGCTGCGCTTCGGTTGCGACCGCGGCAGCAACGACCGGCGCACCGCGGTGATGTGGCGCGGCTACGGCTGGGCCGGCGCGCGCATGGGCCGGCGCACGCTGTACCTGTGGGGCGGCGCGGTGGGCCAGCCCAGCCGCGCCAAGCTGCTGAAGGACCGCCTCTACAACGCCGCCTTCGCCCGCCGCATGCTCGACAGCTTCGGCATGAGCGAGGCGACCATGGCCGACTACGCCACGGCGATCGACCGCTACCGGCCGGAGATCATCGTCTCCTACGTCGGGCCGCTGGTGCGGCTGGCCGAGTGGATGCTCGCCACCGGGCGCCGCGTGCATGCGCCGGTGGCGATCCTCGGCGCGGCCGAGGCGCTGCACGAATTCCAGCGCGAGCTGCTGGAGCGCGCGTTCGGCTGCCCGGCGTTCAACACCTACGGCTGCCGCGAATTCATGCTGGTGGCCGCCGAGTGCGAGCATCGCCAGGGTCTGCACGTGAACGCCGACCACCTGCTGGTGGAACTGGAGCCGATGCCCGGCGGGCACGGTCCGGCCGAGGTGGTGGTGACCGACCTGTTCAACTACGGCATGCCGTTCCTGCGCTATGCCAACGGCGACGCGGCCACGCCGTCCGAGCGCACCTGCGTCTGCGGGCGCGGGCTGCCGCTGGTGGAGCGCGTCGACGGCCGGGTGCTCGATGCGATCCGCACGCCGGCCGGCCACGTGCTGCCGGGCGAATTCTTCCCGCACATGCTCAAGGACGTGCCGGGGGTCGAGCGCTTCCAGCTGGTGCAGCGCCGGCTGGACCGACTCGACCTGTCGATCGTGCGTACCGACGGCTTCGACGAGGCCTCGCTGGCCTACATCCGCCGCGAGGTGGGCAAGAAGCTCGGCGACAGCGTGGCGCTGGACGTGCACTTCGTCGACGACATCCCGCTCACCCCCAGCGGCAAACTGCGGGTGACGGTGTCCGAGCTGCCGCCGGGCGCACATGCCACGGGGGCGCCGTGAACGTCACGCACGTGGTGGAAAACCTCAACCGCGGCGGGCTCGAGCGGATGGTGCTCGACCTGGTCGGCTTGCAGCAGCGGCAGGGCCTGAAGCCCCAAGTGGTGTGCGTATTCGAGGCCGGCTCGCTCGCCGGGGAACTCGATGCCCTCGGCGTGCCGCTGCGGGTCTGCGGCAAACGCAGGGGGCCGGACCTGCGCGCGCTGCACCGCCTGCGTCGTGCCGTGCGCGACCATCGCACCGAGGTGCTGCACACCCACAACGCCGCCGCGCATTACCAGGCGGTACTGGCGACGCTCGGTCTGCCCGGACGGCGCCGCGTGATCAACACCCGGCACGGCATGGGAGCCGGCCCCAGCGCGTCGCGTCGCGATGCGCTGTATCGCGCCGCGATGGGGCGCACCGACGCGGTGGTGACCGTCTGCGAGGCCGCCCGCCGCGACGCGGTGGCGCGTGGCCTGGTGCCCGAGTCGCGCGCGGTGGTGGTTCCCAACGGGATCCGGGTCGAGCGCTTCGCCGCCGCCGGCGAGGCTGCCCGCCGGGCGTTCAGGCAGGCGATCGGCGTCGCGCCTGAGACCCGCCTGATCGGCACGGTCGGCCGGCTGAACTGGGCCAAGGACCAGGACAGCCTGATCCGCGCCTTCGCCCGCGTGCACGCGACCCGTCCCGATACGGCGCTGGTACTGGTCGGTCAGGGCGAACTGCGCGGCGACCTGGAAGATCGCGCCCGGCTGGAGGGGGTGGCGTCGGCGGTGCATTTTCTCGGCGACCGCAATGACGTGGTGCAACTGCTGCAGGGCTTCGATCTGTTCGCGCTGTCTTCGGTCAGCGAGGGCTATTCGATGGCGCTGCTGGAAGCGTCGGCCAGCGCGCTGCCCATCGTCGCCACCGATGTGGGCGGCAATGCCGAGATCGTCCACCACGGGAAGACCGGCATGCTGGTGCCGGCCGGCGCGCCGGAATCGCTGGCCGTGACGCTGGGCGCACTGCTGGATGCGCCGGACCTGGCGATCGCACTGGGTGACGCCGCGCGCGCCTGGGTGCTCGAACATGGCTCGCTGGAGGCGATGGCATCCCGCTACGCCCGTCTGTATGCCGGGGAGGGCGTGCCGGCATGAGCCTGCGCATCCTCGTCCTCACCAATCTGTTTCCGACCCGCTGGGATCCCCATCGCGGTGCGTTCAATCGCCAGCAGTTCGAGCGCCTGGGGCAGCGCCACGAGGTGGAGGTGATCACCGCGGTGCCGCTGCCGGAGCGTCTGCGTGGACGCGGCGCGGGCGAGCCCCTGAAGATTGCCGGTCTGCGCCTGCGCACCTTCGTCTTCGTCTACCTGCCGCGCGTCGCCCGCTCGCTGCACGCGCTCTTCTGGGCCGTATCGCTGTTGGCGCAGCAGGGATGGCACCTGCTGCGCGGGCGCTACGACTGCGTACTGGCCAGCTGGGCCTACCCCGATGCCGCCGCCGCCGGCTGGCTGGCGCGGCGCATGGGCTGGCCCTACGTGGTCAAGGTGCACGGCAGCGACCTCAACGTGCAGGCAGAGGACCCGGCCCGGCGGCCGCAGATCCGCAAGGCGCTGGTGGAGGCGCGGGCCGTGGTGGCGGTGAGCCGGGCGCTGGCCGACAAGGCGGTGGCGCTCGGGGTCGCGCCGGCGCGGGTCCACGTGGTCTACAACGGCGTCGACCATGCGCGCTTCTCGCCCGGCTCGCAGCCGGAGGCGCGTCGTCGTCTCGACCTGCCGGGCGACGTGCCGGTGCTGCTCTACGTCGGCAACCTCAAGGCAAGCAAGGGCTGCATGGACCTGCTCGAGGCCTTTGCGCCGGTCGCAGAGGCGCGACCGGGCGCCCAGCTCGTGTTCGTCGGCGCCGGCGAGTGCCGTGACGCGCTGCGCGCGCGCGCCGATGAACTCGGTCTTGGCGCAGCTGTCCGTCTGGTCGGGGCGACACCGCATGCCGATCTGCCGGACTGGTTCCGCTCAGCGACCCTGCTTTGCCTGCCCAGCCACAACGAGGGCGTGCCCAACGTGGTGCTGGAGGCGATGGCCTGCGGCATCCCCGTGGTGGCCACGCGCGTGGGCGGGATTCCCGAAGTGGTTCCGGGCGAGGCCGGATTGCTGGTTCCGGTGCGCGATCGCGATGCGCTTGCCGAGGCGCTGGTCGAAGCCATTGCCCTTCCATGGGACACTGGACGCATCCTGGAACACGCCAGGCAGTTCAGTTGGGAACGGAATCTGCAATCGCTGTCGGACATTCTCGAGGCTGCGGCAGCCGACTCCCCTCTCCCCACTTCGCTCCCGACATGAACATCCGGCCCAAGAAACACCAGATTCTCGGTCTGCTGCCGCGCTCGATCGTGCAGACGCACGGCGATCGCGCCGGCACCGGCCGCTTCCTCAGCTTCGACGATGGTCCGCATCCCGAGCACACCCCGCGCCTGCTCGATCTGCTCGCGGCACATGGCGTGCGGGCGAGCTTTTTCGTGGTGGGCCGCCACGCCGAGCAGTATCCGTCGATCGTCGAGCGGATCGTCCGGGACGGACACCTGCTGGGCAACCACTCCTACAGCCATACCCGTTTCGCACACATGAGCACCGCGGACCAGGTCGCGGACCTGGAACGTGCCGACCGGCTGCTGGCGGCCTTCGACGGACGCACGCGGCACCGGATCCGCACGCCGCAGGGGCATGTGACGCTGCCCCTGTTGCTGCATTTCGCACGCAGCGGCCGCAGCCTGGCCTACTGGTGCTACGACAGCATGGACTACCACGACGACGATGCCGCAGTCGTCGTGAGGCGCCTGCAGACACAGCCTCCGCAGGTCGGCGACATCGTGCTGATGCACGACGACGGGGCTGCCGGCATGCATGCCCTGGCCGAGCTGTTGCCGGCGTGGTGCCGGGACGGATGGACCTTCCACGCCCTCGAACAGGATGCTGCATGCGAGTGATCTACCACCACCGCACCCGCGGTCGCGACGTCGAGGGCGTGCACATCCGCGGCATCGTCGGCGCACTGCGCGGGCTGGGGCACGACGTCACCATCGTCTCGTTTCCCGGCGCGGATCCGGAGCAGGCGTCGTCGGCAGGCGACAGCGCTCCGCGGCGCAGGGGGCGGCTGGCCACGCTGGTCACGCGGCTGCCCGGCATAGTCTTCGAGCTGGCCGAGCTGGCCTACAACGCGGTGACCCTGGTGCGGATGGGCCGCGTGCTGAAGCGCGCGCGGCCGGACATGGTCTACGAGCGCTACTCGCTGTTCCTGTTCGCCACGGTGTGGCTGGCGCGCCGCCATGGCGTGCCGATCGTGCTGGAGATCAACGATTCGGCGCTGGTCGAGCGCGTGCGTCCGCTTTACATGAAGGGGCTGGCGCGGCGGATCGAGCGCTGGTGCATGAAGCACAGCACCGGGCTGGTGTTCATCTCCAGCTACTTCCGCGACCAGGCGCAGGCCGCCTATGGCGACATCGCGCCCTGCGTGATTTCGCCGAATGCGGCCGACCTGGCGCATTTCGATCCGGCGCGTTTCGACCGCGAGGCACTACGGCGCGAGCGCGGGCTGGAGGGCAGGGTGGTGTGCGGCTTCATCGGTTCGTTCGCCCGCTGGCACGGGGTGGATGGCTTCGTGCGCGCGATCGCCCCGCAACTGGCGCGGGCGCCGGAACTGACCCTGTTGCTGGTTGGCGATGGCGTCACCCTGCCGGAGGTGCGCGATCTGGTCGACCGTGAACGGCTCGGCCTGCAGGTGCGTCTGCCGGGCCGCGTGCCGCACCCGGACATCGCCAGTTGGGTCGCCTGCATGGACTACGCCGTGCTGCCCGATTCCAACGAGTATGGTTCGCCGATGAAGCTGTTCGAGTTCATGGCGATGGGCGTGGCGGTGGTCGCGCCGGACTACGCGCCGGTGGCCGAGGTCACCGACGATGGCCGCACCGGCTGGCTGTTCCCGCGGCGTGATACGCCGGCGTGCATCGAGCGCCTGCTGGCGCTGGCGCCACGCGACGAGGAGTGTCGGCGCGTCGGTGCCGCGGCGCGTGAGTACATCGCGCGCGAGCGGCAGTGGCGCAACAACGCCGAGCAGCTGCTGGCACTGGCATTCGGAGGGAAGGGCGGATGATGGTCGTGGCAATCGGCGTGCTGGTGGTGCTGGTCGGCGGCTTGCTCGCCCTGGCGAAGTTGCTGCGCGGGCGCAACATGCACATCTGGCTGGGCGGCTATCTGCGTCGCCGCGTCCCCAGGGTCGATGGGCCCGTGCACGTGATGTTCTGTTTCGTCGACCACTACGAGCCGGCTTGGGGCAAGGTCGATCTGGCCACCCAGCGCGCCCGCGTCGACCGCTGGTGCACCGACTACCGCGCGATGGCCTCCAGACACCGCGATGCCGACGGTCGCCATCCGCAGCACAGCTTCTTCTACCCGGAGGAGGAGTACCTCCCCGAGCACCTGGACAAGCTGGCCGCGCTCTGCGCCGACGGCTTCGGCGAGATCGAGATCCACCTGCACCACGACAACGACACGCCGGAGAACTTCCGACAGACCATCGCCGGTTTCTGCCAGACGCTGCACGATCGCCACGGCGCGCTGAGCCGCGACCCGGCCACCGGCGAGCTCACCTTCGGCTTCATCCACGGCAACTGGAGCCTGGACAACTCGCGCGCTGACGGTCGCTGGTGCGGCCTCAACAACGAGCTGATCCTGCTGCGCGAGCTGGGCTGCTACGCGGACTTCACCCTGCCGTCGGCGCCCAGCGACACGCAGACGCGCCTGAGCAACGCGATCTACTACGCCACCGACGATCCGGCGCGGCCCAAGTCGCACGACACCGGCGTGCCGGTGCGGGTGGGCGGCACGCCCAGCGGCGACCTGATGATCGTGCAGGGGCCGCTGGGGCTGAACTGGGCCGAGCGGCGCAAGGGCATCGTGCCGCGCATCGAGAACGCCGACGTGCGCCGCGCCTGCCCGCCGACCCGTGCCCGCGTCGACCTGTGGGTGCGCACCGGCATCCATGTCGAGGGGCGGCCGGACTGGGTGTTCATCAAGGTGCACACCCATGGCACCCAAGAGCGCGACATGGACACCCTGCTGGGCCAGGCCATGCATGACATGCACAGCTACCTGGAGAGTGCCTACAACGACGGCAAGCGCCACGTGCTGCATTACGTGACCGCACGCGAGGCCTACAACATCATCAAGGCGGCCGAAGCGGGCAAGTCGGGCAATCCCAACGATTGGCGCGACCTCGTGCTGCCGCCGCCGCCGCATCGCGCCGGGTAGGCAGCCGCGGGATCAGAACGACTGCTGCATCCAGTCGGCGATAAACTCCCGCAGCCGTGCCCGGTCGCCTGCCAGGATGAAGGTGTGGTCGGCCTCCGGGAATGTCCGCACCTGCACGTTCGGATCGGCGGCAAGCGAGCCGAAACACTCGCCGAACTGCCGTGGGTGGTTGAAATAGCCCAGGGCGCCGCCGCTGTAGATGAAGCAGAGCTTCCGGCCCTGCTGCGCCATGCCGGTCAGTTCCGAGATCACCTGCTGCCTGGACGGCCATTCCACGGCGAAGCCCGGCAGGTCCACATCGTCTCGCCGGCCGATGCGTCGCAGCTGCCGCCAGGCCGCCCGGACCACCCGGACGGGGTGGAGCAGCCGCGGCAGGTAGTGACGCAGGTAGAAGCCGCGCGTCCGGTACGCGTAGCCATCCATGAACACGGTGCCGACCACGCGCGGGTCGATGCTCGCCACGTGGTGGGCGTTCTGCGCCCCGGAGCAAAGACCCATCAACACGAAGCGCGAGCAGCCGGCATGCTGCTGCAGTACCGCCATGGCGTCCTGCACATCGGCCAGCACCTGGTCCTCGCGCGAGCCGGCGTCGGCGGTGCCGCTGCTGTCGCCGATGGTGGAAAGGTCGAACCGGAGCGCCGCGTATCCCTGACCGGCAAGCATACGCGCCAGCTCCACCGTCATCCGGAAGGGGCCGATGCGATGCACCAGTCCCGCGTTGAGCAGGATGATTCCCGGACGGGGCGCGGCAGCGTCGCGGGAGTCCGGCGTGGAGAGCACCCCGATCAGGTGATCGTGTCGGCCGAAGCGGTAGGCCGCCTCCGTCATTGCAGCGTCTCCATATGGCGCTGCACGCGGGCGATCAGCTCGTGCGACTGGATGGCCACCTCGAGGCGGTCGAGGTCGTCCCAGCCGAGCGGCTCGTCCAGCGCCACGATGTTTCCGGCGCGGGGGAACACGTGGGCCGAGTCGAGCAGCAACGCGGCAGGAGGAACGGACAGGTGCATCGCCGCCAGCTCGTCCCCGAATTGTTCGCCGTGCGGAAAGCCCAGCCACTGGCCGGCACCTTCCGCCGCAGTCCGCGGACGGGCGAAGCGGCGGGTGTCGGCAAGCATCTCGGCATGCAACGCCTCGAGCTGCGCCCGATGCGCGACGCCATCGAGGATCGGATCGCACAGCATCAGCGCGTCGAACGGCTGCCGGTCATGCGCCTGCAGCGCGACGCTGCCGCCGAGCCGTGCGCCGAAGGCGAGCAGGCGGCGGCAGCGGCTACGCTGGCGCAGTTCCCCGGCCGCGACCAGGGCGTCATCGACGCAGCGGGCGAGCGTGGTCTGGTCGGCGTCGCCGCAGGAGTCGCCGCTGCCGTAGTAGTCGAAGCGCATGACGGCCAGTCCCCGCCGTACGAACATGTGCGCGAGCTGGCGGTACAGGCGATGGCTGCGGATCAGGTCCTGCCCCAGCGGTGGGCAGAGCAGGACCGCTGTGCTGGGCGGGTAGGCCGGTTCGGCCATGAGGCCGAACAGCGATCCTTGCGGCCCGAAGTAACCGGGTATCTCCTTGAGGAGCTCGCCACTCATCGCCGGAAGATCACCCCGACATAGATCCGGTTCTCGTGAAAGCTCTGGCCCGCCGCGTCGCTATGCCGCTGCTGGTGCAGGAAGGACACGCGCCACGACCAGTGCACCGTGCGCTGGTCGGTAAGGGCGACCTCGTAGCTGACCGTGCGGTCCAGGCGATTGAGGGTGTCGTAGCGCAGCCGCTCGCCGTTGACATAGGCCGAGAGCAGCAGCGTGGGACGGAACTTGTAGTCCAGACCGACGTTGGCGCCCTTGCCGACCTGATCGTAGGTCGTGTCGTTCACGTAGCTCAGCTTGCGATAGTAGGGAGCGAGCGAGAACGTCAGGCGGTCCGAGCGCCAGGCATAGGCGAGCTCGCCACGGCGCTCCAGATAGACCTGCGGCCCCACCACGGTCTGCCCGGTCACGATGCCGCCACGCCCCTCGACCGGCGAGGTGAGGTCCGGCTCGAGCATGCTCTGCGCCGCATCGGTGTATTGCCGCGCCAGGTTCACGCTCAGCGAATTGGTCTCGCTGGGGTGCCAGGTACCGGTGGCGCTCAGCATCGAGCCGGAATACGAGCGGGGCGAGCCCTGGTCGAACTGAAGGTGCGTCCAGCCGGCCGACACGTCCAGCTCGGTATGGGCGGAGCTGCCCTGGTAGCGGCCGAAGAACTGGTCGCGTCGGTAATCCGATCCCGGCAGCGCCGAGGTGTAGTGGACCTTCTGGGTCTCGGCGTTCAGCGATCCCACGTCGCTGTGGCTGAAGTCGTGGATCAGCCGGGCGGCGAACTGGCCGCGCTGCGAGTCGAACTGCTTGGTCTTCTGCGCCCGGCTGTCGATGTAGCGGGCATCCACCTGGCCATGCCAGGCCGACGCGAGATCGAAGCGCAGGGTCGGCCCCAGGCTGAGCACGTTGGTCTGCTGGAGGTTGGTCGGCGAATTGCTGACCGTCGAGTCGACCGGCTGCACCGCGGCGTAATCCTCTACCACGAAATCCAGGCGCTGCGGCGAAATGGACCAGTTGGCCTGGCCGGAGAGCTGGGTCTGGGTCTGGTTGCTGAAACGCGAACCGAGGTAGTCCCGGTATTCGATGCTGCCGAGCACATGGGCCTGCAGGTCCTCGCCCTGCTGGTCGAAGCGGAACGTGGCGCCCGGAATCAGCGTGCTCTGGCTGATCGGATCGGTCGCGCTCAGCGTGATGTTGTCGCTGTGCTCGATGCCGGTGTAAAGGGTGTAATCCAGTTGCCCGGCCCGGGCTCCGGCGCAGGCGAACAGGCTGGTGATCGTGGCGGCGAGGATGCGCCGTGAGCAGCGATGATGTGCGGACATAGTCTTACCCCTTCCGGGCCAGGATGCGGGGATGCGCGTGCTTCTCCCACCGGGCATGCCGATGGAAAACAGCTCACCTGCTCCCCTGTTTTGGGCCGCGCCGCCCTTGCGGGCGTCGCGCGGGTATCACGCGAAAACCTTGGCCAGTCGTCCTCTCAAGGAGCCTGGTTGAAGATCACGCCCGCCAGCTTGGACCGGTCGAACCTGCTGGCGGCCTGCATGATCGCTGCGGGTGTGTCCTTGCCGTAGCCGGCCACGAGCACGACGAAGTCCGCCAGTTCGGCCAGGATGCGGGCATCCGGCGACCCCTTCACGGCAGGGCCGTCGAGGAAAATGTAGCGGTCGTTGTAGCGGCTCCGCAGCGAGTCCACCATCGCCCGCATGCGGAACGAGGAAAAGTACTCGCCGACATTCTCGCGCGCAGTGCCGGCGGGAATCAGCCGCACGTGGCGCAGCACGGTCGGATAGATCACCGACTGGATTCCGCGCGAGGGATGGTCGAGGAAGTCGATCAGGCCGCCGTTGTCGGTATCCACACCGAGCACGCGGTGCTGCTCGGGATAGCGCAGGTTGCAGTCGATCAGCAGGCTGGTCTTGGACTGGTCGAATGCAAAGGCCGCGGCCAGGTTGCGCGCCACGAAGCTTGCGCCGCAGCCGGGGCTCACGGCCACCACCAGGGTGATGAAGTTCTGGTCGTTGGCCAGTTCCAGGAGCCGGGTGCGGATCTCGCGGAACACGTCGGCCTGGCTGCGCGAGGACTGCTCGGCATGGATCAGCCGCCGCTGCTCGAGCTGGGACGGCACCAGGGCACGCGTCTCCTCCATGAGTGCGATCGACTGGCTGTCGCTCTTGCGCGGAAGCTGGTCGCCCGGTCCGTTGTTGGAACCGACCGGCAACTGGCCTTCCCCGGTATGGTCGTCGCGCATGTTCATGCTGCAGCCCTCAGGTTGATCCATACCGAAACGAGGTAGGCCAGCACGATGGCGAAGGCGACCGCTCCCAGCAGGATGAACTGCATCTGCTGGCGACGACGGTCCTGCGGCGCCTGGTAGTACGGAATGGTCGCCAGCATGGGCAGCCCGGTGAGCTGCTCGAGCTGTTCGGCCGAGCGGACGCGGGGATCGAACCGTACCAGCAGGAACAGCAGTCCGAGCGGTACGCCGATGGCCATCACGATGCCGACCAGGGCGAAATGGATGAAGCGCAGTCCGGATGGCGCCAGCGGCAGCGTGGCGGGGTCCTGCACGATGAAGTTCAGTCCCTGCTGGGTGGCGTCCAGGTTCATCGAGACGCGCGCGTTCTCCCGGCGCTTGAGCAGATCCTGGTAGACGTCGCGGTTGACGTCGTAATCGCGGGTCAGCTCGGCGACCACGTTCTCCGAACCGGCCACGCGCTTGGCGCGCTCGAGCTCGTCGTTGAGCATGGCCTGGCTGGCGCTCAGGCGCGCGCCGGTGGCGGCGATGTCTCCGCGCAGCGCGGCGAGCTGGCTCTTCAGTTGCTGGTACAGCGGGTTGAACTGCGCATTGCCGTCGATCGCCACTGGTGTGCCGGCGAGCTTGGCGGCCTGCCGCTTGGCGTCTTCGGCCTGGATCTGCCGTTTGATGTCGTCCATCTGGTGGCGGGTCCGCACCACGTCCGGATATTCGTTGGTGTAGTTGAGCAGCAGCTTGTCCAGTTTCGCCTGCAGGTCGGCCAGTTGGGCGCGGTAGACGCCGTCGGTGGTCTGCACGGCGGTCACTTCGGATTCGCCCGAGAGCTGGGACATCAGCGACGCTTCCTGCGAGCGCTTCTGCATCAGGTCGAGCTTGGCGGTCTCCACCTGGGTGCGCAGCTCGCTGATGCGCGAATTGATGTTGGCGTCGCTGCCGGGCCGCGCGTCGATGTTGTTCTCGCGATAGCGCTTGAGGTTTTCCTCGGCGGCCGTCAGTTTCTGCCGGTACGCCTCGACCTGGCTGTCGATGAACTTGTACGCGTCGCGGCTCTCGCGCTGCTTGGACGCGAGGCTTTCGCTGATGAACAGCTTGCTGAAGTCGCGGGTCACCTCGAACGCGCGCTTCGGATCGGAATCGTGATAGCTGATGGTGATCAGGTTGCCGTGGCTCAGATTGACCACGGTGCGAGCCTTGATGCCGTCGATGATGCGGTCGATCTCGGCCGGGGACGGTTTGTCCTGGAGCAGACCGGCGTCGGCGAGCACCTGGTTCATCACCGGGCGACTGAAGATCACGTCACGCGCGATGTTGGCGCGATTCTTGGTGCCCGTCGGCGAGGCGGCGCCCTCCATCAGCGGCGTGATGATGCTGCTCTCCTGCGCGAGGATCGTGGTGCTCGCGTCGTAGCGCTTTGGCCACGCAAGACCCAGTGCGAGCGCGCCGAGCGCGATCACCACGAAGATCAGGATCATCGTGCCCAGCCGGCGCCTCGCCTCGGTCAACAGCACCGGTAGCAAGGACTGCAGGCTCGGTTGTTCGTCCTTCATGAGTACCGCTCCCCCTGTCGGGCTTTCCTGGTTCAGAACGAGCGCTGCGGCACGGTGATGACGTCGCCCGGCTGGACCGGATAGTTGGTGCCCAGCTTGCCGTCCTGAAGGATCTGACCCAGCTGCACCGCGTAGGACGAGGTGGTCGACTTGGTCTTGCGATAGAGCTCGGTCCGGTCCGGTGCCGCGAACTCGGTGATGCCGCCTGCGGCCAACACCGCATCGAGCACCGTCATGCCCTGGTGGTAGGGAATCGAGACCGGATTGCGTACAGCGCCGGTCACGCGGACCCGCAGCAGATACTCGTGGCTGCGCAGCTCGGTCACGATGACCGCCACCTGCGGATCGCGGATGAAGCTCTTCAGGCGCTCCTTGATGTCGGCCGACACCTGGTCCGGCGTCTTGCCGCCCGCCACCACGTCTCCGATCAGTGGCACCGTGATGCGGCCGTCCGGACGGACCGGCACCTTCACGCTGAGGTCGGGATTGTTCCAGACCGAGACTTCGAGCAGGTCATCGACGCCGATGTGGTACTGCGTCATGGCCTGCGCATCGGGGTTGAACACGGGCGCGTCGGTCGAGCCCTGGGTGGTCGCACATGCGGCGAGCACGAGGCTGAAGAGCGCTGCAAGTAGAGCCTGATAGATCTTCATAAATGTGAACCAGTTCCATTGACTCGTTGTTAACCGGATATTAGCAGCCAATTGTTTCCGGGAGCCATGCCGGGGTGCCGGGAGCGCAGATCGGTTCCGACCCCAAGCGGTCGGTTTTCGGCGACCATATGCCGATGCCAATCGCGATCCCGCCCTCTGCCACCCCCTGGCGCGTCTGTGTCGCCCCGATGATGGACTGGACCGACCGGCATTGCCGGTATTTCCACCGTCTGCTGTCCCCCCACGCGCGGCTTTACACGGAAATGGTCACCAGCGCGGCGCTGGTGCGCGGCGGGCAGCTCCGGCTGCTCGAGCACAGCCAGCAGGAACACCCCGTGGCACTGCAGCTGGGCGGCAGCGAGCCGGAAGAGCTGGCGCAGGCCGCGGTGTTCGGCGCCCAGGCCGGCTACGACGAGATCAACCTCAACGTCGGCTGCCCCTCCGATCGCGTCCAGTCCGGCCGCTTCGGTGCCTGCCTGATGCTGGACCCGGGGCTGGTGGGACAGTGCGTCCGGGCCATGCGTGATGCTGTGCAGGCCGCGGGCTCAAGCATTCCGGTCACGGTCAAATGCCGCATCGGGGTGGACGACCAGGACGCTTACGCCGGCCTGCAGCGCTTCACCGAGGCGATGGTGGAGGCCGGTGTGCAGATCCTTGTCGTGCATGCCCGCAAGGCGTGGCTGCAGGGGCTGAGCCCGAAGGAGAACCGCGAGATCCCGCCGCTGGATTACGACCGGGTCTACCGCCTCAAGCGGGAGTTCGCCGGCCTCACCGTGGTGATCAACGGTGGCATCACCACGGTGGCCCAGGTGCGCGAGCACCTGCAGTCCGTCGATGGCGTGATGCTCGGGCGGGCGGCGTACCACGATCCTTTCCTGCTGGCGGAACTGGAGACCGCCCTGTACGGCGAACCGCTGCCGGCCCGCGAGGCGGTGCTGAGCCACCTGCGGCCCTACGTGGAGGCGGAGCTGGCCCGGGGCACGGCGCTGAAGCACATCACCCGGCACCTGCTGGGTCTCTATCAGGGTCAGCCGGGGGCGCGCGCTTTCCGCCGCATACTGAGCGAGGGGGCCCATCGACCGGGGGCGGGCTGGAGTCTGCTGGAAGAGGCGATGGATCCGGTACGCGTCGCGGCATGACAGGGGGTGTCGTTCGGGCCACTATTCAGGCCGCGGCCCTTAACCTCGGGCGCTCCTCGGATTCCCCGTCGAGGTCGGATCACGAACGTATGACACCCAAGACGCTTATCCTGACGCGCCTGCTGGTCGTGCCGCTGTTGTTGGCGGCCGCTGGTCCCTGCCTGGCCAAGCAGGACACGAATCTCACGCTGGACCAGGCGGTGGAGCAGGTGCAGCACGACACGGGGGGCAAGGTGCTGTCGGCGGATCGCCGCGAGTTCGGGCGCAGGACCGAGTACCGCATCAAGGTACTCACGCCCGGCGGTTACGTCCGCACCGTCACGGTGCCCTCCGAATCGGACCGGCGCCCGGCGCCGGCCCAGTCAACCAAGAATCCGGCCGGAAACGGCCGGGGCAACAAGGAGAAACACTGATGCGCATCCTTTTGGTGGAGGACGAGGCTCCGCTGCGTGAGACGCTTGCCGCGCGGCTGAAGCGCGACGGGTTCGCCGTGGACACCGCCCAGGATGGCGAGGAGGGCATGTATCTGGGTCGCGAGGTGCCGTTCGACCTGGCGATCATCGATCTGGGCCTGCCGAAGATGTCCGGCATGGACCTGATCAAGTCGCTGCGCGAGGCCGGCCAGCGCTACCCGATCCTGATCCTGACCGCCCGCGGCGGCTGGCAGGACAAGGTGGAAGGGCTCAAGCACGGTGCCGACGACTACCTGGTCAAGCCGTTCCATGTCGAGGAGCTGCTGGCGCGCATCAACGCCCTGGTGCGCCGCGCCAGCGGCTGGTCCAAGCCGGTGCTCGCCTGTGGCCCGATCAAGCTCGACACCACCGCGCAGACGGTCTCGGTCGAGGGCAAGGTGGTCGACCTCACCAGCTACGAGTACAAGGTGCTCGAATATCTGATGCTGCACGCCGGCGAACTGGTCTCCAAGGCCGACCTGACCGAGCACATCTACCAGCAGGATTTCGACCGCGACTCCAACGTGCTCGAGGTGTTCATCGGTCGCCTGCGCCGCAAGCTCGATCCCGAGAGCACCATCAAACCCATCGAGACCGTACGTGGACGCGGATACCGTTTTGCCATCCCCCGAAGCGACGGCGACGAGGACTGAGCCCTCGTCCACGCGCCGCCCGCTGTCGCTGGCGGCGCGTGCGGCGATGGCGACCGGCCTGGCGCTGGCCGGCTTCCTCGGCATCATCGGCGTCACCCTGTCCCAGGCCAAATACCAGACCGCACTGAGCGGGCTGCGCGACCGGCTGGAAAACGACGTGCTGGCCTATCTGGCGCTGATCGACGTGGGCCGCAACGGGCGGCTGCTGATGCCGTACTCCTCGCCGGATCCGAGCTTCTCGCGCCCCGGTTCCGGGCTGTATGCGGTAGCGACCGGCGAGAACGGGTTCCACTGGGAATCCTCCTCGGCGATCGGCCGGGACTTCGGCTTCCTGTCACCGCTGAAGCCGGGCGAGACGCGCTTCGTCGGACCGATCGATACCCGCATGGGTCGGCTGTACTACTACAGCTACGGCGTGGTGTTCGAGTCGCAGGACGACCGGAAGGTGCCACTGACGTTCACCGTCGCCCAGACCGAGGACCAGTTCAAGGGCGAGAACGCGACCTACCGGCGCTCGCTGATCGTCTATCTCTCGACCCTCGGGGTGATGCTGATCGTGCTGCAGATGCTGCTGCTGCGCTGGAGCCTCACGCCGCTGCGCAAGGTGGCGGCGGACATGAGCCGGGTCGAACGCGGCAAGAGCGATTCGCTGGACAGCCAGTACCCGCTCGAACTGACCGGACTCACCGAGCGCATCAACGGTTTCATCGAGAGCGAGCGCGAACAGCGCACGCGCTACCGCAACACGCTGGCCGACCTGGCGCACAGCCTGAAGACGCCGCTGGCGGTGATCCGCTCCCGGCTGGAGTCTTCCAGCGAAGCCCCCCAGCTGGCCCATGACGTGCTGGACCAGGTTCGCCGCATGGACGAGCTGGTCGCCTATCAGCTCGCGCGGGCGGCCACGACCGGGCGCCAGCCGTTCGCCACGGCGATCCCGCTCGGTGGGCATGCCGAAGACCTGGTGCAGAGCCTGGAAAAGGTCTACGCGGCAAAGAACGTGCTGTGCGAGTTCGAGATCGAGGAGGGCGTTGCCTTCTACGGCGAGCAGGGTGACCTGCTCGAGCTGATGGGCAACCTGCTGGAGAACGCCTTCAAGTGGTCGCGCCACCGGGTGTTGCTGATGGCCAGTGCACGGACCCAGCCGGGCAAGCAGCGTCCCGGGCTGTCGCTCAGTGTCGAGGACGATGGCCCGGGTATCGAGCCGGACCAGATCGAGCGGATCCTGCAGCGTGGCGTGCGCGGCGACGAGCGGGTCCAGGGCCATGGCATCGGCCTGTCCATCGTGCAGGACATCGTCAGGGCCTATCGGGGCGAACTGGTCGTGGACCGTTCGCCAGAACTGGGCGGAGCGCGATTCAGCGTGGAACTGCCGCCGGGCTGACCGGCGAAGCCGCGGTTACTGGATCGAGCCGGGCAGCAGCGACTGCCAGCCCGGGCTGGCGTGGTGCGGTGCGGCTTGGCGCGCGCTGCCGCTGACGGGCAGGTTGCCGGTCGGATCGCTGTCGGCGTCGCTCGAGCTGCTCGCCGGAGCGCTTGCACTGGTGTGCTGCGGGAGGCTGGTGACGTCGCCACCGCCGGATGCCGATGTGCTGTTGACCAGGGTTCGTGAGGACGTGCTGTCCGAGCTGGACTGCTGTCCGCCGCCGTTGAGACCGCCGAGATCCGAAGACGCCGCGGACGCGAGCGCGGGCAGCGACAAGGCCGCCGCGAGGGCACTTCCGACGATCCAGTGCGGTGCGTTCATGGCGACTCAACCCCTTGATTCGCATGATCCAGACCACCGAGGGTGACAGAAAGCCCGACCCGCCGCCAGTGTCGCGCCCGGGTGTCGGGGCGCGCCGGATGGGGCTGCGCGAAAGCTCGGGATAGAATCGGCCGCCATGCATGCCATCCCGTTTCCCCCCGGTGCGTTCGTGCCGATCACGCTCCCGTCCCCCGATGCAAGCGCCTGACCTGCTCGCCGCGCTGGCCGGTGGCCACCCCGTGTCCGGTGCACGGCTCGCCGAGGCCGCCGGGGTGACCCGCGCCGCGATCTGGAAACAGGTCGAGGCCTTGCGCGCCCGTGGCGTTCCGGTCGAATCCCACGGCAGCGCCGGCTACTGCCTGCCCTGGGCGGTGGACTTGCTCGACGCGGACCGCATCGCAGCCCTGCTGCCGTCATCCGTGCGCAACCGGCTCGGCGCGCTGGAGGTGTTCTGGGAGCTGGACTCGACATCCAGCGAGCTGCAGCGCCGCGGTGCGGCGACGCCCGACCTCAGCATCGTGCTGGCGGAGACCCAGACGGCCGGTCGCGGTCGACGCGGACGTACCTGGCTGTCGCCGCCGGGGCTCAATCTGTACCTGTCGTGCCTGAAGCGTTTCGAGTCCGGGATGGCCGGGCTGGGCGGCCTCTCGCTGGCGGTGGGCGTGATCGCGATGCGTGCGCTCGATGCGCTCGGAGTGCGGGGCGCCGGGCTGAAGTGGCCGAACGATGTGCTGGCCGACGCCGGCAAGCTGGCCGGCATCCTGGTCGAGGTCAGCGGCGAATACCAGGGCCCCTGTGCGGCGGTGATCGGTATCGGCCTGAACCTGCGACTGACGCCCGCGCTGCGCGAGCAGGCCGGTCAGCCGGTGGCCGATCTGGCCGGCCTGTGCAGCGACGACCCGCCCTCGCGCATCCGCACGGCGGCAGCCCTGATCGAGGCACTGGCCGAGGGCCTGGAGGCTTTCGAGCGGGACGGCTTCGCCGCCTTCGTCGATGACTACGCCCGCCACGATCTGCTGCGCGACCAGCCGTTGGCGCTCAGTGGCGCACAGGGCGACCTGCGCGGCACCGGTGCCGGCGTCGATGCACGTGGCGCGCTGTGCCTGCGACTGGACGATGGCCGCATGCAGCGGATCGACAGCGCCGAAGTCACGGTGCGCCGCGCATGAGGCTGCTGCTCGATCTGGGCAATACCCGGCTGAAGTGGTGGGCACTGGACGCGGGCCGGCGGCTCGGCGAGGGAGCGGTCGCCTGGGCCGAGCCGGTCGCCGAACGTCTGGCGGCCGCCTGGGCCGGTCTGCCAGAGCCGGAGGCGGTGTTCGGCGCGTCGGTGGTCGACAGCGAACGCGAGCGACTGGTCGACGCGCAGGTTCGTCGGTGCGGCGGGGGGGCGATCGTCTGGGTGCGCAGTCCGGCCGAAGCCTGCGGCGTGCGCAGCGCCTACGCCGATCCCTCGCGCCTGGGCGTGGACCGTTTCCTGGCCATGGTCGCGGCGCATGCCGACGGCCGCTCGCCCTGTGTACTGGTCGGCGTCGGCACCGCGCTCACGCTGGACGCCCTGCGCGGTGATGGCCGCCACCTGGGCGGGCTGATCGCGCCGGGGCCCCAGCTGATGCAGCACTCCCTGCTCGGCGCCACCGTGCAGGTGCGGCCGGAGCGCCCGGGCGAAGTCGCCGCGCTGGCCGACAACACCGCCGATGCGGTCGCTTCCGGTTGCTGGGGCGCCTGCGTGGCGCTGGTCGAGCGATTCGCGGTGCAGGTCGAGCCGATGCTCGGGGCCGGTTCGACCCTTCTCTTCGGCGGCGGCGACGCGCCCCTGCTGCGGGAACTCGTCGCCCGGCCCGGCGAGCTGGTGGTCGATGGCGTGTTGCGTGGCCTGGCAGTGTGGAGCGGTACCGCGTTGCCGCCCGTCGTGGCCGACTAGAATCCACGGCAGTACCGGAAGAGATCTCTGGATGTTCCTGCGACTCCTGTTCGTTCTGCTGATCGCACTCAACATCGCCGTGGGTGCCTGGCTGGTGCTCGGGCAGGACGATGTGACCGTGCCGAGCGCCGCCGATCCGGGCGTGCCCGTGCTGCACCTGCTGACCGAGCGGCCGGACCTGTCCGCCGCCACTCCTGCGCAGGGCACCAGCGCTCCGGCCGATCCTTCCGCAGCGGATGGCGTCGCGATCGCCGCCTCTTCGCCGGCCGCCGGCCGGTCGGCGCCCCAGCCGGTCGGCGGCTCCACCGCGGCAAGCTACCAGTGCCTGGCGCTGGGGCCGTTCCCCAGCCTGCAGTCCCTGCGCAGCGCGCGCGAACGACTGGCGCCGGAGCTGGCGCGCAGCCAGTCGCGCCAGGAGCAGTCGCAGCAGTCGCGTGGCTGGTGGGTCTACCTGCCGGCGCAGACCAGTCGCGCGCAGGCGCTCGCCGTGGCGCAGCGGCTCGCCGATGCGCACTTCAGCGACTATTTCGTGGTCAGCTCCGGCGACCAGCCCAACACGATTTCGCTCGGCCTGTTCAAGGATCCGGCCAACGCGCGCAAGCGCCGCGAAGACCTGGTGGCGGCCGGTTTCCCCGCCCAGATGACCGAGCGGGTGGAGACCGTGCCCGAGTACTGGCTCGACGTCGTCGTGCCCGATGCCAACTCGGCAACCTGGCGCCAGCGCGTGCACGAGCTGGCCGTCGGTTCGCACAGTACCGGCTGCTTCTGAGCCGGTGCGCGGCGCACGTCGCCTGCTAGAATGAGCGGCGATGCCGGTATAGCTCAGTTGGTAGAGCAACTGATTTGTAATCAGTAGGTCGCGGGTTCGATTCCTGCTGCCGGCACCAGGTTGTGCAGCGAAGGCCGCGCTTGCGCGGCCTTTTCGCTTTCGGGTGCGCGGTGCTGCCTATCCCGCGTCGGATCGCGGCTCGACCGGACGTTGCCCAGTTGCCGGCAGGGTAGGGTCCCGCCCGGTCTTCCTGGCCGGCCGCTTCATCGAATGCGGTGCGGGCGTCGTGCCATCGCTGCGTTGCCCGAGCAGTTCGTCCAGCGGCATCGGACGGGCCACGCCGTGCCCCTGGACATAGTCGACGCCGATCTCGCGAAGCAGGTCGCGAGTCGCGTCGTTCTCGACGAACTCGGCGATCGTCCGCAAGCCGAAGATCTTGCCGATCTGGTTGATCGAATCGACCATGGCGCGGTCGGCCCGGTCCGAGCGCATCTGGCGCACGAAGGCGCCGTCGATCTTCAGGTAGTCGAGCGGCAGATGTTTGAGGTAGCCGAAAGACGCCATGCCGGAGCCGAAGTCGTCCAGCGCGAAGCGGAACCCGCGTGCGCGCAGGAGTCCGATGAATTTCTGCGCCTTGTAGATTTCCGAGATCACGGCGGTCTCGGTGACCTCGAAGCAGATGCGTGCGGGCGACACCTGCTGTTCCGCCGCCATGGCCAGGATGCTTTCGGCAAAGCGCAGATCGCCGAGGCTGGCGCCGGAAAGGTTGATCGCACAGGTGTGCACGTTCTCCATGCCGATCCGTCGCAATGCCCTGAAGGTGGCGCGGACCACCCAGCGATCCACCGCCTGGATGAGTCCGTAGCGCTCGGCGGCGGGGAGGAACACCGAGGGCGGGACCAGCCGGCCTCCCGGTTCGCGCATGCGCAGCAGCACCTCGAAGTGCAACGGGGCACCGATGGCCGGGGCGGCAGGCTCGATCCGCTGCGCGTACAGACAGAAAAGGTCCTGATCCAGTGCTTCGCGAACGCGGGCCGTCCACTGCACCATGCCGCGCCGTCGGCTCAGGTCGGTATCGGTGGCGCGGTAGATCTGGATGCGGTCGCGTCCTTTTTCCTTGGCCAGATAGCAGGCCGCGTCGGCCGCACGGATGATCGCGGACAAGTCCTCGAAGTCGGTGCCGATGCCGACCAGTCCGATGCTCACGCCGACCGAGAACGCGCGGCCATCGGCGTAGAAGCGGAAGCGCGATACCTGTTCGCGCAGCGCTTCGGCGACGCGCGCGGCATGCCGGAGCGTGCAGTCGTGCAGCAGTACGCCGAATTCGTCGCCGCCGAGCCGGGCCAGCGTATCGCCGTTGCGGAGGCTGCCCGGCATCAGGCAGGAAAGCTGGCGCAGCAACTCGTCGCCGGCGACGTGCCCGCAGGTGTCGTTGACGATCTTGAACTGGTCCAGGTCGAGGAACATCAGGGCATGGGGTACCCCGGTGCGGCGGACCTGCTCCAGCGCCGCGCCCACGCGGTGTTCGAACTCGCTGCGGTTGATCAGGCCGGTCAGCGGGTCGTGCGTCGCCTGGTAGGTGATCTGTGCGGCGCTGGCCCGTTCCTGCCGCGCGTCGCGCAGCACCAGCACCGCGCCCCGGGTGCTGCCGTCCTGGCCCAGGATCAGCGAAGACGAGGCGTCGGCGGGGATCTCGCTGCCGTCGGGAAGCAGCAGTGCGGCACGGGCGGCCAGCGTCACCGGGTGCGACTCGGCCAGCGCCAGCGCGACCGGGTTGTCCAGCTCCTGCCGCGAGGCCTCGTCGATGAAGCGACACAGCGACGTCGCGGGTGCGCCGTGCACGGACTCCCCGCTGGTCTGCAACAGTGCCTCGGCGCTCGGGTTCATGTAATCCACCCGCCCCTGGGCGTCGGTGGTGATGACCGCCTCGCGGATCGACTGCAGGGTCACGAGGGCCCGCGCCTTCTGTTCGAACAGCTGCTGCTCGGCCAGTCGCTGCTCGGTGATGTCCCGCATCGCGCCGGCCAGGCGGGTGCGCCGACCGTGTTCGTCGCGCATGGCCCCGCCCTGCAGGCGGATCCAGCGGATCTCGCCGTGCGCCGACAGCAGGCGGTAGTCGCATTCGTGCCCGTCGTCGTCGCTGTCGTCGACGCTCACGCGGCGGGCGAACAGGGGGCGGTCGACGGGGTGGAACAGCTCCAGCATGCGCGCCAGCGGAACCTGGTCGGGCCAACCCGGGTAGCCCAATGCCGCCATGAAGCCCGGCGAGACGTGCACGGCGGCCCGGTCGACGTCGATGTCCCAGATCCCGTGCCTGCTGGCCGCGATGGCGAGCTTCTGCCGCGCCTCGCTGAATTCCAGCGAAGCCGCCATCCGTCGCTCGCTGGCAACGGTACCCCGTGCCCGGACCAGTCCCGCCCCCGTGAGCAGGGCTGCGCACATCAGCGTCACCAGCTGCAGCAGGGCCTCGGCCTGGCGCGACGCCTCGCCGAGTGCGGCGGAGAACTGCTTCTCCAGCGGAGTGGTGGCGCGATCGATGGCGCGGACCCGTTCCAGCGCCAGCACGGCGCGCGCCTGCCCGCCATGTTCGACCTGCTCGCGGATCTCCGTCGCGACCCGCATCAGGTCCAGGATCCGGGCGTCCGCCTCGCGCCAGATGGCAACGGCGCGCGCCACCGGGCCGTAGCCGTGGAAATAGCGGTAGAGCCGGATCATCCGCGGGAAATCGCCGGGATGATTGCCACCCTGCCCGAAGCCGTGCTCGACGATGCCGGGGTCCGGTGCCGGCTTGTCCAGCTCCACCCGTGCGGCATGGTCGCCGAGCGGAACCGCGATCGCCTGCAGGTATCCCGCATAGTGCCGCGCATCGCCGGTGCGGACATACAGCTCCAGCTGTCGCACGGCTTCTTTCTGTCCCTTGGTCCACAGGCTCTCGCCGCCGACGTACGCGCGCGCGGCCGAGAGGGTGTCCATGCTGAAGAAGGACAGCAGGACGAGGAACGTGATGATCGACAGGAAGGGCCAGGTGATGGCCAGGACCCCTTTCGCGACCGTCCTGGCCGTTGGATAGGTGGACATGCGGACTCCGGGAGCTTCGCGACCTCCAAGGGGGATTTCAGATGGTTCGGATACCTGCTCCGGTCGGCGGGGCGGCCTCGCCGGGGCCGGATCCGGGCCATGTCACGCTTTCGGCATCGACATGGCGTCACTTGAGTCGCCGGGCCGGTCTCGGTGCGATGCGCCTGAAAGGCCGCCTCACGCGGGTTAGAATGGGCGTTCGTAAATGCTGGGCGTGCCTCGCACGTCCGGCACGGCGGGGCCGCGGTTCCCGCTTTCACCGCGCAACGCCCGCGCCCCGTCAGACGGGGTGCGGACGCACCGAGACGACGAGGCATCATGAGCAAGCAGAGCATTTCCCTGATTGGCGTTCCCACCGATATCGGCGCGGGTCATCGTGGCGCTTCGATGGGGCCGGAGGCTTTGCGTGTGGCCCGGCTGGGCGAGAAGCTGACCAGGCGCGGGCTGCAGGTGCACGACCGGGGCAACCTGGTCGGTCCGCTCAATCCGTGGCAGCCGCCGACGGATGGCTACCGCCACCTGGCCGAAGTCGCCGCCTGGAACCAGGCGGTGTTTACCGCGGTGCAGACCGAGCTCGCGGCCGGGCACCTGCCGATCATGCTCGGCGGCGACCACTGCCTGGCGATCGGCTCGATTGCCGCGGTCGCCGCGCACTGCCGGGCGCAGGGCAAGTCGCTGCGCGTGCTCTGGCTGGACGCGCATTCGGATTTCAACACCGCGCTGGCCACGCCCTCGGGCAACATCCACGGCATGCCGGTGGCCTGCCTGTGCGGCAACGGCCCGAGGGAGTTGGTGCAGATCGGCGGCCACGTACCGGCGACCTCGCCGGACGTGTTCCGGCAGATCGGCATCCGCTCGGTGGACGATATCGAGAAGCAGCTGATCCGCGACGCCCAGGTGCAGGTGTTCGACATGCGCCACATCGACGAGAACGGCATGAAGCGCACGATGGAGCTGGCGCTGTCCGGCATGGACGAGGACACCCACCTGCACGTGAGCTTCGACGTGGATTTCCTCGACCCGACCATCGCGCCGGGCGTGGGCACCACGGTGCGCGGCGGCCCGAACTACCGCGAGGCGCAGCTGTGCATGGAGATGATCGCCGACACCGGCCGCCTCGGCTCGCTCGACATCGTCGAGCTCAACCCGGCCTACGACAAGCGCAACCAGACCGCCAAGCTGGCAGTGGACCTGGTCGAATCGCTGTTCGGCAAGTCCACCCTGATCCACTGAGCGGCAGCGTCCACGCATGCAGACCCGAGTCCTCACCGGCATCACCACCACCGGCACGCCGCACCTGGGCAACTACGTCGGGGCGATCCGCCCGGCGATCGCCGCCAGCCAGCGCGCCGAGGTGGATGCGTTCTACTTCATGGCCGACTACCACGCGCTGATCAAGAGCGACGACCCGGCGCGCATCGAGCGCTCGCGGCTGGAGATCGCCGCGACCTGGCTGGCCGCGGGGCTGGATCCGGAGCGCGTCACGTTCTATCGCCAGTCGGACATCCCGGAGATCCCGGAGCTGACCTGGTTCCTCACCTGCGTCACCGCCAAGGGCCTGCTCAACCGCGCGCACGCCTACAAGGCGGCAGTGGACAAGAACATCGCCGAGGGCGAGGACGCCGACGCAGGGATCACCGCCGGCCTGTACATGTACCCGGTGCTGATGGCCGCGGACATCCTCGCCTTCAACGCGCACCAGGTGCCGGTGGGGCGAGACCAGATCCAGCACATCGAGATGGCGCGCGACATCGCGCAGCGCTTCAACCACATCTACGGCCGCGATTTCTTCGTGTTGCCGGAGGCGCTGATCGAGGATCAGGTGGCGACGCTGCCCGGCCTGGACGGCCGCAAGATGTCCAAGAGCTACGACAACACCATTCCGCTGTTCGCCGCGGGAGCGAAGGGCATGCGCGAGGCGATCATGCGCATCGTCACCGACTCGCGGATGCCGGGCGAGCCGAAGGATCCTGACAGCTCGGCGCTGTTCACCATTTTCCGCGCCTTTGCCAGCGAGGCGGAGAGCCAGGCGTTCCGCACCGCGCTGATCGATGGCATCGGCTGGGGCGAGGCCAAGCAGGTGCTGTGCGAGCGCATCGAGGCCGATGTCGCGCCGATGCGCGCGCGCTACGACGCCCTGATGGCGAAGCCGGCGCAGATCGAGGCGGCACTGCAGGAGGGCGCCCGCAAGGCGCGGGCGATCGCCCGGCCGCTGGTGGCCGAGTTGCGCGACGCGATCGGCCTGCGTTCGGGCGCCGCCGTGGCGGTTGCGACCCCGGCGGCGGCCGCGACGCCGAAGTCGGACAAGCCGCCGCGCTTCGCCAGCTTCCGCGATGCCGACGGCCGCTTCCGCTTCCGCCTGTTCTCCGGTGACGGCGATGAGCTGCTGCTGTCGCAGCCGTTCGAGGACCCGAAGGCGGCCGGTGTCGTGCAGAAGCGGCTGCGTTCGCTCGGTGGGGCCGCGGCCGTGGTGCAGACCTCGACCGCAGGCACGATGCTGGAACTGGATGGTGCCGCCGTCGCCCAGCTGCAGCTGGGCAGCGGCGAGGGGGCGGCGGACGAGGCGCTGGCACGGCTGCGCCAGGCGTTGGACCAGTTGGCTGCGCAGGACTGATTCCCGATGCGCTACCTCGCCCTGCTGCTGCTGGCCCCCTGGCTCGCCGTGCTCGGCTGGGCCTATTTCGCCTACCCGAAAAGCCTGCCGCGCACCCTGGGGCGGCGCGTGTTCGACCTGACCGCGCTGCTCGCGGCCGCGGCCGCCACGGTGGGCGCGGCCGTGCTCGGCTACGAGGCGGTGGAGCTGCCCACGGTCGACCAGTTCGGCCGGGCCAGCGGAGCGATCTGGCAGCAGGTGTTGCCGGCGCTGTACGGCTATGGCGCGTGCGTGGCAGTCCTGCTGCTTGCGCTGGGGTTGCGCTGGCTGGCGTGGGGACGGCGTCGCTGACGCACGCAAACGGCACCGGCTGCGGCATGATCGGCTGCATCGGGCTGACCCGTCCCGGAGAGTCCCCTTGTCCTCCATCGCTTTCACCGTCGCCGCCCGCCGTATCGCCGGCCTTCATCAGGGGGTGACCCGGTGAACGGGTGGATCGGCCTGGCGGTGGCGCTCGGTATCGGCCTGCTGATGGGCGCCGAGCGCGAGCGCCGCAAAGGCGCGGGTACCCAACGGGCGGTCGCCGGCATCCGCACCTTCGCGGTGGTGGCCGTGCTGGGCGCGGTCTGCGCCAGCGTGGACCTGCGCCTGCTGATCGTGGCGCTGCTGGCGCTCACCGGGTTGCTGGCCGTGGCCTATGCGCGCGACCGCAGCGACGATCCCGGGTTGACCACCGAGACCGCGCTGATCGCCTGCCTGGTGCTGGGCGGCATGGCGGTGGAACACCCGGCGTTGGCTGCCGCCACTGGCGTGGCGGTCACCGGGCTATTGGCGTCGCGCGACTGGCTGCACCGTTTCGTCAGCGGTGTGCTGACCACCGCCGAACTCAACAATCTGCTGGTGCTGGCGGCCGCCACCCTGATGGTGCTGCCGCTGATTCCGGACCGCGCGATGGGCCCGTTCGGGGCGATCCAGCCGCACACGATCTGGATCATCGTGATCCTGGTGATGGCGATCGGCGCCGCGGCGCACGTGCTGCTGCGCTGGCTGGGCAGCGGGCTCGCGCTGCCGCTGGCGGGCCTGTTGTCCGGCTTCGTCTCCAGTGCCGCCACCATCGGCGTGATGGGCGCTCGCGCCCGCAGCCTGCCGGACCAGCGCCCGCGCGCGGTCGCTGCCGCCGTGTTGTCCACCGTGGCGACCTTCATCCAGATGTCGGTGATCCTGGCGGTGGCGGACGTGCATGTGCTGCAGCGGCTGGCCGTCCCGTTGCTCGCTGGCGGCCTGGCGGCCGCGCTGGTGGCCGTCATCGTCCTTTGGCGGACCCGCAATGCCGACGATGGCCGGGCGATCGAGGCCGGTGCCGCGGCCTTCAGCCTGAAGGGGGCGCTGATGCTCGGTGCGACCATTGCCGCCGTGCAGCTGGTGGCCGCGGCGTTGCGCGCATGGCTGGGTGACGGAGGGTTGCTGCTCACCGCGGCGGTCGCCGGGCTGGCCGATACCCACGCTCCAGCCGCGAGCTTCGCCACGCTGTCTGCCCAGGGCAGCATCGCGCCGGCGCAGGCGGTGGTACCGATCGTCGTGGCGTTGACCACCAACACCGTCTCCAAGGCCGTGATCGCCGCCGCCGCCGGCGGCCGGACGTTCGCCCGCCCGGTGATTGGTGGCCTCGCGGTGGTACTGCTGGCGACCTGGGCCGGTTTGCTGCTCGCCTGATCGCGGTCAGGCGCTTGCGGCGCTACGCCCCATCGAAGACCGTGCGTGCGGCGGCTAACGTGGGCGGCTGATCGAACGCGGTATTCCCCCTCATGACCGACAGTTACGACGACCTGCAGGCGAGCTACGGGCGCTGCCTGCGCAAGGGCCACTTCATCGAGCGCTTCTACGCGCTGTTCATGGGCAGCCACCCGGACATTCCGCCGCTGTTCGCAAACACCGATTTCAGCAAGCAGAACATGGCGCTGCGGCGGGGCATCAGCTCGGCCATCGTACACGCGGCCGGCAGCCGCCTGGCCGAACGGACGATGGCAGGGATGGCCGACGTACACGGCTCGCGCGGCCGCGCGCCGGTGCCGCCGGCGCTCTATCCATACTGGGTCGACAGCCTGATCGCCGCGGTGGCGGAGTTCGATCCGGAGTACACGCCCCGGCTGGGCCAGCGCTGGCGCCAGGCAATGGAAGCGACCACGGCGTTCTTCGTCAGCCGCTACTGAGCGGCGCGCCGGCGGGTGTGGGGCTCGGCGTCTGCTGTCCGCCGTGCGAACATCGCGGCCGTGACGACGCTGCGCTATCTCCAGGGCTACCCCGACCATCTGCAGGAGCAGGTGCGCGCCGCGCTGGCTGCGGGGCACCTCGGCCGCTGGCTGACCGAACGCTATCCCGAACGCCACGACGTGCAGAGCGACAAGGCGCTGTACGCCTACACCATGGCGCTCAAGCAGTCCCATCTGCGCAACGCGCCGGGCATCGACAAGGTGCTCTACGACGCCAGGCTCGACGTGGTGAAGAACGCGCTCGGCCTGCACACCGCGATCTCGCGCGTGCATGGCGGACGGCTGAAGGCGAAGAAGGAGATCCGCATCGCCTCGGTATTCCGTGAGGCGCCGGCCGCGTTCCTCGAGACCATCGTGGTGCACGAGCTGGCCCACCTGAAGGAGCTGGGCCACAACAAGGCCTTCTACCAGCTGTGCGAGCACATGCAGCCGGACTACCACCAGCGCGAGTTCGACCTGCGCGTGTATCTCACCTGGCGCCAGCTGGCGCCCGCCGCCGTCGCCACGGCGAGCACCGATTCCGACAAGGCATGACGATGGACGACGCGGCACTGCAATCCGCCCTGCGGCGGCTGTTCGCACGACACGAGGTGGAGCTCGAGCCGGACGAGGACGGCTGGCTGCTCACCGACGGCGACTTTCCCGCCATCCGTGCCCACTGGCGTCCCGGTACCGGCAACGAACCCGGACGGCTCGACGTCGACGTGGTGGTGGACGAAGAGCGCTGCCTGGAGGACAGCTTTGCCGGCGCCGACGTACGCGAGGCGCTGGCGGCGTTCGAGCAGTCGAGTTTCCACCTGCTGCTGGCCGCGTGCTGGTATCTCACCGACGACCGGCGCATGCGCATCGCCGCATGGGACATCGGCGTGCGCACCTGGGACGTGTTCGTCGGGCCGCTGGTGATGCGGCCGCCCGCCAGCGAGCCGTTGCCCATGCCGGCCGATGCCGCGCTCGCCCTGCAGCATTCGGCGGGGCAGCTCCCGCTCGCCCCGCAACTGCACTGGATCCACCTGTTGCATCGCCGAACGGGCGACGGCGCCGTGACCCGCGAGGCGTTGCTCGACGGGGAGCTGTGGCCCGCCGGCACGGCGATGCTGGAGGCCAGCGCGTGGCCGGAACTGTCGCCGGACACCGCGGCGCGGCAACTGGTGCTGCTGGACGTAAGAGACTACTGAGCGTACCTACCTCGTAGGAGCCCGCTTGCGGGCGATGCTCCTACCCCTGATGTACATCGGAGCCGAAGAGCATCGCCCGCGAGCGGGCTCCTACGGAAAAGCGGCGCCCAACAAAAAGCCCGGGAGGCGTGAACCTCCCGGGCCTTTCAGCGCACGACCGGCCGAATCAGTTCGGCAGGGCCATGTCGTCCAGCAGCGCCTTGAGGAAGCGCGCGGCTTCGCCGCCGGTGGCGGCGCGGTGGTCGAAGGTCAGGCTGATCGGCATGCGACGGTGCACTTCGATGCCGCCGATCACCGCCACCACGTCGTGGCTGAGCTTGCCGGCGCCGATGATCGCCACGGTCGGCGGCACCACCACCGGAGTGGCGTAGCGGCCGGCGAACATGCCGAAGTTGGACAGGCTGATGGTGTAGCCGGACAGTTCCGTGGACGGAATCGAGCGGTCTTCCACCTGCGTGCGCAGGCGCTTGATCGCCGCGCGCACACCGGCACCGTCGAGCATGTCGGCATTGCGCAGGGCCGGCACGAACAGGCCGTCGTCGGTGTCCACGGCGATGCCGATGTCCACGTGCGGGTGCAGGGTGCGGGTGAGGTTCTTGCCGTCGAACCAGGCGTTCAGCGCCGGCACCGCCTTGCAGGCGGCGACGATCGCGCGCACCAGGCGGGCGGTGATGTCCTGCTTGCCGATCCAGGCGTGCAGGTCGGCGTCGTCGACCAGGGTGGTCGGCACCACGTTGGCGTGGGCCTCGGCCATCACACGGGCCATGTTCCGGCGCACGCCCTTGAGCTGCTCCGGCTGGCCGCTGGCGGTCTGCGACGGCGGCGCGGTGCGCACCGGCTTGCCGGCCAGCGAGACCGCGGTGCGCGAGGGCGCCGGGCCCGGCTCGGGCAGCTGCGGGGCCAGGTGGCGACCGGCCGACTCCGGCACGGCACGCGCCGGGGCGGCGCCGAGCGGGGCGCTGCCGTCGGCGGCGGCCTGCTTCACGTCCTGCAGGGTGACCACGCCGCCGGCGCCGCTGGGGCGCACGCGGGTCAGGTCGACCTTGAGCTTCTTGGCCAGCGCGCGCACGGCGGGCACCGCCTTCACGCCGCCGACGTCGGCGGCCTGCTCGACGTGCACGGTGTTGCCGCTGACCATGGCGCCGACCACGGTGCCCTCGTCCTCGCGGTCCGCGCTGGCAGCGGCCGGGGCGGGTGCCGGAGCGGGCGCGGCCTTCTTCGGCGGTGCGTGGTGGTGGCCGGTCGGCTCGGCCTCGGCGCGCTGCTTGGCGTTCGGGTCGGGCTCGAAGTCGGCCAGCGCGGCGCCGGTCTCGATGATGTCGCCGGCGGCACCGTGCAGCCTGGTCACCTTGCCAGTGTACGGCGAGGGCACGTCGACCACCGCCTTGGCGGTCTCCATCGACACCAGCGGGGCGTCGAGCTTGACGGTATCGCCTTCCTTCACGTGCCACTCGACGATGGTGGCGTCGGGCAGGCCTTCGCCGAGGTCCGGCAGGTGGAATGTCTTGATGTCAGCCATGGGGATTCGATCCGTTGAGGGTTAGCTGGCAGCCAGCGTGCGCAGGGCGGCGTCGACGATGCGCGCGGTGCTCGGCATCTGCTTCATTTCGAGGCGGTAGAGCGGCGTGTGGATGTCGTAGCCGGTGACGCGCTCGACCGGGGCGAGCAGCTCGTACAGGCATTCCTCGGCCACGCGCGCGGCGATCTCGGCGCCGAAGCCGGCGGTCTTCGGGGCCTCGTGCACGATCACGCAGCGGCCGGTCTTGCTGACCGACTCGGCGATGGTGTCGAAGTCCAGCGGGGTCAGCGTGGCGACGTCGATCACCTCGGCGCTGATGCCCTGTTCGGCCAGCGCGTCGGCGGCCTCCAGGCATTCCTTCACCGGCGCGCCCCAGGTCACCAGGGTCACGTCGGTGCCATCGCGCAGCACGAAGCACACGTCCAGCGGCAGCGCCTCGCCGTCGTCCGGCACTTCTTCCTTGTACTGGCGGTAGATGCGCTTGGGCTCGAAGAACATCACCGGATCCGGATCGCGGATCGCCGCCAGCAGCAGGCCGTAGGCGCGCGCCGGCGAGGAGGGCATCACCACGCGCAGGCCGGGGATGTTGGTGAACAGGTGCTCGTTCGCCTCGGAGTGGTGCTCGGGGGCGTGGATGCCGCCGCCCCAAGGGGCGCGGAACACCGCCGGCACGGTCAGGCGGCCGCGGGTGCGGTTGCGCATGCGTGCGGCGTGGCAGGCGATCTGCTCCATCATCGGGTAGATGAAGCCCTCGAACTGCGCCTCGGCCACCGGCTTCATGCCCTGCACGGCCATGCCGACGGTGACGCCGGCGATGGTGGTCTCGTCCAGCGGGGTGTCGAGCACGCGCAGTTCGCCGAACTTCTGCTGCAGGCCCTGGGTGGCGCGGAACACGCCGCCGTTGACGCCGACGTCCTCGCCCAGCACCACGACCGAGTCGTCGTGGGCCATCTCGTAGGCAAGCGCCTGCGTGACTGCTTCGATAAGGGTGATCTGTGCCATGACTTAGTGGGCCTTCTTCTCAAGCGCCAGCGCGAATTCGCGCTGCTTTTCCAGGTCCGCCGGGATCTCGGCGTAGGTGTAGTCGAACATCGCCGTGATCGGCTGGGTCTTGGTCTCGAGGTAAGCGTTGACCTCGTTGTCCATCCAGTCGTCGCACTCGGCCTTCCAGGCTTCTTCCTTGGCGTCGTCCCACACACCCTTGGCCACTAGCCAGTTGCGCAGGCGCTTCATCGGCTCCTTCGCCCAGCCTTCCTTCACTTCGTCCTCGCCGCGGTAGCGGCGGGCGTCGTCGGCAGTGGTGTGGTCGCCGAGGCGGTAGGTGACCGCTTCGATCACGCTGCCGCCCTCGCCGTTGCGGGCACGCTCGAGCGCATCTTCCATCGCCTTGCGCACGGCGATGATGTCGTTGCCGTCGACCTGGATGCAGTAAAGGCCGGCCGCGATGCCCTTCTGCGCCAGCGTCGGCGCGCCGGACTGGATCTTGCGCGGCACCGAGATCGCCCACTGGTTGTTGACGATCACCGCGACCATCGGCAGGTTCTGCGCGCCGGCGATGTTGATCGCGCCGTAGAAGTCGCCCTTGGACGAACCGCCGTCGCCGATGGTGCACACGGCCACGCGCTTCTCGCCGCGGATCTTGAACGCCAGCGCGGAACCGGCCGCGTGCAGGCACTGCGTGGCGATCGGCACCGACCAGGCGAAGTCGTGGCGGGCCGGCTCGTTCTGGTAGTCGTTGCCGCGCTCGTCGCCGCCCCAGTACATGTAGACCTCGCGCGGCTGCACGCCGCGGTACAGCTGTGCGCCGTACTCGCGGTAGCTCGGCGCATACACGTCTTCCGGCTTCATCGCCGAACCGATGCCGACGTGGGCGGCCTCGTGGCCCAGGCAGCTGGCGTAGGTGCCGAGCTTGCCGGTGCGCTGCAGCGCGATCGACTTGGCGTCGAACACGCGGGTGGACATCATCAGCTTGTACAGCTTGACCATGTACTCGAGGTCCTGCGTGAACGCAGGGAGGTCGTCACGCACCTGCTTGCCCTCGGCATCGAGGTACTGCAGGTATTCGATCTCAAACTTGGCGGCAATCGACACGAGTCGCTCCGAAGGTGGGAAAAGGGGAGGCGCAGAGGCCGCTGGGGGTGCGCCGGGAGAACTCCCGCTGGCGCACAAAACTCCCAGAAAATCCTGCAATTGATAGCAGGCCGGGCGGTTTTGCCGCAAGGCACGGCGCAGCATGCGGGGCAGTACGGGACTGCTGCCGGATGGCGCTACCATGCGGGTTTTGACGGAGAATGACGCCGACATGACGGACAACCGCCGCGACCTCGAAGCAGGCATCGAAACCGACCTGGAAGGGCGGCTGACCTACGGCGGCTACCTGCGGCTGGACGTGCTGCTGTCGGCCCAGCAGCCGCGCAGCGAGCCGCCGCATCACGACGAGATGCTGTTCATCGTGCAGCACCAGGTCAGCGAGTTGTGGATGAAGCTGGTGATCCACGAGATGGCCGCGGCGATGGATTTCCTGCGCCGCGACCAGGTCTGGCAGGTGCGCAAGGTGCTGGCGCGCTGCAAGTCGGTGCTGCGCCAGCTGATCGAGCAGTGGGCGGTGCTGGAGACCATGACTCCGTCGGAATACCTGGAGTTCCGCGAGACGCTGGGGCCGTCGTCGGGCTTCCAGTCGCTGCAGTACCGCATCATGGAATTCCTGCTCGGCAACAAGAACGCCGACATGCTGAAGGTGTTCGACCACGACCCGGCCGGCCAGGCGCGGCTGCGCGCCGTGCTGGAGGCGCCGAGCCTGTACGACGAGTTCCTGCGCTATCTGGCGCACTTCGGCCACGCGGTGCCGGCGCGGCATCTGGACCGCGACTGGCGCGAGCCGCACGTGGCCGACGCGGCGCTGCTGCCGGTGTTCGAGCGCATCTACGGCGACACCGACCGCTACTGGCGCGAGTACTCGCTGTGCGAGGACTTCGTCGACCTGGAGACGCAGTTCCAGCTGTGGCGCTTCCGCCACATGCGCACGGTGCAGCGGATCATCGGCTTCCGCCGCGGCACCGGCGGCTCGTCCGGGGTGGCGTTCCTGAAGCGGGCGCTGGAGCTTGAGTTCTTCCCCGAGCTGTTCGAGGTGCGCACGACCTTGCGGGCGCAGCCCGGCTGACGCGGCGGTCCGCCTCTGGCACGATCCGGGGACTTTCCGGGGCGAGACCACTATGACCGACACGTCCACCGCCGCTGCAAACGCGGCGCCCGACTTCCCGCAGCTGCTCGGCCACCCGCGTCCGCTGTGGATGCTGTTCATGACCGAGTTCTGGGAGCGCTTCGCGTATTACAGCGTCAGCTGGGCGCTGGTGCTCTACATCGTCGCGCAGTTCTTCCACGGCGATCCGGCCGGGCAGGCCTGGGCGGCCGGTATCTATGGCGCCTACACCGCGCTGATCTACGCCGCATCCATCTTCGGCGGCTTCCTGGCCGACCGGGTGATCGGCTACCAGCGTTCGATCCTGCTGGGCGCCGGAGTGATGGCCGCGGGACTGTTCACCCTGCTGGTGCCGAGCAAGCCGCTGATGATGCTGGGGCTGGCGCTGGTGATCGCCGGCGACGGCCTGTTCAAGCCGAACATCTCCACCATGGTGGGGCAGCTCTACGGGCGCGACGATCCGCGCCGCGATCGCGGCTTCACCCTGTTCTACATGGGCATCAATGCCGGCGCCTTCGTGGCGCCGCTGCTCACCGGCTGGATGGCCGGCCATTTCACCGACACGCCGATGCAGCAGAACTACCGCGTGGTGTTCGGTGCGGCGGGCGTAGGCATGCTGCTGAGCATGCTGTGGTTCTGGTTCGGGCGGCGCAGCCTGAAAGGCGTGGGCCGGCCGCTGGCGGGCATGGAGGGCCGGGGGCGCGTGTTGTGGGTGCTGGTCGGTACGGCGCTGGCGGTGCCGCTGATCTACGCCATGCTCGCCTACGTCGGTGCCGACGGCCTGCAATGGCTGCTCGGCCTGCTGTTCGTGGGCGTGGCGGCGGCGCTGATCGTCGAGGCGCTGCGGCACGACCGCGTGCAGCTGCACCGGGTGATCGCGATGCTGATCGTGTTCGTCTTCAGCGTGCTGTTCTGGACCTTCTACTTTCAGTTCGGGACCTCGCTCAACTTCCTGGCCGAGAACTGGGTGGACCGCCAGATGTTCGGTGGCTGGACCTTCCCGGTCGGCTGGTTCCAGTCGGTCACGCCGCTGGCGATCCTGGTGTTCGCTCCGCTGGTGACGCTGGTCTGGAGCGCGCTGGGGCGCCGCAACGCGGAGCCGTCGATCCCGCGCAAGTTCGGCTTCGGCCTGATCTTCAACGGGCTGGGCTTCGTGGTGCTGGTGTATGCACTGAAGGATCTGCTCGGCCCGACCGGGCTGATCCCGTTCTGGCCGCTGGTGCTGTGTTACGTGATGCAGACGCTGGGCGAGCTGTGCCTGTCGCCGATCGGCCTGTCGATGGTGACCAAGCTGGCGCCGCCACGCCTGGTCGGCCTGGCGATGGGCGGCTGGTTCCTGTCGCTGGCGGCGGGCGGCGATTTCTCCGGGCTGGTGGCAGGCTCGATCAGCGGCGAGCACGGCATGACCGTCGCTTCGGCGCTGTCCGGTTTCAGCTTCTGCTTCTGGGCGCTGGTCGGCTCCGGCGTGCTGCTGCTGGCGATCTCGCCGCTGATCAACCGGCTGATGCACGGGGTCAAATGAGCAGGGCGACGATCCCGTAGGAGCCCACCCAGTGGGCGACGTGTGCGGTCTGCGGGATGCACGGCGGTCGCGCACAGGGTGCGCTCCTACTCCTTCGTGGCCTCGGCGGTCTGCGGATGCATTCCCCACCCCAACCGGCTAGGGTTCGCAAAATATTGCGAATCCACCGAGGGGACGTCCGCATGACCGAGACCGCCGCGCCCGCGCCGAACGCGCCGGACTATCCGCAGACCCTGGGCCATCCGCGCCCGCTGTGGATGTTGTTCATGACCGAGTTCTGGGAGCGCTTCGCCTTCTACGGCATGCGCTGGGCGCTGGCGCTGTACATCGTGGCGCAGTTCTTCGATGGCGATCCGTCCGGCCAGGGTTATGCCAGCCGCACCTACGGCGCCTACCTGGCGCTGGTGTACGCCGCGGCGGTGTTCGGCGGTTACGTGGCGGACAAGGTGATCGGCTACCAGCGCTCGATCCTGCTCGGCGCGGTGGTGATGGCCTGCGGCCTGTTCCTGATCATGTGGCCGGACCAGCAGGTGTTCCTGTTCGGCCTGGCCACGGTGATCGTCGGCAACGGCCTGTTCAAGCCGAACATCTCCTCGATGGTCGGCCGGCTCTACGGGCTGGGCGATCCGCGCCGCGACCGCGGCTTCACGCTGTTCTACATGGGCATCAACGGCGGTGCGCTGGTCGCGCCGCTGGTCACCGGCTGGCTGGCCGCCTATTTCAGCGACACCCCGATGCAGCAGAACTACAAGGCGGTGTTCCTGGCCGCGGGCCTGGGCATGCTGGTGAGCCTGGTCTGGTTCGAGTGGGGCCGCGGCGAACTCAAGGGCGTGGGCCAGCCGGCGCCCGGGCAGTCCTCACCGCGGCGGGTGGTCTGGGTAGCGCTGGGCTGCGTGCTGGCGATTCCCCTCGTCTACCTGCTGATGGCCAGGGCGGGCGCCATCGCGCTGCAATGGTTGCTCAGCGCGATGTTCGTGGGACTGGCAGTGATGCTGTTCGTCGAAGGACTGCGCGAGGGCGCGGTGCAGCGCGACCGGGTGATCGCGATGCTGATCATCTTCGCCTTCAACGTGCTGTTCTGGATGTTCTACGAACAGGCCGGCAGCTCGTTCAACTTCCTGGCGCAGAACCTGGTGGACCGGGAGATGTTCGGCGGCTGGAGCTTCCCGGTCGGCTGGTTCCAGTCGGTCGCGCCGCTGGCGATCGTGCTGCTGGCGCCGCTCGTCTCGCTGGCCTGGGGCTGGCTGGACCGGCGCAGGGCCGAGCCGTCGATCCCGCGCAAGTTCGGTCTGGGCCTGCTGTTCAACGCGCTGGCCTTCGTGGTGCTGATGTTCGCGCTGTCGCGACTGGTCGACGGCAGCGGCCACATCCCGTTCTGGCCGCTGGTGCTGGTGTACGTGCTGCAGGTGATCGGCGAGCTGTGCCTGTCGCCGATCGGCCTGTCGATGGTGACCAAGCTGGCGCCGGTGCGCATGGTCGGCTTCGCGATGGGCGGCTGGTTCCTCTCCACCGGCATCGGCAACAACCTGTCGGGCATCTTCGCCGGCCACGTCAGCGGCGAGAGCGGCATGACCGTGGCTTCGGCCCTGTCCGGCTTCACCTTCAGCTTCTGGCTGCTGGTGGTGCCCGGTGCGCTGCTGTTCCTGGCCGCGCCGTTGATCGCGCGGTTGATGCATGGGGTGAAGTAGAGAAACGAGAAGTGAGTGGAGAGGAGTGAGGAGTGAGGAGTGAGGAGTGAGAGAGGAGCCAAAGCGTCGGCTGCACTCTTCGCTCAGCCTCCGTCACTCACCTGCCCTGTGATGCATGAGTTCGGAACCGATTGAGGAACGTGAGACGTGAGAGGAGTGCCCCGGTTCCGCCGTCGGCTTTTCTCTCACTTCTCACTCCTCTCCACTCACTCCTCGCTCTAGCGCTCCTGCAGCTTGTCCAGGATGCGCACCAGCCATCGCCGTTCGTCTTCGTCGAGCTTGTCCAGTAGCGCCTGCTCGCGGGCGCGGGCCATCGGCGCGACCACGTCGTGGATCGCCCAGCCCTCTTCGGTGAGGTCGAGCACCGAGCGGCGCTTGTCGTTGTCCGCCATGTGCCGGCTGACCCGGCCGGCTTCTACCAGGCGTGCCAGCGCGCGGCTCACCGCCACCTTGTCCATCGCCGTGCGGTCGGCGACTTCACGTGCCGACAGTCCCTCGAACCGGGCCAGCACCGCCATGACGCGCCACTCGGTCATGCTGAGGTCGTAGAGCCTCTGGTAGTCGTCCGCGATGCCCTGGCTGACGGTGTTGGACAGGATCGACAGGCGATACGGAAGGAAGTGCTCCAGTTCCAGCGGGGCGTGCTTGATGCCGGGCGGAGTGGCTTTGCGGGGAATGGACACTGCGGCGACGCTCCTTGCAATTGGTTTCAACTGTAACTATAAAGAAGGGCTCATGCGGACTTTCGCACCGGCAGCGCATGCTGCAAAGCCGCATCCGTGACATTAGCGCAGCTGACGCAGGAGAGCGCCATGAACTTCCAGCCCCAGACCGCCGTCCAGCCCAACCTCGGGATGCAGGTGACCACGTTCGAGAACCCGATGGGTATCGACGGCTTCGAGTTCGTCGAGTTCGCCGCGCCGGCGGACCAGGCCGCCGCGATGCATGACCTGTTCCGCCGCATGGGCTTCACCGCCGTGCTGCGCCACAAGCGCCGCGCGATCACGGTGTACCGCCAGAACGGCGTGAACTTCCTGCTCAACGAGGAACCGGACTCGTTCGCTGCTGATTTCGCCGCCCAGCACGGTCCCAGCGCCTGCGGCTTTGCGATCCGCTTCCAGAAGTCGGCGGCGGACGTGCTCGACACCGTGCTCGGCAACGGCGGCGAGGCGGTGGGGCACAAGGCCGATACCCGCGCGGTCGACGCGCCGGTGGTCAAGGGCATCGGCGACTGCATGCTGTACCTGGTCGACCGCTACGGCGAGGCCGGCAGCATCTACGACGGCGACTACCAGCCGGTGCCCGGCGCCGAGCAGAACCCTAAGGGCTTCGGGCTCACCTTCATCGACCACCTCACCCACAACCTCTACTTCGGCAACATGCAGAAGTGGTCGGACTACTACGAGCGCCTGTTCAACTTCCGCGAGATCCGCTATTTCGACATCAAGGGCGCCAAGACCGGCCTGGTGTCCAAGGCGATGACCGCCCCGGACGGCATCGTACGCATCCCGCTCAACGAATCGAACGATCCAAAGAGCCAGATCAACGAGTACCTCGATGCCTACCACGGCGAGGGCATCCAGCACATCGCCTGCTTCACCGACGACATCTACGCCACGGTCGAGGCGATGCATGCGCAGGGCGTGGAATTCCTCGACACGCCGGACACCTACTTCGACGTGATCGACATGCGTATCCCGAACCATGGCGAGGACGTGCCGCGGCTGCGCAGGAACAAGATCCTGATCGACGCCGATCCGGAGACCAAGCAGCGCAAGCTGCTGCAGATCTTCACCCAGAACTGCATCGGCCCGATCTTCTTCGAGATCATCCAGCGCAAGGGCAACGAGGGCTTCGGCGAAGGCAACTTCCAGGCGCTGTTCGAGTCGATCGAGCGCGACCAGATGAAGCGCGGCGTGCTCTGAAGGAACACACCCATGACGACGATGGTAGGTAACGGTTACCAGTCCGGGTTCGGCAACGAGTTCGCCACCGAGGCGCTGCCCGGCGTGCTGCCCGAGGGGCAGAACTCGCCGCAGCGCGTGGCCCATGGGCTTTACGCGGAGCAGGTGTCCGGTACGGCGTTCACTGCGCCGCGGCGCGAGAATCGCCGCAGCTGGCTGTACCGCATCCGCCCGGCGGCGATGCACAAGCCGTTCGCGCCGCTGGTGCACGCCACGTTCCACAACCGTTTCGACGAAGCCCCGGCCACGCCGAACCAGCTGCGCTGGGACCCGTGGCCGCTGCCGACGGCGCCGACCGATTTCCTCGATGGACTGGTCACGATCGCCGGCAACGGCGGTGCGGCCGAGCAGGGCGGCATCGGTGTGCACGTCTATGCCGCCAACCGCTCGATGGAAGGGCGTTATTTCTACGACGCCGACGGCGAGCTGCTGATCGTTCCGCAGCTGGGCCGGCTGCGCCTGCTCACCGAGTTGGGCGTGCTCGACGTGGCGCCGCTGGAGATCGCGGTGATCCCGCGCGGCATCCGCCTCCGCGTCGAGCTGCTCGACGCCGAGGCGCGCGGCTACGTCGCCGAGAACTTCGGCGCGCTGCTGCGCCTGCCCGACCTCGGGCCGATCGGCGCCAACTCGATGGCGCTGCCGCGCGACTTCCTGACGCCGCACGCGGCCTGGGAAGACGTCGAGGGCGATTTCAAACTCGTCGCCAAGTTCCAGGGCGCGCTGTGGCAGGCCGATATCGGTCACTCGCCGCTGGACGTGATCGCCTGGCACGGCAACTACGCGCCGTACAAGTACGACCTGACCCGTTTCAACACGGTCGGCTCGATCAGCGTGGACCATCCGGACCCGTCGATCTTCACCGTGCTGACCTCGCCCAGCGACACCCCCGGTACCGCCAACCTCGACTTCGTGATCTTTCCGCCGCGCTGGCTGGTGGCCGAGCACACCTTCCGCCCGCCGTACTTCCACCGGAACGTGGCGAGCGAGTTCATGGGCCTGATCGAGGGCGCCTACGATGCCAAGGCCGGCGGTTTCGCTCCCGGCGGCATGAGCCTGCACAACTGCATGAGCGGCCACGGCCCCGACGCGGCGAGCTTCGAGAAGGCCACTGCGGCCGACCTGAGCCAGCCGGACCACCTGACCGGTACCATGGCCTTCATGTTCGAGACGCGGAAAGTGTTCCGTCCCAGCGCCCAGGCGCTGTCCGCGCCGCAGCTGCAGGACGACTACTACACGTGCTGGCAGGGCATCGCGAAGCACTTCGACCCGACGAAGCCCTGATCGCACCGTTCCAGGAGTAATGATTCGATGAAGCTTGGCAGTCTCAAGGAAGGCGGCCGCGACGGCACGCTGATCGTCGTCAGCCGCGACCTGACCCACGCCGTGCGCGCCACCGGCATCGCGCCGACCCTGCAGGCCGCGCTGGACGACTGGCACAACGCCGCGCCGCGCCTGAATGCGCTGTACGACGAGGTGAACGCCGGTACCGCCGAGGGCCGCTTCGCGCTGGACCTCAACGCGCTGGCCGCGCCGCTGCCGCGCGCCTACGAGTTCGTCGACGGCTCGGCCTACCTGCCGCACGTGGAGCGCGTGCGCAAGGCGCGTGGCGCCGAGGTGCCGGCCAGCTTCTACACCGATCCGCTGATGTACCAGGCCACCAGTGCCGGCTTCCTCGGCCCGCGCGATCCGGTGGTGGTGCCCAGCGAGGACTACGGCATCGACCTGGAGGCCGAGGTGCTGGTGGTGACCGACGACGTGCCGATGGCGGTGACGCCGGAGCAGGCCGCCGGGCACATCCAGCTGGTCGGCCTGGTCAACGATGTCAGCCTGCGCGGGCTGATCCCGGCCGAACTGGCCAAGGGCTTCGGCTTCCTGCAGTCCAAGCCGCGCTCGGCGCTGTCGCCGGTGCTGGTGACTCCGGACGAGCTGGGCGACGCTTGGCAGGACTCCAAGCTGCACCTGCCGATGCGCACCTGGATCAACGGCCAGTGGTTCGGCGAGGCCGAGTGCGGGGTGGACATGCAGTTCAACTTCGCCCAGCTGGTGGCGCACGCGGCCAAGACCCGCCCGCTGACTGCCGGCACCCTGGTCGGTTCGGGCACCATTGCCAACCAGGACACGGCCAAGGGCGCTTCCTGCCTGGCCGAGCAGCGCACCGTGGAAACCCTGCGCGACGGCCAGCCGTCCACCCCGTTCCTGAAGTACGAGGATACCGTACGCATCGAGATCACCGATGCCGCCGGCCAGTCGATCTTCGGCGCCATCGAACAGGTCATCGCGCCGCTCAAGCGCTGAGTCGCGTGCCACGCCACCCGGTGAGTGCGGGCGGCGTGGCATATCCATAGGCGAAGTGGTTATCACCGGTCCGGTCGGTGCTGGCTAGAATCGGTGGATCATGACCGTTCTCCAGACCACTCCTGCTGGTGCGCTGGCCACCCGCCAGTCGCACCTCAAGCGCCTCGAAGCCGAGAGCATCCACATCCTGCGCGAGGTGGCGGCCGAGTTCCGCCACCCGGTGATGCTGTATTCGATCGGCAAGGATTCCTCGGTCCTGCTGCACCTGCTGCAGAAGGCCTTCCATCCGGCGCCGCCACCGATCCCGCTGCTGCACGTGGACACCACCTGGAAGTTCCGCGAGATGATCGCCTTCCGCGATCGCCGCGCGGCCGAGGTGGGCGCGAAGCTGATCGTGCACATCAACCGGGAGGGCGTGCGCCAGGGCGTCGGTCCGTTCACCCACGGCGCCACCGTGCACACCGACATCATGAAGACCCAGGCGCTGAAGCAGGCGCTGGATGCGCACGGCTTCGACGCGGCGATCGGCGGGGCCCGTCGCGACGAGGAGAAGTCGCGCGCCAAGGAGCGGGTGTTCTCCTTCCGCACCGCGCAGCACCGCTGGGACCCGAAGCGCCAGCGTCCGGAGCTGTGGAACCTCTACAACGGCCGCATCGCCAGGGGCGAGAGCGTGCGCGTATTCCCGTTGTCGAACTGGACCGAGCTGGATATCTGGCTCTACATCTACCGCGAGGCGATCGAGGTGCCCTCGCTGTACTTGGCCGCGCCGCGGCCGGTGGTCGAGCGCGACGGCATGCTGGTGATGGTCGACGACGAACGCCTGCCGCTGAGGTCCGGCGAGCGGCCCGAGATGCGCAAGGTGCGTTTCCGCACGCTGGGCTGCTACCCGCTGACCGGCGCGATCGAATCGGAGGCCGACGACCTGCCCAAGGTGATCCAGGAGATGCTGGTCGCGCGCACCTCCGAACGGCAGGGGCGGGCGATCGACCACGATCCCTCCGCCTCGATGGAGAAGAAGAAGCAGGAGGGGTACTTCTGATGGGCCGCGAACCGATCCTGTCCGTGGACGACTACCTCGCCCGCCACGAATCGAAGGACCTGCTGCGCTTCATCACCTGCGGCAGTGTCGATGACGGCAAGAGCACCCTGCTCGGGCGCCTGCTGTACGACACCAAGGTGCTGTTCGACGACCAGCTTGCTGCGCTGGAAGGCGATTCGCTGCGCCACGGCACGCAGAACGGCGAGCTGGATTTCGCGCTGCTGGTGGACGGCCTGTCGGCCGAGCGCGAGCAGGGCATCACCATCGACGTGGCGTACCGCTTCTTCACCACCGAGCGGCGCAAGTTCATCGTCGCCGACTGCCCGGGGCACGAGCAGTACACGCGCAACATGGCCACCGGCGCCAGCACGGCGGACCTCGCCGTGGTGCTGATCGATGCGCGCAAGGGCGTGCTCACGCAGACCCGCCGGCATACCTACATCGCGGCGCTGCTCGGCATCCGCCACGTGCTGCTGGCGGTGAACAAGATGGACCTGGTCGATTTCGACGAGGCCACCTTCCGTGCCATCCAGACCGAGTACGCGGCGCTGGCCGCAGGCATGGGCATTCCCCAGGTCACCGCGATCCCGGTGTCGGCGCTGCGCGGCGAGAACGTCAGCGCACGGGCCACGGCGATGCCCTGGTTCGATGGCCCGAGCCTGCTCGAGCACCTGGAGACGGTGACGATGACCCCACCGGCGCAGACGACGGGCTTCCGCCTGCCGGTGCAGTGGGTGTGTCGGCCTGACCAGAACTTCCGTGGCTATGCCGGGCCGGTGGTGGCCGGATCGATCGCCCCCGGTGACGAAGTCGTGGTGCTGCCCGGCGGCGCGCGCTCGCGCGTGGCGCGCATCGTCACCGCCGATGGCGACCTCAAGCGGGCGACGGTCGGCGACGCGGTCACGCTGACCCTGGAAGACGAACGCGACATCAGTCGCGGCGACGTGATCGCCGCGGCGGCCGATCCCGCGCAGGTGGCCGACCAGTTCGCCGCCCATGTGCTTTGGATGGACGAGGCGGCACTGCTGCCCGGGCGTGGCTACTGGCTGAAGATCGGTTCGCGCACGGTCGGTGCGCAGGTTACCGAGATCAAGCACAAGGTCGACGTGAACACCCAGGACGAGCTGGCGGCCAAGCGGCTGGAGCTCAACGAGGTGGGCTACTGCAACCTGTCGCTGGACCAGGCGGTGGCGTTCGAACCCTACGCGACGTGCCGCGAACTCGGTGCCTTCATCCTGATCGATCGGCAGACCAACGCCACCGTCGGCGCCGGCACGCTGGACTTCGCCCTGCGCCGTGCCGACAACATCCACTGGCAGCACCTGGACATCGACCGGGCCGCGCGTGCGCGGCTGAAGGGCCAGGCGCCGGCCTGTCTGTGGTTCACCGGCCTGTCCGGCTCCGGCAAGTCGACCGTGGCCAACCTGGTGGAGAAGCGCCTGTTCGCGATGGGCCGGCATACCTACCTGCTGGATGGCGACAACGTGCGCCACGGGCTCAACCGCGACCTGGGCTTCACCGACGAGGATCGCGTGGAGAACATCCGCCGCGTGGCCGAGGTGGCCAAGCTGATGGTCGATGCCGGGCTGATCGTGCTGGTGTCCTTCATCAGTCCGTTCCGCGGGGAGCGCCGGATGGCGCGCGAGCTGTTCGCGCCGGGAGAGTTCCACGAGGTGTTCGTCGACACGCCGCTGGCGGTGTGCGAGGCGCGCGACGTGAAGGGCCTGTACGCCAAGGCACGTGCCGGCGGCATCAGGAACTTCACCGGTATCGATTCGCCCTACGAGGCACCCGAAGCGCCGGAAGTGCATCTGCATGGCGGTGAAGAGGCTCCGGAACAGCTGGCCGAGCGGGTGATCCGGGAGCTGCTCGGGGAGCACTGAGGCCGCGACAGGGGAGCGGCCAGCCTCTAGGATGGCGCTCCCGACTTATCCGCACGAGGCATCCCATGTCGCAGAACGTTACGCTCAAGGGCAATCCGGTCGAGGTCCAGGGCGATTTTCCCGCCGTGGGCGCCAAGGCCCCCGGCTTTCGCCTGGTCGCCAAGGACCTGGCCGACGTCTCGCTGGCCGACTTCACCGGCAAGCGCAAGATCCTGAATATTTTCCCCAGCGTCGACACCCCGGTGTGCGCCGCCTCGGTGCGCCACTTCAACCAGGATGCCTCCGAACTCGCCAACACCGTGGTGCTGTGCATCTCGGCCGACCTGCCGTTCGCGCAGGCGCGCTTCTGCGGCGCCGAGGGCCTGGACCACGTGGTGACGCTGTCGACCCTGCGCGGCGCCGATTTCCTCAAGACCTACGGCGTGGCGCTGTCCAGCGGCCCGCTGGCCGGGCTGGCGGCGCGCGCGGTGGTGGTGCTGGACGAGCACGACCACGTGAAGCATGCCGAACTGGTGCCGGAAATCACCCAGGAGCCGGACTACGACGCGGCGCTGGCCGCGCTGAAGTAAGGCGATCGACTCGATCAGGCCCCCGCGGTAGCGAGTTGCTCGGGCGCTTCTCCCAGCCGTCATTCCAGCGAAAGCTGGAATCCGGCGTCTTTCCGGACATCGCGAGCCAAGGCACTGGATGACCAGCCCTGCGGCTGTTGAAAAGCGTCTCCGCCTTGCGCCGGAATGACGTGCCGTTGGAGGTTTCGGGATGAGGCGGCCGTCCCGTCCACCGAACCAAAAAGAAAGGCGCCCTGGGGCGCCTTTCTTCGTATCGCGGCGGCAGATCTTACTTCGCCACCACGCGGGCCATTTCCAGGCACTTGTTGGAATAGCCCCACTCGTTGTCGTACCAGGACACGAGCTTGACGAAGGTGGAGTCCAGTGCGATGCCGGCCTCGGCGTCGAACACCGAGGTGCGGGTCTCGCCGCGGAAGTCGGTGGCGACCACCTTGTCCTCGGTGTAGCCCAGCACGCCCTTCAGCGCGCCCTCGGACTGCGCCTTCATCTCCGCGCAGATCTCGGCGTAGGTCGCCGGCTTTTCCAGCTCGCAGGTCAGGTCGACCACCGAGACGTCGGAGGTCGGCACGCGGAAGCTCATGCCGGTGAGCTTCTTGTTGAGCTCGGGGATCACCACGCCCACGGCCTTCGCCGCGCCGGTGGAGGACGGGATGATGTTCTCCAGGATGCCGCGGCCGCCGCGCCAGTCCTTGTTGGACGGGCCGTCGACGGTCTTCTGGGTGGCGGTGGCGGCGTGCACGGTGGTCATCAGGCCGCGCTTGATGCCCCACTTGTCGTTCAGCACCTTGGCCAGCGGCGCCAGGCAGTTGGTGGTGCACGAGGCGTTGGAGATGATCGCCTCACCCTTGTAGCTCTTGTCGTTGACGCCGTAGACAAACATCGGCGTGTCGTCCTTGGACGGCGCCGACATGATCACCTTCTTCGCGCCGGCGTCGAGGTGCTTCTGCGCGCCTTCCTTGGTCAGGAAGATGCCGGTGGACTCGATCACCACCTCGGCGCCGACCTCGTCCCACTTCAGCGCGGCCGGGTCGCGCTCGGCGGTGAGGCGGATCTTCTTGCCGTTGACGATGAGCGTGTTGCCCTCGACCGCCACGGTGCCCTTGAAGCGGCCGTGCACGGAGTCGTACTGCAGCATGTAGGCGAGGTAGTCCGGCTCGAGCAGGTCGTTGATCGCAACGATCTCGATGTCGCTGAAGTTCTGCACGGCTGCACGCAGCACGTTGCGTCCGATGCGGCCGAAGCCGTTGATGCCCACCTTGATCGTCATTGCCGTTGACTCCTGCGTCTGGCCCATGCCTGTGGAAAGAGCCCTTTATTCTAGCAGGCCGTCAGGCCGCTTCGACGCCGGGGACAAGCGGTGCCGGGCCCCGCCCGGTGTCATCCGGCGCTGCACGGGGCTGTGGCAGACTCCCGGTCTTCCCCATCACGCCCTGACGATCCGATGAAGCTGCGTCCCTCTCGCCTCAGCCTGCTGTCCCTCGCCTTCACCCTGGGGGTCGCCGCCCCGCACGCCATGGCCTGGGGGCCGGAAGGCCACGCGATCGTGGCGGACATCGCCCAGTCGCATCTGGATCCGGCGGCCGCCGCGCAGGTGCGGGCGCTGCTCGCGCTGGAAGGCTACGATCGGCTCGACCAGATCGCCTCGTGGGCCGACCAGCACCGCAAGGAGATGCCCGGCACGGGGGGCTGGCATTACGTCGACATCCCGCTCGAGGCGCCGGATTACCGGGCCGCGCGCGACTGCCCCCGGGACAACTGTATCGTGGCCCAGCTGGACCATTTCACCCGCGTCCTTGCCGACCGGTCGGCGAGCCCGCAGGCCCGGCTGGAGGCGCTGAAGTGGGTGGTCCACCTGGCCGGCGACATCCACCAGCCGATGCACGCGGTGGACCACGACGACAAGGGCGGCAACACGGTCCAGGTGCAGTTCTTCGGCATCGGCACCAACCTGCACTCGGTCTGGGACGGTCGCGTGATCGAACACCAGCTGGACCTCAAGCTGGGGCCGAACTATTCGATCGACCGGACGGCGGTGGCCGCGCGCGCGAAGCAGCTGGAAGCAGGGATCACCCCGGCCGAGCTTGCGCAGTGGGCCCCTGCCGGGACGCTCGCCACGCTCGACACGCGTGTCGTCGACTGGGCCAACGAGTCGCACCATCTCGCCCGGACCGTCGCCTATACCGATCTGGCCAAGCCGTCCGGCGTGGCTTGGTCCGAGCGCTACCAGGCCAAGGCCTGGCCGGTGATCCGCGAGCGGCTCGAACAAGGCGGTGTTCGCCTCGCCGAGATATTGGACGAGGCGCTGGGCAGCCGCTGAGGCATCGCCGCTCGTACCGTCGCGGCGACCGGTCGTGACGGTGCAGGCTCAGGGTTCGGGACGCCTTCCGGGCCTGGCTGTGCATCGATAAGCCGGCAGGGCGGTCGGCCGGGAAATTTTTTTGCCAGGGTTGCTGCGGCGCAACACATCGATGCCGCATCGCGTGGCGTTACGTGGTCTGCATGGTTGTCGACCGCAGATCGCTGGTCGACGCCGACTGGTATCTTCACGCCGCATTTTCATGGCCGGCGACGCACCTCGCGCAGCCGTCCAAACGGCTGAAAATTCGCGATTTGAATCGTGGCGATGCAGCTCGCGTTGTTGCTACGCTTCCGGGATGACTACCCAATCCCAGCAAGTCCGCCGTACCAAGATCGTCGCCACGCTCGGCCCCGCCACCGATGCGCCGGGGATGCTCGAAAAGATCATCGCCGAGGGCGTCAATGTCGCCCGCCTCAACCTGTCGCATGGCACGCCCGACGACCATCGCGCCCGCGCCGAGGCCGTGCGCGCCGCTGCCGCCAAGGTCGGCGTGGAGGTCGGCATCCTGGCCGACCTGCAGGGCCCGAAGATCCGCGTCGAGAAGTTCGCGGACGGTCCGGTGCAGCTCGAGGTCGGTGACGCGTTCACGCTGGACTGTCGTGACGACGCGCCGGACGGCGATGCCACCCGCGTCGGCGTGAGTTACCTCGGCCTGCCGCAGGACGTGAGCCCCGGCGACATCCTGCTGTTCGACGACGGGCTGGTCGCGATGCGGGTGGAGTCGATCGACGGCACCGAGATCCACTGCACGGTCACCGTCGGTGGCAAGCTGTCCAACCGCAAGGGCCTGAACCGGCAGGGTGGTGGACTCACCGTCGACGCGCTGTCGGACAAGGACCGCAACGACATCAAGCTGGCCGCCGAGCTCGGCGCCGATTTTCTGGCCGTGTCGTTCGTGCGCTCGGCCGAGGATATGCATACCGCGCGTCGCCTGATGCGCGAGGCCGGCGGCCACGCCGTGATGGTGGCCAAGATCGAGCGTGCCGACGCGATTCCGGTGCTGGGCGAGATCATCGATGCCACCGACGTGGTGATGGTGGCGCGCGGCGACCTGGGCGTGGAGATCGGCGATGCCGAGCTGCCGGGCCTGCAGAAGAAGATCATCCGTGAAACGGTGCAGCGCAACCGCGCGGTGATCACCGCCACGCAGATGCTGCAGTCGATGGTGCGTTCGCCGATCCCGACCCGCGCCGAGGTGCTCGACGTGGCCAATGCGGTGATCGACGGTACCGATGCGGTGATGCTGTCGGAAGAATCCGCGGCCGGCGCGCATCCGGACAAGGCGGTGGCGGCGATGGTGCGCATCTGCCTGGGTGCCGAGCGCCAGTTCGAGCCGAAGGACGAACGCATGCTCGATGCGGCGCTGCAACTGGACCGGGCCGACCAGGCGATCGCCCTGGCCGCGATGGTGCTGGCCGGACACCTGGGCGTGCGCGCGATCGTCGCGTTGACCGAGTCCGGCGCCACCGCCCAGTGGCTGTCGCGCTACCGCAGTGCGGTGCCGATCTACGGCATGTCGCCGTTCGGCGAGGCGCGTCGCCGCATGCAGGTGCTGCGCGACGTGCATCCGGTGGAGTTCAGCCACGGCGAGCAGCAGAGCATGGCCGCCTCCACCCGCGCCGCCGTGCGCATGCTGTTCGAGCAGGGCAAGCTGGCCGAAGGCGACCGCGTGGTGATCACCTACGGCGACCGGGTCGGCCAGGCCGGCGGCACCAACACGCTGAAACTGCTTTCGGTGGGTGCCGACGGGATCGTCGACAGCCTGCGCGAGCTCTGAGGCTGGTTGCCCGCGCAACGGCGGGAGCGAGGGAACGCATGAAGACCAATCTCCACACGGTGCTGTGCACCTCGATCCGGCTGGGCGCCGTGCTGCTGGCGGTGCATGCACTGGAAGATGCGGCAACAGTGGTGGCCGCCGCCGACGGCAATACCCATCGCCTGTTTGCCAGCCTGCTGTTCGATGCCTGGTATCTCGCCGTCGGGGTCGTGCTCTGGCTGTGGCCGGGCGCGTTGGCCTGGTGGGCCAGCAGCCGCTCGGGCGGACAGGTGCTGGAGGCGCCGATCGGCGCGGACGAACTGCAGCGCGTAGCGCTCTCGGTGCTTGGTGTCTGGCAGGTGGTGCAGGGGGTGTCCGGCTTGCTGAGCCATGGCGTCGTGATGGTTTTCCTGCATGACCGGATGACCGATTACTCCACCGGACATCTGCCACCCGCCGAGTGGCGCTGGGTGGTCTTCTACGTCCTGCAGGCACTGGCCGGCGCTGCGGTGGCGCTGGGTGCGGCAGGAATGGTGAATCTGTTCCACCGGCTGCGCCGGTTCCCCGAGGCGTCGCCCGCGACGACGGAGATCGACGCCGATGCCGTGCGCTGACGCTAGACTGGGCTACCACCCCATCCCCGGAGGCGACCGATGAAGAAGAACCTGCTTCGCTTGCAACTGCCGTTGTGCCTGCTGGCGCTGGCCGTTTCCTCCCCGCTGATGGCCCAGGCGCGGCGGGTGTCGCCGGACAAGATCAACGGCTACTGGATCCTGCTCAATCGCAGCGTGGACGTGGACGTGCCGAACAGCGGCAAGAACATCTACAAGCCCGGCTGCGTGGCCGTCACCTTCACCATCGGCTCGGACGGCATCCCGCGCGACATCAAGGCGGTCAAGACCATCCCGGCGAGTGATCTGACGCCGGTCGCGGTCAACGCGGTGAAGCACTTCACCTACGGTCCCTCGCTGACCAACCGGGCCGGCGAGCCGGTGGACACCTACTATGTGGTGCCCTTCAACGGACCGTCCGACAAGGCCGGCCAGCAGGCCCTGATGGCCCCTTGCCAGCTGCCCGGCTACGACCAGAACTGAGCCGGCCTTCCGGCCGCCCCGGTGCCGCCGGGCGATCTGCCCTATAATCCGCCGCTTTCAGCCTTGCCGCTCCCGGTTCCGGGGGCGGCGTGTCCTTTGCGCGGCCTGGCGGCCGCTGTCGTTTCCACGGAGTCGTCATGAGCATCGAAGATCTGGAAAGCATCGCGCTGGCGATGGTCGCACCCGGCAAGGGCATCATCGCCATCGATGAGTCGACCAAGACGATCGCCAAGCGGTTCGAGTCGGTCGGCATCGAGAACACCGAAGAGAACCGCCGTGCCTACCGAGAGCTGCTGCTCACCGCCCCGGGCCTGAACGAGCACATCTCCGGCGCGATTCTCTACGACGAGACGATCCGCCAGTCGACCAGGGACGGCGTGCCGTTCACCCAGGTGATGAAGAAGCTCGGCATCATCCCGGGCATCAAGGTCGACAAGGGCCCGGTGCCGCTGGCCGGCTTCCCGGGCGACGTGGTCACCGAGGGCCTGGACGGCCTGCGCGAGCGTCTGGCCGAGTACGCCAAGCTCGGCGCGCAGTTCGCCAAGTGGCGCGCGGTGATCAACATCTCCGAGGACAACCCCAGCTCCACCGCGATCGAGGCCAACTGCCACGCGCTGGCCCGCTACGCCGCGCTGTGCCAGGAAGCCGGCCTGGTGCCGATGGTCGAGCCGGAAGTGATCATGGACGGCGACCACAGCATCGACGTCAGCTACGAAGTGCACGAAGCCGTGCTGCGCAGCCTGTTCAACGCGTTGTACGAGCAGAATGTGATGCTCGAGGGCGCCATCCTTAAGGTATCGATGGTGATCCCGGGCAAGGACGCCGAGGAGCAGGCCGAGGTCGAGGAAGTCGCCGAGGCCACCGTGCGCGTGCTCAAGTCCACCGTGCCGGCCTCGCTGCCGGGCATCGTGTTCCTCTCCGGTGGCCAGACCGACGAGCAGTCCACCGCCCACCTCAATGCGATGAACCGCATCGGCCCGCATCCGTGGCCGCTGTCGTTCTCCTACGGCCGCGCCATGCAGCAGGCGGCGTTGAAGCTGTGGGCCAAGGACATGAAGGCCAACTACGCCGAGGCGCAGAAGACCGTCGCCGCGCGCGCGAAGGAAAATGGCCAGGCCGCGCTGGGCCGCTGGACCGGCGGCAAGTAAGCCGGGTTCCTACTCCACGAAAAAGGGCGCCCCGAGGGGCGCCCTTTTTTTGCCTTGCGGCTTGGATCAGAAGCGGTATTCGGCGCTGACCGAGACCATGTCGGTGCTCAGGTCAACGTTGTGCTTCTTGGCGTCGAAGTAGTCGTAGTTCAGGCCGACGCTGAAGTTGTTGGTGAAGTCATAGCCGAAGCCGGCGCCGGCGTACCAGCTGGTCTTGTCCAGGCTCTCGCGGATCGGGTTGGAGTCGTTGCTCAGGCCGTGGCCCTTCCACGCGTACAGACCGGTGCGGGCGCTGATGTACCAGTTCGGGTTGAGGTTGAAGTGGCCATTCACGCCAGCGGTCCAGCCGTGCAGCTGGGAGCGGCCGCTGTCGACGACGTTGTTGCTGTTGAAGACGTTCTTGACGTGGATGTTGCCCAGATCGTTGTAACCAGCCTCGACACCCAGTGCCACGTTCGGGCTCAGCGACCAACGGTAGCCGCCGTTGAGGGCGTAACCGGTGTCGTGCCCGTCGTACGGGCCCTTGTTGATGGACGTGCGGCCGACATTGCCGTTGACGAACCAGCCACCGTTGTCGGACGGCGCGCTCTGCGCGAACGCGGCGGGGGCGGCGACCAGGCCGGCAGATACCAGGGCAAGGGCAAGCAGAGTCTTCTTCATCGCGATGATCCTCTTGTTGTTATCGCAGCCGGGCGGCTTGGGGGAATGCCCGAGCTGTCGTGGGACGTGCCGATCGTTCCGGTCGGCACAAGGGTTAGATGGGTGGATGCCCGAAAGATTCAATACCGGTTAGTACAGTATTAATCCGGAGTTAAGGAAGCCGGCAGGGCGAGGCAGCGGTCAGAACCGGTATTCGGCAGTCAGCGATGCCGTGTCGGTGGACAGGTGCACCCGGTCCTTGTCGGCGTGGTAGTAGTCATACGACAGGCCCAGGCCGAAGTGCTCGTTGATGTCGTAGCCGACGCCGGCGCCGGCGTAGTAGTCGACCTTGTCGAGGTTGTGCCGATTGATGTCCTGGTCGCTGTAGCCATGGCCCTTCCAGCCGTAGATGCCGGTACGGCCGCTGACATAGAGGCCGTTCCAGACGTCGATCTTTCCGTTGACGCCTGCGGTCCAGCCGCGCAGCGCGTTGCGCTGGGAGGTCAGGTTCACGTTGTTGCTGTTGAAGGCATTCTTGAGTTTGAAGTTGCCGAGGTCGTTGTAGCCGATCTCCACGCCCAGTCCGACATCGGGTCCCACCTTCCAGCGGTAGCCGCCATTGATGGCGTAGGTGGTCGGGTGGTCGTTGTACGGGCCCTTGGACAGGTGGGACTGGCCGACGCTGCCGTTGAGGAACCAGTTGCCCGTACCCACGGCCTGGCCCGGCTGGTAGTTGCCGGTGTTCCCGGCAGTGTCCTGTGCAAAGGCGGGAAGGGCGCCGAAACCGGCGGAAACAAGTGCAATGGCAAGCAGGGATTTCTTCATCGGGACTCTCCTTCTTATCGTCCTGCGCCATCCGGCATGGGGAAGGCCGGCGGCGGGGCGCCTGGGGATGGCGCGGCGCCATTGAACGCAGCCGAGGCTGAAGAGAAGCGGTATTTCGCCGGGAAAAGTTAAGCGACAATTAATCGTGCGGGCGTCACGCGGGCGCGTTCCACCAGCGGCGGTGCCGAGCGGCACTCGCGTCCGCGCGACTCGCGCTGCCGAATCGGCGACAATGCGCCTTTTACGCCCCTTCCGGAGACGCCGATGACCACCCGCCGCGAACTCGCCAATGCCGTGCGCGCCCTCGCCATGGACGCCGTGCAGGCGGCCAATTCCGGCCACCCGGGCATGCCGATGGGCATGGCCGATATCGCCGAAGTGCTGTGGAACGATTTCCTGCACTTCAACCCGGCCAACCCGAAATGGCCGAACCGCGACCGCTTCGTGCTCTCCAACGGGCACGGCTCGATGCTGCAGTACGCGCTGCTGCACCTGACCGGCTTCGACCTGCCGATGAGCGAGCTCAAGCGCTTCCGCCAGCTGCATTCGAAGACCGCGGGCCACCCGGAAGCCAGCGAGACCCCCGGGGTGGAGACCACCACCGGCCCGCTCGGCCAGGGCCTGGCCAATGCGGTGGGCATGGCGCTGGCCGAGAAGGTGCTGGCTGCGCATTTCAATCGCCCCGGCCATACGGTGGTCGATCACCACACCTACGTGTTCCTCGGCGACGGCTGCCTGATGGAGGGCATTTCGCATGAAGTGGCTTCGCTGGCCGGCACCTGGGGGCTGGGCAAGCTCGTGGCGGTCTACGACGACAACGGCATCTCCATCGACGGCGAGGTGCACGGCTGGTTCACCGACGACACCCCAGGCCGTTTCGAGGCCTACGGCTGGAACGTGATCCGCCACGTCGACGGCCACGACGCCGAGGCCGTCAAGGCGGCGATCGCGCAGGCCACCGCGCAGTCCGCCAAGCCGACCCTGATCTGCTGCAAGACCATCATCGGTTTCGGTTCGCCGAACAAGCAGGGCAAGGAAGAGAGCCACGGCGCCGCGCTGGGCAAGGACGAGGTGGCTGCCGCGCGCGAGCAGCTCGGCTGGAAGTACCCGCCGTTCGAGATCCCGGCCGAGATCTACGCCGGCTGGGACCACAAGGCCAAGGGTGCCGCTGCCGAGCAGGCCTGGAAGGACGCCTTCGCCGCCTACGCCAAGGCGCACCCGGAACTGGCCGCCGAGTTCGAGCGTCGCCTGCGCGGCGAGCTGCCGGCGGACTGGGCCGAGAAGTCGCAGGCCTACGTCGCCAGGCTGCAGGCCGAAGGGCCGGAAGTGGCCTCGCGCAAGGCCTCGCAGATGACGCTGGACGCGTTCGGTCCGCTGCTTCCGGAACTGATCGGCGGCTCGGCCGACCTGGCCGGCTCCAACCTCACCAAGTGGAAGGGCAGCAAGGATGCCGGCAACGGTGACAGCGCGGGTGGCCAGGGCAACTACGTCTACTACGGTGTGCGCGAGTTCGGCATGAGCGCGATCGCCAACGGCCTGGCGCTTCACGGCGGCTTCATCCCGTACGACGCGACGTTCCTGGTGTTCTCCGACTACGCGCGCAATGCAGTGCGCATGAGCGCGCTGATCCCGGCGCAGGCAATCCACGTCTACACCCACGACTCGATCGGCCTGGGCGAGGACGGTCCGACCCACCAGCCTGTCGAGCATCTCGCCAGCTTGCGCTACATCCCGAACAACCACGTGTGGCGTCCCTGCGATGCGGTCGAGTCGGCGGCTTCGTGGAAGGCGGCGATCGAGCGCAAGGGCCTGCCCAGCTGCCTGGTGTTCTCGCGCCAGAACCTCAAGCACCAGCAGCGCACGGCCGAGCAGGTGGCGGATATCGCGCGCGGCGGCTACGTGCTGTCCGATCCGGCCGACGCGCGCTTCCAGGCGATCCTGATCGCCACCGGCTCGGAAGTCGAACTGGCGATGGAGGCGATGCGCACCCTGGCCCAGCAGGGCATGGCGGTGCGTGTGGTCTCGATGCCGTGCACCGAGGTGTTCGATGCCCAGCCGCAGGCCTACCGCGAGGCGGTGCTGCCGGGCTGGTGCCGCGCCCGCGTGGCGGTGGAGGCAGCCACGGCCGACTTCTGGCGCAAGTACGTCGGGCTGGATGGCGAGGTGGTCGGCATGAGTTCGTTCGGTGCGTCGGCGCCGGCGCCCCAGCTGTTCGAGCACTTCGGCATCACCGTCAGCCACGTGGTGGATGCGGTCAAATCGACAATCAAGTAAGCAAGGCCGTTCCTCATGGTCGAGGTGGGGGCGGCGCAGCTCTCATTTCTTGACCAAGAGCCCATGGAGCATCGTGGCCGCGGTATGAGAGAGGGGGTTGCGGTGTGCACGGCTGCCCGCCAGGTGTGGTATCGCGCCTGGCGTCCGCGGTCCGCGCGCCTCGGCGTGCGGTGTCGGGGCGCCACCGCTGTGGCCTCGTTCGGCACTTGCTCCGACCGCTACGTTGCCGCCCGAGCATTCACCATTGGTGGTGTGGCCAGCTGCTTCAATGCGCGGACACAGAGGAACGAAATGCACCTTGCGCGCAATTTCTTTGGTCCCTGAAAACGAGTGACGTACCTCCCCAGTCGGCCTAGACTTCTGGGCGATTCTTGAGAGTGGATTGATGCTTCAGACCATGCAGACCAGACCGATAAACAACGCTCTCATGGATATAGCCGCAGGCATGCGGCGCTATCAGTTGGTCGGTTTGCTTGGTTGGCAGGACGTCCTCCAGCGCTATCGCCGGTCGGCGCTCGGTCCGTTCTGGTTGACGATAAGCATGGGAGTCATGATCGGCACCATTGGGATTGTCTTCGGCGAGATCTTCAAAGCGTCGCTCAAGGACTTTCTGCCGTTCCTTGCTGCAGGAATGATCTTGTGGAGTTTCATCGCAGCAGTGGTCACAGAAGGCTGCGTCAGCTTCATCTCTGCCGATGCCATCATCAAGCAGCTTCCTATTCCCCTGTTCGTCCACGTGTTGCGCATGATTTGGCGCAATATCCTGATCCTGGGGCACAACATTGTGATCTTCCCCCTGGTTCTTCTGGCCGTGGGCCGGCCACTTGGGTGGGAGGCGTTGGTCAGTATTCCCGGCTTCATTCTCGTGGTCGTGAACCTGACCTGGGTCTCGCTTTTGATGGGCATATTTTGCGCACGTTACCGGGACCTGCCGCAGATTGTCGGAAACGTACTGCAGGTGTTGTTCTATCTGACCCCGATCATGTGGGTGCCATCGAGTTTGCCGCACCACATTGGCCGCTTCCTGCTCAACCTCAATCCGGTTTATCACCTCTTGGCCGTTGCGCGGTCGCCACTGCTGGGCGAGTTGCCCACGACCAGCGATTGGGTCGTGTCCATCGCGCTGGCATTGTTGGGTTGGATGGCAGCGCTGCTGGTCTATGGCCGCTACAAGCGCCGCATCGCCTACTGGCTTTGACACGCACAAGATCAAACCAATGGCACTTATCGATTTCAAGAATGTCAGCGTCGATTTTCCGATCTACAACGCAAGTGGTCGCTCGCTAAAAAAGCACATCATGCAGGTGGCCACCGGTGGCCAGTTGGGTGCCAACGATCAGGGGCGTGTGATCGTCCGTGCGCTGGAAAACCTGAGCTTCACATTCAGGGACGGTGATCGGGTTGGGCTGGTAGGCCACAACGGCGCCGGCAAGAGCACCTTGCTGCGCTTGCTGAGTGGAGTGTACGAGCCGTCTTCCGGTATCGCCCGCATGGAGGGCGAGGTCGGTTCGCTATTGGACATTTCGCTTGGTATCGATGCCGAAGCGACCGGTCGTGAAAACATCTATATCCGGGGGGCGTTGCTGGGTCTCAAGCGAGGCGAGGTTACGCGCCAGATCGACGAGATCATCCAGTTCTCCGAGCTCGGCGATTTCGTCGACATGCCGGTACGCACCTATTCCACCGGCATGCACATGCGCCTCGCCTTCGCGGTGTCCACCGTGGTGCGACCACAGATATTGCTGATGGACGAATGGCTGTCGGTGGGCGACGAGGGCTTCAGGCACAAGGCTGAGGCACGCATGACCGAGGTTGTGCAGTCGACCAATATCCTGGTCATCGCCAGCCATTCGCGCGACCTGATCATGCACACGTGTAACCGCGTGATATGGCTGGAGCACGGAAAGCTGCGCATGGATGGAGACCCGGCCACAGTGACTGCGGCGTATTTCGGCGGATGACCTGCTGATGATCGGTACAAAGGGATATTTGGATGTCCGTCGGGATTCCACGTCGAGGGGAATGCACAGCGGTCTTACGCAACCCATCGTTGCAACGAACTCAATTGCTGGACTGATGCGCGAGGAGTGGAGCCCGGCAGCGTGCAGCCGACCAGTAACGCTAAGAGGTGTCGATTGCCTTGGGGGCAGCGCCCGATGAAAGCTTTGTTGCGGACGCCGGCGAAATTCGTCTACCGATTGCTCAGGCCACTGGTTCGCCCGATCGCCTTCAGGGTTCGAGGTTTCCTTCTGGTCGACGTCCAGCGTGAGTTGAGCGAGCTGCGACGTGAGGCGCATGCGTTGCACGGCCAGGCCCGTCAAGAGATGAGGTTGTTGTCCGGGGAGACGCAGGAGCTGGTGCATCGCATCCTGTTGGCCCAGCGAGAAATGCAGGACCAAGGGCACGCCCTTCGCGAGGTGCTGGAGTCCTTGGCGCGTGCCTCCGGTATCGAGCGTTCGGAGCTGTCTGCGGAAATCATCCAGGAAGTGCAGGCGTCGAGGAGCTTCCTCGAAACCGACATATTCAATCTCTCTGCTCGAATCGTTGGGGAGCTTCGCACCCCTGCGTCGGCACGGACCGTGGCGGATGGGCCGCATCTCGAGGGCGAAAGGCCGCACCCGGCAACGCCACCGGTCGTGATCGACTGTGCTGCCGGCGAGGTAATCGTTGGAACGCAGGCCGGTTACCTGTTTTGCCGGGCCGGCGAGCGCCAGTCGATCCCGAGCCCGGCCACTGTTGTCGATGCCCAGCGGGGAACCCTGCGGCTGATTCAGCGACTGGTTCGTCCTGGCGGTTTGTTCATCGATATCAGCCCTGGCATGGGTCTGGGAACGCTCACTGCGGCGAGAGCCATGCAGGCAAGTGGGCGGGTCCTGGCATACGAATCGCGCGGTGAGATTGCGCATCTCCTGGAAAAGTCCGTGCTGCTCAACGGGCTCTCGGATCTGATCGAGATCCAGCAGGCGGTACCTTTCTCTCTCGAGGGAGCGGGCGATGATCGCCGGGTTGGTGCATCCGATGACCGGCGTCTGCCGCCTCCTTCGATGGTGCGTGTTCCCGGGCGTATCGACGCCAGCGAGTGGTTGGCAGGGATCAGCGAAAAGATTGGCGGTGGATATCCGGTGGCGGCCGTCCGGCTCGGTTCGGATGAAGCTCTCCCGGTGGTGCTGGGCGTGATCCAGGCGGTAGCCCGGTACGGCCCCGATGTGCCGGTCATTGGCGAGTTCGAGGCCTCGCGTATCCGCGAGGCCGGATGGGAGTGGAGCGCGCTGCTTGCCGCGTTTGCGGAACACGGAATCGACTTCCGGATGATCAATGCCGAAACGGGCGCGCTTGAGCTCTCGACCGACGATCGGACAGGCAGCATGGACTCGATCAGGATGCTGCTCGCGCGCACTGGTTCACCCTTCCTGAAGATATGATGGACACCGTCAGAACAGCTTCCGCCGCGCCCCGCGGCTACCGCTCAGGTGGCTGCCCCGAACACGACAACGGCTTGCGTAAGCTGGCTTTCGGCTTGGGCGCTTGTCGAAACGGGACGAGGGGATTCGGGGTGCCAAAGCCATGAAAAAGGGAGTCGTCGTCGTCGGTGCGGGCGGGCACGCCAAGGTTTGCGTGGAATTGCTTCGCGCCATGGGGGTCCAGGTCGACTACTGCATTGGCAGTGGCGACGGCGGTGCGGAGACGTGTGTCGGTGTGCCGGTCCTGCATGGGGACGAGCACATCCGCCGGTTGCGTGAAGAAGAGAATTACCAGGATGCCTTTGTCGCGATCGGCTCGAACCGACTTCGTGAAAAGCTTGCGGGGAAGGCGGTTTCGCAAGGCTACCGCCTGGTCAATGCCATCAGTCCGCTGGCGGTGATCTCGCCAAGCGTCCGACTGGGTGGCGGCATAGCCATCATGGCGGGCGCCACGATCAACGCCGATTCGGCGATTGGCGACCTTGCGATCATCAATACCGGGGCAACCGTGGATCACGATTGCCGCATTGGCCGCGCCGTCCACATCGCTCCGCAATGCGGTTTGGCGGGCAACGTGACGGTGGGCGACGGCAGCATGCTGGGAATCGGCTGCAAAGTCATTCCCGAGCAATCCATCGGCAATAACGTGGTGCTCGGTGCGGGAAGCGTGGTCATTGCGTCGATCCCGGACGGTGTCACCGCGGTCGGCGTGCCAGCAAGAATCATCAGGCAATGACCTTACTTGGAGAGACAGGGATGAAACGCATTTCTGTGGCACAGCCCCGGCTGGGCGGCAACGAGAAGAAATATGTGCTCGATTGCCTGGACACCAACTGGATCTCGTCGAACGGCAAGTACATCGGGGCGTTCGAGGAGAGCTTCGCGGAGTTCTGCGGGGTGAAGCACGCGATCGCCACCAACAACGGCACCACGGCGCTGCACCTGGCGCTGGTGGCGCTGGGGCTTCAGCCTGGCGACGAGGTCATCGTACCTACGGTGACCTACATCGCCACTGCGAACGCGGTTCGCTACTGCGGGGCCACGCCGGTCCTGGTCGATGTGTGCGCCGACACGATGAACATCGATCCGGCGGCCATCGAAGCGAAGATCACGCCGCGCACGCGCGGGATCATCCCCGTTCACCTCTACGGGCATCCGGCGCAGATGGACGTGATCAACGAGATCGCCCAGCGGCACGGCCTGTGGGTGGTGGAAGATGCCGCCGAGGCCCATGGCGCCGAGGTGCAGGGGCGCCGGGTGGGCGGGCTGGGAACCTGCGCGACCTTCAGCTTCTTCGGCAACAAGATCGTGACTACCGGCGAAGGTGGCATGGTGACCACCAACGACGCCGAACTGGCCAGGACGCTGCGCCTGTACCGCGGCCAGGGCATGGATCTGCAGCGCCGCTACTGGTTTCCGGTGGTGGGATACAACTACCGGATGACCAACATCCAGGCGGCCATCGGGCTGGCCCAGATGGAGGGTATCGACACCGCGCTGGCGGAACGGGAGCGACTGGCGGGGTGGTACGCCGACGCGCTTTCCGCGCTTGGCGACCGGATCGTCCTCCCCGTCCGGCGCGATGGAGCCAAGGAGGTGTACTGGATGTACAACATCTTCCTGCGCGATGCGACCGAGGAGCAGCGCGATGCCGTGATGCGCCGGATGGACGAGATGGGTATCGAGACGCGGCCGGTGTTCTACCCGATGCACGTCATGCCGCCGTATCGCGAAAGTGCCACCTACCCGGTGGCCGACCTGTGGAGCCCGCGCGGCATCAACCTGCCCACCCACCAGGACCTCACCCGCGAGGACGTTCAGCGAGTGGCTGAAAGCCTCGCTGCCGCGATGGCCTGACGATGCGAATAGCGCTGTGCTCGACCTATGTGCCGTTCATCAACGGAGGGGCCCGCAACATCGTCGAGTGGTTGCAGGCGATGCTCGAGCGCGAGGGGCATGAGGTCGAGCGTGTCTACCTGCCCCAGTGGGACGCGCCGGATCTGCTTTTCCAGCAGATGGCGGCATTCCGGTGGATCGACCTGAGCGCCGCGGACCGGGTCATCTGCTTCCGGCCGCAGGCGCACCTGATCGATCACCCGCACAAGATCCTCTGGTTCATCCACCACATCCGTGTTTTCTACGACCTGTGGGACAGCGATTATCGCGGTTTCCCCGATGACGAGAGGCACCGGGGAGTTCGCGATGCGCTGTTTGCTGCCGACAACATGGCACTGCTCGAGGCGCAGCAGGTTTTCACCAACTCGAAGGTGGTCTCCGCCAGACTCAGGCAGTTCAACGGCGTCGACAGCGAGGTGCTCTATCCCCCCGTATTCGCGCCCGAGCGCTTCACGTGCCGGGGCTTCAGCGACGAGGTGGTCTATATCTGTCGTATGGAGCATCACAAGCGACAGCATCTGCTTGTCGAAGCCATGAAATACACGCGTACGCCGGTCCGGCTGAGGCTCTGCGGCCGAAGTTCCAACGCCGGCTATAACCGCCAGTTGAGCGAGGCGATCCGCGACCATGCGTTGGACCAACGGGTAGTCCTCGACGATCGCTGGATCTCCGAGGAGGAAAAGGTCGACCTGCTCGCCGACTGCCTGGCCGCGGCCTATCTGCCGCTGGACGAGGATTCCTACGGGTATCCAAGCATCGAGGCGAGCCACGCAAGCAAGGCCATCCTGACCACGACCGATTCCGGTGGTGTGCTCGAGCTGGTCAACGACGGCATCAATGGCCTCGTCGCCGAGCCCGATCCACGGGCGCTCGCCCGTGCGATGGATGCGCTGTATTCCGATCGGGAGCGGACCCGAAGCATGGGCGAAGCCGCGCAGGCCAGGCTGGTCGAGCTCAATATCTCCTGGTCGCATGTGTTGCAGAGGCTGCTGGCGTGAAGGTCCTCGTCGTGAACAACATGGCACCGTTCGTCTGGGGTGGCGCCGAGGAGCTGGCCGTCCACCTGCAGCGGAACCTGGTGGCCGCCGGACACGAATCGGAAATCCTGCGTATCCCGTTCCAATGGGAACCGGCGACGCGTATCCCATCGCAGATGCTGATGGTGCGTGCACTGGAACTGTTCAATGTCGATCGGGTGATCGCCCTGAAGTTTCCGGCCTACCTGATTCGCCATCCGCACAAGACGCTGTGGCTGTTGCACCAGTACCGGCAGGCCTACGATCTTTTCGACGCCGGCCAGACCAACCTGCCTGCCGGCGAGCAGGGAGACGAATTGCGCGCCCTGATCCGCCATGCGGACGACGAGAGTTTCCGCGAGAGCCGGCGCATCTTCACCAACTCCGAAGTCACCCGCGATCGCCTGGCCCGCTACAACGGATTCGATGCCGGGCTGCTGCTGCCACCGATCAACGATCCACACCTCTTCACCGGTGGTCCTCCAGGCGAGTACATCTTTGCCGGCGGGCGCATCAACGACATGAAGCGCCAGCACCTCCTGCTCGAAGCCCTGTGCCACGCAGATCCTGGCGTGAAGTTGGTGATCGCCGGTCCCCCGGACACGCCGGCCGACGCCCGGCGGCTGGTCGAGACCGTGGAGCGCCTTGGCCTGCAGGATCGGGTGCAGCTCGATCTGCGCTTCCTTCCCCGCGAAACCTACGCCGGCTACGTCAATGGGGCATTGGCCGTGGCCTACCTCCCGTTCGACGAGGACTCGCTAGGCTACGTCACCATGGAGGCGGCGACGGCGGGCAAGGCACTGATCACGACCACCGATAGCGGTGGCGTGCTGGGCCTGGTTCGCGACAAGGACACCGGACTGGTTGCCAAACCCCACGCCGCGTCCCTCGGTGACGCGATGTCGGCCCTGTGGCAGGACCGGGCGCTGGCGCGGATCTGTGGCAATGCGGCGAGGGAACACTGGATCAGCTTCGGCGCCGACTGGCCCCAGACCATCGAGGCATTGCTGCAATGAAGATCGTGATGTTCACGCCGGTGTTGAAGGCATCGGCGATCGGCCGTGTGGCTCGCCTCATCACGCGGGAGCTGCTCAGACTCGGCCACGATGTCGCCGTGGTGAGGAGCGAAGACGAGGAATTGTACGGGGACGAGGCCCATGATTTCGGCCAGGTGCCTATTGCCTGGAACGATCAATCGGCCGTCCGCGCGGCGACCTCGCGAGCGGATCTGGTCCTTTACCAGATTGGCGACAACGCCTTATTCCACCGAGGCTGCGTGGAATGGCTTCTCCGGTGCCCTGGTGTGGTCTGCCTGCACGATTACTATCTCGGGCACCTGTTCAACGGATGGGCCGCGAAGCGGCGCGCGCAGGCCGGGAAAATTCTGCGGCACTGGTACGGAGACAAGGTAGCCGAGACGTTTTTCGAGCTTGCGACCCGCCCCATGTTCATGGAGTTGACGTGGGAAGCAGCGCCGATGACCGAATGGATCTGCTCGATGGCCAGCGGGGTCATCACCCATAGCAGCTGGGACGTAGGTCGAATCAAAAAGGCCTGCTCGGGCCCGGTCCGGGTCGTACCCCTCGCCTACGATTTCCTGCCGGTCGATGCCCAGCTTGAGGAACCCGGCGATAGCGACGACCTGGGCATGCTGAATATCCTGACCGTGGGGTACGTCAACACGAACAAACGCGCGGCCAGCGTCATTAGCGCCATCGGCGCAAGTCCCGCGCTTCGTGGCCGCGCTGTATATCGGCTCGTTGGGCCCGTTCGCAGTTCGATGGTGCGCGAGCTGTCGGCCTTGGCGAGAAGTTGCGGCGTAAGGCTGCGAATCAGTGGCGAGGTCGACGATATCGGCCTGGCAAGGGCGTTCCAGGAGGCCGATGTCGTTTGCTGCCTGCGCTGGCCGAGCCTCGAAGCGGCCTCGGCATCGGCGATCGAGGCCATGTTGCATGGCAAGGCCATCGTGGTTACCGATACCGGGTTCTATCGGGAGTTGCCCGACGAGTTGGTTACCAAGGTTGCTCCGCAGGATGAGGTCGCATCGCTTCGATGCGCGCTGGAGCGCCTGGGGGCCAGCCATGACCTGCGGGCCACGCTCGGGAAGCGGAGTCGCGACTGGGCTGCCAAGACGTTTACTGCAAGTAACTATGCCGAGGAAGTCATCAGCATGGTCGAGATGTCTGCCCGGGTCAGGCCGTTGCTCGAGGCGTCAGCCTACTTCACCGGTGTCATGGCCTCCTGGGGCGATACCAGCGTTGGTGTCGGACCGGCCTCAGAGCTGCGCGCGATGTTTGCCGGTGTCCAGGGTGAGCCTGCCGGACATCCCGCCCATCGAGTCATTCGCCCCGCCGTTCGGGCAGACTAGGGCAGATTCCAAGCGGGTTAGGTCTTTATGCGGGCCAAGAACAAGCGCGTCCTCTGGCTGCTCAACCACAAGACGCTGATGCCGTACGAAGCCCGGCTCCTGTGCGACCTGGGCTTCGAGGTCTTCACGCCCAAGGTGATCCCGGAGTCCAGCAGCTTCCGCAGCAACCTGGTGGACCATCGCTATGACGCGAGCCTGTCGCTGCCAAGGCGGGTGCTCGACCGCCTCAACGCCTTCAACTTCTATGAAGACCGATGGCCCGACGACATCGTCGCGTTGATCAACCGGTACTTCGCGACGGCCTATGTCATCCCTTATGGGGTGCAGGTCAGGGAGGCCGTGGACAAGTTCGAAGGCCAGATCATGTTCCGGGCGTTCGGTCTGGACAACACGAAGACCTATACCGAGGTCCTCCAGGTGATGCATGGGCCGGAGATCCTCGCGGATCTCGGCGAGCTCGGCGAGCGCTTCTGGTTTGCGCAGGGATACGAGCAACTGCAGGAATGTGAGGTCTCGCTGTTCGCCAACCGGGCGGTCACCCTGCCGATCGGCGTGCCCGACTCGTTCTGGGATACGGCCGACTCCTACACGGGGACAGACAAGCACATCCTGTTCGTCTGCCCCAACTGCGTGACCAATCCCTATTACGCCGACGTCTACCGGGCCTTCAAGCGCGACTTCGGCGATCTGCCGCACTACATCATCGGTGCGCAGGATGTACCCGTGGACGATCCCTGCGTGCTGGGCTTCGTCTCCGACGCGGAGCTTGCACGGCTCTACCGCGACTGCGCGGTGCTGTACTACCACTCCACCGAGCTCCGGCACGTGCACTATTCGCCCGTGGAAGCGGCGATCAACGGCATGCCGGTGGTGTACTTCGCCGACTCGTTGCTGGGTCGGATGACGCCGGAGATAACGCACGGCCGGGTCGACAGCCTGGTCGAGGCACGCCGCACCGTGGAGCGGATCCTGGCCGGCGATGAAGCGTTCGTCGCCGCCGTGTGCGCGGATCAGCGCTCGCTCGCCTACAAATTCTCCGATGCCTACTGCCGCGCCGAGTGGGAGAAGAACCTGGTCGAATGCGGTTACATGGCCGCGTTGCAACCGGAGCCGTTCGGCACGGTGCTGCTGCGGGAGGCCGTCAGGAGCCTGGCACGCCCGCTGCTGCACGGGCGTAGCCGGTTCCGCCGCAGCTATTCGTTCACGCTGGAAGAGGACGACCACGAGTCGACCTTCCACGATGGCATCGACTTCGGCAAATTGCGCTATCCGGCCTTTGTCCGGCGGGTGCTCGGCGTGTCCATGCCGGAGTCTGGCGGTCGCTGGAGTATCGGCAAGACGATCGACATATCCCTGGCCGAACCGTTGCCCAAGGCATTCAAGCTGGTGATCAAGGGCGGTGCCTACGGGCCGAACGTCGGCGTGCCGATCGAGATCCGTGTCGGCCGCGCACGGCGCTCATTCTGCTTTTCCTGGGAACCGGGGGGCGACAGCGAAGCGACCGTCGACTTTTCGCTGCACACGGCGCAGCGCCTGATCCGGATCACCGTACCC